>JBKQPJ010000011.1:0-67915 GCA_052326305.1 Thermoplasmata archaeon | reverse complement strand
GCGCCTCGTAGCTCGCCGAGAGGACGACCCCCCGCGTCGGTCGGTCGGAGGGAGGCGGGCCGACGATCACCGGCCGCCCGAGCAGCTCCGGACGCTCGCGCACCTCGCAAGAGACGTAGTAGGCGTCGAGGTCGACGTAGATGACCCACCGGATCGGCGCGTCGGCGCTAGAAGGGGGCGCCGGAGGGAGCGGCCACAGCGATCCGGCCGGTCCCGTCCCCTCGACCATCCTTCCCTCCCCGGCCCGGTGCGGCCGCGTCCTGGGCGGGGCGTTCCCGCTCAGGCGCTGCTGAAGTCGACGGCCTTTGCGTCGACGACGAGGCCCGACGGTCCGATGACGTATGGTTGCACGGTGCGCGCATGCGGGGTCCGTCGCATCTTGAGGACCCGGAGCGAGAGCCCGACGCGGTGCCCGTCGGCGCCCGTCGAGTAGCCGAGCACGACGACGCCGTCCGCGACGTACTCCGAGAGGCCGTCCCGGCTCACCTCGGGATGGCGCGGGTCCGCCTCCGCGGTGAGGACCGTCGTGGCGCCCGAGTCGCGGCACGCTCCCGCGAGCGCGAAGAGCGTCTCGCGCCGGCCCGGCTCGTCGTCGCTCAGCATGTTCAGAAGGGAGACCGAGTCGACGACGATCCGCTTCGCCCCCAGCGTCGAGAGCTCCTTGCCGAGCTCGTCGTGGACGCGGTGGAGGCTCTGACGGGTCGCGCGGGGATCGAGACGTACGACCTTGAGGAGCGACTTCTCGATCGCCGCGTCGACCGGCCAGCGGAACTGGCGGGCGGTCTCGAGCAATTGCTCCACGCCCTCCTCGAGGGAGAGGAAGACCCCCGGCTCGCCGCGCTTCACGCCTTCGAGCAGGAATTGGAGGCCGAGGCACGTCTTGCCGGTCCCGGGGAGCCCGGTGAGGAGCACGACGTGGCCGGCCGGGAACCCCCCGCCCAGCATCTCGTCGAGACCGGGGACGCCGGTCGACACCTTGCGCCCGGGCGTCTCAGACCCGCTCATACTGCGTGGTCACCAGCCCGTTCTTGGCGCTGATCCGGATGACGAACCGCCCCTGCTGCTCGGAGGGGAGGCGCGAGAGCACCGGCATGAACTTCTCGATCAGCATCGCCCGGTTCCGGTAGGAGTGGTTCGGGCTCGCGGTCCAGCGGAAGTGCAGCACCCCGTCGACGGAGTCGATCACGGCCTGCTCGGTCGCCGCGGGGGCGACCCCTTCGGAGAGGAGCAGGTAGACGAGCCCGTTCCACTCCTTCGCGCGCCGGCGCAGCCCCTTGAGGAGGGTGAGGAGGTCGTTCGGCGAGATCCCGTCGCGCACGAGCAGGTCGGTGAGCGAGTCAACGATCACCACGTTGCCGGTCCCGCAGGCATCGAGCGCCCCGGCGAGCGCCCGCACCGGCCCGTCGGGCGACCCGTCGGGGCTCGGCCCGCCGCCGAGCAGCGGCCCGGGGATCGACGACCAGGCGGCGGGGACGACCGAGTCCCGGAAATAGCTCGGAGAGAGGTCGTGGAAGACGAGGTGGCGCAGGAGGACCTCGGGGTAGAAGCCGTGGAACGATTCGAGGACCTCCCCGATCACCTGCTCCTGGGATCGGCTCATGCTGACGAAGGCGACCCCCTCCGGGTAGACGAACGGCCCCTTCGCGGTGCCGAGAAAGAACTGGTGGAGCTCGGGATCGTCGTAGTGGAGCATCAGGTGGACCGCCGAGGTGAGGGCGAACTCCTGGTGGCCCGCCCCGGCCTCCCCCAGCAGCAGCACGACGGAGCCGGTCGGAAGCCCTCCGGTCAGGTAGTCGAAGTCCGGGACGCCGGTCGGGATCCGGGGCATCACCTGGGTGAAACCGGTCGAGGCGTGCGCCGTCGAGCGGAGCGGGACGACGAACGGACGCGGGCTGCCGACGACCATGGAGGAGCGCGGGCGTGGAACCCGGGCCTCGACTATTAGTAGCCTCGGCTGGAATGGAGCCGGCGCTACGCCGAGGCACCGTTCTTCAGGAACTCTCGGAGCAGGATCGTCGCGTAGGCACCCTTCGGGAGCGCGAACCGGAAGAGGACCGCCTCCGCTTCCTCGGAGATCCCGAGCGGCGGCATGGGAGGGAGCACCGGCCGCCACGCCCCCCGGCTCGCGATCTCGGGGGCGACCGGCAGGGCGAACATGCCGGGCTCTACCCCTTCCTCCGCGAGCAGCTGGGCGAGGATCTCGCTCCCTCCGCCGTGCCCGGGGTGCGTTTCGGTGCCGACGAGCGGTCCGGCAAGAAGGGCGCCCCCCCGCTGCACGAGGTCCGCACACTCGCGCAGATTGTCGTCGCCGACCTCGACCCCTTCCTGGCTCCGCACCGTTCCGTCGCGGCCGACCCGGAGGATCCAGTCCCCGGCCTCGGGCCGGTCGAGCGGGTGTCCCGCCGCCCACCGGCGGCTCAGCCACCGGTTGAACAGGTAGGCCTGGTAGGCATGGACGAACAGGCGACGCAGCTCGAGGGAGAGCGCCCGGAGCGCGCGCGCCGCCGACTCCCCGCGGGCAAGCCGTTCGAGGAGGGCCCGTTCGAATCGGTACTCGGGGGGGAATTCGCGCAGCGCCCGTTGCGCGTCCCGGTGCTGCGCGTACTCGGCCCGCGCGGCATCCCCCGTCCCCGCCGACCCTCCGGTCGGGCGGGCGGTGAGGTAGAGATCGACGGCTCCCTCGATGTCGGCGCGAACGAGCGCCCGCCCCACCGCGTGGGTGACGGGCCGCACCTCTCCGAACCGTTGCGGGCCGAAGAAGTTCACGAATCCTCCGGCAGCGCGGAGCTCGGCCTGGACCGCCCGGTACGTCCGGGCCGCCTCGGCCGGCGGCGCCCCGAGGTCGGTGATCCGGATCTCGAACGCATTGCCGTAGTGATGCCCGAGGACGAGGCCGTCGCGGGCGCGGTAGGCCTCGAGCAGCACGACCCCCGGGAGGTCGATCCCCCCCGTCGGGGGGGCCCCTCGGTACGACAGGAGCCGCTCGGCGACGGCCCTACGGTCCTTCGTCCCGGACCACTGGACGGAGCGCGACGGGAGGCTCAGTCGGCGCGCGATCGCCGCGGCGAGCTCGTGCTGCTCCCAGCCCCGGCTCTCCACCCGGAGGACGGTGTACGCCCCGACCGGGTCGGGACGCGGGTACGTCGAGATCTCCCGGACGCGGAAGTCCTCGTCCGTGGCCTTCGAGCGCCCGCTCACTCCCGGGGTGCGCGAGAGGTAGAACTCGATCCCGATCGCCCGTTCGGACGGCGGGGGGGTCGGGGCCGTTCCGTCCACGACCGAGCGAGCGGGGGCGTCATTATTACGTCACGGCCCGATTCCTAACGGGCGGCCGATGATCCAAGCGACGGCCCGCATACTGAAGAACGTCATCGAGCTGCGGATCGGCGACGAGCCCTGGATCGGGCGGCCGGTGCAGGCCGAGCAGGGCGGGATCGGCCACCGCATCGCCGCGCTCTTCTCGACCGAGTTCCATGTCTACCGGTCGGCCGCGCCGGAGGTGGTCGAGTCGACGGTCTCCTACCGGGCGAAGGCCGACGAGATCCGGATCCGGATCGGCGACGAGTCCTGGCGAACCCAGTCGACGACGTTCGGGCCGATGACGATCGAGTACGGGGGGGCGAAGTACACGATCATCGAGCGGCTGACCGGCCGGTTCGCGATCGCCAACGGCGCGGCGCCCGTGGGCGTCGGTCAGATCGGGTTCCGGACGTGCACGATCCAGGAGTACCCTCCCGAGCTCGAGACGTTCCTCGGGTTCCTCGCGCTGGGCTACGTGATCCGGCACCTCACCTGGCAGATGCTCGGCTGAGGGCGCGCTAGCGACGGGGGCCCGGAGGGGGGCGGGGCGCGGTGGCCCGCGTGCCGCGGATCCGGTGCGTGCGGTGGCCGGCCCCGTGCGGGATCTGGAACATGTGGTAGGGGATGGGGAGGAGGAACGCCCCCCCGACGAGGACGGTGAGCGCCGCGATCGTGTAGGTGAAGTGCACGCCATGGACCGCGTAGAGCCAGCCCCCGAGGAGCGTCCCCAGGAGGCCGCCGGCGCCGGCGATGGCGTTGTAGAGACCGAGGGCGCGGCCGCGGGCCGACCGTCCGACGAGCCGGACGAGGAACAGCGTGCTCGCCGTGCTGATGAACGCCCAGGTGACCCCGAGCAGGGCGTTCAGGAGCGTCAGCCACGCGAGCAGCGCCGGGCTCCCGAGCCCGAACAGCATGTAGATCGGACCCCAGAGGAAGAGGAGCATCAGCGCGACCCGACCCCCGAGCGACTCGAGGAACACCGACTTGGGGGAGTGGTTGTCGACCGCCTTCCCCGAGTGGAAGAAGAGCGCCGACGAGGCGGCGGCGGCGCCGAGGTAGACGATGAAGACCCCGGCGTCGCGCGAGTGGGCGTTGTGCCCGAGCACGGAGTAGAGGAAGACCGGGAACGGGCCGTAGAAGATGTCGAACCCGACGCTCATCACGAACAGGGCGAGCAGGAAGAGGTACTCCCGGCCCGGCAGGCGCTCGGTGCTCGAGCGCGTGAGGTCGATCACCCCGGCGACGCGGGAGCGGAAGTTCCGCGCGCGTTCCGTGAGGCCGGTGCGCAGGTGGAGCAGGTCGTTCGTGCTCCGACGCTCGACGCGGATCGTCGGCTCCTCGATCCAGACCCAGGCGACCCCCGCCGACACGAGCGCGAGGACCCCGGAGAGTAGGAGGAGGCCGGTCATCGCGTCCACCGCCGAGCCCGCGTGGCCGACGACGAACAGCCAGACGAAGCCGAGCGCGAGGCCGGCGGTCGTCCCAACTCCGGAGATCAGCCCGAACAGGCCGATGTCCTGGGGCCACCAGCGCTTGTGGCGCGTCTCGAGCAGGAGCATCGTCCCGATCGGCGCGCTCGCCGCCGAGGCGAGCCCTTCGACGACGTTGAGGAGGAAGAACGTGTGCAGGTCGCGCGCGAGCGCGATCCCGAGGATGCTGACCCCGGTCGCGAGGAACGAGCCGACGAGGAAGTACTTCCGGTGCGCGACGCGGTCGGAAAGGTTCCCCCAGACGATCGTGAACGGTACCTGGCTCATCGCGCTCGCGGCGATGATGACCGTGACGATGAACGCGCTCGCGCCGAAGTGCTGGAGCGCGAGGAGCGGGATGAGCGGCGTCGCGATCCCATCGGAGATCGCGAGGGGGAGGTACGCGAGGAACCAGAGGTCGCTCGAAGAGGGTCGGAGGACCGTCCGGGCCTTGATGTCGATGGACAAGGACTCCTCGCCCCGGCGGCCCGTCGAAAGCCGGTGGCGTGGGGATAAAGCATCGGTTCGTCCGGCACCGAAACGAGGTCCGTCGGGGCCCGGGCGGCCCCGGTCGGCCTATCCGACGGAGACGCCGACCTGGCCGAGGAGCGCCTTGTGCTCGGTCTCCGAGATCCACTCGACCTTGAGGTACTCCCGAAGGAACGCGTCGTCCACCCCGAGGTCCCGGGCCTCGCGCACGACGAACCGGTACGCCTCGATCTCGGTCCAGCGCTCGACGTAGCTGACCCCGGGCTCCCAGAGGTTGGCGCCGTCGCGCCGCTGCACGACGTGGCAGAGTTCGTGGTAGACGTCCATGAACAGGACGAGCTCGGGGCTCTCGCGCAGATGGGCCTGGCCGATCACGACGCAGTCGCGGCCCGGGGTCATGACGGGCTTCCACTGCCGGCGCGCCCCCTTCGGGGCCTCCCACGGGGCCACGTACATCCAGAGGTCCTGGTCGACGACCTCGACGCACGTGCCGTCGAACAGCCGGGCGCGCCGTTCGGGGTCGGCCTCGAGGCGGATCGCGGGAGCGAGCTGGTCGAGCCCGGGGAAGACCGCGAGCAGCGGATGGCGCCCGACCGGCATCTCCCGCGCGACCCGGAAACCTTCGGGCACGCGGGGGGGATGGAGCGAGGACCTGGGCGTCGGCATTCTCCCCCTCCACGGTGCCCCGGGATAAAGAGGGTGCGTCCGGGGATGCCCCGCAACTTGTTTCCCACCCCACCGCGTGCCCGGGCCGTGGCCCCCCCGACGCGCGACCTGACGCGGGTCCTCGGACTCTCGGTCGGGCAGGCCGAGTCCGACGACGGACTCACCGGCGTGACGGTCGTCCGGTTCGCGACCCCCGCCCCGACGGTCGTCGATGTCCGCGGCGGGGCCTCGGCGACGTACGACACCGCCTCCCTCGCCGTCGACGCGACGTTCGGCCGGCGCTGGGCGATCTTCTTCTCCGGAGGGAGCGTGTTCGGGCTCGACGCGGCGCGAGGGGTTCGCGCCCAGGTCCTCGCCGCCGGGGGCGGGCACCGCGCCTTCGGGAACCCGAACCGGGTCGTTCCCGTCTCGGGGGCGGCGCTGTTCGACCTCCCGACGAGCGAAGGAGGCCTGCCTGACTACGAGGCGTTGGGCCGCACGGCCACGGCCCGCGCGAGCCGACGACCGGTGTCCCAGGGACGGGTCGGCGCCGGGGCCGGCGCCACGGTCGGCAAGTACCTCGGTCGGGGGCGGGCGATGCACGGAGGCGTCGGATCTAGCGCCGGCCGGATCCCTGGCGGCGGGTCCGTCGGCGTGCTCGTCGTCGTCAATTCGGTCGGCGCGGTCCGCGACCCTTCCTCCGGCCGATGGCTCGCCGGCGCCCGCGGGCCCCGAGGCGGGATCTCCCCACCGGACCGGGCGTGGAGCCGCGGCGCCCGGGCTCGGGGCACGACGCTCACGCTGGTCGCGACCGATGCCCCGCTCGATCGCCCCGGTCTCGCTCGGGTCGCGGCGATCGTCCATACGGGCCTCGCCCGGGCGGTCGTGCCGTACCATACGTCGACCGACGGCGACGTCGTCTTTGCCGCGACCACCGGGGCCCCGGGCCCGGCCGCCGAGGATCGTTGGCCGGGGACGACCGCCGACCGGATCGGCACCGCCGCCGCGGACCGGGCCGTCGCCGCCGTGCTGTCGGCGGTCCGACGGGCGAACCGGCCCCGCTAGGCCCCCCGGGCCCCCGGCCGAAAGATAGACGAACCCTCGCGGACTCTCGCTAGGCGAAGCCATGGCCGCGCCCCCTCGGCGGATCTCGTGGATCAGCCCCCCGCCCGAGATCTGCACGCTCTGCAAGGAACCCCTTGAAAGCCCCGAGGAAACGAGCTCCTGGAACGGCAATCCCGCGCACCGGGACTGCGTGCGGATCCACATGCTGCAGCGGGACCCGGCGTTCCGCGAGGGCGACGACGAAGGGGAGCCGGCGGACGAGCCCAGCGACGCGATCGACGGCGTCCTTCCCCGCGATGACGACGACCCCGAGTTCGAGTGAACGGACCCCGATTTCCCCGTTGGCTTGTCGCATAACCCGCATCAGAACTGCTAAGAGGGGGGCGCACGTCGTCCGGGTCGGTCCCCGACGTTCGAGGAAGGTTAACGGATGCCGGAAGTCGTTATCACATGCGATTGGACGATGATGAGCAACCACCACGGGAAGGAGTTCCTGGGGTTCGGGACGACCACCCCGGCGTACATCTTCCCGGAGGCGGTCTATCGGCGCCTGTTCTACCCCGAGATGCCGGTCGACGCGCACGGCTACCCCCTCCAGGCCCCGTACGGGATGCGCAAGATCGAAGCGTCGCTGATCGACGGGGGGTTCGACGCCCGGATCGTCCACCCCGCCCACCTTGACAAGTACATGCCGGGCGAGGCGAAGCTCCTCCTGATCTCGGGCCACGATTACTTCGGCCTCAACCCGCCGAGCTCGACGTTCAGCGGCGTGATGAAGAAGGAGACGCTCAACTGCACCAACTTCAAGCGGATGCTCAGCCAGCCGGCGGTGGTCGAGGCCCGCAAGCGCGGTCTCAAGATCATTGCGGGAGGGCCGTGCGCCTGGCAGCTCTCCCCCGCGACCCGCCAGAAGCTCCCGTTCATCCAGGAGTTCGTCGACTCGATCGGCGGCATCGACACCGTGGTCGAAGGCGAGAGCGACGTCTTCGTCCGCGAGATCGTCGCGAAGGCCCTCCACGACGAGTTCCTCCCGCCGCACGTCGTCCTCGGCCCGAAGGAGGCGCCGAAGATCGAGCAGATCTCGTCGATCAAGTACCCGAGCGTCAACGGCCTGATCGAGATCGGACGGGGTTGCTGCCGCGGCTGCTCGTTCTGCTCGGTCACGACCCGCCCAACGCGCTGGTATCCGCTCTCCAAGATCGAGGAGGAGCTGCGGATCAACGCCGCGATCGGAGTGCGCAAGGGGCTCCTGCACTCGGACGACGTCATGTTCTACGGCAGCCCGAACGTCATGCCCCACGAGGAGAAGCTCATCCCGCTCCTCCGGCTCGCGAAGCGGTACTACGCGCAGGTCGGCTGGAGCCACGTCGCCATCGCGACGCTGATGACGAAGCCGAAGCTCCTCGCCAAGTGCGCCGAGGTGCTCGTCGACGAGAAGCAGGACTGGTGGGGCGTCGAGGTCGGCGTCGAGACCGGCTCCCCGCGGCTCATCACCGCCGCGATGCCGGGAAAGGTCGCCCCGTTCAAGGCGTCCCAGTGGCCCGAGCTCGTGGTCCAGGCGGCCGGCCTCATGAACGACAACCACCTCTTCCCGGCCTGCACGTTCATCGTCGGGCTCCCGCAGGAGACCGAGGACGACGTCGCCCGGACGATCGACCTCATCGACGACCTCTGGGACTTCAAGTCGCTCCTCGTCCCGATGTTCTTCGTGCCGCTCGGCCACCTCAAGTCGAGGGACTGGTTCAGCCGCGATCGGCTCTCCCCGCTCCAGCAGGAGCTCTTCAAGCGGGCGTTGACGCACGGGATCCGCCAGTCCAAGCGGATGCTCAACGACTTCTTCGACTGGGAAGGGTCCCACACGAGCCTCTACCGCGGGTCGTTCCGCGGCTTCATCGCGTTCCTCGAGCTCGTGGCGAAGATGCACGGCCTGATGAGCCCCTCCGCGCGCCCCGCGCGCGCGATCGTCGACCCGAACCTGGCGCCGGACCGGCTGCCGGTCCCGACGATCCCGGTCCGCGAATAGGGACCGGGGCCCGCCGTCTACTCCTCGTCGTCGGGGAACGGCTCCGGCCGCGGAGGCCGGTGCACGGAGCGCGGCCGGTACTCGGGGATCCCCTCCCCGGGAGCGAGAGGGCCCGGCGCTCCGACGACGGTGAGGTGCGTCTCCTCGCCGTTCCCGTCGTAGGCCCTCCACGATCCCGGCCCGAACGGGGCGCCGACGATCAGGTGTCGCCGGCCCCAGCTGCGGAAGAGCCGCAGGTCGGCGTCGGACGGGTGGAGCGCCCCCGATGGGTGGGAGTGGACCGTTCCGACGATCGTGAGGTCCGCCGGAAGCATGTACAGATGGAAGTTCGCGTGGCGCCGTCCCGCCGTTCCCCCGGGGACGAGGAGCAGCTCGCCGATCACCCCGGGAGGCTCGGCGCGGAGCACCCCTCCGAACTCGTTCGGGAGCGCGGAGGCGCCGCTGGCGAGCACGCTGTCGAGCGCCCGCCGGGAGATCGAGTTCGGGGTGTCGCCCAGCCGGGGCGACCCCGGGGCGCGTTTACGCTGCGGGCGGAAGATCGGCAACCGAACCCCCCCGTTCGGCGAACTCCTCGCTCCACGGGAGGATCCGCTTGCCGCGCAGCCGTTCGAGGAACCGGACGCCGAACCGCACGAGCGTCGCCCGCCGCGGGGAGCGGTAGATCGTCACGGCCTCCCCCTCGGGCAGCGGGTACTGGTCCTGCCCATCGACGAGCACGACCGCGCCCCCGTCGGCCTCGACGGCGCGGATGCTGACGGTGGCGAGCGGGTCGACGACGAGCGAGCGCGCCTCCGCCCGGAACGGGGCGATCGCGGTCAGCACGAGCCCCTCGACCCCCGGGTCGACGATCGGTCCGAAGGAGCTGAGCGAGTAGGCGGTCGACCCCGTCGGGGTCGCCACGATCAGCCCGTCGGCCCGGATCCGGCCGACGACGCGGTGGTCGAAGGAGATCTCGAACGAGCCCATGGTGCCGACCCGGGCCGCGTGGACGACGTACTCGTTGACGACGTCGGGGAGCGCCGTCGGTCCGGCGTGGCCGGCGAGCTTCATCCGCTCCTCGAGGGAGTAGCGGCCCGCGAGCAGCCGGCCGATCGCCGCCTCGAACTCTCCCGGCCGCCGGTCGTCGACCTCGGCGAGCACGCCGACCGTCCCGGCGTTGACGGGAAGGAGCGGGACCGGCGAGCGTCGAAGACTGTAGAGGAACGTCCCGTCGCCGCCGATCGCGAGGAGCACGTCCGTCGCGAGCTCCTCGACCGGGGCGTGGGGCCGGCCCGGGTCCGCGCGGGCGGCGGTATCGCTGAGGAGGACCTCGGCCTGGTCGCCGATCAGCGCGAGCGCCCGCCGGGCGAGCGCGAGCGCCTGGGGCTTGCGCGGATGGATGGTGAGCCCGATCCTCACGGGAACCCCCCGTCCGCGAACGCGCGGCCGAGCTCGGCGTCCCCCCAGGCGAAGACGCTCGTCCTCTGGTCGAGGTCGAGCGGGAGCGCTCCGAGCGAGCGGCCGTCGGCCGTCGAGAGGCCGCCCCCCGCCTCGAGGAGGATCCGGTACGCGGCGGCGATGTCGGTCACCCGAAGGTTGAGCGACGCGTCGCGGTTCTCGAAGAGGTAGGCGTCCGCCGATCCCTGCGCCACCATCATCATCTCGAGAGACGCGCAGCCGAGCGACCGCACCCGGCGCACGGTGGAGGCGAGGCGCGTCGATCGCTCACCGGCCCTTCGGCCGAGATTGAGGAAGACGATCTCCCCCTTCGGTCGTCGGGACCGGGTGCGGATCGGCCGGCCGTCCCGGAAGGCGCCGGTCCCGCGCTCGGCCCAGTACGTCGTGCCCCGGTCGAGGTCGCGGACGAGGCCGACGTCGATCCCGTCGAGCGCCCCCGCCCCGAGAGCGAGGGAGACCGTCGAGAACGGCATCTGGCGCAGGGAGTTCGAGGTCCCGTCGATCGGGTCGACGACGAGCGTCCGGGACCCTCCCCGGGCGACGGTCCCGATCTCCTCGGAGACGACGTTCCAGTCGACCCCCTCCGCCTCGAGCGTCCGCAGCACCTCGCGCTCGGCCAGCCGGTCGATCTCCTCCGTGGGCGTGCCTCCCGCGCTCACCGCGACCACGTCGGCGCGGTGGGGCGAGCCGGCGGCGTCCCGGACGGTCCGCTGGACGGCGAGACCGATCCGAAACAGGATCTCGAGCTCCGACCGGGCGGCGGGCGTCACGCCCTCCGGGACCGAGGGGAGGGTAATGATGCCTTTGCCGCGCCCGACGACTTTCGGGGGGAAGCTGACGTTATCCGCCGAGACCGCTCGGCCGCCCAATGGAACTTCGTTTCCTCGGGGGCGCCTCGGAGGTCGGGTCGCTCGGGCTCGTCGTCCGCGACCAGGGCCGCACGCTCCTCTTCGATTACGGCATGACGCCGGACGACCCCCCGTCGTACCCGCGTCCCCCGCCGACGCACGTTGACCTCGTCATGCTCTCCCACGCCCACCTCGACCATTCGGGGATGACCCCGGTGCTGAGCCGGCTGCCGAGAGGACGGATCGTCGCCACGCCCGTCACGATCGCGCTCGCCGACCTCCTCACGAAGGACGCGCTGAAGGTCGCGCGGCTCGAAGGATACCTTCCGCCGTACACGACGGCCGACATCCACGCGCTCCACGAGCGGTTCGTCGCGGTCGACCGCCACGGCACCTTCCGCCACCAGGGGATCGAGGTCGAGTTCACGCCCGCGGGACACATCCCGGGAGCCACGATGATGCTCTACCGCGGGGAGAAGGACGTGCTGTTCACGGGCGATCTGCAGACCATCCCGACGCACCTGGTCGGGGCCGCCCAGCCGCTCGAGTGCGACGTACTCGTCATGGAGTCGACGTACGCCGGCCGCGAGCACCCCGACCGACGCGAGACCGAGCGCCGGTTCCGCGACCGGGTCGCAGAGACGGTCGCGCGCGGCGGGGTGGCGATCGTCCCCGCCTTCGCGGTCGGGCGGGCGCAGGAGGTTCTGATGGCGCTCTCCCACACGGGCTACGAGATCTACCTCGATGGGATGGCGCGGGCGGTCAACGACATCTACCGCGCGGCCCCCGACTACCTCGCCGACCCGGTCCGATTCCGGCGGGCCCTGGACGCGGTGCACGTCGTCGAGCACCCGGGCGACCGCAAGAAGGCCCTGCGCGAAGCTCAAGTGATCATTACCACCGGCGGCATGCTCGACGGCGGGCCGGTCCTGTACTACCTCGGGGAGCGCTACAAGGACCCAAAATCGTCCATCTTCCTTACCGGATTCCAGGTCGAGGGGTCGAACGGCCGCCAGCTCCTGGAGGAGGGCACGCTGACGATCGACGAGGTGACGATCCGCCCCGCGTGCGAGGTCGAGAAGTTCGATTTCTCCGCCCACGCGGGCCACTCGGACCTCGTGCGCCTCGCCAAGGAGAGCCGGGCGAAGACCGTCGTTCTGATGCACGGCGACCACCGCGAGCCGCTGCGGGACGCCCTCCAGGGAACGGCCGAGGTCCTCTTGCCCGAGAACGGGCGGGCGTTCACCCTCTAGGCCGGCGGGGCGTCGGGCAGGTCGACGTCGATCATCCCGTCGCGCACGCGCGTCGGGAAGCACGGCACGGGGGTCACCCCGCCCTCGGGGGGAACGACGCCGAACGGGTCGGTGACGACCGCTCCGGTCGACACGTCGAACGTCGCCTCGTGCAGCGGGCACGTCAGATGCCGGCCGTTCAGCGTGCCCTCGGCGAGCGAGCCCCCGAGGTGGGGGCAGGTGGCCTCGATCGCGTAGACCCCGCCGTCGACGGGCGCGAGGAGGATCGCCCGTCCCCCGAGCATCACCTCGCGCGGAGCGGCGTCGGCCAGTGTCGCGAACGCGACCCCCGTGGCCCGCCAGCTCACGCGCGACGCTCCCGCCCGGCGCGTCTACCGGATTGTCGGCGGGCGCGAGCCGGCCGGTCGGAAAGTTCCCGGTCCTCCGCGGCCATCCGTTCCGAGCCCAGAAGCTCCGGCTCGGGTTCGGGTTCCGTCGGCGGCATCGTGTCGCGGGGCGTGAGAAGCACCCGGAGCTTCGCCCAGAGCTCCTCCAGCCCCTCGCCGGTCCGGGCCGAGAGGTGGAGCCGGTCGACCGGGCGCTTTAGGAGGTCCGCCTTCGTCTCGACGGGGAGGATCGGCAGCTCGGGGAACTCCTGGCGCCACCGCTCGAGCAGCTGCTCCTGCTCCTCGATCGTGTAGCCGCTGCTCCCCGTGGGGTCGAGGACGAAGAGGACGACCGTGGCGGCCCGCTCGACCGCGGTCCGGGCCTCCTTCTCCGCCGGGTTCGCCCGCGCGGAGCGGCCGAGGACCCCCGGGGTGTCGACGACCTGCAATCGGTCGAACCCGAGGTCGGCGTGGCCGACCCCGATCGCGAGCGTCGTGAACGGATAGTCCGCCACCTTCGGCCGGGCGGAGGAGAGCCGCGCGACGAGCGACGACTTGCCCACGTTGGGGAACCCGGCGACCACCAGGGTCGGAGCGCCCTCGAGGATGCGGGGCCGGTCGTCGAGGTATCGGGCGATCGCCCGCAGCTTCACGAGGTCGGGATCGACCTCTCGGACGAAGCTCGAGAGCCGTCCGTAGAACGCGCGTACGGTGTCGCCGAGGTCGGTCGAGTCGTGACCGCTGTGCGCCGCCCGCTCGGCGTCCCGGGCGATCCCCCGGATCCGTTCCTCGGCCCGGCGGATGCGAAGGAGCGCCCGGTCGAGGGTCCCGACGCCGAACGCGCGCTCGACGAGCGCGCGCTCGAACTCCCCGGCGGACTCCTTGCGGACGCCACCCGACTCGAGGCGGAGGTGCCGGATGACCGTCGCGGAGCTACGCACGACCTTCAGGACCGCCCGCCGGCGGTCGCGCTCGGCCTTCGTCTCGCCGTGCGGGGTCACGAGCGACGCCCGATGGAACGCGATGTCGAGGATCCCGACCGACGGGGCCGGGGCGGGGGCCGAACGGCCGTGCCTCGACGCGCGCAGGGTGGTACGGTTCGGCATCGGGGGTCTCGGGCTCGGGTCGAGCGACCCGAATAGGCTTGCGGCCCCGAGACCGCCTCGGCGCCGTGCGGCGACAGCGCACGCCACCCCCACCGATTTATGCGGCGGACCGGTCGCCTGCGAGGGGGACGAGCGTGCCTCGATGGATCTCGGACGAGCCGGGCGAGGAGGCGGCGATGCTCGAGTCGCTCGGCATCGCCTCGGTCGACGAACTGTTCCGCGACATCCCGAAGAAGGCCCGGATCGGCCGGATCGGGATCGCGGCCGGCCGCGAGGAGCCCGAGGTCGTGCGCGAGATCGATCGGATCCTCGACCGGAACCGACCGCTCGGCAAGTTCGCTTCGTTCCTGGGAGGGCGGATCTCCCATCGGTACGTTCCCGCCGCCGTCGACGCGATCCTCTCCCGCAGCGAGTTCTACACCGCCTACACACCCTATCAGCCCGAGGCGAGCCAGGGGATGCTCCGCGTGCTCTTCGAGTTCCAGAGCCTGTGGGTCGAGCTCTCCGGGATGGACCTCGCGAACGCGTCGCTGTACGACGGGGCGACCGCCGCCGGGGAAGCGCTCCTCTTCTGCCGCCGGCTCCACGAAGGGCACCGGTTCCTCGTCCCCGCGAGCCTCCCGTGGGAAGAGCGCAGCGTGCTTGCGAACTACGCGAGCGGGCCCGGCGTGCGCGTTGAAGAGGTCCCGTACGATCCGCGCACCGGGCGACTCGACCTAGAGTTCGTGCGCACGGCGATCGCGGCGAAGGACGTCTGCGGTCTCCTCGCCGACGTGCCGAACGGGTTCGGGCACCTCGATGAGGGCATCTTCGAACTCAAATCGATCCTCGGGACCGTACCGTTCGTCGTCTCGGCCGACCCCCTCTCGCTCTCCGTCCTCGAGCCGCCCGGCGCCTACGGCGCCGATGTCGTCGTCGGCGAGGGCCAAGGGTTCGGCATCTCCCCGTCGTTCGGCGGCCCGCTCCTCGGCCTGTTCGCGTGCCGGCGGGAGTTCGCCCGTCAGGCCCCCGGGCGGATCGTCGGGGCGACCGTCGACATCGAGGATCGCCCGGCGTTCGCGCTCACGCTCCAGACCCGGGAGCAACACATCCGCCGCTCGCGCGCGATGTCGAACATCTGCACGAACGAGTCGCTGATGGCGCTCGCTTTCCTCGTTTACGCGACCACGGTCGGTCCCCGCGGGCTCGCCACGCTGCAGAGCTCCCTCGCGGAGAAGGCCCGGACGCTCGCGAGCGCGCTCGGGGGGATCGACGGCATCCAGGCCCCCCGTTTCGATGCCCCCTACCTGGGCGAGTTCACGATCGAGCTCGGGCACGGCACCGCGGCGGGGTTCCTCGACCGCCTGCGGCGGCGGCGCCTCCTCGGCGGCCAGCCGCTCGCCGACCCTCGCCCCAGCGCGTCGAAGACCCCCGAGCGGATCCTCGTCGCCGCCACCGACGCGATCGGCGAGAAGCAGATCCAGAAGTACGCGACCGCCGCCCGCGCCTGGGCCGCCGCGGGGGGACGCGCATGACGTTCCGTCAGGCCCGCTACGACGAGCCGAACGTCTGGGACCTCGTGGCGCCGTCCGCCGCCGCTCCCGCGCCTGCGATCCCCGGGGTGCCGGAGCGGTTCCGGCGCAAGGAGGCGGTGCGGTGGCCCGAGCTCTCGGAGCCCGAGGTGATCCGCCACTACACCCGGCTCTCGCAGATGAACTTCGGCATCGACACCTCTGCGTACCCCCTCGGCTCCTGCACGATGAAGTTCAATCCGAAGGTCTCCGAGGTTCTCGCCCGACGGCCCGGCGCCGCGGACCTCCACCCGTACCAGCCCGAAGCGACCGTCCAGGGGGCGCTCGAGCTGACATGGCGGCTCGAACGCCTGCTCGCGAAGGTGACCGGCCTGCCGGAGGTCTCCCTGCAGCCGGCCGCGGGCGCCCACGGAGAGTACGCGGCCCTGCTCATGGTCCGGGCATACTTCCGGGACCGGGGCGAGGCGGCCCAGCGCACTGAGGTGCTCCTTCCGGACACCGCCCACGGTACGAACCCGGCCTCGGCCAGCATGGCCGGCTTCACGACGCGGGAGATCCCGTCCACGGACGGCTGCGTCCACCTCGACGCCCTGCGGGGCGCGATCAGCGAGCGAACGGCCTGCTTCATGCTCACGAACCCGAACACCGCCGGGCTCTTCGAGAGCGAGATCCTCGACATCGCCGAGACCGTCCACGCCGCGGGAGGGCTGCTCTACTACGACGGGGCGAACCTCAACGCGATCCTCGGCGCCACCCACCCGGGCCGGATGGGATTCGACGTGGCGCACCTGAACCTGCACAAGACGTTCGCCACGCCGCACGGCGGGGGCGGACCGGGCGCGGGGGTCCTCGCCGCCGGCGAGAAGCTCGCGCCGTACCTCCCGGTGCCGCGCGTCGTGAAGGCCGGTAGGAAGTTCCGCCTCGACTACGACCGGCCGAAATCGATCGGGAAGATCAAGATGGCCTACGGGAGCTTCGGGCTCGACGTCCGGGCGTACGCCTTCGCGCTCTCCCACGGCGAGGAGGGGCTGAAGCACGTCGCCCGACGGTCCGTCCTCAACTCGAACTACCTGGCCGCCCGCCTCGGCCGATCCCTGCCCCGTCCGTTCCGGACGCTCGTCAAGCACGAGTTCGTGCTGTCGGGGGCTCCGCTCAAGGAGCGCGGGGTCCGGACGCTCGACCTCGCCAAGCGCCTGCTCGACGAAGGGGTCCACGCCCCGACGGTCTACTTCCCTTCCCTCGTCGAGGAGTCCCTGATGGTCGAGATGCCGGAAACGGAGAGCAAGCGGGAACTCGACCATTTCGCCGAGGCGTTCGAGCGCGCGGTGAACGATACCCCCGAGAACCTTCACGCCGCCCCCCGTTCCCTGTCCGTACGGCGCATCGACGAGGTCCGGGCCGCCCGCGACCCGGTCCTCTCTTGGAAGGACCTGCGGAACGCCCCCGCAAAGGTTGAAGCCCCCTAGCTTCTCCTCGGGGCGATGAAGGCGCGCATCGAAAAGATCCTCTCCCGGCTCGAGACCCCCGTCGACGCGCTGGTCCTCGCGAACGCGACCGACCCGCACCTCGACCAGAGCTTCTTCTACGCGTTCGACGTCCCGAGCGGCCTGTTCGAGGGGTCGCTGGCGATCGCCCACGCCGACGGGAAGCTCGACGTGCTCTCCTCGCCGCTCGAACTGCAGAGCGCCGAGGAGGCCGCGAAGTCGGACCCCCACGTCACCGTCCACTCCGTGACGCGCGAGGGGACCGACGCGGCGGTCCGCAAGCTCCTCGGTCCGGCGACCACGATCGCGCTCAACTACCGGGAACTGACCCACGAGTGGTTCGCCCGGCTCGACAAGCTCCTCCCCCACGCGAAGTGGGTCGACGCCTCGGCCGCGATCCGCAAGGCGCGGGCGACGAAGGACGCCGCGGAGATCGCCCGCCTTCGCAAGGCCGCCGAGATCGGCTCCGCCGTCGGTCGGGAGATCCCGTCCGCCCTGCGGGCCGGGATGACCGAGCTCGAGCTCGCGGCCGAGATCGAGTACCGGATGAACCGCCACGGCGCCAACGGCCGCTCGTTCGCGACGATCGTCGCGTTCGGTCCGCACGGGGCCGAGCCGCACTACCAGCCCGGGGAGTCCAAGCTCGCGGCCGGCCAGTCGATCGTGTGCGATTACGGGGCGGTGCACCGACGCTACGTGAGCGACATCACCCGGTCGTTCCACTTCGGAAAGCGGGATGAGGAGATGATGCGCGTCCACGAGACGGTCGAGAAGGCCCAGGCGGCCGCCTTCGCCGCGATTCGGCCGGGCGTGCCCGCGAAGGAGGTCCACCTCGCCGCCGAACGCGTGATCGACGCCTCCCCCTGGAAGGGGCGCCTGATCCACGGCGTCGGACACTCGATCGGCCTCGCCGTGCACGACGGCTGGTACTACGGCCCGCAGATCGACGACCCCCTCGAGGAGGGGATGGCGTTCACCGTCGAGCCGGGGATCTACCTGCCGGGCCGCGGCGGCGTGCGGATCGAGGACGACATCGTCGTCACGAAGAACGGCTTCGAGTTCCTCACGACCGCCCCGCGGGAGTACATCGAGGTCGCGGCGTGAGGTTCGGCGTCCTGACGGGGGGCGGGGACTGTCCCGGGCTCAATCCGGCGATCCGCGCCGTCGTCCTGAGGGCCGCGAAGTTCGGCCACGCGACCGTCGGTTTCCTCGACGGCTGGAAGGGGGTCCGGGACGACCTTATCCGGCCGCTCTCCCCCGCCGACGTCCACGACCTGCTCGGCCGGGGCGGGACGTTCCTCGGGACCTCCCGCACGAACCCGTTCGCCGGCGAGGCCGACGCCGCCCGCGTCCTGGGGACCCTCCGGAAGGAGGGGATCGACGTGCTCGTCGCGATCGGAGGGGACGACACGCTCTCCGCCGCCCGGGAGCTCCACCGGCGCGGCCGACCGGTCGTCGGCGTGCCGAAGACGATGGACAACGACGTCGCGGGGACCGACTGGACCTTCGGCTTCCATTCCGCGACCGCGGTCGCCGTCGACGCGCTCGAACGTCTGCGGGACACCGCGGCCAGCCACCATCGCGCGATCGTCCTCGAGGTGATGGGGCGCCACGCCGGTTGGGTCGCGCTCGCCACCGGCCTCGCGGGGGGCGCCGACGCGACGCTCGTTCCCGAGGAGCCCTATGACGAGGAGGCTCTCCTCCAACGGGTCCGTGCCGCCGTCCACGCCCGGGGCTACGCCCTCGTCG
Organism: Thermoplasmata archaeon; assembly: GCA_052326305.1. Taxonomy (GTDB): domain Archaea; phylum Thermoplasmatota; class Thermoplasmata; order Lutacidiplasmatales; family UBA184; genus Lutacidiplasma. Next base: position 49,171 of record JBKQPJ010000011.1, on the reverse strand, counting down.
TGACGAGCGAGGGGATCGACCTCGGTGCCCGCCGGGGCGCCCCCGGGGCGAAGGACGAGTTCGGCCACGAGCTGCTTTCCGAGCGGGGGGTCGGGGCCGAGCTGGCGCGCCGGATCCAGGAGCGCACCGGGACCGAGACCCGCAGCGCCCAGATCGGCCACATCCAGCGCGGCGGCTCGCCCGAGCTGTTCGATCGGATCCTCGCGACCCGCCTGGGGGCGGCCGCCGTCGACCTCGCGCTCGCGGGCCGGTTCGGCCAGGTCGCGGTGCTGCGGGGCCCGGAGATCGTCGGGATCCCCCTCGAGGAGGCGCTCGCGGCGCCGAAGACCGTGCCCCCGCCGTGGCTCGACCTTCTCCATACCTTCGAGCCGTAGGGGACGGAATGCAGGTTCGGGCTCTCTGGTTCCGCCGCGGCATCCTCTACGTCATCGACCAGCGCGAGCTGCCGGGCAAGACGATCGTCCGCCGCCTCTCGAAGATCGAGGAGGTCGCCGAGGCGATCCGTACGCTCACCGTTCGGGGCGCTCCCACCATCGGGGTCGCCGCCGCGTACGGGATGGTGCTCGCCGCCCGGACCCGGCGACAGTCGCCCTACCGGGCCGCCGAGATGCTCCGGACGACCCGCCCGACCGCGAACGACCTGTTCGTCGGGATCGAGACGGTCCGCAAGGCGTGGGCGTCCGGCGCCGATCCCCTCGTGGCGGCGGACGCCTACCGCGAGCGGATCGTCGAGGAGTGTCACCGGATCGGGATCGCGGGCGCCCCCCTGCTCATGAAGTGCCAACGGGTCCTGACCCACTGCAACGCCGGGGCCCTCGCCACGGTGGAATGGGGCACGGCACTGGCTCCGATCCGCGTGGCCCGGGACCTGGGCGCGAAGCTCTTCGTCTGGGTCGACGAGACCCGTCCGCTCCTCCAGGGATCCCGGCTGACGGCGTGGGAGCTCGCCCGGGAGAAGATCCCGCATGCGATCATCGCGGACAACGCCGCGGGCCACTACCTGGCCTCGGGACAGGTCGACGCCGTGATCGTCGGCGCGGACCGGATCGCCCGGAACGGCGACTTCGCGAACAAGATCGGGACGTACGAGAAGGCGGTCGTGGCCCGCGAGAACCACGTTCCGTTCTACGTCGCCGCCCCGTGGAGCACGTTCGACGTCCGGCGGGCTACGGGCGCCTCGATCCCGGTCGAGGAACGCACGGCCCTCGAGGTACTCGAGCTCGCCGGGCGGCGGATCGCCCCGACCGAGAGCTCGGCCCGCAATCCGGCGTTCGACATCACCCCCGCCAAGTTCGTGACGGCGTTCGTGACGCCCGCCGGGGTGATCCGACCGCCGGACGTTGACGCGGCGATCCGACGCGCCCGCGCGGCGTGAACGGGCGCCCCTCGACCCGCCCCGAGCGGGAGTTACACGCCCCGGGGGCTTCCGCTCTCTCAGCGCTTTGCTTCGCCGCGGTTCGAGCCCCTTGCCTTAGAGGACCGCGAAAAGGGGTTGCCCGAGGGCGCGTACCATGCCCCAGAGCACCGTCCCCAGAGTGGCACTGGCATTGACCCCCAGCTGGTGGAGGGCGAGCACGAGGCCGAGGATCGCGATGATCGATACGAACCAACTGCTCCCGGTACCCATGTTCCACGCCTCGGCTGTGGGCCCCCTACCGGGGGTCGCGCTACAAAAACGTCGACCTCGACTCGCAACGCAGGTCGGCGGAGGGGACGGAGCGGCCCCGGTCGAACGCGCGCGCTCCCGCCGGCGCGCGGGCGCGCGGGGACCGGGAAGGGGCCGGAGGAGGCGCCCGGCCCGCGGTCGTGGCGGCGCGGCAAGATTCATAGCATCGGGCGGTTAGGCCTGCGGGGCTGCCCTGGTAGTCTAGTGGTCTAGGATCTAGGTCTGTCGAGCCTGGGACTCGGGTTCGAAGGCGGCGGGGGACGCACCCCCGAGCCGAGATTCCCGACCAGGGCGCCTCCCCGCCGTGCGGGCCGGGCACGCCTTAAGGGAGGGGCGGTCATCGTTCCCCGATGGGAGGTTCCGAGCCCGCCGGGCGCCGGCGCGACGGCCCGTCCCTCTCCCATGTCGTCGGCGACGCGCTCCGGGACCTCACGGAGAAGCGCCTCGCCGAGCTCGTCCGGGCGGAACCGGTCCCGCGGCACCTCGCGATCATCATGGACGGCAACCGGCGTTTCGCCGCGCGGGAGGGCCTCGACGTGAAGGGCGGCCACACGAAGGGGCGGGACACGCTCGAGGAGCTGCTCGACTGGTGCCTCGACGTCGGGATCCGGATCCTCACCGTCTACGCCCTCTCGACCGAGAACCTGTCGCGGCCGAAGGAGGAGCTCGAGGGGCTGATGGACCTTTTCGACCGCAGCCTTCGGGACATCGCGGTCGACGAGCGGGTGCACCGGCACCGTATCCGGGTGCGGGTCTTCGGGAACCGGGAGCTCCTGCCCCTGCGCGTTCAGGAGGCGATCGGCATCGCCGAGCGGGCCACTGAAAGTTACTCGGAGTACCGGTACAACGTCGCGCTCGGCTACGGCGGCCGCGACGAGATCGTCGATGCGATCCGGGCGTTGGCGCGCCAGGTCCGCGACGGAAAGCTCGACCCCGACGCGATCGACGGGGAAGCGGTCAGCCGCCACCTGTACACCGCCGATCTCCCCGACCCGGACCTTATCTTCCGGACGAGCGGCGAGGAGCGGATCTCGAACTTCCTCCTCTGGCAGTCGGCCTACAGCGAGCTCTACTTCTCGGACGTCCTCTGGCCCGGGCTCACCCGCCTAGAGTTCCTTCGGGCGATCCGCTCGTTCCAGGTGCGGCGGCGTCGCTACGGAGAGTGACCGGCGGCGGCCGGTACCCCAGGTTCCAGAGCGCGCGGGGCAAAAGGAACGCCGCGCCCGCGACCAGCCACACGAGTCCGGCCAGGAGGTACGTCTCCCGGATCCCGTAGGCGACGATGAGGAGCGCCCCTCCGATCTGGGCCGCTGGCAGGATCGCAATGCTGCCGAGGGAGTCGATGCCGAAGTACCGGCCCTGCATGTCGGTCGGGACGAGCAGCTGCGCCGCGGTGAGCCAGGCCGTTCCCGCGAACCCTCCCAGCAGTCCGAGGGCGAAGAGGGCCGTGATCGCGACCGGTACGACCGGAACCAGCACGAGCGCAAGGACCACGAGGGCCGATACCACGCCGTAGGGAACGACCCAGGCCCGGCCGGCCCACCGGACGGCCCTCGTCCGCCCGACCAGGAGGGCGCCGATCGCGGAACCGGCGACCTCGGCCGCGAGGAGGGCGGAGAAGACGACCGCCGAGCCGTGCAACAGGCCCTTCGCGAAGACGACGATGAACGATCCCACGATCGCCGAGCAGAAGTTGAAGGCCATCGCCGAGATCGTCAATTGGAAGAACCCCTTCGCCCGCCACAGCCAGCGGAACCCGGCCGCGACCTCGGTGAAGTAGGCCCGGGGCGCGCCGGGGGAGGCTGCTCCGTCCCGGGCCGGCACCCGCATCCCGAGGAGGAGGAGCCCCGATACGAGGAACGTCACGGCGTTCGCCCCCACCCCCACTACCGTGCCGACGGTGACGATCAGCACCCCCGCGAGCGCGGCGCCGACAAACTGGAGCGTCGCCCGGCTCGACCGGACCAGCCCATTCGCGTCGGCGACGAGGTGCGGCTCGACCAGCGACGGCACGATCGCCTGCTCGGCCGGATTGAAGATCGTCGTGAACGACCCGATAACGAAGTACGCCCCCAGGATCGGTACGAGTTCGAATCCCCGGAGCTCGAGGTCGAGGACCACGACGGCCAGCGCCGCCGCTCGGGAGAGGTCGGCGAGTACCATCAGCCGGCGGCGGTCGTACCGGTCGACCCACGTCCCCCCGAAGACGCTGAAGAGGATCCCGCCGACGATCCAGGAGGTCCCGAGCAGCGCGACGTCGAGCGCCGAGTCGGTCGACGTGTAGACGAGCCAGACGAGGCAGACCCCCGAGATCGAAGAGCCGATGACCGACCCGAGCCCGGCGGCGAAGACCCGAGCGTAGGCCCGGTTCTTGAGGAGCTGGCGGTAGTCGCCGAGGGGGCCGGCGGCCCGGGAGGTCGACACGGGCGACGCCGAGCGGGCCGGGGCGGATGAACGTCTCGCCCGACCGGTGCCGGCGGTGCGGCTCCCCGAGCGGTTTGGTTACGCTTAAATACAACCGCTTTTCTACTGAACCCGGAAGCCGAGCTGACGCTAGGAGGTTCAGAAGATGATGAACGGGCAGACGCCGATTCTGGTGCTGAGAGAAGGGACGAAGCGGGAGAAGGGGCGCGGAGCGCTCACCAACAACATCCAGGCCGCGAAAGCGATCGGGGATGCGGTGCGCTCGACGCTCGGGCCGCGCGGGCTGGACAAGATGCTGGTCGATTCGATGGGCGATGTCGTCGTGACGAACGACGGCGTGACGATCCTCAAGGAGATGGACGTCGAGCATCCGGCCGCGAAGATGCTGGTCGAGGTCGCGAAGACCCAGGACCAGGAGGCCGGGGACGGCACGACGACCGCGGTCATCCTCACGTCCGAGCTCCTGAAGCGCGCCGAGGAGCTCATCGAGCAGAACATCCACCCCACGATCATCTCGCAGGGGTACCGCATGGCCTCGACGAAGGCGCTCGAGCTCCTCCAGGAGGCGAGCCAGCCCGTACTCATCGGGGACACGGCGACCCTGAAGCGGATCGCCGTCACCTCGATGGCGTCGAAGTCGGTCTCCTTCAACAGCGAGCTGATGGCCGACCTCGCCGTCAAGGCGATCGTCGCGGTCGCGGAGAAGAAGGGTGCGTCCTACTCGGTCGATCTCGACAACGTCCAGGTCATCAAGAAGCAGGGCGGCGCGATGAGCGACACCACGCTGATCGAGGGCGTCATCGTCGACAAGGAGAAGGTCCATTCGGGGATGCCGACGCGGGTCGAGAACCCGAAGGTCGCGCTCCTCGATGCCGCGCTCGAGATCAAGAAGACCGAGATCGACGCGAAGATCGAGATCAACGACCCGACCCAGCTCAACGCCTTCCTCGGGGAGGAGGAGAACATGATCCGACGGATGGTCGACACCGTCAAGAAGTCCGGCGCGAACGTAGTCCTCTGCCAGAAGGGGATCGACGACCTCGCCCAGCACTTCCTCGCGAAGGACGGCATCTACGCGGTCCGCCGCGTCAAGAAGTCCGACATGGAGAAGCTCGCGAAGGCGACCGGAGCGAACATCGTCTCCAAGGTCAGCGAGCTCACCCCGGAGGACCTCGGGACGGCCGGCGCGGTGGAAGAGCGCAAGATCGGGGACGACGCGCTCACGTTCGTCACCGGCGCGAAGAAGGCCCGCGCGGTATCGATCCTGATCCGCGGCGGCACCGAGCACGTCATTGACGAGATCGAGCGGTCCCTGGACGACGCGCTCAACGTGGTCGCGGTCGCGGTCGAGGACGGACGCTACGTCTTCGGCGGCGGCGCGACGGCGATGGAGCTGGCGGGGCACCTGCGCGACCAGGCGGCGAAGGTCGGCGGGCGCGAGCAGATCGCGTTCGAGAGCTTCGCGGAGGCGCTCGAGACGATCCCGCGGACCCTCGCGGAGAACGCCGGGCTGGACCCCATCGACATCCTGATCGAGCTGCGCAAGGCCCACAAGTCCGGGCAGAAGACCGCGGGCGTCAACGTCTACTCCGGCAAGATCGACAACATGCAGACGCTGAACGTGATCGAGCCGATCCGGGTCGGGCGCCAGGCGATCGAGAGCGCCACCGATGCGGCGGTCATGATCCTCCGGATCGACGACGTCATCGCCTCCAAGTCGAGCCCACCTCCCTCCGGCGGCGGCCCCGGTGGCCCCGGCGGTATGGGGGGCATGGGCGGCATGGGCGGCGGCGACTTCGGCGAGGACTAGCGCGACCGTCGATCCGTCCGACGCGATCGAACCCTTTCCTCACTTCCCGCGGGGACGCGTCCCCGCGGGAAGGTCGCATTCGTCGCGGGCCCCTACCGGCGCTTCGGCGCCCGGCCCTTTTGGGCGAGGAACTCGCCGACCTTGCGCACGGCCCGACCCCGGTGGGAGATCTCGTTCTTCGATCCCGGCGGCGCATCGCCGAACGTCCGGTCCCACCCGTCGGGGACGAAGATCGGGTCGTAGCCGAACCCCTGGCGACCCGCCGGTCGCCGGGCGATCCGCCCGTGCACCTCCCCCGCGAACGTCCAGCGCGCGCGTCCCCGCCGCAGCCCCGCGACCGTCCGGAAGTACGCGGAGCGCTCCCGCCGCTCGAGGAGCTCGAGCAGCGGACCGAACTTCCAGATCTTCAGAAAGTGGGCCGAGTAGACTCCGGGGAACCCGTGGAGGGACGGGACGAACAGCCCCGAGTCCTCGACCAGGACGTACCCCGGCACGTCCGACACCGCGTCGAGCTTGCGGGCGACGACCTCCTCCAGGCGTTCGGCCTGCGGCTCGGGGAGCGGGCGCCGCTTCCACCGGGTCCGGACCCCGAACGGGGCGAGGACCCCTTCCACCTCGCGGAACTTGCCGGGATTGGTGCTGACGAAGGTGACGTCGATCACCGGCCCCCTCACCAGGGGTAGGCATCGTACGCGATGATCTCGTCCGGGCTCTTGCGGCCGTCGTCGGCCGCGGCGCGGGCGGAGCCGTTCGGCTCGGCCGGGAAGCCGATCGGGATCAGCGCGATCGGATGGATCCCCTCGGGCACCCGAAGGACCGCGCGGACCTTCTCCTCGTTGAACTCGATGATCCAGTTCGTCCCGAGCCCGTGGGCCGTCGCCGCGAGCTGGAGGTGGTCGACCGCCACCGCCACGTCGAGCGGATACGCGGAGATGTAGCCGCCGATCGTGACCGGTATGTCCTCCTCGACGGCGAAGGCGACGATCGCCATCGGGGCCTCGGCGATCAGCTTCCCGCGGCTCGACGCCTGGGCCAGGAGGCGCTTGCGCTCGTCGTCCTGCACGATCACGAACCGCCACGGCTGCATGTTGTGCTGGCTGTGGGCCAGCCGGGCGGCCGACAGCACGGTCTTGAGGGTCTCGGGCGGCACCGGGCGAGATTGGAAGGAAACGCAGGGCCGGTAGGCGCGGATCGCGTCGATAACGTCCATCAGGTAGACCCGGAAGCAACCGCGCGGAGGGGAGCCGAACCGGCTCTAGCCCTCGTTCCCAGGACGAATCATCCAACCATGCGACGCACGTCCGCACTAAAAAGGATTTGCGCGGCGTCGGTAGGCGGGTTGGGGGAGGCTTCGAGGTTGGGTCCGGTCCCCCGGTCCCTCCGGGCGGCCGCTCCTACGGCGGCGCGGAGGCCGCGCGGTCGATCCATGCCCGCATCCGGCGCTCGAGGACGCCGAGGGGGAGCGCCCCCTGCGCGAGGACCGCATCGTGGAACGCGCGGACGTTGAACCGCTCGCCGAGCCGCCCCTCCGCGAGCGTGCGGAGCTCCCGGAACTTGAGCTGGCCGAGCTTGTAGGCGAGCGCCTGCCCGGGCCAGACGATGTACCGGTCCACCTCGACCGCGATGTCGAGGTCGCTCTTGCCGGTGTTCTCGCGGAAGAACTGGAGGGCGCGCTCCCGCGACCAACCGAGCGCGTGCATCCCGGTGTCGACGACGAGGCGGATCGACCGCCACATGTCATACGTCAGCTGGCCGAACTTCGAGTACGGGTCCTGGTAGAGGCCGAGCTCCTCGCCGAGGCTCTCGGCGTAGAGCCCCCAGCCCTCCACGAACGCACTGTACCCGACGAACTTCCGGAACTCCGGAACATCCTCGACCTCCTGGCCCAGTGTGAGCTGAAGGTGATGGCCGGGGACGGACTCGTGGAGCGCGAGGCCTTCCATCTCCCACCGAGGCCGGGACTTCAGGTCGTAGGTGTTCGCGTAGAAGTACCCCGGTCGACCGGTCGCGGGGGCCCCGGGTTGGTAGTACGCCGTGGGCGAGGCGGGGGCCCGGAAGTCGGGGACCGGCAGGACGCCATACGGGAGGCGCGGCAACCGGCCAAAGAGCCTCGAAAGTGCGGGGTCGATCCGCTTCGCGATGATCCGGTACCCATCGATGAGATCCTCGGCGCGTCCGAAGAAGAAGCGCGGGTCGGTCCGGAGGAACTCGTTGAACTCCGAGAGGGACCCGGCGAACCCGGTCGATCGGGCGACCTCGAGCATCGCCGCGCGGATCCTCTTGACCTCGGCGAGCCCGATCTCGTGGATCTCTGGCGGGGAGAGCTCCGTGGTCGTCTGCCAGCGGACCCGGTAGACGTACGCCGCCGGCCCCCCCGGCAGCGCGCTCGCGGCCACCGATTCCCGGCAGGCGGGGAGGTACTCTTTCCCCAGGTATTCCTTCAACCGCTCGACCGCGGAGAGGATCGGTCCGGAGTAGAGCGATCTCGCGCGCACGAGGATCCGGGCTTGGTCGTCCTCGGGTATCCCGGAGGGGAGTTCGGCGAGCGGCTGGAGCAGCGGGCTCGCCATCGGATCGGTCGCGATCAGTCCCGCGACCTGGTCGGGAACGCTGCGGACGGTCACTTTCGGGGGCGTGTATCCGCGGGCCAGCCCCGCCCTCATTAGCGCGATCTGCTGGTCGATCGTAGCCGGGAGCGCCTCGAGGCGGGCGACGATGTCCTCGAGGTCGGCGAGGCGCTCGCGGGGCTGCAGGTCGAGCGTCTCGGGAGCGCTGATGTGGATCCCTTCGAGCTGGTGGAGCGGCATCCAGAGGTTGCGCGGAACGACCTGGCGCACCGGCAGCGGCTCGTCCCCGAACGCCAAGCCCGCCTCGCTCGACTCGAGCATCTCTCGGTAGAGGTCGTAGCTCAGCTGCTCGGGGACGGGCAGGCGCCCGCGGTCGATACTTCGGATCCGTTCCAGGCTGGAGACCAGGTGATGGCGCCGCCCCTCGATCCCCCCCGGGGAGTCGTCGGTCCACCGACCGTTCTGCCCGGGATACCCCAGCTGGCTGGCGTACTCGGGATACTCGGTGAGCCACTGGACCCAATCGTCGGCGAGGTAGGAACGAAGCTCGCGGCTGGCATCTCCGGTGGAAACGCTGGAGCTCGACATCTTCGACCTGGGGGGAAAATCCCTGGGGGGTCGGACCTTTCGGAGTGATATCACCTGTCGGGTGCCCCGGGGGGAATCCTATCTCCGGCGCGGCCCTGGGGGCCCCCCTCCGCCCCGTCCCGGAGAGCCCCCCGAGAGCCGGCCGACGCCGATCCTGCCTGGTTAGATGGGATACAATCCCACCCCGGGTTCGCGCTGCATCCCGGTACGGGAGCGAGCCATGGGGCCGGCAGACCTGCGAACGAGTCGTTGAGCAATTCCAGGGTCGCGGTGTTCGAAGGAGGGTCGGCAGCGGGCGCGAGCCCCGAGGAGTAGCTCCGGCCCAGGCCTTGGGAATCCAAAGGAGCGTTAGAGACTCGGTCTGGCCCAGGTGGGATTGGGGAGGCCAGCCTCCCGATCGCGCGGGCCGAACTGAAGGACGACGATAGACTCGTAGGAAAAGCCGCCCGACCGGCCCCCGAGCCAAGAGTCCCAAAGGGTGATAGAACGACGACGGCCGCCGCGATTAGTGCAACGGCCCGTCGGCCTGCGGGAACGGCACTCCCCCGCAAGACGGTGTTGAAAGGCAAGGTGAGTTAAGATTCCGACGAGGAGCCTCCGATCGCCTGACGGCGGGCGCGAAGTGAACCAACCCCCGCGGCCAGGCACCTGGGAGGTAGTCCGACCTCAACCGCCGGGTGGGCAGGAACCGCGCGTCGACCCCGGCTAAGCGTGCCCCGAGCCCCCCGTGCCCGCGCCCCGCAGGGGTACCCGGCACCTATTAGCTCCCCGAGCCATTCCTGAGGTACCCCTGGACCGGGGGAAGCTCCGAGTCCGAAGATGAGCGAGCCGTTCCGGCATATCGTGGTGGCCTACGATGGCTCCGCGCAGGCCCGGATGGCCCTCGATCGGGCGATCGACATGGCCCGGACCTGGTCCTCCCGGCTCACGATCCTCACGGTCTACCAGTACCCGATCCTCTGGTCCGCCGGCCCGATGATACCTCCGGAACCGCCGGTCGAAGCCGAGCGGAAGGCGCTGCGCGAGATCCTGGACCGGGCGGTCCGGCAGGCCGAGGAGCGGGGCCTCGCCCAGGTTCGGGGGGAGCTTCTCGAGGACCATCCCGCGGAGGCGATCCTGCACTTCGCGGAGCAAGAGCACGCGGACCTCATCGTGATGGGTTCCCGGGGATATTCCGCCACCGCCCGCCTTCTCCTCGGTAGCGTTTCGGACGCCGTGATCCACCACGCCCGCGTCGCGGTCCTCGTCGTTCGACCTCCGTTGCCGGGGTAGCTCGTCCAGGGCCTGCGGAGCCCGTTCAAACCCGGATGAACCGCCTCGGACCTGCTTGTGGGGGCGAGGACCTGTGCCTCGCGCCCCCGAGTCGGGGTTCGGGTGAGGGAGTCTCCGGCCCCCTCCAGATTCCGATGGACCGAACGGTTAAATATGGCTGACAGGCCTCGGGGAGACCTGCTGACAACCGTCCGACAAACGGACGCTCGTCGGCGACGGATTGCGGGTCAGGAGGGGGCGCGCGATGTACCTGAAACGCCTGAAACTCCGCAACTTCAAGTCGTTCTCGGGGGCCACCGAGATTCCCTTCCAGCCCGGTTTCACCGGGGTTGCCGGACCGAACGGGATGGGCAAGTCCAACATCTCCGACGCGATCCTGTTCGTGCTCGGGCCGACCAGCTCCAAGGCCCTGCGCGCGGAGCGGCTGACCCATCTCTTTTTCAACGGGGGATCCTCGAAGAAGGCGGCCACGGAGTGCGAGGTATCGCTCGTCTTTGACAACTCCGACCACCTCCTGCCCGTCGACGCCCCCGAGGTCGAGATCACCCGGTACGTGAAGCTCGCCCCCGGCAACGCGGACGGCTACTACTCCTACTTCTACGTCAACGGCCGGCGATCGACGCAGACCGAGATCGACGCGGTCCTTTCCCACGGGCGGCTCTCGGGCGACGGTTACAACCTCGTGCAACAGGGCGACATCAACAAGGTCGTTACGATGGGCCCGATCCCGCGGCGGAGCCTCGTCGAGCGGCTCGCGGGGATCAGCCAGTACGACGACGAGCTCGAGCGCGCGGGCGCGAAGCGGACCGACCTCGACCAGAACCTGGACCGGATCCAGACGCTCCTCTCGGAGATCAAGGGACGACTCTCCTCGCTCGAGGGTCAGCGGCTCCAGGCGATCCAGTACAAGCAGCTCCTCGACGACAAACGCCGCTCGGAGGCCCGGTTGGCCCGGGCCGGCCACCGGCTCGCCGAGCAGGAGGTCGAAACCTGTCGCAAGCAGGTCGGCGGTGTTCGGACCGAGATCGCCCGCCTGGACGCGGAGCGGACCAAGCTCGCCGCCCGCCAGGAGGAGCTGAAGTCCTCGATCGACCGGATCGATCAGGAGATCGCGGAGGCCGGTGGCGCGGCCGCGGTGAAGTTCAAGGCTGAGCTCGACGAGAAGAAGCTGACCCACGCCCGGGCCGAGCAGAACCTCGCGAACCTCAAGGAGTCGCTCGCGGCGGTCTCGGGCCAGGTCGAGGAGCTCGCGAAGGCGCTCGCTGCGGACGAGAAGCAGCGCACGCAGTTCGGCACGCGCGAATCGACCCTCTCGGAGCAGCTCCGCGACCTCGAGAAGAAGGCCGCCGACGAGACGAAGGAGATGCAGTCGGCGACCTCCACCCCGGGGAAACCCCAGGAGAAGCTCGCCGCCGCCCGCAAGCAGCAGCTCGAGCTCGTTCGGCAGCAGGAGACCCGGCAGCGGGCCTGGGAGGAAGGGGTCCGGAGCCGCGAGGTCGCCGCCGCCTCCCTCCAGACGGCCGAACGGTCGAAGGCGCAGGCCGAGGAGGACTTCCGCGAACGCGAGGTCGAGGTCAAGGACCTCGAGCTCCGGGCGAAGGGAAGCGCTCCCGGCAAAGGCGCCGGGGCTTCGACCGGCGATCTTCAGAAGGAGCTCTTCTCCCTGAAGACGAAGGAGAAGAATCTCATCGTCGAGACGGACCGCCTCACGCAGGAGGTCCTCGAGCTCAACCGGCGGTACCTCACCCTCGACGCCCGCCTCAAGGCCCGCACCGAGTCGGGGGCGCGTCCGAACGCCCTGGCGGCGGTCGACTTCATCCTCTCCCAGCGGAACCTCGGGAAGATCTCCGGGATCCGCGGGACCGTCGAGGAGCTCTCCGACATCGAGCCCAAGGTGCGGACGGCCCTCCAGGTCGCGGGGGGCAACCGTTTCCAGGCGATCGTCGTCGACACCGACCAGGTCGCCGAGGCGTGCATACGGCTCCTCCGGGAGGAAAAGCGGGGCCGCGCGACGTTCCTGCCCCTCAACAAGATGCTCCCGGGGCGGCCCCACGGCAAGGCGATGGTCGTCGCCAAGGCGGCCGGGGCCGTCGGGTTCGCGATCGACCTCGCCCGCTTCGATGAGGAGCTGCGCGCCGCCTTCTGGTACGTCTTCGGCGAGACGATCGTCATGGACGACCTCGCCCACGCGCGGGCGCAGATGGGAGGGGTCCGGCTGGTCACCCTCACGGGCGACCTGATCGAGGGGACCGGGGCGATATCGGGCGGGTACCTCGACCCGACCAGCCAGGGCCGGGGCGCCGACAGCGCGGTCGAGCTGAAGCGGCTCGCGGACGAACTGCGGGAGAAGAGCGCCGCCGAAACCGCCGGTCGCACCGAGCTCGGGAAGGTCGCCGACCGCATCCGTCTCCTCGCCGAGGAGCTCGCGGGCCGGTCGATCAAGGACCAGGCCCACCAATCGACCCTCGAGCTCCTCGAGAAGGACCTGAAGGCCGCCCGGGAGCGCCTCGCGGGCGCCCGCGAGCGGATCGCGCGGTCCGAGAAGGACCGCCTCCGGGCCGACTCCGAGGTCAAGGCGGCCGAGGCGGCCGTCGAGAAGCTGGGCCGGGAGCTCGCCGAGCTCAAGGGCGCGATCCAGAAGGCCCAGGACCTCTACCTCGCCCAGTTGCCCAACGCGATCTCCGGGCGCCTCAAGATCCTTCAGGAGCAGTCCGCCCAGACCCAGGAGGAGCGGCTCCGGGTGAACGGCGAGCTCGAATCCGTGCGCGCCTCCGTCGCCGCGCTCGTCGCGCAGGTCGACGCGAAACGGAAGGAGCTCGAGACCGCGCGCTCGGAGCTTTCGGCCAAGAAGAAGGAGGTCGCGCAGACCGAGAAGCTCGTGCGCGAGGCCTCCGAGGCGCTCGCGACCCTGAAGTCGGTCGAGGCGCGCCAGGACGAATCGGTCCGCGCCCAGGCCGACAAGAAGCGCACGCTCGACCAGCAGTACATCACGATTGCCGCCCAGCTCGCGAAGGTCCAGGGGAGCCTCGAGACCCGGAACGGGATGCTCACCTCGGAGGAGACCCGCCTCGCGCAGGCCGAGGCGCGGTTCCAGGAACTCGAGCTCGCCCTGCGGCAGTTCCCCCAGCCCGAGGCCGACGAGAAGCCGATGTCGGTCGACGAGCTCAAGCGACGGATCGCGACCCTCGAACAGCAGCTCGCCGCGATGGGGGACGTGAACCAGCGCGCCGTCGAGGAGTACGACGCCGAGAAGGGACGCCTCGACGAGTTCTCGGCGGAGGTCCAGCGCCTCGCCGCCGAGAAGCAGGAGCTGGTCGCGCTCGTCGCCGAGATCGAGAAGAAGAAGCGGGAGAAGGTCGCCGAGGTCGTCACCCAGGTCAACACGCACTTCCGCGAGATCTACGGGGAGCTTTCCGCCGGAGGCGAAGGGGAGATCGCGCTCGAGAACCCCGACGACCCGTTGGCGGGTGGCCTCCTCATCAAGGCCCGGCCCGTCGGAAAGACCGTCGCCCGCCTCGAGCAGCTCTCGGGCGGGGAGAAGTCGCTCGCGAGCCTCGCCTTCATCTTCTCCCTCCAGCGCTACGACCCGAGCCCGCTCTACGTCTTCGACGAGGTCGACATGTCGCTCGACGGCATGAACGCGGAGTTCGTCGGGCGGCTCCTCCGCCGCAACGCGGAGCGGGCCCAGTTCATCGTGATCTCGCTGCGCAAGGTCACCCTCAAGTTCGCGCATCACCTCTACGGCGTGACGATGCGGGGCGACGGCTGCTCGCGCGTCGTCGGCATCCAGCTCGACGACATTCAGGACGTGGAGAGCCGCGAGAACGCCCAGGCGCCCGAGGCCCCCGCGCCGGTGGTGGCCCGATGACGATCAGCCAGGAGGAAGCGGTCGAACTCGCGAACGTCCCGGCCGTCTCCCGGGAGGCCGCCGAGAAGGTCCTGCGCTACCTCGTCTTCCACCGCTCCCTCCTCGGCGAGGGAACCGACACTTCGGCCCTCCTCGAGCGGTACCTTTCGCTCGTCGAGAACCTGAAGGAGGGCGTCCACCTCGTCATCTCCGACCCGTCCCAGAAGGCGACCGCCCTCCTGTTCGAGCTCGTGATGGAGGAGGAGTTCGATCCCTGGGAGATCGACCTCGTGAAGTTCACGCAGGCGTACCTCGACCGGGTCCGGGAGGACGGCGCGGTCAACTTCGCGATCGCCGGCCGCCTCGTCTACATGGCCTGGAGCATCCTGTACCTGCAGTCGGTCGAGGTCCTGCGCAACCGCGAGACCCCCGAACCGGCGGTCGGGGCCGACGGGAGTGCGACCGCCCTTCCGGACGACGGCTACCTCTCCATGCTCGAGACCCCCGAGGCCGTCGACGTGACGACGGCGGTCCTGGGGTCGGCCGATCCGCCCCCCCTCCTCGAGATGGTGCGCCATCCCGAGACGCGGCCGGTCTCGCTCCTCGAGCTCGTGCGGGCGTTCGGCGAGGCGGAGGTCGATGCCCGACGCACGCTCCGCGTCCAGGAACTGAGGGAACGGCTGCGCGAGGAGCAGCGCGCGCCCCCGCAGGTCCTGGTTCACGGCGACATCCCCGAGCGGGACCTCGAGGACACCTGGCAGGCGGCCCTCCGTCATCCCGTCGGCGAGCCGTTCTCCCTGCTCGACCTGTGGAACCCGCTCTCGGGCCGGGACCGCCTCGTCGCGATCTTCCTGGCCGCGCTCTTCCTCGCGCGCGAGCGCGCCATCGAGCTCTCCCAGGAGGTCCTCGGGGAGTCCCCGGTCCTCGTGCGGCGAGCGACGGACGCCCGTCATCCGATCGCGCCGGAGGCGTAACGTGCCGTCGAAGCTCGACGACCTCGTCCTCCGGGTCGAGGCCGTGCTGTTCGCCTCGGGCAAGCCCCTCAGCGTCAAGGAGATCACCTCCGCGCTCGGGGTGTCGGACTTCCGACCGGTCCAACTGGCCGTGCGGACCCTGGAGCGCACCTACGCCAACCGCCAGTCGGCCCTCGAGGTGCGCCGCGTCGGCGACCGCTACGCCCTCCAGCTCCAGGAGCCGTACGTCCCGACGGTCCATTCGGTGACGCCGGTGGAGATGGCGCCGCGCACCGTCAAGGCCTTGACCCTCATCGCCTACCACCAGCCGCTCCTCCAGAGCGTCCTCGTCCGAATGATCGGGGACGTCGCCTACGAGGAGGTCCAGCACCTGCGGGGCATCGGCCTCGTCCGCACCGAGCCGAAGGGCTCGACGCTCGAGCTCACCACGACCCGACGCTTCGCGGAGTATTTCGGCATCGCCTCGACGCGGCCCGAAGAGATCCGACGCTTCCTCGAGCAGAAGCTCGGCGTGCCCCCCGGCGCCTCGCCGGCCGCCCTCGGCGTCGCGCCGGCCCCGAGCGCCCCGGAGCCCGGGGCGGACGGGTCCTCGGAACCGGAGGAGCCGCCGGCCGAGGGGTCGGCCGTCCGGGCCCCCGACGATGTCCCGGCGGCCTCCTAGAGCGTCCCGCAGTGCGGGCAGCGCACGGGCTCTGACGGGCGTTCCCCGCCGCAGTACGGACAGACGAAGGTGGGGCCCGAGCGGGCCGCCAACGGAGCGGACGGGGGTCCGAAGAGGTCCTCCTCGGTCGACGGTCGCGTCGGCCCCGCGCGGGCGGGCGCCCGGGTCGGCCGGGCGGCGATGATCACGAGCGCGATCGCAACGAGCGTCCCGATCCCGATCAGCAGGTACTCCGTCTGCACGCTGAGGAACGGGGCGGCCCGGGGCGGTAGGCCCGGCGTGGGACCGGTGTAGACGAACCCGCCGATCGTCGCGTTCAGGTCCGCCGCGAGGAACGCGGGCCCGGTGAGCTCCCCCCAGCCGGTGACGGCATCCCAGCCGGGGCCGGCGGCGAAGACGAAGTTCGATCCCCGGACGATGTCGAGGTACGGGTCGGTCGATTCGGCGGCCGAGTGGTCCACGGCCGGGGAGGCGTAGTAGCTCCCGATCCGGTAGAGCTCGGGGTCGAGGAACCCGAGCGGGGTGAAGCGGCCCGCCCGGAGGCTCTCCACGGCGACCACGCTCGCGAGCAGGCCGGCGAAGACCGGGGCCGCGACGCTCGTCCCGGCGAGGACGTCGAGGAATATCGTCCCGGTCGAATTCGCGAACACGAACGCGATCGTGTCGTTCGACGGGAAGGCGACGTCAGGCCCGGTCCGTCCGAGGGAGCCGGCGCCCTGACGCATCGTCGCGTTGACGATCGCCCACTGCGCCGCCGAGTGGAACTGCCAGGAAGGCTCCGGGAACACGGAGCTGGCTCCCCCCTCGCTGCCCGCGTAGCTTCCCGCGGTCGTATTCTCATACCAGGCGACCGCGTTCGCGACCCCCGTCACGTTGGGGTCGTACGCGGGGTCGATGGACGTGCTGGTGGCCAGGGAGGTCGGGGTCCCCGCGAGCGTCACGGTCGTCCCGCCGACCGAGACCGCGCCGGCATCGTCGAACGCCGCCGAGGCAGGCCACGTCGGCCACGCGCCGCCCCGGCCGGTCAGCGAGTTCGGGGCGTTCCCCTGGTCGCCGCTCGCGCAGACGACCGTGACCCCGAGCACGGTCGCCTCCTCGAGCTCCGAGTTCCAGAGGGGGTCGTTGACCTCCGGGAGCCCGAACGATCCCGAGACGACCGCGAGGTGGTCGGGGGCGTAGTTGTAGTTCAGCGCCGCCTCCAGGTCGAGGGCGAAATCGTCGGCGACGTCCGAAGCGGGGAGGGGCGCGACCATCTGGCTGCCGGCGAAGTAGAAGTCGTACACGGAGGAGCCCGGCGCGAGGCTTCCGGCCATCTCGATGTCGAGCGAGTTCTCGAACTCATCCTCGGAGCTATCGGTCAGATCGAGCTTTCCCGGGGGCGGAGGACTGGCGATCCCGTTGAGCGGTACGACGATCCCCTTCACCGTCGGGGCCGGCCAGCCGGGCCCCAGGGTATCGTTGAAGTAGGCGTCGACGACCGCCGGGTCGTACGGCGGCAGGTTGACGGCCGAGGTCGAGTTGTAGGAGCTGGCCAGCAGCGTGGCGATCGCGATCCCCGTAGGGAAGGTCGCGTTCGCTACACTGCCGGCCCCCGGCCAGAGCGTCGTGGCGCCGAGGGCGAGGGCGAAGTCGGAGCCGACGTCCCACTGGACGCTCGTGTGGTTCTCGACGACGAACTGGCCGATCGGCCGGGGAGCCCCCATCTCGGAGGCGAGCTGGATCGCGGCGTTCCCGGCATCGGAGAGCCCCCCGACCCCCGCGACGATCCCTCCGAGGCTCCCCGAGAGCCGGGGCGTGCCGATCGTGGTGTACGCGAGGCGTCCCAGACCGTCTTCGTACGAGACCGGGCGGACCCCGAGCAGGGAGGCGACCCCGTCGGCCGGCAGGACGGCCGAGACCCCGAGGCGGTCGGAGGTGACGGAGACCGATCCCGCGCCGGCGTCGAGAAGGGCGGCCTCCGCCGTCGCCACCTCCGCGGGCGTCGGCGCGAACTGCTCGCGGAACTCGCTCGGATCGAGGAAGGACCGGTACTCGGGCGAAGAAGGGGCCTCGAGGTTCCGCAGGAGGTCGCTCAGACGGGTGGAGTTCGAGAAGCGCAGGGTCAACGTGAGATGGATCGGGTACGACCCCGGAAGGGGGACGAGGGTTCGGCCGGCCGGCACGACGGCCTGGTCCGTCACCAAGACGGCCGCCGCCGGGGAGGGGGCGCCTCCGAGCGGGCCGACCCGAACCGTTCCGGCTGCGGTGGCGGTCAGCGCGAGGAGGGCGACAGCGACCACGAGCGCTGCGCGGGCTCCCATTCGGGAGCCGAAGCGGGCCGGGTGTAATGAGGTCCACGGCCGGCGCTCGCCCGTGGGCAAGAGTTTATTCGTGCTCATCCTGAGCGTCGCCCGATGGGAGAGCCGGCGGCGAAGGCGCCCTGCGTGTTCTGCGAGATCGTCGCGCGTCGGATCCCCGCCTACATCATCTACGAGGACGCCGCGACCCTCGCCTTCCTCGACCTCTTCCCGTTCACGCGCGGCCATCTCCTCGTGATCCCGAAGCGCCACGGGGAGCGGCTCACGGACCTGCCGTTCGACGATCAGATCGCGCTCATCCGGACCCTGGACGAGCTCTGCCGCCGCTCCGAGCGGCTCACGCCGGATTACAACGTCTCGCTGAACGCAGGCGCCTCCGCGGGCCAGGTCGTCTTCCACGCCCACTTCCACGTGATCCCGCGGTACGGCGAATCGAACCCGTTCCACCCGAGGACCCGGGTCCGGCTTCCGGAGGACGACGCTCAGGCGCTTCTCCGGGAGCTCTCGACGCCCTGACGAACATGGCCGAGCGAACCCGGCCGCCGGCGGTCGCCGGCCAGTTCTACCCCGCCGACGGGGCGACCCTCGCCCGGGAAGTGGAGGCGTGTTTCACCGACCCTCGGGGCCCGGGCCAGCTCCCCACCCGGCACCGCGCCGCCGAGCGGCGGATCGTCGCCGCCGTCGTCCCGCACGCCGGCTACCAGTACTCCGGGGCGGTGGCGGCCCACGCCTACGCTCGGATCGCCGCGGAGAACGCCCCGGAGAGCGTCCTCGTCCTCGGGGTCGACCACCACGGTCGCAGCCGCGGCGCCGCGCTCTCCGCTCGGCCGTGGGAGACGCCCATCGGACCGACCGCGATCGACCTCGATCTGGTCCGGGCGCTCGAGCACCCGCCCCTCGCGATCGACGAGGCCGCCCACGCCCTCGAGCACTCGATCGAGGTGCAGCTTCCGTTCCTCGAGTACGTCCTCCCGAGGCCCCGCTTCGTTCCCCTGGAGGTCGCGTTCGGTCCGTTCGAGTACCTGGAACGGGTCGCCGGGGTCGTCCGGCGGGCGATCGAGGGGAGGGACGTCCTCCTCCTCGCCTCCACCGATCTCTCGCACTACGTCCCGGCGGCGACCGCGAAGCGGCTCGACCGCCTCGCGATCGACGCGATCCTCGAGGGGGATGCGCGCCGGCTCTACGACACGGTCGTCGAGCACGACATCTCGATGTGCGGGATCGCGCCCACGACGGTCCTGCTCGCGGCGCTCGCCGGACGACCGCGGCGGACCGAGCTGCTGCGCTGGGGCCACTCGGGGGAGGTCGCCCCGATGCGCGACGTCGTCGGCTACGCCGCGATGCTCCTCTCGGAAGGAACGGGCCGCCCGCCCGTTAAATAGCGTGGCCGGCTCGGCGCGGCCGCTCGAATGATCCTGTCTGACGTGGCGATCCGGCGGGCGATGGACAGCGGCCGCATCGTGATCCGGCCCTACCGGCCGGACTGCCTCGGCACGAACTCCTACGACGTCCACCTGGGACCATACCTCTCCGTCTACCGCACGGGGGCGCTCGATGCGCGCCGGCCCAACCCCGTCCGGGAGTTCCGCATCCCCCCGACCGGGTTCGTCCTCGTTCCCGGCCAGCTCTACCTCGGGGTGACGGAGGAGTACACCGAGACGCACGGGTACGTCCCGTTCCTCGAGGGAAAGTCGAGCGTGGGGCGGCTCGGGATCGACATCCACTCGACCGCCGGCAAGGGGGACGAGGGGTTCTGCAACTACTGGACGCTCGAGATGAGCGTGAAGCTGCCGGTGCGCATCTACGCCGGGATGCCCGTCGGCCAGTTGATCTACTTCGAGGTCTCGGGTCCGATCCGGCACAGCTACAGCGAGAAGAAGTCCGCGAAGTACCGTACGGTGAGCCGCCATCCGACCCCGTCGCGCATGCACCTCAACTTCCGGGCCCGACCGAGGGCAAGACCCCGGAAGCGGGCACCCTGACTCCCCCGCCCGTTCGATCGCGGCGGGGTCCGGCCCCTTCGGCCCACCGGGACCGAGACCCGATCCGGTTCAGGCCGCCGGGCGGCGGACGAGGTAGAACGCGGGCCGCCCGGGCCGCGAGCGCTCCCGGCGGTTCAGCGGGTCGTGCGGCGCCGATCCCTCCTCGGGGTGCACGGAGACCGCGGAGAACCCGAAGCGGCGGACGAGGTACCCTTCGGCCGCCCGGAGGACGCCCGCCTCGTCGACCGGCACCTCGGGGGCCGGTTCCGACCGGAGCAGCGGGGTGATCCGCTGGACGTACTTCGGGATCTCCTGGCGGAAGGCCGTCATCTCCGGATGCGAGGCCGTCCGTTCCATCACGGCCTTCACCGGGGCGGGGTCCCCGAGCTCCACGGCATCGCGGACCCAGCGCTCGATCGGGGTCTTCCACGCGGCGGCCACGTAGAAGACGGCCTCGGAGGGGACGGCCTCGTTCCGCTCGGAGGAGAGCCGGGTCACCGCCCGCAGGTCTTCCTCGACGCGCGCGAGATACGCCTCCCGAAGCTCCGCTTCCGGGGAGCGCGGGAACTCCTCCGGGGCGGGGAACGCGGCCGCGGCGACCAGCTCCGGGAACCGTCCCCGATTCAGCTCCTCGGCGAGGTGAGGAGTGACCGGGGAGAGCAAACGGATCCACGCCCCCGCGAGGCGCGAGGTCGCGCACCCGGGAGTCCCGCCTCGAGCGTAGTACCGCCTCAGGAGCGTGGGGATGGCGACGTACGTCGCCTCGGCGGCCCCCCGCAGGTCGAGGGACACGTACGCGGACCGGACCCGGGCGATCAGGGCGTGCATCTCGCTATCGAGCCACGCATCGAGCCCCGGCGGTCCGTCCGCGTCCCCGGCTGCGCCGAGCACCAAGCGTTCGATATCGGCGAGGCGCTCCGCGGCCGCGACGACGAGCTCGGGATCCCACTCGATGTCCTGGGCCGGCGACGAGGCGGAGAGGTAGTACAGGCGCAGGGCATCCGGGCCCCACTCGGCGAGGGCCTGGGCGATCGGAGGGATCCGACCTCCCTTGCTCGAGATCTCCTTCTTGGATATCTTGGCGCCCGACGCCCCGGTGATCCAGTGCGTGACGAAGACCCCGCGCGGGGCGAGCTCGGGGGGAAGCAGCTTGGCGTGGGTGTACAGGAAGACGGGGAAGTGGACGCGCTTGTGCTCCTTGCCGCCGATGTTGAAGTCGAGAGGATACCAGTACAGGAACTCCGCGCGGGCCTCCTCCAAGATCGCTCGGTCGATCGACGGCTCCCCGGCGCCCCGGCCGCGGAACACGTAGTCGAAGAACGCGTCCGTGAGCGCGGTCGGGGCGAGTCGCCCCGCGGCGACCAGGCGGCGGACGACGAAGTACGCCATGTAGAACGTGGAGTCCGCGATCGGCTCGATCACCCAGGCCGGGTCGAGCGGGAACGGGGTGCCGAGCCACCGGCCCTGCCGGGTGCACGGCCGGTCCTCAAACCAGTCGAGGATCGCGGGCAGCTCCGCGGCGTAGTCGGCCGGCCACGTCGTCAGACGCGCGAGCGACGCCCGCGCCGCCGCCTTCCAGGCGGGGTCCCCGTAGTGGAGGAACCACTGCTCCGGGACCCGCCGGATGACCACGGCGTGGCCGTTGCGGCAGACGACCGGCTTCGAGAACTCCTGCATCGGGAAGCTGGTTCCCTGGGCCTCGAGCGCTCCGGCGACCTGTTCCCGGGCGTCCCGGACCCGCACGCCGGCCAGCTCCGGTACCACCATCCGCCCTCGGGCGAACTCGAGCCGGTACAGGCGCTCGGTCGCCGCGTCGACCGCCTCCCGGTCGTCCAGGCCGCGCGCTCCGGTCGCCCGCAGCGCCTTCTCCGCCGGAGTGCCGTTCCCTTGGACGAGCGCCGCGTCGGAGGCCGATAGCTCCGAGCCCCGGTCGATCTCGAGCAGGACCGGGGGCGGGCCGAGTCGGGTCCGCACCTCGGGCGGCGCGTCGAGGATCGCGGCGAGGTCGGCGGGGGCGTGCGCTGGGACGCTCATCACCACCCCCGTTCCGACGGACGGATCGACGAGCGGGCTCTCGAGGATCGAGACCCGGTGGTCGCGGACGGGCGACGTGGCCTCGAGGCCGAGCAGCTCGGCGACGGGCACCTCGTGACCGATCCGCCCTCCGTGCTGTTCGACGAGCCGCTCGGCGCCCCCGCGTCCGACCAGGTACGAGCGTTCCCCGTAATGCCAGACGGTGAGCGAGCCGCCGGGAGGGAGCCAGAGGTTCGTCACGCCGTAGACGGTCTCGGGGCGGAGCGTGGCGCAGAGCAGGATCCGTCCGTCGTCGAGGCGGAACGGCACCGTCACGAACCGGACGACCTCGGCGTCCCCTCCGCTCGAGAGGTCGGTCTCGGTCGGGTCGACCGCCACCGGACCGCACACGGGGCAGACCGAGGAGTAGTGCGTTCCCTGGACGAGCGCCCCGGCCTCCTTCAGCGCCCGGAACTGCCAGCGGACGAACGCCCGGTAGTCGTCGTCGACGGTGGTGAGATACGTGGTCGGGTCGCAGAGGACCCCCATCGAGCGGAGGACCTCGCGGTACGTTCCGCCGAGGAACCGGGCGGCGGCCTCGGGGTCCTCGAGGCGGGGCCATTCGGACGGCGGGACCCCCTCGTCCTCCAGCTGCGCGATCGTCGAGGGGTCCCGGTCCTTCACGCGCTGCGCCCACACGACGGCGGGGAGCCCCGACGCATGGATCCCGAACGGGAAGAGAACCTGCTCGCCGATCATCCGGTGGTAGCGGTGCAGGCTGTCGGCGTACGCGTACTGCCGCAGATGGCCGATGTGCAGAAAGCCGCTCGTCCCGGGGTACGCGACCAGGGCGTAGAACTTGCCGCGCCCGGGGACCCGCCGGGCGCTCGCGAGCCCGGCGCGGGCCCACGCATCCTGCCAGAAGCGCACCCGGGCGGGGTCCATCGTGGACCATCGACGCGGGCACGGTATTTGAGCGATGCCCGGGACTCCGACGCGGCGGGGGACGGCG
The DNA here is from genome assembly GCA_052326305.1 of Thermoplasmata archaeon. GTDB lineage: Archaea > Thermoplasmatota > Thermoplasmata > Lutacidiplasmatales > UBA184 > Lutacidiplasma. The sequence continues at coordinate 26,058 of JBKQPJ010000011.1, read as the reverse complement.
AATGACTTTTCCCGCGGGGGTCCGTGCGACCCGGGATGCGGATCATCGAGGTCTTCCACTCGATCCAGGGGGAGGGTCCGCTGACCGGGGTCCGCACGACGTTCGTCCGAACCGCCCGATGCAACCTGCGCTGCCGCTGGTGCGACACGACGTACTCGTTCGGCCCGGGGGTCGAGCGGTCGATCCCGGCGCTGCTCCGCGAGGTCGCGCGGCACCGCACGCGGCACGTCTGCCTGACGGGCGGTGAGCCGCTCCTCCAGCGGGAGTCCCCCGCCTTCGTGCGCCGCCTGTCGGAACGGGGGATCACCACCGTCATCGAGACCGGGGGATCGCTGGACGTCCGTCCGTACCTCGACGTGCCGAACGTCGTCCTCAGCGTCGACGTGAAGTGCCCTTCCTCGGGGATGGAGCGGAGGAACCGCTGGGCGAACCTCGCCCTCCTCCGGCCGACCGACGTCGTGAAGTTCGTGATCGCGGACCGGAAGGACTACCTCTATGCCAAGCGTGCGTGGCGGGCGCATCCTTCCCCGGCCGGCGTCGTCTTCCAACCCGTCTGGGGGAGCGACGGGGGGCGGCTCGCCGACTGGGTGCTCGCGGACCGGCTCGACGTCCGCGTGATGCTCCAGGAGCACAAGCTCCTCTGGGGAGACGTCCCGGGGCGGTGACCGTCCTCGGAGCCGCCGCCCACGGATGGGCTTATGAAGTTCCGGCCCCCGTCCGTCCTTCCGGTCCATGGGGGAGGTGCACGTCGCCTTGAAGAGCCCCCTCGTGGGGGAAGGCTCGCCGTTCGGCAAGGCGAAGGGGATGGTCTTCCCCCGGCTCGTCCTGGTCGGCCACGGGGTCATCGACGAGCTTCCCGATACGTGCCGGCAGCTCGACTTCCCCCCGAACGGCGCCGTCATCACGGGCCCCCGGACCGCGGAGCTCGCGGGCCACCGCGCGGCGGAGATCCTCACGAACGGAGGCTTCCCGGTGACGACGATCATCGCCCACGACGCGACGGGGGCGGAGGTCGACCGGGTCATCTCCGAGCTCCACGGCCGGGGGGCGAAGTTCCTCGTCGGGGTCGGGGGGGGTAGCAAGATCGATATCACGAAGGTCGTCGCGGCCCGCCTCAAGATCCCGTTCCTGAGCCTCCCTACCTCCGCCGCCCACGACGGCATCTCGTCCCCGCGGGCGTCGCTGCACGGCGCCGATGCCGTGACGAGCACGGAGGCGGCCGTCCCGGTCGGCGTCGTCGCCGACACGGCCCTCATCGTCCAGGCGCCGTTCCGGCTCCTCGCTTCGGGCTGCGCGGACGTCATCTCGAACACGACGGCGATCCTCGACTGGCGCCTCGCGGTCCGGCTGCGCAGCGAAGAGTTCTCGTCGACCGCCGCGACCCTCAGCGAGTACGCCGCCCAGGAGGTGATCGACCACGCCGAGTCGATCAAGCCGAACCTCGAGGAGTCGGTCTGGATCGCGATCCGCCCGATCCTGGTCGCCGGGATCGCGATGAGCGTCGCGGGCTCCTCGCGGCCGTGCTCGGGCAGCGAGCACCTCTTCAGCCACGCGCTCGACCGGCTCGCCGAGCACCCGGGCCTTCACGGCGAGCAGTGCGGGGTCGGCGCCATCATGATGATGTACCTGCATGGGGGTGACTGGAAGCGGATCAAGAACGCCCTCCTCACGATCGGGGCGCCGACGACCGCGCGGGAGCTCGGCATGACGAACGAGGAGATCGTCCGGGCCCTCTCCATGGCCCACTCGATCCGCACCGAGCGCTACACGATACTGGGCGACAACGGCCTCACCCGCGACGCCGCCGAGCGCCTCGCTCAGGTCACCGGGGTGATCGGCTAGGATGCCCGAGATCACGCTCCTCGCCGTCGCAGAATCCCAGGTGGGCTACGAGTTCATCTACCAGGGCGGCGGCCCTCCCTGCCGGACCTGTCCGTTCCGGCACGCCTGCCTCACGCTCGATGCGGGCCGCCGCTACCAGGTCGTCCGCGTGCGCGACGTGACCCACCCGTGCGCGCTCCAGGAAACGGACGCGCACGTCGTCGAGGTGAAGCCGGTCGCCCGTCCCCTGGTCGTCGACGCCCGCAGCGCGATCGTGGGCAGCCAGGTGGAGGTCGGCCGGTTCCCATGCCGCCGGCTCGATTGCCCGAACTGGTCGATCTGCGCGGGGCCATCCCTTCCGCCCAAGCAGCGGTACCGGATCGAGAGCACCGAGGCGGAGGCTGCGGAGTGCCGGATCGGCCGAACGTTGAAGCGGGTCGAAGCGATCTAGGTCGCCGGATGCGGGGCTGTGGGGTAGCTACGGGCGCGAGGACGGTCCTCGTCCCGCTCTACTGGTCCATCCTTCGGGCTTTGGGAGCCCGGGACCCCGATTCAAATTCGGGCAGCCCCATCCCGGTCGGGCCGAGGGCCCGGTCGACCCCCGCGGGGTCCCGGCCGCGCCCGAAGTCCTAAACTCCCCGGTCGTTTCGTCCGGCGGCATGGCGGAGCGTCCCGACGGGTCCCCACCGGCCGATCCGGCCCCCTCGGCGGAAGGGCATCTCGGGTCGGCCCTGCTCTACTGCGAGCAGTGCGGCGCCGAGACGCCGCACCGGATCTTCCGGGTGCGTCGGGGAGCTCGAGGAGGGACCGGGGCGCTGGAGGGGGTCGCCCGGTGCCGCCAGTGCCGGGCCACGCACCCGTTCGAATCGCGGCCCCCCAAGAAGACCGAGCTGTTCGTGATCGTCTCGGACGGTCCGCGCTCGGTCCGCCGGTCGATCTCGCTCGCTCCCGGGCAACGGATCCAGACCGGGGCCCCGGTCCCCGATTACGATGAGCCGGTGATCGCCCGCCGCCTCGACGCGCGGGACGGACGGCTCCGCACCGGAGGCCGGGCCGACGAGATCTCCACGGTCTGGGCCACGCGGCAGGTCGGGGCCGTCGTCAAGGTCTCGATGATCATCGGGCGGATCACCCGGCCCGGCCGGATCGTCGTGCCCCCCGAGACCCGGTTCGAGATCGGGGGGGAGCTCGATTTCGAGGGGACGACGCTCGTCATCACGGCGCTGCGGGCTCGGGGAAAGACCTGGCGGCTGGAGGGCGACGCGTTCCGGGCCGACGAGATCCAGCGACTCTACGGCCGGCGGAGCGCGATGCCCCCGGCCGGTAACAGCGACTGGAGGAGCGAGCGGCCGATGCCGAGGTCGCGTACGAGCTCCTCTTCGCGGAGCGAGCGTTCCCGTTCTTCCCCCGGGGTCACGAGGAACCTCACTACCCCCCGGGCGCGGACGGACGTCTCCGGCGCCGCGGTCCACCGTTCCTGGTCCTGGTAGCGGACCGTCCCGAGCGCGAGCTCGAGCGGAGCGTCCCGGACGAAGTGCTTCGTTCCGTGGATCACCCAGGCGCCGCGGGCGACGAACTCCCCCGAGGCCCCCGTCTTCGAGACCTGCTCCGGCGTCGCCCAGAAGGCGGTGCCGCTCGCGTACCCCGCCCGCCACGCCTTCGAATAGGCCACCGCCCACTGGCACGCCTCCCGCAGGCTCCCTTCGCTGATCGGCGTCTCCACCGCCGATCGCTTGACGACGACGCTCGCCGCGCCGTGCAGGTCGGCGTGGACGTAGATGTCCCCGTCCTTCAGGTTCCTCTTGACGATCAGGTCGTTCGACGCCGCATCGCGGCCGGCGATCGCGACCGCTCCGTCCGACGTGACGAACCAGCGGTACCGCTCGAACCAGAACGTCTTCTTCGGGGTTCCCTCGGCGACCGCCCGGAGCGGGCGCGGGGCCGCGTGCGGGGCGGCCCGGCGGGCCTCCGTTTCTGCGAGCGCCGCCCGGGCCCCTTCGAGCTTCTCGGCGAGCCGCTTCGCCTCCTCGTAGAGGAGCTGCGCCGACTGACGGGGCGTCTGGCCGAACGGCAGGGACACGCGCCGGCCGCCGAGGTCCGCCTCCACCGCCGCCGGAGGGGTCGGCGCCGCTCGGACCGCCGCGAGCGCCGCCTCGGCCGCGGGATGATGGGAGAGGACGGCGTCGGCATCCTCCCGGCGGGCCTGCATCGCCGCGCCGAGCTCCGCCACCGCCTCCCGCTGCCGCTCGGCCTGGCGTTCGAGCTCCTGCCGTTCCTTGGTCGCGGTCGCTTCCTCCGCCGTCGGAACGGCGGCGACCGCGGTAGGGAAGTACGCCGCGGCGACCTCGGAGAACGTCGGCCGCTCCTCCTCCGCGGTCGGCTCCGACCAGCGGCGGGAGCGGTACGGGGTCGCGTCGACGAGGAGGCCGTCCCGCCGGTACAGGTACCCCCGCGGCCGGTCGCCGATCTCCCGGAGGAGCTCGTCGAGCAAGCGACGGAGCTCGCCAGCGATCTCGGGCACGGAGGCGGCCGGTTCGGACCCGGTGAATCCGCCGCGGACGATCACCTCCTCGGCGACCGGACCTCCGAGAGAGAGGCGGGCCGCGAGCGTGCTCGCGAGGTCGTTGCGGGACCGACGCAGCTCGGCCTCGATCTCCGCCGTCCCCATCGACCAGGGATCGGCCCGGGCGGGGGGCCGCGCGTACTCGGACCCGATGCGGACCGTTCGGTGGGCCCACGTGCGCGGCCGGGTGACGGCGGCGATCGTCGGGCCGCGCGCGATGACGAGGTTCCCCGTCCCGAAGAACTCCACCGCGAGCCGAAGTCCGTCCGGTTCGTCCGAGCGCGAGAGCGCCATCTCGAGGTAGCGCTCGGCGCCCGGGTCCGCAACGGAGCGCACGATCGCCCCCGTGAGCAGACGACGAAGCTCGCGGGCGACCGGGGAGAGCTCCTCGCCGTGCTCCCGCAGGGTGCCGAGGAGCGCCGCGTATCGCCCGGGAACGAGCAGTAGCTCGCGCTTCGCCTCGCCGGGCGGGTGGAGCGTCAGCGACCACCCCCCTCCGGGGGCGTCGAACGCCTTCTCGACGCGGGCCGGTCCGATCGTCCGCAGCTCGCGCACCAGCGCGAGCGCGTCGAGCGACGTGAACCGGTCCTTCGGGGTCGGATTCACCGGCATCGGGCCCTCTGCGCCGAGGGCGGTCGACCGGCCGGCACGCATTAAGAGTTCGCGGGTCTCCGCCCGTGCGTGGAGAGCGCCCGGTCGGGTCCGCAGGATCCTTGGCGGACCGCCGCGCACGCGTTCGCCGCCGTCCGAGTTCGCCCGGAAGCGGCGCGGATCGACCGGGAGGACCGCATCCCGCCCGAGCTGCTGGCAGGGCTCGCGGCAGAGGGCCTCCTCGCGCTGGGAATCCCCGCGGAGTGGGGAGGCCGGGGGGGGAACGCGCGCGCGATCGCCGCCGTCCTCGAGGAGCTCTCCTGGGCGAGCGCCGCCGTCGGGGTGCTCGCCGCCGTGCACCTTTCGGTCGCCTCGGCGCCGATCCTCGCGTGGGGCACCCCGGAGCAGAAAGGTCGCCTCCTGCGACCCCTCGCCGCCGGCGCCCTCCTCGGCGCGTTCGGCCTGACCGAGCCCGACGCCGGTTCCGACGCCGCGGCCCTGAGGAGCCGGTACCAAAGGGTCGACGGCGGGTTCGTCCTCCACGCGCGCAAGATGTTCATCTCGAACACGGTCCGCGCCGGGCTCGTCCTCGTCTTCGCCACGCACGACCCCACCCTGGGCCGGCGCGGGATCTCCGCCTTCCTGGTCCCTTCGGAGACCCCCGGCGTCTCGGTCGCCCAGCGGCTCGACAAGTTGGGGCTGCGCGGCAGCGAAACGAACGAGCTCGTCCTCGAGGAGGTCCGGCTCGGCCCGGAGGCGCTGCTAGGTCCCGAGGGCGGTGGTCTCAAGGTCGCGCTCAGCGCGCTCGCCGGCGGTCGGGTCGGGATCGCCGCCTGCGCCCTCGGCGTCGCGCGCGCTGCCTTCGAGGAGATGGGCGCGGCCGTCCGGAAGGACGATGCCGACTGGAAACGGACGCTCCTCGCGCGGGCGTACGCGGAGCTCGCCTCCGCCCGGGCGCTCGTGGAACGGGCCGCCGCACGGAAGGACGCCGGCGAGCCGTTCGCCCGTGATGCCTCCGTCGCCAAGCTCGTCGCGTCGCGGGCCGCGGTCGGCATCGCCTCGTGGGGGATCGACGTCGCGGGGCCGGACGGGGTCCGGTCCGGCGCCGCTCCCGAACGCCTCCTCCGCGATGCCCGGGTGTTCCCGATCGTCGAGGGAACGACCGAGATCCAGGAGCTCGTGCTCGCCCGCGACCTGCTCGCCGACGGGACGCCACCAAATCCTTAGGTACCGCCCCGGTTCCTCGCCCTCTATGCCCCGCGGCCGACCGAGCGCCCGACGTCCGGCCGCCCCGGGCCCGGAGCCGAGCACCTCCGTACCGCTCGACGCGACCGCGATCGACGCGGCGACCCGGGCGATCCTCGAACGCGATGGGATCACGGCGCTCTACCCGCCGCAGGCGATGGCGCTCGGCCCGGTCCTGGAGGGAAGGAGCCTCCTGCTCGCCTGCCCGACCGCGAGCGGAAAGTCGCTCGTCGCCTATCTCGCGCTCCTGCGCGCCGTCCGGGCGGGTCGGACGGGCCTCTACCTCGTTCCCCTCCGGGCGCTCGCCTCCGAGAAGGCGGAGGAGCTCGAGCGGTTCGAGGAGCTCGGCCTCAAGGTCGGCCTCTCGATCGGCGACTTCGACCTGCCGGCCGAACGGCTGGAACGTCTCGACGTGCTCGTCGCGACGAGCGAAAAGGCGGACGGCCTGCTCCGGCGCGGGAGCCCCTGGTTGGACCGGCTCGGGGTCGTCATCGCGGACGAGGTCCACCTGATGCGCGACCCCGACCGGGGCCCGACCCTCGAGGTGAGCCTGACCCGTCTGCGGCGCTCGTATCCCGACCTCCAGGTGATCGCCCTCTCGGCCACCGTGGGGAACTCGGAGGAGGTGGCGGAGTGGCTGGGCGCCGTCCACATCGCGAGCGACTTCCGCCCGGTGCCGCTCGAGCGCGGAGTGTACTGCGACGGGCGGATCACCTTCAGCGACCTGTCGACCCGGGAAGTGCCGCCCCCCGGAGAGGCGGTCCCCCGGCTCGTCCGCACGGTCGTCGCCGAGGGGGGGCAGGCGCTCGTCTTCGTCAACAGCCGGCGCGCGAGCGAGCAGGTGGCCCAGTCGCTCGTGCCCACCGTGCGGGCCCTGCTCCGCTCCGAGGAGCTCGCAGCGGCCAGGGCCCGGGCGGAGGAGCTCTCGACGGTCTCCGACGAGGAGACCGAGGGGATCCGCCGGCTCGGCGCGCTGATCCCGTACGGAGTGGCGTACCACAACGCCTCGCTCACCAACCCCGAGCGCCGCGTCGTCGAGCGGGCGTTCCGGGACCGGGTGATCAAGGCGCTGGTCGCCACTCCGACCCTCGCCGCCGGGATCAACCTGCCGGCCCGCCGGGTGATCGTCCGGGACACGACCCGCTACAACGACCGCCTGGGGGTCCAAGCGCCGATCCCGGCGCTCGAGGTCCAGCAGATGCTGGGACGCGCCGGGCGCCCCCGTTTCGACACCCGGGGGGAGGCGCTGATCCTCGCCCGGACCCCGGACGACGAGCAGCGGCTCCTCGACGCCTACGTCTCCGCGCCCCCGGAGCCGATCGTCAGCCGGCTCGCCTCCGAGCCCGCGCTCCGGATGCACATCCTCGCCCTCGTGGCGAGCGGAGCGGTCTCGAGCGATGCCGAACTCGAGGCGTTCTTTGGCGCCACGTTCTACGGGCGCACCCTGCCGCTGCGCGAGCTGCACGCGAAGATCGCCGAGGTCCGGGGGTTCCTCGAGGAGAACGACCTCCTCGTGCCCCGCCCGTCGCTCGCGGCGACCCGGTTCGGCACCCTCACGAGCCAGCTGTACCTCGACCCGCTGAGCGCGATCGTCCTGCGGGGCGTCCTCGAGCGCGCCCCGATCGGGGTCGGTCCGTTCCCGCTGCTCGCCGCCATCGCGGCGACCCCGGACCTCTCCCCGATGTTCCTGCGGCGGGGCGAGGAGGCGGACCTCCTGGGGCGCTTCAGCGACGAGGCGGCCGAGCTCCTCGTCAAGCCCCAGGAGCCCCCGATCGACCTCGACCTCGACGGCTTCCTCGCCACGCTGAAGACGGCGACCGTCCTCGAGGCGTGGATCGCCGAGACGCCGATCGTCGAGATCACCGAGCGCCACGGGATCGGCGCCGGGGACCTACGGAACCGCGTCGAGGACGCGGACTGGCTCCTCTTCGCCCTGGGGCGCCTCGCGACCGCCTTCCAGCGACGCCTCGGCCGTCCGATCGACGATCTCTCGCTGAGGGTGCGCTACGGCGTCAAGGAGGAGCTGCTCGACCTCGTCCGGCTCCGGGGGATCGGACGGGTGCGCGCGCGGATGCTCCTCACCGCAGGCTTCGGCGACCGCGAGGCGCTGCGCAATGCGCCGATCGACCGGATCGAGCAGGCGCTCCGCTCCCGCCGCCTGGCCGAGATGGTCGTCGCCCAGCTCAATCCCCGAGCAGCCCGTCGCCCGCCCGAGGCCGAGGCAGCCCCGGAGCGTCCTCCGCCCCCGGCGGGTCGACGCATCCGCCGAACGCTCGAGGAGTTCCCGTCGGACTCGCCGCCGTGATCCACTCCTCAATCGGCGTGAGGACCCGGAGGACCGACCGGGTTCCCCCGCTCCCGCCGGTCCGGATCTCCCGTCGCACGTAACCGGCCCGCTCGAGCCGGACCAGGCGCCGCCAGAGGGTGGTCGTCGGGAGCGGCCGCAAGCCCTGCCGCTGGGCGATCTCCGCTTCGAATCGGCGGACGTCACCGAGGCACGCCGAGACGCCCTGGCTCGCCGCCCCGATCGCCCGGACGACCCGGGGCTCGATCGAGATGCTCGACGCGCGCTCCGCCCGTCCCGAACCCGACTGGCCGAGGCCCCGGACCCCGAGGAGCTCGCGGCGCAGGAGGTCGACCGCGCGTCGCGCCCCGAGGCCCTCCTCGATCGTCCGCTCCACGAGGCGCTGGACGAGGGCCGTGGGCGGCGCCCGTCCGCACGCCCGCTCGGCCCGGTCCCGGACGATCGCCCGGAGCACCGGCTCCGGGTAGGCGGAGAGCTCGACGAACGGCCGGACGGGGTAGCGGGGCTCGACGCCCGAGATCGCCGTCGCCAGGCCCTCCGCCGAACCGGCGACGATCGTCCAGACGGGAGGGAGCCCGCTCTCGCCTTCGGGCAGGAAGCGGTCCGGGTCGCCGATCGCGCGGAGCAGGGGACCGAGGTCGGCCCCCCCCACGCCGACGTCGTCGAGGACGAGCACGGTCGGTCGGCCATCGCGCCGAAGGCGCCGGAGCACGCCGGCCAGGATCTCGGCCGTCGGGAACCCCCGGCCATCGAACCCTTCGTCGAACCGACGGAGGAGCGACGTGGCGACGCCGTGCGCTCCGCGCAGGAAGCCGGTCCGCACGCCGAGCCACCGGGGCGCGGGGGTCGGGGCGCTCGACCGAAGGCGGTCGACCGTCTCCCGGGCCGCGAGTCGAGCGACGGTCGACGTGCCCGAGCCGGGCGGTCCGACGACCCCGACGATCCACGGGGGGGCGGCGCGCGGGGAGGGAGCGTCGAGCCGGCGGAGCACTTCCTGGACCTCACGCTCTCGGGCGAACGCGACCGGCGGCACCCAATCGTTCGCCAGGACCTCGGGGTTCGTGGGGGACAACATGGCCCAACGTATAACTGTCGTGTATAAGAATACTGTTTACCGTGGAAGCGGCCCCGTGGAAGCTGCCCCGCGACCCGTCTCCCCCGGGAGGCGCCCGGGGAGCCCCGCGCGGAGGTCCGCCCGGGTCGAAGGCCGGGGCGGCCCGCCCGGCTCCTTAAATTCCGCCGAGCGTCGGCGCCGCCGCCATGAGCTACCGCGTGACCCTGATCCCCGGCGACGGGATCGGACCGGAGGTGACCCGGGCGGCGCGGCTCGTCGCCGAGGCGACCGGCATCTCCGTCGAGTGGGAGACCGTCGAAGCGGGCGAGCCGGCGATCAAGGCGCAGGGCACCCCCCTGCCCGACGCCGTGCTCGACTCCGTCCGCAAGAACCGGCTCGCGCTCAAGGGGCCGATCACGACCCCGATCGGAAGCGGTTTCCGGTCGGTGAACGTTGCGCTGCGCCAGCAGCTCGACCTCTACGCCTCCGTCCGTCCCGCCCGGGCGATCGCGGGCGAGGGGACGCGCTTTCCCGAGACGGACCTGGTGGTCGTCCGGGAGGCGACCGAGGGGCTGTACGCCGGCGTCGAGCACTGGGTCGACCGCGACCACACCGCGGCCGAGACGGTGAACGTGGTCACGCGGAAGGCGTCGGACCGGATCATCCGGTTCGCATTCGAGCTCGCGCGTCGCGAGGGACGGAAGCGGGTGACCGCCGTCCACAAGGCGAACATCATGAAGACGACGGGCGCGCTCTTCCAGACCGCGTTCCGCGAGATGGCCCCGAAGTACTCCGATATCCAGGCCGACGAGCGCCTGATCGACAACATGTGCATGCAGCTCGTCAAGAAGCCCGAGGAGTACGACGTCATCGTCACGACGAACCTCTTCGGGGACATCCTCTCCGACCTCTGCGCCGGCCTCGCGGGCGGCCTCGGGGTCGCGCCGGGGGCGCTCTACGGCGACACCCTCGCGGTCTTCGAGCCGGTCCACGGCTCCGCGCCCAAGTACGCCGGCCAGGACCGCGCCGACCCGGTCGCGGAGATCCTGTGCGTCGAGCTGATGTTCCGCCACCTCGGCGAGCGGGAAGCGGCCGACCGCATCTTCCGCGCGGTCTGGGAAACGATCGCGGAGAAGAAGTTCGTCACGTACGACCTCGCGCTGCCCGTCTACACTCGCCGCCCCGTGCCGCCGTCGAGCTGCTCGGCGATGGCCCGGGAAATCGCTCGCAAGGTCCCGCTCGTCGATCTAAGCTCGCCGCTGCCCCGGCCCGCCGCCGGGACGGGGGCCGGGCTCGATGGTCAGCTCGAGGCGTGAGCCCTACTCGCCGACGACCTTGACGATGACCCGCTTCCGCCGCTGGCCGTCGAACTCGGCATAGAAGACGGACTCCCACGGGCCGAGGTCGAGCTCCCCGGCGGTCACCGGCAGGACCACCTGGTGGCCCAGCAGGAGGTTCTTGAGGTGCGCGTCGCCGTTGGTCTCCCCCGTGCGGTGGTGCTTGTAGTCCGCGGGAGGGGCGAGGCGGTCGGCCCAGGCGGCGATGTCCTGGAGCAGCCCGGACTCGTTGTCGTTGACGATGATCGCCGCCGTGATGTGCATCGACGAGACGAGCACGAAGCCCTCGCGGACCCCGCTGCGCCGCACGATCTCCCGGACGGGCTCCGTCAGGTTGACGAACTCGCGAGGCTGCTTCGTCTCCATCATCAGATACTCCGTTCGGTTCGCCATCGGACCCGGCCGTTCCAAGGTAGATTTAAGGTCCCCGCGCGCGGAATCGGGGACGGAGATGGCCGATCCCGCCCCGCGACGCGTCCGACTCGCCCGCCCCGGCGCCCAGCGCCCTCGGCCGCCGTCGGCGGGGTGGCCGGAACCCGCGAAGGCGGCGGGACCCGAAGGGACCCCCCGCCGGATCGTTCCCAACCGAGCCGCGACGCAGCGGGCCCGTCGCCTGACCGCGCTCTACGTGGTGATCCTCGCAGCGCTCTACGCGGGATTCGCGCTCCTCGCCCGGGGCTCGGCGGGAGGCCCTCCGTCCGGGACGACCCAGGACCTCGAGCTGTTCGGTCTGGTCGCCCTCGTCTTCGCGCTCGCGGGCGCGATCCTGACACTTCTCTCGGCGCCCGCCGCGCTCGAGCTGAGCCCGACCGCCACCGTGGTCGTCAGCCCCCTGGGCAGCCGCCGGACCTTCCGGACGGGTCCCGGGCACTCGGTACGCATCGTCCGGAAGTTCCCCGCCGGGATCCTCTCTTCCGAGCCGGTGGAGTCCGTGGAGATCGCCTCCGGCGGGGGACGCCGGACCTATCTTGTCGACGCCGGGATCCTTTCGCCCGCGGGACCCGGCTCGAAGTAGGACCGCCCGATCACTCGAGGAGGTCCTCGAGCTCTCCGGCGACGAGCGTCAGCAACTGGTCGAGCGACCGGTTCTTGAGCTCGGTGATATGGCCCGAGTCGGACTCGAGCCGCGCGAGGAACTCATCCCCGTCCCGGACGAACGCGAGGGAGAGGACGTGACGCCGCCCGCCGGGGAGCGGGACCACGAGCTGGGCCTCCGGGACCTTCTCGGCCGGGGGGGATCTCGCGGCCGGGGCGGGGGCTTTCTTCGCCGGGGCGGGGGCCTTCTTCGCCGGGGCGGGCCGCGCCGCGGAAGACGGGCGGACCGGCTTCTTGGGGGGGGCCTTCTTCGAGGCCGGGGCCGGGCGAGGTCGAGGACGAGCCGCCGGACGCGCCCGCGCGGGCTTACGGACCGGAGGTCGTGCCCGAGGTTTGGACCGTTTTGTCGAAGCCATCCGGTGGCGCCCCGAGTCGGGCGCACCAGCCCCCCCTATTTATGAGTATGGCCGGCGGGGGGGCCGTGCGCCCTCCCCTGCCGGCCGGACCGCACCGATTTACAGGGGCGCTCCGCTCGGGGCGGCGGGGCCGGAGGTGCGCGGGTACGATCCGAAAGCCGACGGGCCCGAGCGCCCGGCGTTGCGACCCGAGACGCTCCTCTGGCTCGTCGGCCTCGCGTTCCTGCTCGTCTTTCTCGCCCTGGAGCCGTACCTTTCGTTCTCCGTCTTCGGCTCGGACACGGGCGAGTACTACCGGCTCACCTCGGACCTCGTGACCTCGGGGACGCTTCCCTACGGGGCGAGCTACGGAGGCTGGGGGACCGCCTATCCGGACTTCCCGGGGATCTTCGTGCTCGCCGGAGGGGCCGCCGGGGCGCTCCACCTGGACACCCTCTCCGCGCTCACGATCGTCGTGCCGGTCGTCGCCGTCCTCTCCGTCTTCCCGCTCTTCCTCCTCTTCCGTCGCCTGTACCCCCACGACACGATCGCGCTGCTCGGCGCCGCCCTCGCCTCGGTCGCCATGCCCCGGCTCTTCTCGATCGCCCACCCGGCGCCGCTCGCCCTCGGCGACTTCCTGTGCGTCGGGGCGCTCTGGATGCTGGTCGAGAGCCGGCGGGACGCGCGATGGTACGTTCCGCTCGCGCTCACCGCGGGAGCGCTGATCCCCACCCACCACCTTTCCTCGTACTTCTTCGCGGTCGGGGCGCTCGGGGGGATCCTCCTGCTCGAGCTCTGGAGGCCCGGCCTCTGGAGCCGGCGCTTCCCGACCCGAGAGCTCGGGTTCCTGGCCGCGTTCATCACCACCACGTTCGTGTTCTGGTTCTACGGAACGCCGACGTTCGTCGCGAAGGTCCTCCTGCCCGGATTCGGCGGGAGCGCGTACGTCGGCCTGGCCGCGTTCGAGGCGATCGGACTGGCCGCCGTCGCGGGCGTCGCCGTCCTGATCCGGGCCCGGCGCGCGGCCGCCCGTTCCGGCCGACTCTGGGTCCGGCGGCCCAGCGACCGGAGCCTGCTCCGCGACGCGGTCGCGATCGCGATCGGTGCCTTCGGGCTGGTCTCGCTGCTGCTCTTCGTGCCGATCCCGGGAACGACGCAGCACACGAGCCCGGAGGCGATCCTCTGGTTCGCCCCCGTCCTCGGCCTGGGAATCCTATGCGCGGGAAGCCGGCGGCTCCTGACGACGGCCCGCCTGGGGCCGTTCGCGCTCACGTGGCTGGGCGCCCTCGCCGTTTCCGCCGGGGCGACCCTTGGCCTGGCCGCCCTCGGCAGCGCGTACCCGCAGTTCGCGACCGCTACGGGATTCGCCGCCGCGCTCTCGCCCTCCCGCCACGCCGAGTACCTGCTCCTCCCTGTCGGCCTCCTCGTCGCGGTCGGGCTCGGCCGGCTGATCGCCCGCGCCGGGGACCGGGCCGGCCGCCGGGCGATCGTCGCCGGGGCCGTCGCGGCGATCCTCCTGGTCGCGGGGAACGCCGCCATCGTCTATCCGCCCCCGTCGGACTTCGGCGGGTTCCAGGAGGGGTTGACCCACGGCGATGCCGCCGTGTGGATGTGGATCGGGATCGCCGAGCCGCCGAACGCGACGGTCGCCTCCGACCATCGCCTGAGCTCGATGATCTTCGGCTTCGACGGGAATCCCGCCACCTGGGTGACGACCCCGACCCTGTTCCTCGGAACCGCGGCGCAGGCGGCGGCCGCCACGCACGAGCTGCGCCACTCCGGGGTCCCGGATCCGGCGACGGCCCGGCCGATCGATCTCGTGGTCGTCGATTCCGTGATGTACTCGGGCGTCGCGCTGAGCCCGTCGGACCTCGCGAACCCGCTCAGCGCGGCGGCGATCGCCTGGTTCGAGAGCCTGCCGTTCTTCCCGATCTACGAGAACGGCCTCGAGGTCGTCTACCTGGTGCTGCTCGACGTCGGGGGCACGTCGTACCCCGTGCGGTAGGGAACGACCGAACCGTCCCGCTCCCAGCGCAGTATCGGAGAGCGCCCGGTGCCGGCGAGCTCCGCGAGAAGCTCGCGGGCCCACCGCAGTTTGGCGAGCTTGAGCGCGCGCGGGCCGGGATCCTCCGTCTCCACCCGCTCGAAGTCGAACGCCCAGAGGAGGATCCGCCGCGCCCCAAGCGCCTCGGCAAGGAAGGCCGCCCGGTCGCCGTCGGTGAAGCCCCCGACATCGAGGAGGGCCGGCCGCGGGGGCCCCGCCCAGGAACCGGCGAGCTCGCCGGGAAAGTCGGGCACCCATCGCTCGAGGGCGGGAAGGTTGTCGCCGTGGGCGTGGACGACGACGAGGCTCCCCCGGCCGTTCGAGGAGACCTCGGAAGGGACGGGGCCGTCCAGATCGGTCGTCACGACCGCCGGCACGAGCCCGGCCGCGAGGCACGTTTCGGTCGCGCCGTCCGCGGCGATCAGGACCGGCCGGTCGTACGCCGGGGGCAGCCGCCAGACGGGCGGGGGCCCGCCGTCGGGGGCGCAGCCGACGACGATCGCGTCCCGGTCCCGGATCCGGAGCGCGAGCCGGCCGAGGGGATCCTCGCGCTCGGAGGGGCGCAAGAGGCGCTCGAGGGTCTCCGCGGCGAGCACCTCGCGCTCGAACGGGAACCCGAACTCCCGTTGGATCCGTGCGTACCGCGCGGCCCAGGCGGTGTACTGCACGATTCCTCCGAGGCTGGGCCGTCTTCGTGCGCCAACCCTTTATAATGAAGCCGATGCTCCGCCCGACAGGAGAGCCTCAAGATGCGACCGCTCGCTCAGGAGATCCTCGCCCACCTTCCCGGAGAATCACGGAAGGGGGCCGAACCCCTCCCCCCGCCGTCGAACGATGACGCCGAGCTGGAGGCCGTCCTCGCCTCCCTCAAGACGAACATCAAGGTCGTCGGCTGTGGCGGCGGGGGCTGCAACACGATCAACCGGCTCGCGGAAGAGGGCCTCATGGGCGCGGAGATGATCGCCTGCAACACGGACGCCCAGCACCTCCTCACGATCCACGCCCCGCGCAAGATCCTCCTCGGGCGCCGGCTCACCCGCGGCCTCGGGGCCGGGGCGCTGCCCCAGGTCGGCGAGCAGGCGGCCCGCGAGGCCGAGGACGAGCTCAAGAAGTCGCTCTCCAACTCGGACATGGTGTTCATCACCCTCGGGCTCGGCGGCGGCACGGGCACCGGCTCCGCCCCCGTGGTCGCTCAGTGCGCGAAGGACGCCGGCGGCGGAAATCCCCTGACGATCGCGGTGTGCACGCTGCCGTTCAGCTCGGAGGGGCTCGTCCGCCAGGAGAACGCGATGTGGGGCCTCGAGCGCCTCCGCGCGTCGATCGACACGGTCATCACGATCCCGAACGACCGTCTGCTCGAGCTCGTCCCGCGCCTCCCGATCCAGACCGCGTTCAAGGTGGCGGACTCGGTGCTCGCGCGCGCGATCCGCGGCATCACGGAGATCATCACCCGGCCGGGGCTCGTCAACCTCGACTTCAACGACCTGCGCACGATCATGAAGGGGGGCGGCGTCGCCCTCATCGGCATCGGCGAGTCGGAGAGCGAGAACCGCGCCGAGGACGCCGTCCTCGAGGCGATCAACTCGCCGCTCCTTCACGTCGAGATCGCCGGCGCCACCGGGGCGCTCATCAACGTCACCGGCGGGCCCGACATGACCGTGAGCGAGGCGCAGAAGGCCTCCGAGGTCGTCCAGAAGGCGATCAGCCCGAACGCCCGCATCATCTGGGGCGCGGCGGTCGACCCGACGATGCAGAGCACGATCCGCGTGATGCTCGTGGTGACCGGGGTTAAATCCCCCCAGATTTTCGCCGGGAGCGCGGCCTCGCCGCCGGCCCGACGGACCGGTCCCGAGATCGACGTGGTGCACTGAGGAGTTCCGATGGCGTTCCTTGACCGGGCGCGACGCGTCCAGGACGGGTTCGACGGCCGCCTGCGCGGCGTCGGGCACGGCAAGTACGGCCGCATCCTCCGCATGGCCCGGCGCCCGACCTCGGAGGAGTACGTCAAGGTCCTCGAGGTGACCGCGCTCGGCGCGGTGCTGATCGGACTCACCGGGTTCGCGATCTACATCTTCTTCTCGCAGGCCGGGCCGTGGCTCTGGGCGCACCTCTTCGCCTCGATCTAGACGACCGGGAAGGGCAGCGGATGGGAAGCGGCGAGCAGGACGAGGGGATCGGTCTGCTTTCCGGCACGCCGGTCGTCGCGACCAAGAAGCCCGTGGCCGCGCCCGCCTCCGTTCCGGCCCCGGCGCCGGTCGCCCCGCCCGCGCCCCCGCGCCCGGACGTCAGCCGGCTCCTCTCGCTCGCCGCGGCGGACGACACGACCCGGCCGGTCACCGCCGGCACGATCACGACCATCTCCGCCGTGCTGACGAGCCGGGCCGTCGAGCCGCTCGACGCCTCGATCTCGGTCGAGGTCGGGTACACGTCGACCTACCCGGGCGAGGGCGCCGAGTGGCCCGTCGCCTGGACCCCCCCGGGCAAGCGGACGCGCGCGGAGCTGTTCCCGCGCAAGGAGAAGTTCCCCGTCCACCTCGCGCCGAACCAGGGCGTGCCGCTCTCCTTCGAGATCACCGCGCCGGTCGGGGTGCGCTACGGCGACCGCGTCGAGGTACGCCTCGCGGTCGACTCCTCGGACGAGGGCCCCGCGCCGAAGCTCACGCTCGCGTGCGTCGCCCGGCAGGCCGTCCTCGCGATCAAGACCTCCCGCGGCTACGAGCGCGAGGTCGCCGACACGCTCCTCGGCCGCGCCGAGGAGAAGCCCGATGTCGTCTTCGCGCTCCTCGTCCCGTCGTCGCTGCGGGGCTACGTCTTCGCCGAAGGGATGAGCTTCGAGGGCGTTCGGGAGATGCTCAAGGGGATCCGCAAGGCCCGCGGGCTCGTCGACGGCGAGACGACGCTCAAGGAGGTCGAGCCGCTCCTCGTTCCGAAGATCACGGTCGAAGGGTTCGTCGAGGGGGCGATCGTCGAGCTGATCTCGGGCCCGTTCAAGGGCGAGAAGGCCCGGGTCAAGAAGATCGACCAGGCGAAGGAAGAGATCACGGTCGAGCTGATCGAGGCGGTCGTCCCCATCCCGGTGACGGTGCGCGGCGATCACGTCCGAATGCTGGAGAGGGGAGGCGCGAAGAGTGGCGGATGAAGTGAGCGTCCTGGTCGAAGGCGGCAAGGCATCGGCGGGACCGCCGCTCGGTCCCGCGCTCGGGCCGCTCGGCGTGAACGTCGGGCAGGTCGTCGCGAAGATCAACGAGGAGACGAAGCAGTTCGCCGGGATGCGCGTGCCCGTCGTCGTGCGGGTCGATCCCGCGACGCGCTCGTTCACGCTCGTCGTCGGCCGGCCCCCGGTCGCCGCGCTCCTCCTGAAGGACGCGAAGAAGGAGAAGGGCTCGGGGAAGCCGAAGACCGAGATCGTCGGCGACGTCGACCTCGATGCGGTGCGCAAGATCGCCGAGGCGAAGGGCGAGGACCTCTTCGGCCGGACGATCGAGGAGAAGATGAACCAGGTGATCGGCACGTGCGTTTCGCTCGGCCTGACCGTCGGCGGCGAGGACCCGCGCGCGCTCCTCAAGACGCGGATCGCCGCCCGGGGGCCGCGATGATGGGCCCCGGGGGCGCCCCGCCGGACCTCACGAGCGCGGAGATCGTCGACTACCAGGTCGCGGAAGGGGACGGACGTCTCCGCCTGAAGCTCAAGGACGGCTCCGTGATCGAGGTGCGCCTCGAGATCATGAACGTGCTGCGGGCCGGCAACGACCCGAACACGGGGCTCCCGACGTACGTCGTGCAGTCGGCGAACCTCACGCGGCTCGTCGAGTCGCCGAAGGAGCTCCGCAAGGCTCCGCTGCGCCAGGGCGGGGGACGCGACGGAAAGTCCCTTCCCGGATTCGGCTAGGCGGGCGCCTCGGGCAGCCCCGGGGCCGTTCGATCCCGACGGTCCCGCCGCCCTTTGCTGGACGGGGATCCGGACCTCGGCGACGATCCGGAACACCTTCCCCGCGTCGCTCATGTCGGTCCGCGCCGCAACCCCTATACGGCTCCCGTCGGTCGGCGGACCGTGACCGATCCCCAGGAGACGCCGGCGGTCCCCCCGTTCGATCCGAAGGGCGACGAGCGCCTCGGCTACTTCCTCGCGGGGGGGATCCTGATCTTCGCGGGCTGGGGAGTGGGCGTCGCGCTCAACGCCGTCCTTCATGCCCTCGCCCCTACCGGGGGCCTGACCGTGCTCGGCCTGCGGGTCGGTACGGCGTGGGGACCGGAAGGGTGGGCCGTCGCGGCCCTCGGGGCGTTCACGGGCCTCATGGGAGCGGTCCTGGTCGCCCTCGGGCGGGCCTCGCCGCGGGGTCCGGTCGTCCTTCCGGGCGCCGAGTACTGAGCCCCGGAACCCGCCGGGATCACTGGACCCGGTCCGCCACCGGGGGCCGACGGACGACGCGGCGGGACGGTGGCGACCGGGCCTCGATCGGGTTCTTCGCCTGCTTCTGCGCCAGCCGGCAGTCGGCGCAGAGACGCTCGTCCGAGTCCAGGCAGGCGCGGCAGAAGGTCCGGCCGCAAACGGTACATCCGAGGGTGGCCGGTGCGCCGCACGAGGCACACTGACCGACGAGCACGTGCGTCCCTCCTCGGCTAAGGACGGTCAGCCGAGGATGTGACTGGCCTTAAGCCCTTCGACGAACCCGCGGCCGAAACGGGCGCGCGTGACGTAGCGGGCCGCGGTGCGGGCCCGCCGGCTGGCCGAAGGGAAGCTGACCCCGAACCCGGCGGCCCGCAGCATCTCGACGTCGTTGTCCCCGTCCCCGAGGACCACGCAGGCCGAGGGATCGAGGCCGAGCGGCTTCAGGGCCCGTTCGAGCGCGGGCAGCTTGCCCGCCCCGACCTCCATCAGGTGGAGGGCGAAGCCGGTCGACTCGACGCGCACCGGGGCCGCCCCCAGGCATCGCCGGATCGCCCCGACCGAGACGGTCGGCTCGAGCGCGACCTCGCTCTCCCGCCACCGGTCCGTGAAGAGCCGGCGGACCGGGAGTCCCGAGCGCCGCAGGGCACGGAACGCCCGCTCCGCGACGGAGCGGTCGGCCCGCCGTTCGACGTGCTCGCGTCCGGAGCGCCAGGAACAGATGATCCCGCCGTTCTCGGCGACGATCGGCCCCGAGAGACCGAGGAAACGGTGCAGCGCGAGCGCGATCGGAAGGACGTTACCGGTCGCGAGGACCACGGGGAACCCGCTCGCCTCGAGCCGGCGGACCCACTCGAGCGCCACGGGATCGAGATGGCGGCGTGCGTCCGTGAGCGTCCCGTCGACGTCGGTGACGACGGCCCGCAGGGGACCGCGACGGTCGCGTCCGTTCGGTCCGCGGTGGGGCCCCGTACGCGACGGCGCGGCTCGTGCGACGCTCATCCGGGGGTCTCGGCGAGGAGCCGGCCGATCGCGTGGCGAAGCTCATCGGCGACCTCCTTGCCGTCCCGGCGGCCGCGCACCTCGCGCATCACGTCGCCCATCAGCGCGGAGAACGCCTCGCGTCCGCGGCTCCGGACGAGCGCCGCCTGAGCGCGGACGATCCGGTCGACCAACTCCTTCAGCTGCTCCGGGGCCAGCCCCGCGAGACCGGTCCGCGCGATCGCGAGGTCGACGTTCCCGGCCCCCGCGGCGAGGGCCCCGAGGACCTCGGGGATCCCCTCCTTCGATATCCGGCCCGACTCCGCGGCGGTCAGGACCGCGTCCAGCACGTCGTCCGACGGCTCGAACCCGGTCGCCCCGGTCGCGGGCAGCGCGGGAAGCTCCTGGGTGAGGAGACGGACCGAAAGCGCCGGCGCGTGTCCACGCGCCACGAGCGTCTCGAACCGGTCGACGAACCCGCCGTAGACGAGCTGGCGGGCGACCTCCGCGCCAAGTCCGTGATCGCGCTGCAGCCGGGCGAGCAGTTCGGACGGCCGTTCGGGGAGGTTCGACCGTATCCGGCCGAGCCGCTCGGCGGTGATCGGGATCGGAGGCACGTCGGTCTCCGGATACATCCGGTGGCGGCCGGGGAGGGGCCGGGAGTAGCGCGAGCGGCCGTCCGGCAGCGGGTCGCGGGTCTCGCCGGGGATGCCCACGATCGCCACCGTCGCGCGGTCCGCGATCCTGCGCAGCGCGACCGCCAGACGCTCGACCGAGCTGTCGGCGACGAGGACGAACCCGTCGTGCGCGCCGAGCGAGAGCCGACGACGGAGCTCCTCGAGGTGCTCGGGGGTCAGCCCGTGGCCCGGCACCTCGTCCGAGTGGATCAGCCCCTTGAGCCCGACCGCGCGGACCTGGTCCGCGAGCTCGCGGCCAAGCCGCTCGTCGCTCCCCGGCCGGGAGCCGAGCAGGCCGCCGAACCCCGGGAGGGCGAGCGCGCGGACGGCCCCGCCCTTTCGGGCGGAGGGAGCGAGCGGCCCCGAGGAGACCTCGTCGAACAGGGAGGTCGCATCGACCCCCTCCGGCGGCCCCACCCGGGCCCCCCGACGGTGGAGCTCGTCCCGCACCTCGAGCAGGGTCCGTTGCCGGGCCTCCTCGCGGTCGACGTACTCCCGTATCATGCCGAGCTCCTGGACGCCCTTGATCTCGATGCGGGTCCCGCCCTCGGTCGAGACGTTCAGGTCCTCCCGGACCGTGCCGATCCCCCGGCGGACCCGACGCGTGGCGCGCAGGAGCGCCCCGATCTCCTCGGCGACCTGTCGTGCCTCCGCGCCCGAGGTGATCTCGGGGCCGGTGGCGACCTCGACGAGCGGGATCCCGAGGCGGTCGAGACGGTAGACGACCTCACCGCCCGCCTCCCGGACCTTCCGGGCCGCGTCCTCCTCCAGGCAGATCGACTGGATGCTGTAGACGCGGTCGCCGACCGAGAGCTTGCCGTCGACCGCGACGAGCGCCGTCCGCTGGAACCCGCTCGTGTTCGAGCCGTCGACGACGATCTTGCGCATCACCGCGATCTCGTCGATCGGCCGCGCGTCGACCAGGAGGGCGAAGGTGAGGGCGACGTCGAGCGCGTCCGGGTCGAGCGGGTGGGGCGGCTCCTCGTCCATCTCGACGAGGCAGTTGGACGGACCCGTCTCGTACCGGAAGCTTCGGCCGAGCGAGGCTTGGAACTGCGCCGCCACGTCGACGCGACGATCCTCCCCGCTCGCGGGGCGAAGGCGCCGGACGAACGCCCCCGACGTCTCCTCGGAAAGTTCCGGCGGGCATCGGCAGAACAGCTTGCCCGTCGAGAGCTGCTGGTGGACCTCGAGCCCCACCTTCACGGGGCGCCGCCTGCCACGTGGCGTCGGGAGAACTCCCCGGCGCGATCGACGAGGAGCCGGCGCCGCACCCCGTCCGGGGTCGACTCGTGCCCGAGGGCCCAGACGAGCTTCGCGTACGCCGTCTCGGGGAGCAGATCGTCGAGGTAGACGACCCCCGCCTTCAGGAGCGCGCGTCCCGTCGAATAGACGTACGGGTCCGCGGTCCCCGCGAGGCATTCGGTCGTCATCGCGACGACGAGCCCGCCCTCGATCGCCGACCGGACCCAGGGAACGAGGTGGGCCCCGACGTGGCCGAGTCCGGTGCCCGCGATCACGAGGCCCCGGAGCCCCTGCGCGAACGAGCGGGCGACCTCCGGCGTCAGGCCGGGATACGACCACAGGAGCCCGGCGCGCCCGTCGATCGGGCCGTCGACCCGGGCCGGGCCGGCCGACGGGGGTCGGGCGCTCCCGGTGAGATGGACCTCGTCCCGCTCCACGAAGCCGAGCGTCGGGCCGTTGCGGCTCTCGAAGGCATCGCGGCGCGTCGAGTGCATCTTGCGCACCCAGGGGCCTCGGTGGATGGCGAATCGCAGGTCCGACACTCCTTCGTGCATGACGGCGACGACCTCGCCGAGGCGACGGTCGCGCGCGACGATGACCCCCGCCGCGAGGTTGGAGGGACCGTCCGACGACGGGCGGTCGGGGGAGCGCTGCGCCCCGACGATCGCGACGGGCCCCGGCAGATCGGTCAGGAGGAAGCTCAGCGCCGCGGCCGTGAAACCGAGGGTGTCGGTGCCGTGCGCGATGACGACCCCCCGGGCCCCGTCCGAGAACGCCCCGGCGGTCTTCTCGGCGAGGGTGAGCCAATCGTTCGGCACGAGGTCCTCGCTCATCCGGTCGAACACCGGGACGACGTGGATCGGCCCTGAACGCTCCAGCTCGGGATAGAACTCGAGGATCTCCCGTTCGCCGGTGACCGGTCGGACGCCTCCGGTCTCGTAGTCGACCCGCGAGGCGATCGTCCCCCCGGTCGTCAGGAGGGCCACCCAGCTCTCTCCGCGATCCGAGGGCGGATGGCCCGGCGACGCCGGAGGTGCCGCGCGCGACGGGGGAGGAACCCCCACGATCTCGAACTTGCTACCGGAATCTATCCGAACGCCGACGTTGTATCCGTTCTCGAGCTTGAGCGTCAGGATCCGCGCTCCCGAGAGGTCGTGGGGCGGGATGACCGAGCCTGACCAGATCCGTCCCGATCCGTCGGTGATCACGATGTGCTGACCCATCGGGAGGGCGCGCAGGGCGTTCCAGGTGGCCTCGCCCCCCTCTGCTCCCATCGACCGACCCCGGCTCGGGCCGCCGGACGCGCTGTCCGGTATAAAGTGTGGCCCGCCGGGCGGTGCCGCCGAGCCCGGGCTTTTATAGAGAGCGCCCCTCGGCGCGTTCGGACCGCGTCCCGCGATCAACGATGCCCGTGTGGGGTAGCTACGGCGCTGGGGTAACTCCCCCGGTCCGCTGCATTGGATTATCCTAGAGGCCTGCGGAGCCTCAGACCTGGGTTCGAATCCCAGCACGGGCGTCCTTCCCACTTTCCCACATATATATATTAAGGGATTCATCCGGGTCCTATGGCACGTCGACCTAAGCGACTCCCTCGGCTGGACCATAAGCCCCTGCTTGTCGACATCCGGGTACGCACATGGAATCAGGCGATCGGGCTCCGATCCCAACTGACCGCCCAGGTTCTCCTTCGCCAACTAGGCCTCTTCCTGCACGAGGTCAACTTAACTCCTGAGGGCCTTGTCGATAAGGCTAGACTCGACCCTGATGGCCTGGCGGAGCTGCTCGTCTCCTACGCTGCCCGCCTCAAGCGTCGCGACCGTCTCGACTCATACATCGCGAAGACTTTCACCGGCGTCAAATCCTGGCTAAGGTTCCGCCGCGCCGAATTCAACCAGTTCCCACGGCTACGAGTAATCCCAGGCCAGTCAATTCGAGACGAGACTCCCCCGACAACGGAGCAGCTGGCCCGCCTGCTCTCCGTTCTATCGGCGCGTGGACGGGTGGTCGCACTATTGATGGCACATTCCGGCGTACGGCCAGGAGTTCTGGCCTCTCACGACGGGCGAAGTGGGCTTCGACTAGGCGACCTACCCGAGCTGCGAGTAGCGAACGGTGACCCGACAATTGACCGCATCCCATTCGTTGTTCGCGTCCCCGCTGAACTGTCTAAGATCCGACGAGAGTACGTTACCTTCGGTTCCCGGGAGGAGGCCACCGCAGTCCTTGCTTATCTCACAGAGCGGGCTCGGAGCGGGGAGAGACTCGGTCGCGACTCACCGCTAGTCGCGGTTGATCCTTCGAAGAGGGGGGCGCCTTTCCGACTCCGCGCCGGGACGAGGCTGGCGTTTGTGACTACTAAGGCGATTACCTATGACCTGCGAGAGGCGATACGCTCTGTCCGGCCGGAGGGAACTTCGTGGCGGCCCTATGTGCTCCGGTCCTACTGTTCGCTGCGCCTTCTCTCTGCCGAGGGTCACGGATTGATTACCCGAGATGTGCGCGAGGCGATTCTTGGTCATGACCTGGGAGTCGCGGGCAGGTACAATTTGGCCAAGCGTCTGCACCCCGACACGGTCGAGGAGATGCGCGGGGCCTACTCCCGGGCCGCGCCGTTCCTCGAGACCTCTGGTTCCCCCGAACGGGCCCAGGCGATCGAGCAGAACGTTCTGCGGCGGATGCTTCGGCTCGTTGGTGTTCAGGCGGAAGAGCTCGATCGAGTCGACCTCACCAAGATGGACGAGGATGAGCTTGCCGATTGGGTTTCCCAAAGGACCCGGCACACCCATTCGGCCCCGAAGCATCCGGATGAACGAAGAGGAAGCATGGCCCAGCGGGTCGTCCCGCTGGGCCAGGTTGAGAGCCTGTTAGCGGAAGGGTACGAGTACATTGCACCCCTGGGTGGAGACCGGGCGATCCTCAAGACCCCAAACTGACCACACGTCGTGCGGGATAGCCGGAGTGGTATGATTTAGGACATTAACGAAGGTTGAGGTTTGCCTTCTTCCTGACTCAGTCTATGGCGGAAGAACGGTCTCAGGGGACGTACAAGTAGAATCCACTAATTGTAGTTTAAGGCGGCAACCACCGTCGTGACACGGTAGCGGATCCTATCAGAAGGTCCATATCGGAGCTCGCCTCGGGCCTCATTCCGCGCGCAGACGCCCTTATTCAGCTATCTTGTAGATAGATGGAATCGTGCTATACGTCACTTGCAAAGTATCTCCAGGATTTAGACGGAATACGCCCTTAGAGAGACCGGTCGCTTGATTGTTACGAGAGATTGCAACCCCCGCGCCTCCAGTAACTATCACGTCTTCTGGAAAGCCATCATTGTTCTGATACGCTCCAGCGGTCCAGCTGGCTGCTGTTACTGACGCGTTCGGGCCACGGCCCGAAAGGGAACCCGAGAATGCACCGGGCATCCCGCCCATGAATCGCAGGTATCCAAATTGAGTACCAGCGCTCTGGAGAGTCAAACCGCAGTTCACCCAACGGCACTGACGGAACTCAACGTTGTAAAGCAAACCGCCCGTGCCGGTGGCGCCGTTACTATCATCTAGGTACGCACCGCTTGAGCCGGCAAGTGGCGCGCCTGATGACGCGCCAGAGTCGATTGTGCAGTGTTCCAATAGGATATCATGACACCCACCCGTCGTGCTGGACGCCTTATCGTTCCCTTGAAGCTCCAAGCACTGGCCGGATGCCCCATTCCCTTTGAAGTAACAACGCCGCAAGGTCACGTTGTAGCATTCTCCGGCGTCTCCGCTGACATTTACCGGATCCAGGTCGATAGTATTGGGCAACATTGCACAATTGATGATGCAATCCTCGGCGATAATCTGCGTTCCACCCCGGATAAACAAAGCGCTTGTCGTGTTGGCGTTTGCATCGTTCGAGTAAGTGGCATAAACTCGACGAAACACGACATCTCGCGTAAATTGCTTCTGAGTCAGCAAGGAGTTGTAGTTGTCGGTCATGAAGACTATCGTGCACAGGACTTTGCCTGTGCAAACTAAGCCGTCGATGAGGTAGTCGGAACCCCCGGCACCGGTGTATGCAGCACTCGAACTCTGGCCCGGGATTGTGATGCAGATGCCGTTGTTGAGGGCCGGGCTCGTGTTAGCTCCCCAGATGAGCGAGAGCCCGTTCCCGATCAGCCATTGGTGGGAGTACGGTACGGGGCTAGACGAACTCAGTGGCGACCCCATGTGGATCAGCCGATAGTGCACTTTGGAGAAATGTCCTCCCGGATCAAACCAGCCGGGGCTGGAACCGGTGAGTCCATTGGCAAAAGTGAGAGAGCTGCCCGGCTCGAACCAGATCATTTGGTTGGGCCCAGTGTAGGCGAACGGAGCGCCGACCGCATACGCGCCCTGGT
>JBKQPJ010000010.1:0-49010 GCA_052326305.1 Thermoplasmata archaeon | reverse complement strand
GGCCGCGCGCCCACGACTCGAGCTGACGGCGCTCCTCCGGCGCCAGAGAGATCGCAGGGGCGACCCGCACATACGAAGCAGAGAGCCCCCGGCTATAAGCTCACCCATTCATCGGACGGCACACTAGAGCGGGCCCGCGAGCTCTTCGTTCGGATCGGGGACCGGGTCGGCCTCAGCGTAACTCTGAAGGTTCGGGGTCAGATCGCGATGGATCAAGGGGCCTACGAACCGGCGGAGGCGGACCTTCTCGAGGCGCACCGCCTGCTCCAGGGGCTACATCATGATCTGGAAGAGATCGACGTGATCCTTCGGCTCGGTCAGCTCTCCCAGACCCGGGGAGATCGCGCGGGGGCCCGAGAACGCGTGGTCGAGCTCGAGCTCCAGAACCTGCACGTGGTCCGGCCCGACCTCGAGGGGGAATACGAACAGCTCCGCAAGGCCCTCGGCATGTAGGACGGCCGGAGGGATCCCCGGGGAGCCCGCCCGCTCGCTGCGTCGGGAAAACCGGATCTCCGCTCGAGCCCCCCATCACGAGTCGTGGGCCTTCTGAGCCCGCCCCCGGCGGAGCGGTCCGTGGACCACCGGATGCGAACCTCGTCGATCGGCAAGATGCACCCACTCCGGGAAGTTCGCCTGCAGCTGCGTTCGCCGGGGATGCTCGAGCACCGGCGGCTCGGAGCACCCTATCTCCGCAGCGGGGACTTCGGGTTCGGATCGAGGCGGTCAGACTTGCTGCGTGTTCAGAAGCTGCAGTCGGGTGTTGGCCAGCCGGTCCGCGACCACGTCCAGGAGGCGACTGACCAGCTGAAACCCCATCGCGGGGTCACTCTCGCACGCCGCGCGTAGGACGCGCGCCTCCAGGGCGATGGCCTGGGTCGTCTTCAGGACCCTAGCGTTGTGCTCGTACCGTCGGCGTCCCGTGGACCACGACCACCCCACCACCCCGCCGGGCCCGATCGATTCGATCGTGAGGGGGTGGTGGTCGGGGGCGATCACCTCGAGAGCGACCTTTCCCGAGAGCACCAGGAACAGATGGTCCGCTTCGTCGCCCTCTCGAAGGAGATACTCGTCAACGGAGTACGTTCGGGTCCGGGCCCCCCGGCTTATCGCCCCGAGGAACCCCACGCTAAGACCGCGCAGGAACGGGTGCCTAGAGATCTCGCCCACCACCGGATCGGTTCCTTCCTCGTTCATCCCTTTGTCCTCAGGCCCCCCGGGGAGGGTCCGCGCGTTCATTCACCATAGGGTGCTCACGAGAAGGGTAAGGAAGACGACCGTAAGATAAGGACGGGAGAACTTGAACAACCTCCCAGCGCCGAATGCCGATAGGGCCCCCCGGTTCCAAAGGAGCGCTCCTCCGTTCGGAAGAGATCGACTGGGTCACCGGTATGATCCGAGGGGGCGCCTGGCCCGCCCATGGCCAAATTTCAAGCCGGAGTCGGGGTTCATTTCCCGGGCTCTAGGCTAGGACGGCGCCGTCGTCGAACTATGTCTCGGCGAATCTCCATCTCCGAGGGAGGCCGGGGAACGCCCGACGTGAACGGCCGGGGTCAACCTCGGTTCAAGGGAGCGTACAAATAGTTCGGACCATTACTAACCTCTCAATGTCCAATCCAATCTTGGTTGGCCTAGAAGTTGGTGCCGCCGCGGGCTGCGCCCTATCGGCCGGCTTGGGAGCCTACCTGTGGGCTCGGCTTCGGAGCGCAGGGGGGCTCGAACTGGGTCTCGCGCACGTCGTTGCCAACTCCGATCGACGACGGGCCTTCATCCTGACGGTGGGCGTGAGCTTCGGTGCCTTCGTCGCCGCAGGGATCTTCGAGACGCTCTCCGACCTGATCCCAATGTGGACCATGATCACCGACTTCCTCGTAGCGATCCTCCTTCTGGCCGGCGGACTGGGCCTCCTTGTCTTGATCGCGAGCCTCCTCCGCCCCACCACCCTGACCCTTACAGAGGAGTGGAACCTCGCGGAGAGTGCGGCCCGTGCCTCCGCGCACACCCCGTCGTCGGAGAAACCCGATCCCCCAAGATAGCGACGGCACGGGAACGCGCGCTCCCGCACCCGCCTTGAGCTAGATCTGGCAGGACGCTCGCGCCGCCTCCTTCCGAAAGACCTGGGACCCGGGGTCGGTGCTCGAACGACCGCGGTTCACCCTCGGCCCCTTTCGGCCGGGGGCCGGAAGACCGGGCCGGGAGCAGCCCCACCTCCTCCCGATCCCTGTCGGGGGAACGGGTGGTCATCCAGCTCAAGAACGATCCGAGAGCGGGGAGCGGCGGACCCCCCCCACCCGGGGGTCCCCAGGACCACGGACCACCCTAAGATAGCGCGGCCCCCGATCCGGTTCGGAGGATACCTCCGCGAAAATAGATATACGTTAGATGCGTCGCCCCCGTGCTATGTCGCGACACGGTTCGACAGCGGTGGTGATAGCGGTGATGATGTGCGCAGGGTTCATTCCTGCGCTGGCCGGGGTTGGAGCGGTGACCGCCTCCGTCGCGGGAGGGAGTCTCCACAACGACCTCCATGCGGTCTACCTCAGCCCGGCGCTGGGAGCGTCCCGAGTGCCCGGCTCGTGCGGTGTCCTTCACTGCTACACACCTCAGGAAATCCAGCAAGCCTACAACTACGGTCCGTCGTACGCCGCGGTCGGCGGCTACGCGAACGCCGGCGCGGGCCAGACGATCGTCATATTCGATGCGTTCGGCGACCCCAACGTCACGGGGGATCTCGCGATCTTCGATGCGGTCTTCGGCCTGCCGTCGGCTACGCTCAACGTCATCTGCCCGGCCGGTTGCCCGACCCTCGACCTCACCGGGGACAGCGATCTCTCGTTCGACGAGATCGGCTGGACCCAGGAGATCACCCTCGACACTCAGTACGCCCACGCGATGGCGCCCGCGGCGACGATCGACCTGGTCGTGGCCCACTCGGACAGCAACGCCGACTTTGTGGTGGCGGAGCAGTACGCCCTGACCCACCACCTCGGGAACATCTGGTCCCAGAGCTTCGGCAGCCCGGAGTGCACGTTCACGCCGGGGTCCTCCAACCCGTGGTTCGCTCAGAACAACCTCATCTACCTGAAGGCGGCCGCCCAAGGGATCACGATGTTCGCCTCGGCAGGGGACCTGGGGGCTACGAGCGGGTGCGCCGCATCCTCGTCGAGCTACCCGGCCGACAACCCGCTCAACATCGCGGTCGCGGGAACCACCCTCACCCTGGGCTTCGCTCCCAACGCCACCGTGGCGAGTCCGCTCCAATCCGCGCCCGCCACCTACTCCTCCGAGACCACCTGGAATGACTTTGAGAACGCGAACCTCGTCAGCAACGGCGAGCTCTTCGGAGTCACGGGGGGAGCGCCGAGCCAGGACTTCTTCGCCCCGATCTGGCAGATCCTTCACAAGACCGTGCCGTACACGTGCACCGGCACCACTCCGGCCACGTGCAGCGCCGGGACCCCGTACCACTCGCTCGGCCGTGTCTCGGCCGACGTGGCCTACGATGCGGGCGTCGACGGAGGGGTCCTCGGTTACTACAGTGCCTCCCCTGCACTCGGGGCCGGCTTCTACATCTTTGGCGGAACGAGCGCCGGTTCTCCGCAGTGGGCGGCGATCGCCGCGATCGCGGATCAGATCAGCCACCGGGCCCTCGGGGACGTCGCGCCGCTGCTGTACGCCCTCTCGGGCACGGCGGCGTTGCACGACATCGTGGTAGGCTCCAATGCGTTCGAGCCGGGCGTCGGATATGATTCGGGACCGGGCTGGGACGCCGCTACGGGCGTCGGATCGCCCAATGTCGGGGTGATGCTCGGTTACCTGTAGGTGGGGGACCCCGGGCGGGCGGAGGGTCTCCGCTCGCCCGGGATTTAGACTGGACGCACAGCGGCGACTCGTCGCCGCGGGGACTTAGGGGGTAACCGACCGAGCGGTTCTGTAGCTAGGTGGCGAGCAAAAGACACGTCCTCTAGGGCGTTGGTCCGGGTTTCCCGGGCCTCTCGAAAGAGGCGGATTTGATGGCGCTTCGCCCACGCCCCCCACGTTGGGGTTTAATCTAACGGAAGGAGTCCCGGCCCTGTGGTCACGACCCGTCGCCTCGCCGCCATCATGTTCACCGACATGGTGGGCTACACGGCGAGCGCGCAGGCCGATGAGAAGACCGCTCTAGCTCTGCGTAAGGAGCAAGAGGACCTGATCCGCCCGGTCCTGGCGGCGCATCACGGGCGGGAGGTCAAGTCGATCGGAGATGGGCTGCTGATCGAGTTCGAGAGCGCCCTCAAGGCGACGGAGTGTGCGGTGGGCATCCAACGAAGACTCCACCAACGTAACGGAAAGACCGGGATCACCCCGATCTACCTGAGGATCGGGATCCACATCGGAGACGTCGAGCCGCAAGGCACCGACATCTTTGGCGACGCCGTTAACATCGCAGCCCGGGTCGAGCCGCTGACAGAACCCGGCGGCATCTGCCTCACTGGGGCGGTCTACGAGCAGGTCCAGAACAAGGTCCCCGACAGGCGGGAGAGGCTCCCCCCGGCGATAAGTCAACGAGCCGGGGATGGCGTGAGAAAGCCGCGTACCGCGGCCTCGAACTCCGAGGGCCTCGACAGATTGATCAGGTGATCCGCTCCGGGAATCTTCCTCAGTACCGCGCCGGGGATCGCCGCCGTCGTTCGATCCGCGATGTATCGCATCCCGGGGGCATCCCGGTCCCCCAGCAGATAGAGGGTCGGGGACCGGATAGAGCCGAGTCGCTTCGCCGCCGGGGGATCGAGCCGCGTCGCGTGGCTGGCGCTCGCATCGGTAAAGATCTCGGTGAGGTTGTCACGGAGCATCGTGGTCACGAGATCGAGGGCCGGCCCCTCCTGGGCGGAACACCAGAACCTTCGCATCCCATCGAGGGCCGCCTCCCGATCCCCGGATTTGTAGGTGGCCAGGATCGGTCCCAGGCGGTCGTCCTCCTCTTGGAAGGCCGCCTTCTCCGCGGGGTCCCCCGATAGCTCGAGACCTCCCAATGCCGAAGCCACGAGTACGAGCCTATCCACGCGATTCGGGTGCGCCAGAGCGAAATCGAGACTGATTCGTCCCCCCGCGGAGCAGCCGATCACCGAAGCACGGTCGGTGCCCGTCGCGTCCAGGACGGCGAGGAGATCCGCGACGTCCGAGTAGGGTGCCGTCGCTGGGGGAGAGCGACCGAAGCCGCGAACATCGTAACGGATGACCGTGTGATCTTTCCCAAAGACCGTGAACTCCCGGTCCCACAT
Source organism: Thermoplasmata archaeon (assembly GCA_052326305.1). Lineage (GTDB taxonomy): Archaea > Thermoplasmatota > Thermoplasmata > Lutacidiplasmatales > UBA184 > Lutacidiplasma. The sequence continues at coordinate 43,752 of JBKQPJ010000010.1, read as the reverse complement.
CCGGCAATCGGCGATGCCCGCGTGAATGAACACGAGGGCGGGTCCCGTTCCGGATGTTTCGTAGTAGAGACTTCCGTCAGAGACTGGCAATGCTCCCGACCGTGGGTGGCTCGCCATGCCCGCGGCCATGATCCGGGGCGGATATTCAAACTTCGGTGAGGTAATGAAACGCTTCTCCCGGACGCACGGCCGACCCCCTCCCGGCTGCAGGGAGGGGTTCGTTCAGAACCCTAGCCCGGCGGCACCCAATCGCCAGAGGCGGTCCCCGATCGACCTCCCTGGGGACGCAAGGCGCAAGGCGGGAGCCTACGGCCTGGGTCGCACCCGTGCTCGACAACGGTTTACTGGTCAGTCGCCCCGATTCCAACGCGAGCAACGCTGAGATGGCCGACCGTTCGATCTGCTCCGCAACTCAGATAGCCCGGTACACCGTCCGACCCCCGTGCGAGTCAGGGATCTGGAGTGGGGAGATTTCGAAGGTTGGGTGGCGCTCTACTACACTCGGTACGAGGAGGTTCCGGTGAACCCGGAGCTCGGACTTTACACCTTCGAGTCCAAGCCGACGCTTCCCGACGAGGCAGCCCTCTTCGGAGACGTCTGGAGGAAGGTCCTCACGGGCGATCTGATCGCCTGCATCGGTGAGGAGGCTGGGAAGTTGATCGCGGTTTGCATGATCTCCCGCAAAGGTCCTCACCTGGAGGAACGACACGCGGGGATCCTCTCCATGGCGGTCCACCCCGACTGGCGGGGCCGGGGGCTCGGAAGCATGCTCCTTTCGTACCTCCTGAGGAAGTGCGAAGGGAAGTTCGAGATCGTTCAGCTGACCGTCGTGGAGAACAATGCCCGGGCGCGGGCGCTGTATCGAAAGTTCGGGTTCGTGGAGTCGGGGCGGCTTCCGCGAGCGTTCAAGCGGGGAGGTGAGTACTCGGATGACCTCTTCATGTGGCGGCCAGTCGGGGGTTCGACGGGCTCGACGCGACGGTAGAGGACCGTCGGGGGCGTCGAGACTGGATCAGATTTCCAAAGTTCGGGCGAGGGAAGGGGCGCTCAGCGCCGAGAAGCGGCGACCTTCGGCCGCTTGCCGCGCTCTGACGAGCGGCTTGGCTTCGCCCGGGACCGGTTGAGCTCGATCGCGGAGCGGACGAGGCGCAGCAGCGCCTTCTCGTCGACCCGGTCCGTCTCGAAGAGGTCGATCGCTCGCCAGAGGTTGCCTCCGAGACCGGCATTGAACAGCTTGTCGGGGTCGGAAAGGTGGGCACCCTGGGGGAACGTCACCTTCACCTTCCCCTGGTGCGGATTCGCGATGGCGATTATGCCCTCGAGCTCCCAGACGGGGGTCCCCATCCACTTCCACTCCTCGGTGACCTGCGGGTCCGCTGCGCGCATGACCCGCCGTATCGTGGTGAGGGTGCGCCCCCGCCAATCGGTCGTCTCGGCGATGAGGCGATCGATCTCTGCCGATGGCTTCACGGTCCCTCGCGGGGGATGGGGCTCGTTCCTCGAACCCGGATCTCGGGGAGGTCCGCGTCGGCGTACAATCCCATAGCTCCGTTCGCGGAGGGCCAGTGAGGTATAGGAGTATCGTTCCAATCGAGGGCCCAGGGTCGGATCGATCCCACCCGCGATTCAACCCACCGCGTGCCCTCGGCCTCGTCGAAAGTCGGCCTCGACCTCGCAAAAGGCGCCAGTTTTGCACCGGGCATCGCTCCTCCGCCTCCGGAGCGGAAGCGACCCCTCCGCGCTTCGAGAAAGTGTATGGACGGACGCATCTCGCAGATCGCCCTCGTCGTCCGGAACCAGGCCAAATCGCTTGAGTTCTTCACCGAGAAGGTCGGCTTCGAGAAGAAGACCGACGTCGCTCTTCCGGGAGGACACCGATGGGTAACCGTCGGGCCGAAGGGACAGGACCTCGAGCTGGCGCTCTTCGAGTTAGGATCGCCGGTGGATCCCGAGCAGGCCGAGCGGTCGCGGCAGTGGGCCCCGGGCAAGGGCCCTCCCATCGTCCTTCGGGTCACGGATTGCCGCCGGGTCCACGCGGAGTTGAGTTCGCGAGGCGTGAAGTTCCCCCAGGCCCCGAACGACCAGCCTTGGGGCACCGCGGCGACCTTTGAGGACCTGGATGGGAATCTGTTCTCCCTCAGTCAGCCCCCCGGGGGAACTTGGTCCAAGGGCTAGTAGCCCCAGGACCGCAACCGGACATCGACATCGGACGGCGAGGAGCCCGGCGTACCCGGGAGCCACGGCACGTCGCGCAAGAGGCGTTCGGCCTCGGAGAGCAATCCGGCTTCCTCGTTGGGAGCCACCTGCATCGCGGTCTGTTCCCAGCTTCCCACGGGGTGGTGCCGGCGATACTCCACCGAGCCGGAGCCGATCCTCACGCGCAGCTGCTGATAGTACTGGAACTTCTTGTCCCTCGCCCGAGCGCGGGGAGTGAGCCGGTCGCAGTACGAGACGGCCGCCTGTCCCGGATCCCGCAAGCGTTGGGTCAGCTGCTTCAACGCTCGACCGGATTCGCCGGATTCTATCGATCGTTCCAGAAGGTCGTGCAGAACCCGATGATCGGCACTGAGGAGGTTCGGGGCCGGCGGGGCCTCGACTCCCTCACCGTGCGAGTCGTAGATCCAGCAGGGGATCTCCGTGAGCTCGTCGTGGAGGTACCTCCCGTGCCCCACGAAGCTGTGCTCGCCCAGGTCCTGGCCGTGGTCGCTCACCACCACGAGAAGGCAGTCCGAGAGCGCGCCGGTCGACTCGAGCACGTCCAGTACCCTGAGAATCCCTTGGTCCAGTTGGTCGGCCCAGTGCCAGTACGCCTGACGGAGGCTCCGGGGGTCCGCGCGTCCCCAGTTCGACCCGTGGTCGAAATGATAGCCGAGGTTGAACGTCGGGAGGTTGAGCCCGTGGTACTCCGACCGGCCGTTCCCCTCGTCGGGGAACGGATACGGTTCGTGGGCCTCCATAAGGTTCACGAAGAGGAGCAGCGGCTGGGATCGAGCTGCCCCCCGCAGAACGGCTCGCAGACGGGAGTCGAGAACGTCGGCGGACATGCGGCGTTTCAACGGAGAGGCCACGGCCCGGGCGACTCTCGCGATCATCGCCCGGTCCGCCGAAGGGGCGGGCTGACCGGACAGCGCCGGGGGTCCCGCGTCTTCCCCGGATTGCCATGCGGCGCGGTACCTGTGATCGATGCGGTCGAAGTAGTGGACCCCCATACGAACCACCGGCTGCTCCACCCCGGCCGATTCGAGATCGAATCCCCGCGTGAGGCCCGGGTTCGAGACGATCACCGGATTCGCGGCCAAGGCTAGGGCCGTTCCCCCGAGTTCCTTCCAGGCCCCGGCGAGCGAGCGACCGTTCGCACAGGAGTCTCGACCCGCCCACGGGGCGGCATAGTCCCAGGGATCCCCTCCCCTAAGCAGCACGCCGTGGGAAGGGACCGTCCAGGAGGAGCTCGAGACGAGCGGCAGGAAATGTCCCTTGGGCCCGAGCCTTTGCGTGAGGCGGGGGAGCGGGGTCTCGATCTGACCGTCCTGGGTCCTCGCGACCCGGAGGGTGTCGGTCACGAGGAGGATGATGTTTCGCGCCACCGAACCGGCACCCGTTCCCAACCTGTTAACCTCGACGGCGCTCCTCGGACCCTCGAGGGCGAGTCGGGACCACCCCGCTCCGGGACCGCCCCGGACGTCAAGGACCGCAGCCCACGGCCACGCTCGAGAGTTGAAGTTCGGACCCGGGCGGGCCGACGATCACGAACCGAAGCTGGATGGACGGGAGGATTCCGACGACGGCCGCCGACACCTGCCGTAACTGGAGCCCCGTCGCGAGGTGGAAGTAGCCGCGCGCCACGATCGTCCCGTTGGCGGCGGCCCACTCGACCCGGAAGGCCGTCGTGGTCGAGCTGACGTGGGCGACCGTGACCGCCACGAGGGATTGGCAACCCCCCGCGATGACGAGGTCGGGGGTCGACGCCCACGCATAGGTCTCGTTGGCCCCCACCCCCAGGGTTCCGTTCGCTCCGAGGGTTCCGTCGTGGGCGATCCAACCGGGGAACGGGGGTGTCTCCTCGAGCGCGATCGTGGGGGCCGGCAGCAAGGCGACGGCGTAGACCGACACCAGGACGAGCCCCTGGTACGTCATCTCCCAGACGGGGTCCTGAGCCCTCAGAAAGTTGAACATCGGATCCTGGGGAAGGGTCTGGTAGGCGACGAACTCCATCACGACCGCGGTCACGTTGGCCAGGTGGAGGAAGGCCTCGGGAGCTTGCTGGTACTGATTGTGCACGTCGTTCGGACCGAGCACCTGGTAGCCCGGGAGCTGGTAGGCGAACAGATGCACCTGCCCCAGGATCAACACGGTCGAACCGGGGCTGAAGTGGGCCTGCACGTAGCTCGACGCCGGACCGGTGGCCTCGTTCCCATCGATCTCCACGAGGTGGGCCGCCCCCGGCAGTCCCCCGACCAAGGGCGAGTAGTAGAGCCCCGGATACTCGTAATTGGTCGCGAGCGGCAAGATGGACAGGGAGATCGCACCGACCAGGACCAGGGTCCGGGCCCATTCACGCCGACGCGCCCGCCTCCAGAACTTCCGGTCCGCCCCCGAGGCGTGGGCGATCCCCCCCGGATCACGACTGGATAACCAAGAACCCAGACGGTCTGCGGCGAACCAGAAGCCCTTCGCCGCGAACAGGATCGCCGGGACCAGGAGGAAGAGCAGGTAGTGACTGAACACCGGTCTCAGCACCGAGAACAGACCGACCGTCAGGACCGCGTACGCCAGCAGGACGTTCGGACCGATCCTCGGCGTGGCCGCCCGATAGTAGGATCTCAGAGCCCGGGCGGACACAACGAGTCCGACCAACCCCAGCGCAAGGACCCACGGATCGACGGAGACGAGGACCAGGACCGAGCTGTACACCGTCGGCGGGACCGCGGGGACCAGGCGTCCCAGGAAGTAGGTCAACTTCGGGTGCGACCCGTACAGGACGGTGTGGGCGGCCAGCAGGTCGAGGCGGACGATGAGCGCGGGGAGCTCCCAGGGAAAGGCGAGGAGGAGGACCGCGACCATACTGCCGAAGACAACCCCGAGGCCTTTCCAGGGGAGGAACGTGAGATTCGCCCGCGGCCCGTGCCGAAAGATCCAACGTGCCAGCGTCCCCCAACGGACCGTGCCGAGGAGAACCACGCCCGAGAAGAGGAGGCCCATGTCCTTCGAGCTGAGAGCCAGGGCGAGGCAGATCCCGCTCCCGGCCCAGAGCCACCCGCCGGGCTTCCGCTGGCTCTGGATCAGCAAGCAGAGCGCGAGGCAGCCGAAGAAGACGGCGCCCGCATCCTCGTAGAGGATCCGTCCCGAGAGCACTGCGATGGGGTCGAGGGCGAAGACAAGCCCCGAGAGCACTCCGCACCGGTAGTCCTGGAAGACCTGTGTGGCGAGGACCGCGACGACCACGGTCGTCAAGGCACTGAGCACCGCCACCGGGAACCGCGCCGCCTCGAGCGACGGGAGCGATCGAAGCCCGAGCATCGAGACGGCGGCCAGGAGCGGGGTCAGGGGGGTCAGGCTGCCGGCGTGGAACGACCAGGTAGCGACCGATAGGAGATTGCCATGCGAGAGGCTGCCATAGTAGACCCGGGCCGTGTCGAAGTAGCCCCACGCACGGTGCCCGTAGCCCGTGTACCCGCCACCCACCTCGTCGTTGTAGACATACGACGTCGTGGCCGCCCACCGCACCCCCATCGCGAGCGCGAACAGCGAGGTCAGGTAGACCTCCGGTCGGCGAAGGAACGCTCCCCAGCCGGGCCAGCGGTGCGTGGGGAGTCCCATCGTCGGTCACCCGTTCCGAACGCGCGTGGCGTCGAACATCTCGAGGTACCGCGGAAAGACTCGGTCGCTGGAGAACCGCTCTATCGCGAGCTGCCGGCCCTTCCGCCCCAGCTCTCGGACTCCCTTCGGGTCTTGAAACCATTGCCGCACGGCGCGGCCGACGCTGGCCGCCACCGACTCTGAGGTCAATCGGGGGATCTCGAAGCCGGTCTCCCCTTCCTGGATGAGCTCGCCCGCCCCGGCCTGCCGCAGCCCCACGACGGCCAGACCCGCCATCATCGCTTCTGCCGTCACGATGCCGAACGACTCCCGGCGCGATGGCATGACGAGCAGGTCCGACTCCGCGAGGAGTTTCAGTTTCATGCGATCGTCCGGGACGACGTGACGAACTCGGTCGTCGTGCCGAACGACCTCCGTTACCCTGGGTTCCAGCGAACCGCTCCCGGCGATCGTGAGCTCGTAGCTCGTCGGAGGCAGGGTCGATCGGAGAAGGGGAAGGGCGTCCAAGAGGAGGTCGACTCCCTTCTGGGGCTCCAGACGGCCGAGGTACAGCAGCCGGCAGGTGGACCCGGCCGACGTTGGGTCCGGGAGCGGGAAGCGGCCCGGGTCCATCGGGATCGGGATGTGGAACACGTTCCGCCGCCCCCGGTCTCGAAGAAATCTCTCGTCGCGTGAGTTGAGGACGTGGGACGCGGTGCACCCCCGCCACGTCGTCCGTGCCTCGACCTCCACGGCCAGGTCGTTGGACGGGTGGCCCTGGACCAGAACCGAGTGATGTCCGCTGATGATCGGTGTACGTCCGGCCAGGGCGGTGGCGAGGAGGGCGACCATTCCGCCGGGCGGGTACGCGTTGTTGAGGTAGACGAGGTCGGACCGAGCGGCGGAGCGGACCAGGTATCGGAGGGTCGAGGGCAGGACGAGGGGGAACCGGTCGGAGCGACGAGAGCTGATCGGGACCTTCGAGTAGGTGACCCCGGCCCGACCGAGACTGCGATCGATCTCGTCGAGGCCGAGACGTTCCTCGCCGTGGGGTACCCAATCCAGGGCCGTGATCGTGACGGAGTCTCCTCGTTCTGAGAGGCGGGCGGCCAGGTCGATGCAGAACCTTTCGAACCCCCCTCCAAATTCCAACTTGAGCGGGGTGACGATGTCGAGCTTCACGACTCCCCCCGAAGACGCGCGTAGCTCTGAAGCTGGAGCTGCGCGTGCTTCTCGTACGAATGCTCGGCCGCCCATTCGGCCATCCTACGAAACGGAGGGTTCGTAGGGCGAGGCGCCGTCAGCGCGGCGAGGATCGTGGCCGCGAGGGCGGCCGGGTCCCCCGGAGGGCAGAGAAGGAACGGACTCGGAGAGTCAGGGGGCAGAAAGATCGGATCGCTGGTCGCCACGATGGGAACTCCCAGCGGAGCGAGCCGGCAAAGGATCCCGCTGGGGCCGCTTCGAGTACGGTGAGGGAGGACGATGAGGTCCGAGGCCGAGGCCAATAGCTCCAGGTCACGGGGCGATCCGATCCGGGTATCGATGGCCACGAGGGAATCCAGGTTCCGGGACCGGATCGACTCTCGAAGGATCACCAAGAACCTCTCCTCGCGGGGGTCGGGAACCTGTCCGGCAATGGTCAGCCGAAAACGGACCTGTCCTCTCAGCAATTCGGCGGCCTCTACCAGGTCGTCCAGCCCCTTCCTCCGCGCAATGAACCCGGGGGATACGATGGCGAGCTCCACGTCGGGGGTGGCCCCCTCCCGAACGCGGGCCGCAGAAGGTCTTTCGAACGGAACCGGACACGGATGCACCCAGTTGGAGACTCGCCGGGCGTCCACCCCGAATTCCGTCTCTACGGCGTGGGAGGCAAGGTTCCGCTCGGAGTTGCCGAGAACGACCACCTGGTCGAAGAGGGTTAGCCCGGCCCGCGTCATGAGCCGAACCATCCCCGAGATCGCGGCGGCGAGGATGCCCCGTAGACCGAATCGCTCGGCCAGCTTCTCCTCCATCAGGGATCGGGTCCAGATCGTGTGCAACGTGACCGCGGTCCGGCTGACCCGGTTGAGGCCCAGGAACACGATCGCCAGGGGCTCGCCGATCAGCCCACCGAACTTGGGGTATCCCGAGTACTGCAGGTGGACCACGTCGAACCGCTTCCTCCGGAGCCAGCGTCGGAGTTTCAAGAGGGAGCGGAGGGAATTCGGCCTCCACGTTCGGAGGAGTGTAACCCGGTCCCCGTACGTGTTCCCGGAATTTGACGGCGGACCCGGCAACTCTGGGGCGAGAATGGTGATCTCGGGTGCGTCTTCGAGGCCTAGCATCGCGTCGACGAGCGAGCGAGCGTAGTCCGCCACCCCTTCCGCCTCCGGGGGGAACGGAGAGATGAGGCAGATCCGCAGACGATCATGCGGAGGGAGGCGGCGGTCCGGCGACACACTGGACGCCCTCTCCCGGATGGTCTCAGCCTCCCGAGTCACGGGGCCGCGGGGTGGAGACGTCCCCATACGAGTCCGAACCCGGAGCGCCACGGCAGGGCATTACGCGACCGGTTCGGAACTGATCGTCCGACCCGACTTCTTCGGACGCATCCACCGAGAGACCAGGGACGGAGCACGGCTCCCCAGGTCTACCCTCGACCCTTCCCCTCGCGCCTGCATCGCGCCCCCGGGGGCGCCCTCGTGGATGGCCCGACCCGCGTGGATCTCTCCCGGGAATCAACGTTTCGCGTGGATCGGACCCTTCGTGGACCCTATCATGGGCCACCGCGGCTGCGGACGGTTCACGAGGATGCTCTCCAGGACACACCACCCTCGGACGAGGAACTCCAGCCCCACGAACACAGCCAGGGGAAGCAGGCCGATCCGACGGTCGCCGTGACGGACACGGAACAGCGCGGGGGCCACCACGGCCGGATCCCAGGTTCCGGGCACCCCCTCGCCCCGTCGCCAGGCCCGCGCGGTCTGTCCGCTCACCCGCACCCGTTGCCGCACATAGTCCCCGAGGCCCTCCGGCGATTTCATCCAGAGCACGGCGTCCGGGGCGTACTCCGCTTTGAGGATCTTCGCGTGCGCCAGCGTGCTGAGCATGTTGTCATCGTCTTCCGTCGCACGGGCGAACCGGTGGAGGACCGACCGACGGATCGCGTACGCCTCGCCCGGCTTCGGAGACAGCCGGGAGACTGCGTCGTGGATCGTCCAGAGGGTCTGTCCGACCAGGCCGACGAGCCCCCGGCCGTTCTCGACCGGGATGGGGTGACAGCAGACGATCTCCGCGTCGGAGGTCAGGAACTTTTCTGCGATCGCCTCCAGCATCCCGGGGGCCGGGACGGTGTCCGCGTTCTCCACGAGGATCACCTCCCCTCGGGCCTGCTCGAGGGCCTTCTTCAGCGACTCGACCTTCCCCAGTCGGGTAGGACCCCCTAGGGAGACGACACGCGGCTCCCTCTCGCCCACGTCGCGGAGGATGCGTTCGGTCTGGTCGGTCGAACCGCTCCACTGAACGATGACTTCCCGGAGAAGGAACCTCTCGCCCCGGGACGAGAACAGGCCCTCCAGGAGTTGAGGGAGGGAGGCGGCCTCATCGAAGGCGCAAGAAACCGCCGAGACCTCGAGCGCTCCCGATTCGGTCGACAAACTGACCTCACCCCCCACGACTTGGGAACGGTCCCCCCGCACTGCGGGGACGACGTGGACCGGCCCGGGAGGGGACGTATTCCTTCCGCACGGCTTCCGCAAGCTCCTCTTCCGGCTGGGCTCCGAGCGTCTTAACACCCGCTGGGGAGCCAACCCTGGCCGCGGGGCGCTCATCCCGACCCTCGTCTGGGAGTGCCGCCGGTCGGGGGTCGGCCCGCCGAGAAGAGCCGTCCCCGGTGGGAGCGATCGAGCGGATCGGGGGGGATCGACGGCTCTTCGACAGCCTCATTACTCACGCCCGTGGTCACGCGCCCGCGCCCGACGCATGCCGACACCGACTCCCCGCTCCGAGGTATCGTGGGCCGACTGACCGGGGCCGAACGCGCGGCGGGCGGCGTCGCGGTCCTCCTCGCCGGGAACGTCCCGGTCTACCTCGTTCTCAACACCGGGCTCCTCAATTCTACCCTCGCGGGCTCGATACTCTTCCTCGGGGTCCTCGGAAGTTTCGCGCTGGCCCATCGGTGGGGACTCACCCGGGACCGCGCCTTCCTGGGCATCTGGGGTGCGATATCCGTAGGTACCGCGGTCGTCTCCATACTCACCGGATACCACAACGGACTGACCGACGAACCGTACACGACGCCCCGGTTCCTTCAACTCTGGCCGAACCTCTACGGATCCCCCATCCACATCTCGTACTTTCAGTATGGGAGCGGGCCCCACACGGAATCCGAGTATTTCTCCTACCTCCCTTTCCTCCCCTGGATCCAGGTTCCGGGCCTCGACTACCGCTGGGTCACGTTCGGCTCCTGGATGCTCGTTCTCCTGCGGGTCCGCCGGAACGGCTCCGGGCTCACCCTCCTCGCCAGCCCATGGGTCGCTCTCCTCGGGGCGAGCGGATTCAACGATTTCGTGCCATTCCTGGCCCTCACGCTTCTCTTCACGAGCGCGAGCGGCTGGTCGGCCCGAGCCGCGGAGGTCGTGGCGCTCGGGCTGAAGCAGTTCGCGAACGTGGTCGTGGTGGCCTACTACGTCGCCACTCGCCGGTGGTGGGAGGCCCTTCTCGCCGCCCTGATCACTGTGGCGATACTGCTCCCGTTCGCCGTTCTCGACGCGTCGCGCGTCTGGTGCGACGCGATCCTCCTCCAGCCGACGGGCTGTGGCTCGCGGATCGGCCCGATGTACGGCGCGGAATTCTTGACCCACTTCAACTACTTCCTCTGGCCGATCTTCGTCCTCGCGATCTTCGGACCCCGGTACGTCGCCCACCTCCGGGGGGCCGGGTACGACGTCGAACGGGCCGAGGCCCGGTCGATGCTTGGGGTCACGACCTCGAGCGGAGTTGGATCGGGGCGAGATGGCTGGGTACTGATGCTCCTCCCGCTGCTCCGACTTCGACGATTCCTTCGGGGCCAACGGATCGCCCCGAAGTAGTAGCCCCCTCCTGTCGGCAGCGTCCGGCGCCCGTGGTCCGGAAGATCCCGTCGCAGCGAGCTACACGTGACATGCTGCGAGAACGGCACGTCGGTCGGCGCCTTCGCGAACCGGTTGGCGACCGACCGCGGGATCATCGACGCTCCATCTCAGCGAACAGTACATGATCGGGCACGTTCTGGATGATGTGCCAACGGGGGTCGTGGGTCCCTCGTCGCCCGTAGGTGCGGGGCGGCCCCAGCGGCACCCACGGCTCGTTGGGGCGAGCGCGCCACCGGTCCGTCCAGGTCCGCGGAGGGGGAAGGGAAGGGAGGACATGCTCGACCAGGAACCCGACGCGAAGCGAGAGGCTTCGATTCTTCATTCGCTCGAGATGCCCGGAGAGCCGGGGCCACACGATTCGGGGCTTGGCCCGCGCGATCACCTGGACCGCGCCTCCGAGGCCCCCCGAGAGGTCGGGTCGATCGACGCAGTCGATGACCGTCCGCTCGGGGTCGCTCAGGCGGACCTTCACTCCGCGACGGAGGATCTCGCGTGTCCCGAAGAAGCGGGCCAGTGGCACTCGAACGAACCGGAACTGGGCCGGGTGGGCGAGGCGGACCGAGGTTCGGGTCGGGGTCGCGATGTAGTAGACCGGTCCCGCCTGGAGCAGGAACCCCCACAGCTGCGCCGCGGACGCATACCCGAAGTAGTAGGGCCGGACAATGTGGCTCCCGAGTCGCAGCGGGTCGGTGTCGGGGACCGCATCGGGGCCGTGTCGACTAGGGTTGAGCAGGTACCGGCCCCGACCGACGCGCTGGATCCATCCCTTCCGGACCAGACCGTGGGCCAGCTTGCGGGCGAACCCGCGGCGGATCCCGGCCCGGGACTCCACGTCGTCCAGCGAGAGCTCCTCCTTGCCCTCCGCCTCGAGAGAAAGTATCACTCGAGCTTCCCTCGACGAAAGCGAGCGCTGAAGCACGATGCAGGCATGTGTTTCTGCCACCATAACGTTACTCATTTGGTAACTATGGTGACTAGGATGGACCCACTGGGGCAGGTTCGGGGACGGGGGCGATCCTGAGAGTAGTTCCGACCCTGCCCCGGCAGCGAGCCTCCCCAGAGGTCGAGAAGCCAAAGATGGAAGCCGTGCGGTCCTATCCCACGAGAGATGGCTTTGCTCGCGCCCGGGATCATTTGGATGATCCTCGGGGCGCTCGTGCTCTTGGGAGGATTCCTGACCCTGAGCCCAGGAGGGTATGGCCCGATCGTGCTCTTGATCGGCGCGGTCCTGCTCGTCAACGGCATCCTCAAGAATCGGGCGGCGGGACGCCGAAGGCGCGGTTACGGCGGGAAACCTCTCGGTTGAACTCCATCCAATCCTTGGGCGCGGTCACGGACCCCGTGGGCCGGCCGACTTCCGTCTCGGTCGGACGGACCGCACTTTACTGGCTGGACCCTGTGTTCCGGGGACCGCGGACGGGACCCGAACTGTGGGGCTCGCCGGACAAGACCCCGGAATCGCTTCCTCGATCTTTGGCCCGGTTCTGAAGGGCTGAATTCGAATTGACGGTTCGGAAAAATAACCTCCTACGTTTTTCGCGGGAGGTTCATCATGTTCCGCCTCATCCGCGGAGCCTATCGCCGCCAGCAGGAAAGAACCGGTTCCCCAGCGCCCTCGGCGGCCCCGGAAAAGGCCGAGGGAGCGTTCCCCGTCACTCCCCGCGGCGGAGCTCCCCTGGCCTCGGTGGTCGAGGTGGCCCACCTGCAGAAGACGTACGGTAAGCTTCGAGCCATCGACGACATCAGCTTCGCGGTCCGGCAAGGAGAGGTCTTCTCATTTCTCGGCCCCAACGGCGCCGGGAAGTCTACCACCGTCGAGATCCTGGAAGGCGTCCGGAGCGCCTCGGCCGGGGAAGTGCGAGTTCTCGGCCTCGACCCCTGGACGCATCTCGACCGCCTGAAGCGCCGCATCGGAGTGATCCCGCAGGACTTCCATTTCTTCCCGAAGCTCACGCCCCGCGAGGCCCTCGAGCTGTACGCACGCCTCTTCGAAGTGAGGGCGGACGTCGACGAGATTCTCGCCCGGGTCGAGCTCTCGGACAAGGCCGACGACCACTACGACACGCTCTCGGGAGGTCAGCACCAGAAGGTGGGCGTCGCGCTGGCCCTCGTCAACGACCCGGAGCTCTGCTTCCTCGACGAGCCGACCACGGGGCTCGACCCGCGGGCGCGTCGGTCGATCTGGGACGTGATCCGGCGATTGCGTCGGGAGGGACGCACCGTCTTCCTGACGACCCACTATCTCGAGGAGGCCCAACAGCTCTCGGACCGGATCGCCATCATCGACAAAGGCAAGATCATCGCCGCGGGATCTCCCGACGAGATCATCTCCCGGTACGGTCGACCCGAGCGCCTGCGCATCGTCGGCGAGCCTGCGCTCGCGGACCGCCTCGCCGCGCTCGGCCTCCGGGTCGAGCGCGGCGACGACGGGGTCGAGGTCGAACTCGGATCGAAGGGGGACGCGCTCCGCATCCTCGAGACCGTGGCGGCGAGCGGCCTACGCTGGGATAGCTTCTCCACGCGCACCGACACGCTCGAGGATGTCTTCATCCAGCTCGTGGGCCGACTCGAAGATGGATCCCTTCCGACGGTCCGCCTTTCGGAGGCCCGAGCGTGAACGCCCGTCGCGTGGCCGCGTACTTCCCGGCGTTCGCGAAAGGGTACATCCGGAACCCGCTCGGGTTGTTCATGTCCCTCATCTTCCCGGTGATCCTGATACTGATCTTCGGAGCCGTGTTCTCGAACTCCGGGAGCGCCCAGGTCCCGCTCACGGTCCAGAACTTGGACCACAACTCACCGGCCAGCGTCGCGTTCCTGCAAGCCCTGAACGCCACCGGGGCGGTCTCCGTCTCCATCGTCTCCCCCGACGTCGGGAATCTTTCGACGTACCTGGCCCATCACGGACTGACGGCCGGCCTCGTGATCCCGTCGGGCTTCGCGGGGGACCTCGGGAACCATACTCCGGTCCGCCTTCTGGTGTTCACGAATCCGTCCTCGGGATCGGAAGCGGGCATCGTCCAGGGGGCCGTCCTGGGAGTGGCGAACGGCGAGAACCTCCGGCTCGCGGGAGGGTCGGCGGTGGTCACCCCCCTCGATCTCAACGTCGGGAGCCAGGTCTACAAGTACATCGATTACCTCGTCCCCGGCCTCATCGGCTTCTCGGTCCTCGTCAGCCCGATGTTCTCGATGGTCAACATCAGCTCGACGTGGAAGCGCGACAAGCTCTTCCGGCAGCTCTCGCTGACGCCGCTCTCCCGCTCCGAGTGGCTGACGGCGACCATCCTATGGTACGTCCTCCTCGCGTTCATTTCGACCGGACTCCTGCTCGGGATCGGCCGCCTTCTCTTCGGCGCCCACGTGACGCTGACCCTCTGGACCCTGCCCTTCCTGGTCGCCGGTCCGATCCTCTTCGTCGCCCTCGGGCTCCTCGCCGGGTCGGTGTCGAACACCCCCGAGAGCGCGGGGGTCATCGGCAACATCATCACGTTCCCGATGATGTTCCTCTCCGGGACGTTCTTCCCGGTCTCCCTCTTCCCGGCCTGGCTCGTGTCCGTGGCGCACGTCCTTCCGCTCTACTACGTCGTGGACGGGCTCAATGCCGCGATGGTGTTCGGGAACCTCTCCGCCGCCTATCTCGACCTCGCGGTCGTCCTGGGGCTGGCCGTCCTCTTCTCGGCGCTCGCCACCCGCGTCTTCAGCTGGCGCGAGAAGTGAGGTCCCCGGATCCCTCGCGCGACGCTCGGTGGCGAGCGAACCTGTCCGAGGTCCCGATCACGGACGCGACCGGGCGGGCATCGGATCCGAACGCCTCGCCCCGGCTCCTACGGTGGTAAAGTCGCAAAGACCTCGTGCTACGGTCGCACATCGCGTAACCCGTATGTAGGCGGCTCCGCTCGTTGGCGACGAGGTAGTCATGACCTCTCTTCCGGAGGCGTTCGACCTCGTAGCGCGGGGAGAACTCGAGACGTTAGGCCGCGGCAAGATCGAGGTCCCGGAGCGGTTCAACTGGGCCCAGGAGGTCTTCGAGGACCGTCACGCCCGACGGTCCCCGGATCGGTTGGCGCTCGTGTGGGCCGACGATAGCGGTCACGAGCTCCGACTCACGTACCGGGAGTTCGTCGCCGCCGGGAACCGCCTTCTGAACCTGCTCCGGCGGCTCGGCCTCAAGCCGGGCCAACCTCTCTTCGTGATGCTGCCGGTCTATCCGGAAGTCTGGCTCAGCTACTACGCGGCGATCAAGGGCGGTTTCGTCCTCGTCCCTGCGGCCACGATCCTCCTCGCCTCGGACATCGAGTACCGGTTCCGGCAGCTCCGGCCGGGTGCCGTCCTGGCCGATCCCGTCAGCGCCAAGAAGATCGACTGGACGGAGCAGTCCACGGGCCAGCCGATCCCCATCAAGCTCGTGGCGGGAGGAGAGCGGCCGGGGTGGACCTCGGTGGACGCGAGCCGGACCGAGCCGGCGGACGCGGCGGCCGCGACCACGCGTCCGAACGATCCCCTGTTCCAGTTCTTCACGTCGGGAACGACCGGGCTCCCGAAGATCGTCACCCACACGCACGCGAGCTATCCCATCGGCCACCTGACGACGTCGGTGTGGATCGGGGTGAGGCCCGACGATGTCCACTCGAACATCAGCCAGGCCGGCTGGGCCAAGTTCGCCTGGAGCTCCATCTTCGCCGCCTGGAACGTCGGGGCGACGGTCTTCTCCTACTACTACTCGGGCCGGTTCGACGCCCGGCGTCAGTTGGAGGCCCTCCAGGACCATGGGGTGACCACCTTCTGCGCTCCTCCGACGGTCTGGCGCATGTTCATCCTCGAGGACCTTTCGAAGTACCGGTTCCGCTTCCGGGAGTGCGTGAGCGCCGGCGAGCCGCTGAACCCCGAGGTGATCGATGCGTGGCGGAAGGGCACGGGGGTCACGCTCCGGGACGGGTATGGCCAGACCGAGTCCACCCTGATGCTGGGCAACTTCCCCGGTCGGGAGGTCAAGGCGGGGTCGGTCGGGTGGCCCTCGTTCCTCTACGACATGCGGGTCGTGGACGAGCAGGGCCGGGAGGCGGAGGCCGGGGTCGAGGGGAACATCGCGGTCCACCTCACGCCGCGCCCCCCCGGGCTGTTCGCCGGGTACTTGGGGGCCCCGCCGGAAGTGACCGCGAGGTCGTTCCGCGGGGAGTGGTACTACACGGGAGACCGGGCGTACCGGGACACCGACGGCCGCTTCTGGTTCGTCGGACGGGCGGACGATGTCATCAAGTCCTCGGACTACCGGGTCGGCCCGTTCGAGGTCGAGAGCGCGCTCACCGAGCACCCGGCCGTGGCCGAGGCGGCCGTCGTCGGGAGCCCGGACCCGCTCCGCGGAGCGCTCGTCAAGGCGTTCGTGATCCTGAAGCCCGGGCAGATCGCGTCCGCGGAGCTCGCCCGGGACATTTTCATGTTCTCCCGGACGCGGCTCGCCGCGTACAAGATCCCGCGCATCCTTGAGTTCTGCTCGGAGCTCCCGAAGACGATCAGTGGGAAGATCCGCCGGACCGATCTTCGGGCTACGGAATCGGAGGCACGAAGCCGCAAGGAGCGCCGCCCGAACGAATTCCTCTACTCGGAGGTCGTAACGACGGAAGCGTCCCGCACGGTGACAGCCCAGCCACCGGCTTCTTGAGAAGTCACGCCCATCGACCTACCCCCGAGGACCCCTCCGACGGAACTATGCCCGCTCCAATGCGCCTCGTCTCCGACGCTGACTCCACTCGGCCAGGGGTAGGAACCGGACTCGCACGGCCGCCTCGGCCCGCGTCTCGGGACGGCGAGTCTCGAGCTGCCATTCCGCTCTCCCACGGTTCCCTTCGGGAGAAGGAACGGCCGCCCAGAATGTCGGTGGGCGGCTCGGTGAGGAGCCAAGCCCGAGCAATCCCGAGTTAATAGCCGATTCGCCAGATCCAAGAACCGTGCCAGCCTAATCCGACATCCCCCCCTGCCCACCCGACCGTCGTGGACGGTCGAAACCGGGGGTTGTATGAAGAAAGGGAACGGGAAACAGATCGTGGCCGTGGCATTTTTGGTCGCGATCCTCTTGGCCGGGGGTTTGACCATCGCCGTCTCGGGAACGGCGAGCACCGCCCTTCGGATCGCGTCGTCGCCGGGAACCACGGCATCCAGTTCGATCTCCAGCCCGGCGGCCGCAGCCGGCCCGGTCGGGTCCGGCGGCTCGACCGCGGTACCGTCCGGTCCGGCCTCCTCGCCGAACCCCGCGACCGGCCCATGCTCCGTGAGCGTGACGGGCGAGAACCTCGCCGGCAATGCCGTGCAGACCGCGATCAATGCGGCCGTGGCCATCGACGGCACGGTCGTCTGCATCGGGCCCGGGACCTATCCCGAGCAGCTCACGATATCGACCGGAGGGATCACCCTGGTGGGGGCGGGCGATACGAGCACGATCATCGAGCCCAACGCGCCCCTCGCGTTCAACACGTACGATTACGATGCGCCGGGAGGCCCGACGTCCGTGCCGGCGGCCGCGATCATCCTCGTCCAGGGATTCTCGGGAGACCCCACGACGGGGGTCACCGGGGTCACGATCGAGAACCTGCAGGTCAACGGAGCGGCCGCCACGAGCACCTTCACCGGTTGCGGCCCCGACTACTTCGGGGTGGACTTCCAGGCCTCGTCCGGTACGCTGACCAACGCGATCGTCGCGAACGTCGCGATGCCGACCGCGGATTTCGGTTGCCAGAGCGGGATCGGGGTCTACGCGTACAATGCCTACTTCAACTATGAGGGCACCAACCACGCGCCGGACACGGTCGCGATCTCCGCTTCGACGATCACGGGTTACCAGAAGGGCGGCGTCGTCTGCGACGATCTCCAGGAAACCTGCTCCCTCTCCACCGCCGTCGTCACCGGCGTCGGAGCCACCGCCCTGACCGCCCAGAACGGGATTCAGATCGCCTACGGGGCGAGCGGCACGGTCACCGGGAGTACCGTCACGGGCGATCACTATACGGGGGGCGTCGCGAAGAACGCCGATTATTTCCTGCCGATCTACACCGCCACCGGCATCCTGGTCTACGACGGGGGAAACACGATCGTCATCACGGGGAACGTCCTGAGCGGGAACGACCTCGGGATCGCGCTCCTGGGGACGCCCGTCGCCACGGTGTCGACCAATGCGATCCACCAGGGTTTCTCCTACGGGATCACGTTCGACCTGAACGCCTCGCTCAACTGGCTCTACCTTCCCATCTACAGCACCGACACTCCGTGGATCACGACCGCCGCCGGCAATACGATCGCGAACGTCAACGTGGGGATGCTGATCTACGATGACAATGTCACGATCACCGGCGGGTCGATGACGAACGTGAACGTCTCGATCGAGTCGATGCTGGACCAGAACAGCCCGTACGCGATCGTCATCAGTTCGTTCAGCGCGCAAGCAAACGTGGACGGGGCGCTCCTCGGCAACATCTCGGGCTATCAGTCCACTTCGGGCTTCTATCCGAAGCCGGTGGGCACGTACACGCTGACCGGTGACAGCTTCACAGCGCTCGGTCCGGGGGCCGGGAAGTTCGGGGTCGTCCTCAACGGAACGTCCGCCTCGATGACCGGGGGTTCGGTGACCGGTTTCGCGGTCGGAATCCAGATGGGGTACGTCTTCCCGGCCGTCGCAGTCGAGCCGACCGGAACCTATCTCGCAAGCTACATCACCGTGACCGGGCCCGGAAGCGCGGGTCCACCGGGGGAAGGGATCGCGGTCTTTGGGGGGTCGGTTACGGTCAGCTCCAACACGGTCTCCGCGTACTCCTACGAGACGACGACGACCCGCGGGGGGAACACGTACTCCTCGTGGTTCGAGAACACCCAGTCGATCGGGATCTTCGCTGGATGCGCGGAGGGAAGCGCGACCTGCAACATCGGGTCGAACTTCCTGAACGACAACTCGATCGGCATCGTCTACGCACTGATGACGTCCGGCTTCCAGGGCATCACGCCCGCCGCGGCCACGATCGACTTCAACGAGATCAACGACAGCCTGGCGTACGGTCTGCTGGTGGAAGCTACCGGGGCGCCCGGGACCACGCTCGTGGCGATCAACTACATCGACAACTCGGCGAGCGGCGCTCCCGCGGTCTTCCTCGATGGAACGACCGTGGACGTGCTCTCCAACATCTTCATCGGCACGAGCACGAGCGGCTCGAACGGGGCCTACCAGGGAGAGGACGGTTGCGCTTCGTCGATCGCCACGGCGTCCGTCGAGGCGTCCGACTGCTTCAATCCCGCGACCGAGGTCACGATGAACGGTAACTTCTTCGAGGAGACGACCGTCTTCTGGTCGTCGACCTTCCCGAGCCATCCGTCCGGCTCGTATCTCCAGGGCGGCGAGATGGTATCGTTCACGGAAACGGGCCTGCCCTCCGGAACGGCGTGGACGGTCAGCTTCCCGGTGTACCTCCACGGACCCGGATGGGTGCTCACGCTGAGCCTGACCACCTTCTCGATGGACCTGGCGAACGCAAGCTACCTCTATACCGCGAGTTCCGCGAATCCGGACTACGTGTCCCCGGGAGGCTTGTTCATCGTCAGCGGCACGGCGCTAGCCGAGACCGTGGCGTTCTCCTTCGTGACGAGCCAGGTGACCTTCTCCGAGACCGGCCTACAGTTCTCCCGGAGCTGGTCCGTGGCGTTCGATGGCATCCTCAAGACCACGACCGGCCCCTCGATCGTCTTCACCGGAGTGGCGAACGGCGCCTACCCCTACCTCATCCGCGGCCCGACCCACCAGCAGGTCTCGGGCCTCGCGCCCTACGGGACGATCTCCGTGAGCGGGGCCAACGTGGTGGAGTCGGTCACCCTGGTGAGCGGCTCCACGGTCCGGCTCACGTTCCATGAGGCGGGACTCGTCTCGGGGACCCTCTGGTGCGTGACGATCGCCCTGAAGGTCTGCAGCACGCGGACGACCGTGGTGTTCGGCTCGCTCACGCCGGCGACCTACTCGTACGCGATCGGCCCGTTCGCGGGAATGACGACCCTGATGAAGCTCTCCGGCGTCTGGACCGTTCAGTCCTCGGGCACGGCGGCGATCGGGGCGACCACAACGTACCAGGTCCGGTTCACCTTCCCGATCTCGTTCGAGGAGACGGGACTGACCGGGACGTTCACGTGGAGCGTGACCTCGATGGGCGAGCGGGGCTCGTCGAGCACCAGCACGATCGTCCTGTACCTACCGGTCGGGTCGCATGCGTTCACCGTGCACCCGGTGCCCGGCTACCAGGCCACGCCTTCGTCGGGGCACGTGACCGTGGCGGGGTCGCCGCCGCCCGTCCAGAGGATCACCTTCACGCTCTCGGTTCACGGCCTGGTCCCGGGAGCCGTCGGAGGGACCGTAGGACCGGAGATGGCGCGGGCCACCGAGGGTGCCCGCGTCGCCTAGACCAAAACGACATCCGAGAGTCCGTCGCCCCGGGGCTCGCGGGGCCGCCCCCCGCGAGCCTCGACCCAAGAGGAGAAGCGGGGAGCCGACCGACGGGCAACCCTTCGGCCTAGAACCATCGACGGCAGGGGCCGGAAGGCACGAGCCATCCCGGCGGGGGTGCCCCATCGCGTTCCGCGGGGATCGGGCGAGCGGCGCCCGATTTCTGGGGGTCCGGGCCCCCCGTGCCGGGAGGACGGAACCGGGGGGGCTGCCCGTCACCCGCTGCAGCCGCTGACCGCGTAGTCGTCGCCGTTGAACTCGGCGTACCCGTAGTCCTCGTAGAGGTCGGTCTCGGTGACGGTGACCTGATTCACGGGGTCGTAGAAGACGACGACCCCGGTCGAGCGGTCGTAGGAGAGGATCACCGACGGGCCCAGCATACGGTGGAGGGTGGAGAGTGTCGAGACGGGGATCGCCGGATTGTCCTTCGCACACCCGATCCCACCGCCGCCTCCGCCCCCGCCTCCCGGCCCGGTCACCTGGAAGAGCGGGGTGGACGAGTGGCCGACCCCTGCGATACCGGCGACCGAGGCGATCACGATCAGGGAGAGTATCCCGGAGCTCACGCGGTAGGCGATGGGCCACCGGGAGGTCGCGCCGGATCGGGCCGCCGGGGTCGCACGAGCGACCTTGCGATCGACCGCCCGGGGCCGCGGGGCCGTCCTTCCGAGAGGGCTCTTCTCGGGGGTGGGAGCAGTCCTTCGAAGGGCCACCGCGAGCAGGTTCCCGACGAGGACGCCCACGAACACCCCGAGCGACGGGAGAAAGATCGGGAACAACGCCACCGAGAGGCCCACGGTCCCGGCATAGAGGGTCTGGAGCCGGGGCTCCGCGGGCGCGGTCCGGGGCTCGGTCACGATGTACAAGCCGAAGAAGATCGTGACGGGGTCGATCGCCTGGAGCAGCAGCACCCGAGGGTCGGTGGAGGCCCCGACGACGAGGTGCTGAACGATCGCGAGGAAGCCGTAGCTCAAGAAGAAGATCGCCGGGAGCCGCCACGAGCGCCAGTTCCGGGCGAGCAGAAGGAGGCCGAGGCCGACCATGACGAACTCCCCCACTGAGCCGACCCCGAGGACCGGCCCGACCGCGACCCACCACGCGGGCGCCAGGCCGAAGAGAAGGAAGCCGAGCACCGCCCCCGTCACGGCCGGATTGAACCAAGGACGGCCCCGGAACCTCAGGATGTGCCGGAGGACGACCGCGCCCCCGACCGCGGCCGCCGCGAGGAGGAGCGGCGCGGTGGGGGGAAAGATCAGCGCGAGGAACAGTCCGGTCGCGATCGCGGCGTCGGGGACCCGGATCGACGGGTAGCGGACCGCCTGGAAGACGAGGTCGACGACCGCCCCGACGAGCGGCAGCAGGAGCAGCGAGGGGATCCCGGTCCCGTTCCCGAAGAAGTTCACCCCATACGTTCCGACCAGCGCGAGGAAGATCCAGAGGAGGCGGACCGGGGGAATCCAGCGGAGGACGGATCGAAGGCGACCCCGGGGTGGCCGGGCGTCGGGGACGTTGGGAAGGTCGACCACCACGTCCCTCGCGAGCGCCCCACCCAGCATATACCTTCAGTTTCCGGACCCCCACCGACCCCTGGATCGAGATCGCGACCGGATGGGCATCGGTCGGGGTTTGGCCGCGGCTTGCAAGAATGCCGATGGGGCAGGGCGACGCTCCGAAACTCACCCTCGCCGCGATCGGATCTCGGGAGGGTCCTCACCCAGGTCGAGCGGCGCCGCCGACCGCGGGGGGCTCGACGTACCGGAGCGACCGAATACCGGGGAGCGCGAGAAACAGGAATCCGGTGACCAAGAACCCGATCGCCGCCCACGTGTACGCGAAGAGTATGCCGTGGCTGCTGGAGAGGAGCCCCCCCAGGATGAGCCCGGCGGGGACCGCCACCAGGGATCCGACCATGTCGATGCTGAGCACCCGGGCCAGCACCTCGTCGGGCACGATCACCTGCATCGTCGAATAGTAGATGGTGCCGATCAGCCCCATCGAAAAGCCGAGGATCGCCGCTCCCGAGAGGGCCCCGAGCAGCGAGCTCGCGAGAACGAGGAGGACCGTCGCGCCGCTCGTGACCATTAGGCCGACCCCCATGGCGAGACCGGCGAAGCGACGAGCTCGCAGCCGCCCGACGGAGACGGCGCCGGCCGCCGCGCCGGCCGTGAGCGCGGCGACGAGGTAGCCGAAGAGCGCCGGGCTCGGCCCCAGCACGACCGCCGCATAGACGACGAAGAAGTTCGTGACGACCGGGAAGAACAGGCTCGCCGGAAGGAAGCCGAGGGTCACCTCGAGCACAGGGAGGTGGTTCCGCATGTACGCCAGCCCTTCGACGAGCTCCCCGCGGATGGAGCGGGTAGGGGCCGATCCCCCATCGCGGGCCCGGCCGAACTCCGGGGCGATCTGGAGGAGCAGGAGGGCGGAGACCGCATAGGTGGCGGCGTTGACCCCGAGCCCGGCGAGGGCCCCGACAAAGGCGATCGCGAGCCCCCCCGCCGCGGAGCCGACCGTGTACCCGATCTGGGACGACGCGGAGAGCACTCCGTTCGCGTCCTCCAACTGGCGCTTGGGCACGAGGCGCGGCAGGATCGCCTGGCTGGCCGGGTAGAAGAGGGCGGAGAAGCTGTAGACCAGCGTCATCACGCCCAGGACGAGGAGCAGCGAGAAGCCGACGAGGTACAGCGCGAGGGCGAGCCCCATCATCGCGAGGGCCCGAACGGTGTCGGAAGCCACCATCAACGTCCGGCGATCGTAACGGTCGGCGAGGACCCCGGCGAGCAGGCCGAGAACGATCCCAGGAAGGACTCCCGTGATGCCGAGATACGCCACATCCAGCGTGCTTCCGGTGAAGTGGTAGATGAGCCAGCTGAGCGAGACCCCCGTGATCGAGCCACCCAGGGCGGAGGTGGTCGTGGATCCGAGGAGGAAACGGAACGCCGGATTCAGCGAGAGGGTACGGCGGGGGCCGGTCGGTGGCGGTGCGCCGGACCCGGTCGAAGGAGCGACCAACGACCTCGCCGGGGGCAGCACCCGAGCCAGCTACATGAACGTAGCTTGCTCCACGGCCCCCACCCGAGTTCTCCCGGTAGAACGGGGTAAGGCGGGTGGACAACTTTGACCGGAACCACACGCTCCGGCTTCACCCAGAGCGCCGCGGTCGGTCGGTCGGTCGAAGCGTGGAGAATCGAGGCAGGGACGGCCGGTCGAAGGCCGGTCCCTGCCAAGGGAGGAAAGGGTTCGCTCGGGGTCTTCCGTACTGGGTTCGAGGGGCTTACGCCTCGTTGAATCCCACGCTCGCCGAGTAGACGAGGGTGAACGTGGCGCTCGAGGGCGTCGTGTCGTTGGATCCCCACGGGATGTCCACCCCGTAGAAGTCCTGGTAGCTCTGCCCCGGGTTCAGGTACGTGAAGTTGGCGGAGTACGCCGTCGGGGCGGGCGCCGTCGGGCTCCCGTCGAACCAGAAGTCCCCGCTCGCCTGGATCCCCGAGTAGGTGAACACGTCGAAGCAGTTGAAACCATACGGGCCGCAGACGCCGTTCGACCCGGGAGTGTTCAGCGCGATGCTCACGTTGAGCGGCTGGCTGCCCGTGTTCTCGATCGTGAGGGTCGCCTCACAGATCTGGTCCGGCGTGAGGTTCGCGACATTGAGGGACACGGCGGTCTGCGCCTCGTTCAGGTCGGTGAACGAGAGGCTGCCCGGCGCCGCCTCGGCGTGCCCGAAGTAGTAGCAGCCGAACGAATAGTTCTGCACGATCTGAAGACCCACGCTCGCCGCGCTCGCATTGCCGTACACGGTCGCCTGGGCCGTGAAGGCGGAGAAGCCCACCCCGGCCATGCACACGACCGCGATCGCCGCTACCAATCCTACCAACCATCTCTTCGTCATTCCTGACACCCTGAGGGATTGTATCCCCCGGTCGGAGGACCGAGTGGAACTACTACTCCGTTAGGAAGCTCTCGGGAGAATGCTCTGGAGCATCCTCCCGGATGGTCCGTACTGTTCGGCACTAGTCGTACGGGCCCGAGCGGCAGGACAGGCCCGGAATCCCACCCTGACGCGTTCTTGGACCCGCGACGGAGGATCCGAAGCTCGCCGGCAAGGCGATCATGGACCTCGAGCCCGGCAGGAACCCCCCTACCTCTCGGTTTCGGGGGGGGTGTGGTGGGGAAGGCCCGGAGCCGAGCGGAGCGTCTCTCCGAACCAGACCGACCTGCTCGTCCGGGCGGTTCGACAGCCGAGTGCTCGCGTTGCCCGCCGATGGCTCCCCTACGGCAGGGCCGGCTCCTAGGGCTCGGGTCGAGGGATGACCTAATCCGGGAAGCGGTCTACGGATGGACCGGAGAGCGAGCCGCGCGGGTCCGCTCCTCTCCGTCTACGAGGCTCGTCAGCGGCGTTCCAGGGGAAGCGGTGAGAGAGAGTTCACGACGGGCTCCCGTGGCGGCCCCGGGGAAAGGGGACGGCTTTCTCGGCTTCTCTCGGACGATCTACCTCCTCGGCGCCTCCAATCTGGTGATGTCGGCGGGCCGCTCGGCCGCGTGGCTCTTCCTCCCCATCCTGCTCTACACCTCCTACCATCTCTCGTTCCTCACCGTCGGCCTCCTCGTCTCCCTCGTCATCCCGGTCTCGCTCCTCGCGGCGCTCGCCGGCGGGGCCGCGTCCGACCGGTACGGCCGCCGCGCTTTCGTGGCGTACCCCCCGCTCGCGAACGCCGCGGTGTCGCTGCTCCTCTACCTGTACTGGAGCCACGGGCTCCCGGTCGTCATGGGGCTCTGGGCGGCCAACATGTTCCTCGGGAACGTGGGAGGGGGCGCCCAGAACGCGCTGATGGCCGACGTCTCGGAGGAGGCGCGGCGGATGAGCGTCTTCAGCCTCCTTCGCATCTTCGGGAACGTAGGGTTCGCGATCGCCCCGGCCCTCGGCGGACTCCTCGCGAGCCAGTTCGGGATCCCGATCGTGTTCCTCGTCGCGTGCGTCGCTGCGCTGGCCGGGGGTCTGCTCCTCACCCTCTTCCTCGAGGAGACCCACCCCGTGAGCACCCCGTCCGTCCGGCCGCTGCGGGAGCGGGCGTCGTTCCCCTTCCACGACTCCATGTTCCTCGCGCTCGGGCTCCTCGGGATCGGCCTCACGTTCGCCGCCGGGCAGTTCGGGACCGCGCTCTCCCTGTTCTCCGTGGGGGTCCGCCACTTCTCCTACGAACAGGTGGGGTGGCTCTACTCGTTGAACGGCATCATCGTGGTGACGTTGCAGATGCCGATCTCCTGGGGCCTCCGGCGCCGCCACCTCCAATGGATGGCGATCGGGACCCTCTGTTACGGAGCGGCGTTCCTGATGTTCTTCGCAGGCACGGTCTACGCCGCCTTCCTGATCGCCATGGGAGTCCTGACCATTGGAGAGAACATCGTGAGCCCGCTGCAGAACACCATCGTCGCGGCCCTGGCGAGCAAGGAGGACCGGGGGAGCTACTTTGGGGCGTATGCCGCCCTGACGAACGGAGCCAACGTCTTTGCCCCGTCGCTCGGGACCCTCCTGCTCGGTACCGGGAGCTCCCTCGCGCTCTGGGGCACATTTGCCCTCCTCACCGTCGTCGTGGCGCTCGGGTACCTGGCGCTCCGCAAAAGGACGCATCGGCTGCCCTGAGCCCGGCGAACCGGGACCTCCCGTCGAACGGCAGGTCCTCGAACCGGATCTCCCCGGGGTGCCACCGGGGCACGGGACCCCAGCGCCGCTTCTCCAACGGAACGGCAAGGCCCTTACCGGGGAGTCTTCTGCTCTATAGGGGTCGCCCGACTCGCCAGGGGTTGGCAGGATCGACGATGTCCGATCGCTATGACCTGGTGGTCGTCGGCGGGGGGATTGTCGGCCTGGCGACGGCCCGGGCGGTCCGGGCGCGACGCCCCGATTGGTCCCTCGCGGTCCTGGAGAAGGAGCGAACGGTGGGGGCGCACCAGACCGGCCACAACAGCGGAGTGGTCCACTCGGGGGTCTACTACGCTCCCGGCTCGCTCAAGGCCCGGCTCTGTCGAGAAGGTCGGGCGGCCCTCCTCGAGTACGCGGCCCAGGCGGGGATCGCGACGCGCCCGGTCGGCAAGCTGATCGTGGCGGTCCAGCCCCGCGATCGACCGGGGCTCGCCGAGATCGCCGCCCGGGCCCGAGCGAACGGCGTCGACTCCGTCGAGCACCTCGACGGAAAGGAGCTCCAGGAGCGCCTTCCCGGCGTCGCGGGGCTCGAGGCGCTTCACGTGCCGTCGGCCAGCATCATCGATTACCCCGGGGTCGCCGCCCATCTCGCCGAGGAGCTCGTCCGCCATGGGGTGACGGTCACGACGAGCCGGGAAGTCGCGTCCGCGAGCCGAACGGCCGACCACTGGAGCCTCGCGACGAACGACGGGGAGCTCCGGGCCGGGTTCGTGGTCAACTGCGCCGGCCTACAAGCCGACCTGGTCGCCCGCGCGATGGGCGTCGATCCGCCGGTCCGCATCGTCCCGTTCCGGGGCGACTTCTACCGCCTCTCCGCGCGCCTCCGTTCCCAAGTGCCGTGCCTCGTCTATCCGGTCCCCGACCCGGAGATGCCGTTCCTGGGAGTCCACCTCACCCCAACGGTCGGCGGCGAACTGCTCGCCGGCCCGAACGCGGCGCTCGCTCTCGCGCGCGAAGGATACCGGCCGGGGCAGTGGGACCCCGCGGAGCTGGCCCGGATGATGACGTTCCGCGGGACACCGGGGCTCGCCCGGAACTACGGGCCCATCGCGGCCCGGGAGTGGCTCCGCTCCTGGAGCCCTACCGACTTCCTGTCGGCGATCCAGGCCTTGTGGCCGTCCGCGGTCCGCGACGACCTCGGGTCTCGAACGAGCGGCGTGCGCGCCCAGGCCGTTCGGCTGGACGGGTCCTTGGAGGACGACTTCGTCTTCGTCCGAGGGGAACAGGCCCTGCACGTGCTCAATGCCCCTTCCCCGGCGGCGACGGCGGCGTTCGCCATTGCCGAGAGGATTGTGGACGAGGCCGGTCTCTCGTAGGCGGGCGCCGAGGAGAGTGGGTCGGGTGATGCCGGAGGTCCCGCGAGCGGATCGTGTACCGGGACCCCTCCCATCTACCGGCCCTAGCGACGCCCCGCGCCCAGGGACGGGGGGTTACCCTGGCGGGAACCGGGTGCCGATCGCCGTCCGCGGCGCGAGGATCTACCCGTCCCCGGACGGTCCCGCGCTCGATCGCGGAACGATCGTAGTGCGGGACGGGAGGATCGTCGCGCTGGGGGCGGACGTGCCGATACCGTCGGACGCCCGGGTGATCCCGGGAGAAGGGGGGGTCGTCACCGCCGGCTTCTGGAACGCGCACGTTCACTTCACGGAGCCGAGATGGCGGTCGGCGGCGCGCGGCCCGGCGGAGGTTCTGAACGGCGGGCTCCGCGAGTTGCTGACGCGCCGGGGGTTCACGACGGTCGTCGACGCGGGCTCCGACCCCCGCGTCACCCTCCCCCTCCGTAGGCGGATCGATAGCGGAGAGCTGCTCGGACCGGCGATCTACACCGCGGGCCCGGGCGTGTTCCCGCCGCGCGGGATTCCCTACTACCTGCGGGACAGCCTGCCGTTCTGGCTCCGACCGTTCGTGCCCCAGCCGGCCACCCCGGCTGCCGCGGAGCGGGCCGTGGAGCGGAACATCGCCCGGGGGGCCGACCTGGTCAAGCTGTTCACCGGCTCGTACGTCGCCCGCGGGACGATCACGACGATGCCCGAAGCGATCGCCCGAGCGGCCGCCGCGGCGGCGCACGCGCACGGCCAGCTCGTCTACAGCCATCCGTCGAACCTGGAGGGCGCGCGGATCGCGATGCGGGCGGGGGTCGACGTACTGGCCCATCCGCCGGACACGACCGAGGGGGTCGACCCCGCGGTGCTTCGCGAAATGGTCGGCCAGCGGATGTCGATGATCCCCACCCTCAAGATGTTCGCCGACACCGTGCGCGCCGGCCCCGCCTACCTCGAGCGCATCCGCGAGGTGGTGCACCAGTTCCACGAGCTCGGCGGAGAGCTTCTCTTCGGCACCGACGTGGGATACCTGACCGATTATTCCACGGAGGGCGAGTTTCGGGCCCTCGAGCGCTCGGGCGTGCCGGCGCGCGACATGCTTCGCATGATGACGACGGCCCCCGCCGAGCGGTTCGCTGCGGGAGGGGAGACCGGGGCGCTCACGGTGGGGCGCCGGGGGGACCTCGTCCTCTTGGACGGGGACCCGATGGACGATGTCGGGGCCTTCGCCCAGGTCCGCGCCACGATACGCGGGGGTCGGTTGCTCTACTGCCGACCCTGACCGGCCTTCTCTTTCGTGTACAGGATAGAAGCGTACCTACCCTACCGGAGGGCGCAAGCCCAGAAACCATGACGCGCCCACCTCGGCCGCCGGGACCCCGCGCATCGATCCGCCGCCCGCTCCTCGCGGCGGTCGTGGTCGGGAGGATGCTCCTTGCGGGCTCGGCCGCCGACTTCTTCGTTCTTCACCCCGGTTCCACCGCGGGGCCAACCTCCGGCGCCGGGCCGGGAGCCCCCGGACGCATCGAGGTCCTTCCTTCCCAGGGCACACGATCCTCGTGCATCGTGGGCACACCCGGGGTCCCCCGCCCTTCGCTGCGCCTCTCGAACGGGACCTTCCCGGCGAACACCTAGTCGGTGCCGGCCGTTCCGGCCGGGCTCAGAATCCGGCGACCCCGGTCTGCTCGATGTACTCCGCCAGCGGGGCCCAGTTGCGGCGTCGGGCGTACCGGATCAGGTGGGTCGGATGGAAGAACAGGTTGGCGAGCTCGGGCTGGTCCGAGGGAGGGACGAGATCGCTCTCGAACCGCACGGCCGGGGCTCCGCCGTCGAACGCTCGGTTGCACCCGAAACAATAGGCCCCTTTCGGGGCGGCGGCGACGTGTTTGCTCAGCATCGCTCGGAACGACGGCTCCGACCTCCTAATCGACTTTACCGTCCACTGGAATCCGGCGCGGGCCTCCCGACGGGCTAAAGCGGCCGGTCCGGGTCGGGGGCGGGATGTCCGGGATCCCCCCCGGGGTCGTGAGCTCCGTCCTCTCGATCCTGGACGGTAGCCCCGAGCCGGTGCGGCGGCGCCAGCTCCTCGACGAGCTGGAACGGCGCGGGCACCGGATCTCGCTGGCGGGGCTGAACCGCATCCTGCAACACTGCCTGGAGGGCGGTCTCACTGTCGAGGGCCCCGACGGCGTCCGCCGGAAACGGTGACCCGCGCTCCCCCCGGGGGTCCCGTCGCAGGTGGACCCGGAAGGAAGGGCGGCCCGGGGGCTCCGTCGGAGCGCTAGCCGGTTACACGTTCGGGAGCGGTCTCGAGGAACCGGAGGGTCGCGCTGGAGAGCGCGAGGAACACGAAGGCCAGCCCCACCAGCAGGAGGACCGAGGTGGAGATCGACACGGGAGCCGAGAACCGGGCGAGGAGACCGCCCGGCAGCTCTCGCGAAAGGACGTTGCGCAGGTAGTAGATCACCGTGAAGCGGGGGACGTCCCCGGGCAGGAGGGGCAGGAGCTCCTCCCAGAGGAACCCGAAGAGGAGCCCGATCAGGAGCGCGGAGCGGCTCGCGAGCCCGAGGAAGAGGAAGAACCCGCCGTACGACGCGGCGGCGAGGACCGCGGTCGCCGTCAGCACCAGCGGCACGTGGTCGGAGTACGGTGTCCCGCCCCCGGCGAGGGCGACGGCGAGCGGCAGGAGCGTCGCCGGCACGATCAGGACGAGCGCGGCGGCGAGGGAGCCGAGGTACTTGCCGAGGACGATCGTCGTCCGGGAGACCGC
This sequence comes from Thermoplasmata archaeon, assembly GCA_052326305.1. Lineage (GTDB taxonomy): Archaea > Thermoplasmatota > Thermoplasmata > Lutacidiplasmatales > UBA184 > Lutacidiplasma. The sequence continues at coordinate 13,589 of JBKQPJ010000010.1, read as the reverse complement.
GCGGTCGGTGAGGTAGACGAGGGTCTCGGCATCGATCTCGTTGCGGAACTGGGCCACCGAGAGGACGAGCACGATGACCATGGAGACGATCGGCAGCGTCATGCTCGCGAAGATCGCTTCCCCGACGCTCGAGAGGGTCGCGGCGGCCGGATGGGCGGAGAGGATCGCCGCCACGATCAGCGCGGGGAGCAGCGCGAACGCGGTGAGGCCGAGGAGCCGCGTCCCCCGGAGGCTTCCGCGGAACGAGAGCGACGACACCGCCGCCAATCGGCCGAGCTCGCCGGTCATCCGGCCCCCTCGGAGAGGTACCGGAACACGGCGTCGAGGTTGTCGTCCGTGCTTCGGACCGCGGTGATCGTGACCCCCTCCGTGACCACGAGGTCCGGAAGGGCGGCGAAGAACGCGTCCGGGGAGCGGGTGAGGACCCGGAGGCGACCGCTCCCCGGGAACTCGATCGACGCGACGTGGTCCCACCCCCCGAAGTACCGCGCGAGGCCGCGGGGATCGGGGGACTCGAGCTCGATCACGTGCGGACGGGCGTCGATGAGGTCGCGGATCCGGTGGAGATCGCCCTGGGCGATCGTGCGTCCGTTCGAGATCATCACGATCCGCTCGGTGAGCCGCTCGATCTCGTAGAGGACGTGCGAACTCAGCAGGATGTGCCGCCCGTCCGCGGCGAGCTTTCGCAGCAGCGCGCTGAGCGTCGCCCGCCCGACCGGGTCGACCCCGTTGAGGGGCTCGTCGAGCAGGATCAGCTCGGGGTCGTGCGCGATGCACTGGGCGAGCTTGATCCGCTGGCGCATGCCCTTGCTGTACGTCGCGAGCCGGCGATGGGCGGCGTCCGTCAGCCCCACCGTCGCGATCGCCCGCGCGGCCCGGTCGGCCGCCTCGGACCGGGAGAAGCCGTCGACCCGGAGGAGGCTCGTCACGAAGTCCTCGCCGTCCATCCAGTCGAAGAGCGCGGCGTTCTCGGGGCAGTATCCGATCCGGCGCCGGAACTCCCCCTGGCCCCACGCCGGGTGCTCAAGGAGGGTCAGGGAGCCCGCGTCCGGCCGCAGCTGCCCGGCGAGCAGGCGGAAGAAGGTGGACTTCCCCGCTCCGTTCGGCCCGACGAGGCCGGTGATCCCGGTCGCGAAGCTCGCGGTGAACCCATTGAGCCCGAGCACCTCCCCGTACCGCTTCGTCACCCCGAGGGCCTCGACGATCGCGGTCATTCCCCGACCACCTCGACCTCCGAGAGCCGCCACCCTGCGAACGCGGCGAGCGCGACCCCCGAGGCGATGAGAAGGATCGCGGAGACGACCGGGTCGGTCGGGGGCGGGCCCGGCACCCCGAACGTCGCCTGGGCCACGCTCCTTAGGTCCGTGACGGGGTCCGCGTAGAGGACCTTCGCGTTCCGGGTGATGCCGTCCACCACGGCCGCCCCGATGTCGAGAGAAAGCACCACCCCGAAGATGGAGACGCCGGCGTAGAGGCTGCGGCTCGTCAGGGACGACAGGGCGACCGCGAGCCCCGTGAAGAACACCGCGGCGAGCAGTCCGGTCGCCACGAATCCGAGCGCGGCGGAGAGGGCGACCGTCGAGGAGACGATGCCGAGGGCGGCGACCACGCCGACCCCCACGAGGCCGGGTCCGACGGTCGCCATCACGATCCAGGAACCCGTCGCGGCGATCTTCGCCGAGAGGTAGTCGAGGAGATCGATCGGCCGGGAGAGGTAGAGCACGATCGACCGGCTGCCGACGTCCTCGGCGATGCACCCCGCCCCGACGACCGTCGCCACGATCAGGATCAGGAGCTCCAAGACCGACGATTCGTACGGGGATTCGAAGGTCGCCACCGAGAGCTGGCCGACCAGGGAAGCGAGCTCGGCGCTGACGGTGACCGTGAGGATCACGGTGAGGTACGCCAACCCGACGATCGCCCACGTCGCGGTCCCCGCCTGGTTGAGGAACTGCTGGCGGACGATGGCGAGGGTCCGGGAGGTCCGGCCCAGCCGAACGAGCGGTCCGGAACTGTACCGGGGCGGACTGATGCTCACGGGGTCGACCTCCCCGGCACTTCGTTCACGAGCGACAGGAAGAGGTCCTCGATCGTGTTGACCGAGCGGCCGAGGTGACTGATCTGGGTACCGGTCTCGCGGGCGGCCTCGAAGACCGGTCGTGTGGCGCCCCCGGGAAGGACCAGGCGCAACTCCGATCCCTCGGTCCGGACGGTGACCCCCTTCGCGGCGAGGGCCGCGACGAACCGAGCGGCGTCCCCCTTGACGCGCACGACGGTCTCCTGCGCTCGTCCGGCCAGGAGGCGGTCCACCGGTCCCGCCGCGACGAGCTTACCGGCATCGAGGAGGAGGACCTGGTCGACCAGCCCCTCGGTGTCGGGCAAGAGGTGCGTCGACATGACGAAGCTGTGCCCTCCGACCTTCGCGAGGGCCGCGATGAGCCCCAGCATCTCCTCCCGGCCCTTCGGGTCGAGCCCCGAGGTCGGTTCGTCCAGGAAGCAGAGCGGAGGGTCGTGGACGATCGCCTGGGCGAGCTTGACCCGCTGCCGCATTCCGACCGAATACTCCCGGATCTTCCGGTACCGTTGCTCGGCCAGGCCGACGAACTCGAGCACGTCGTGGGCCCGGCTCATCGCCACCTCCCGCGGCAGGCCGCTCACCCGCCCCATGTACGCCACGAACCCGATGCCCGACATGGCGGGCAGGAGGCAGTCGTGCTCGGGCATGTACCCGATGCGTTCCCGAACGGACAGCGGCTCGCGACCCGGGTCGAGGCCCAGGACCGAGAGCGCGCCCGAAGTCGGGGGCAGGAGCCCGAGCAACAGGCGGATCAGGGTGGTCTTGCCGGAGCCGTTCGGACCGACCAGACCGATGGTCCCCGCAGAGAGCTCGACCGTGAGACCGTTCAGCGCCTCGATCTGACCGAACCGCTTCGTGACGCCCTCGGCCCGGAACAGCGGATCGGCCACGGAACGCCGGATTCCGAGCGCGTATATGGGTCAACGGGCCGACCGACGGAGGGTTTCGGACCCCGCTCCGGTCCATCGAGAGCGTCACCGAAATACCCCACGGTTCCCGGGGGGCCCCGCCCCGGTGCATCGCCCGCGAACGGCGGTCCGGCCGATTAGTATCCCCGGAACGCCTCGAAGAGAATATCGACGTCGGGAACGCGCAAGGGGCCCTTCAAGACCGAGACCGTCCCGGCGACCATCTCGGGGAGGCCTACCACGTAGTACCGGGGGTGGGCTAGCCCCTCAGAAGCGTCCCGGATCCACGCGGCGTCGATCCGTCCGACCCGTCCGTCCCAGACCACCGACGATTCTCCGGGGCGCGTCACGGTGTACTGCACCCGGACGTGGGGCGAGGCGCGGGCCAGGGCATCGAGCTCCTCGCGAAACACCAGTTCCTCGGGGACCCGGGCGGAGTAGAGGAGGCGCCGTTCTCCGGTGTCCCCGAGGTCCGCCGCGTATCGGAGCATCCCGCGGAACGGGGAGATCCCGATCCCTCCGGCGAGGAAGACGCTCGGTCGCGTGCGGTCGAGGAGAAAGCGTCCGAGAGGGCCGTAGATCTCGGCCGGGGCGCCCGGCGACAGGCGGGAGAGCGCCTGCTTGAATGGCGTGTCGGAGATCTTGCAGGTGACGGAGACCACGCCCGCCTCGGTCGGGCTGGAGGAAAGGGAGAACGCGCGGACCGGACCCCACGGATCCTCGACCCCGGGCAGCGAAAGTCGGACGGCCTGGTTGGAGAGGTACCGGAACGTCGTCCCTTCGGTAGAGAAACGGAACGTCATCGTCGTCGGAGATTCCGTTCGGCGATCGATGAGGGTGACCAGATGTCGCCCGGGCGTCGGCAACGAAAGCGTCGGGTCTTCGGCGATCCGCATCGGCAGTGGATCGGGGCTCGGAGGATAATGACTCAGTCGACGCGCACCGGGTCACGCTCGTCGGGGGGAGGACCGATCCCGAGGAGGAACTGCCCCCTGGCAGCGATCCTTCTCGACCTGGCCGCCCCGGGGCGCCGATGCGGTCCGCGTCAGTTTCCGGGGTCGCTCGAGGCCCTGCGGGCGGCCAGCAGGACGCCGAGGATGCCGACCGCGATCAGCAGCACCCCGGCGAGGGAGAGGGGGCCCGACAGCAATTCCACACCGATAGCGTGGAGGAGCATGCCCGCTCCGAGACAAACCACCGCGAGGATCAGGTAGATGAGCGCGGTTCGGGGGATGATCCTCACTCCAAGCAGTCTCAGCATTCGTCTGGTTCCGAGGTAGGGGTAGTCCCTCGAGGTACTTCGAGATTGTCCGCGGAGAGCCGACCCCCTCGATTCCGCAGCTCTTACGGGATGGTCGCCAGGTCCTCCAGCAGCATTCGTCGGTCGTCGCGGTCCCGCACGGTCGCCCCGATCCGGCGGGCTTTCCGCAGATAACGTTCCCGGGCCGGCCGATCTCCCGCCGAGGCCGCCGCCCGGGCCAGGGCCTCGAATGCGTAGGCGACGTAGAACCGGCCCAGCCCTCCGCGACGGGCGGTCTCCAAGGCCCGGACGGCGTGGAACCGAGCCGGCTCGGCCCGGCCTAGGACGGCGTAGACGCGGGAGATCTGCCATTCTGCGATCGACAGATTGCGCGGCGTTCCGACGCGGCCCCAGTGGTACCGGGACGCATGGGCCGCGTGGAGCATCTCGTCGTTCTCCGCGCGGGTTCGTCTCTTTCGGTCAAGAAGTGCCCACGTGCTGTTGAAGAGATACGCCCCGACCTTGCGGTGATCCGCGCGGGAGAGAGGGTCGGCCGAGGGGGGCATGGATCCGAAAGCGGGGGACCCTAGATTACGTTCCTCTCCGGGATCCTCCCCACCGACCCTTCGGGGTCCGGGAACGCGGTGCCGCCTCTCCTGGGGGTTCTCGACGGGAGTTCTGGAAGTGACTCGGGGGCTGGACCAGACCCTCGGGGGTCGGGCTTGCGCGCACGAGCGCCGGTCTCGGACCCTCAGGCGCTCGGAGAGGGCGATCGGGCCCGGGCGGCGGGTCCCGGCTCGCTGTGGGTGACGATGGGCCGTCCTCCCGATCTTGCGACCGTCTCCGGCTCCACCGAGCGGTTGATCGTGATCTCGTTGATGATCGTCAGGAGCTCGCGGGCCGTGCCGAGGCTCGAGAGGATCCGCTGGGCGCGAGCGGCCGCCACCTTGTCGCGGCTCCGGCCGATCATCGACCGGGAGACTCCGGCCTGCTGGGCCGTCCACGCCTCGATGCCGACCAGCGCGTCGTGGGCGCGGGGAGCGGAGAACTCTCGGAACGCCTCCATCGTGTTGACGAGCGACGTGTCGAAGTCCGAGAGCTGGTGCAACAGGTCGTGCCCCTCCTCGGCCCCCGCCATCTCGAGCGCGAGGTCCTTCGCCACGGTGGCGATGAGGTCGGCGGTGACCTCGAGCATCTTGACGACGACGCGGTATCCCAGCTGGTAGTGATGGCTCGGGACCCCGATCTCCCGGGCGATGTGGAAGTCGTTCGACGCGAGCAGGATCTGTCGGGCCATGAGCAGGTAGAATCGATCGATCTCCTCCTCGACCTGCTCGACCTTCGCGAGGGGCCCCGCGTCCCCGGTCTCGAGCGCCTTGGTGCACAGCTCGAGCTCGAGCCGGATCATCCGGACCACCCGGTCCAGCAAGCCGGACAGTTGATGCTTGGTCGCGTCGAGAAAGACCCGCACCTCGAGATGGTTCGGTTCGTCCTCGATCATGCTCATCCCGAGGACGCGCTGGCCGATCCGCTCGACCTCGGCCCGCAGCTCCGCCGGCAGCTCGCGCTGGGACGTGATCGTGATGTGATCGTGACCCGTGATGTAGGCCCCGACCAACAGGCGGGAGAGCAGCTGGGGAGGACAGTCCGATGCGTCGATGTGCAGTCCCCGCCGCCCGTCCTCGACGCTCGTCTTGCTCGCGGGGGAGAGCTCGAGACGGCCCGCCCCGAGGTCACGGAACCGAACGACCGAACCGTTGCGGACGTTGAATGCCCCCGTCCACGCCTTGGGAAGCGTGACGGCGAGCGACGACAGACCCGTGCGCTGCACCGTGCGCAGGAACGACGGTCCCTCCTCCGTGTCGTACACCGGAGACCCTTCGCCCGGCATCAGGAGACACAGCGCCGCTCTGGAGAATAAGGAGGAAGTCAATTCGTATTGACTTTTCATCGGCCCTCGCCGGGTTCTCCATACTCTCCTTACAGCAGGGAGCGTACCCACATCTTACGACACTCCCTACGGGACGACAACGAGGCGGCTATGACGACTGAAGGCAGCACGGGCGGCGAGACGGGGACGATCGGTGGCGGAGGCGAGCTGTAAGGGCTTGCTTTGGACGGTGGAGGAAGAGGAGGAAATATATGTTTATTGACAACTTGGCATTGACCGAAGCCTTCCTGCTGTTCGCCGCGGCGGTCCTTACCTACATGGGGATCACGGCGTGGTGGGCGATGCGCAAGAACAACCCCGAAGGGGTGCGCGCAGCCCTCCGCGGCGCGGCGATCCCTGTCGCCGGCGTCGGATTCTCGGCCATCATCCTTGGACTATGGTCCGAGATGGTCTGGCCGTATCCCAGCTTCATGGGAGGCTACAACATCCTGTTCAACGACATCACGGTCCTTTTCGGGATGGTCATGGTGTCGTTCGGCATCGCGGCCTACCTGAACCTGCGGCTGCAGTACATCGGAGTGTTCGCGTTCATGGCCGGCGCGGTCACGATCCTCTACGGATGGACCGCCTACGGCTTCGGCTACACGAAGGAGCCGCTCGACTTCCTGCTCCTCTACCTCGGGTTCGGGGTATCGGGGATGATGGCCCTTCCGTCGACGATCCTCGTCGACTACTACCTGAGCACGGCCTCGAAGAGCGAGACCGCCTGGCGCTCCACGCTCCCGACGTTCGAGTCGCGCCGCCGGTTCTTCGGGACCCGCGCGGTCCAGAACTTCGGATCGACCTCGGGAGCCGCCCCGGCGGCCGGGAGCCCCACGCTCCGGTTCCGGATGCCGGTCGCCCTCCAGCTGCTCGTGCTGGCGTTCCCCGTCTTCATGGCGCTGGCCGGCTTTGCCGCCTGGTGGTTCCTGGGCACGACGATCCCGGGTCACCTGACGCCGGGGGCCACCCCGTAATCGGATCCCTCGCCCGTCGGCGGTCGGCACGGTGGCCCTGCCGATCGTCGGCCTCGTCCGGAGGCCACCCTGGGGGACCGATCGGGTCCCCCAGGTCCCTGGGACCACAGCCCAACCCTTTCGACCTCTCACTTCTAGATCGGATGATCCCCGGGTCACCGTCCGAACGTAGCCGGCGCGCGGCGCGCTACGGAGGCGATTGGAGGCTCGGCCCGCCCGTCTCGCATTCGGCGGAAGCCCGGGGGAGCAGCCCCGAATCGACCAGATCGGCCTCGATCACCGGGTCATCGTCGGCGTCGCTCAGCGAGACGTCCCCCGGCGCGCCCCGCCACCGCCCGGGGCGTAGGCCGATCGCGACGACCCCGCCCACGTACGCGAGCAGGGCCCCGAGAAGGAATCCCCCGCCGCTGTTGAGGCTGAGGACGGAGAACGTGATCAGCGCAATGCCTAGCCCGACGTGAGCGCGTGGCCAGAAGTACAGGAGAAGCGAGACGGCGGCGAGAACGCTCGCGTCGATCGCTCCCAGGGTGCCGGCGACCGGCGTGAACCATGGGACCGAGATCTCGAGCGAGAACGGGACGCTTCCCGCGACCAGAAGGGTGTAGAGGGATTGAAGCCCGATGAGCCCCGCCCCCGCAAGGCCGAGGATCGTCGCCCCGACGGCTCCCGACCTCGGATCCGGGGGCCGGTCGGGTCCGGACACTCACGGCGGACGACGACTGCCCACTTAGCCTTCGCCCATGGCGAGCATCTCCGGCGAGTAAGGTGGCCCGATCCCGCCGAAGAGCGGACCCGGTGCGGGGCCACTGCGTCCCGCGACGAGGCTGCTCGCCGCCCAAAGCACGCAGTCGGAGAGGGGCTTGGACCCTTCGTCGTCCTATAGACTTGGCGCCGGCTCGCCGCACCGGTTCCGGTCCACCCTCCCGCACGCCGCGCAAGGGTCGGGATAAATAGACCGGTTCCGGTCCGGCGGAGGTGAGCGATCCTCTTCCTCGCCGGCTGCCGTTCGAGCCGTACAAGACCAAGGTGGTCGAGCACATCCCGAACCCGACCCGGGAAGAGCGGGAGCGCGCCCTCGAGCGCGCCCACTACAACCTGTTCAACCTACGGTCGGAGGAGGTCCGCATCGACCTCTTGACCGACTCGGGAACCGGCGCCATGAGCGACCGGCAGTGGGCGGCCTTGATGCTCGGGGACGAGACCTACGCCGGGAGCCAGAACTTCGCCCACTTCGAGGCGACCGTGCGATCCCTGACCGGCTTTCCGTTCATCGTGCCCGCCCACCAGGGACGCGCCGCCGAGAACCTGCTGTTCTCCAGCGTCTGTCGGCCCGGTTCCATCGTACCGAACAACATGCACTTCGACACCACGCAGGCGCACGTCGTTCACCAGGGCGCGATCCCGGTGAACGTCGCGGTCCCGGAGGCATATGACGTCGCCAGTGATTTTCCGTTCAAGGGCAACGTCGACATCGCGGCGCTCGAGAAGCTGCTGAGCGAGGCCGGCCCCCAGAAGGTGCCGCTCGTGATGGTCACGATCACCAACAACACCGGGGGCGGCCAGCCGGTCTCGGTCGCGAACTTCCGAGAGGTGGTCCGCGTGGCGACAGCCCACCAGATCCCCGTCTACCTCGACATGTGCCGCTGGGCCGAGAACGCGTACCTCGTGCGGGAGCGCGAGCCGGGGATGGGAAACCGGACGATCCGGGAAATCGGTCGGTCGTTCTTCGACCTCGCCGCCGGGGCGACGATGAGCGCGAAGAAGGACGGACTCGTGAACATCGGGGGGTTCGTCGCGACGCGGGACGAGGCGCTGGCGGAGCGGCTGAAGGAAGCCGTGATCCTTTTCGAAGGGTTCCCGACGTATGGAGGTCTGGCCCGCCGGGACCTGGAGGCGATCTCGGTAGGACTGCTCGAGGCGACCGAGCTCGACTACCTCGAGCACCGGATCGGGCAGGTTCGATACCTCGCCGGGCTCCTCGAGGAGGCCGGCGTGCCGTTCCTGCGGCCGGTCGGTGGGCACGGGATCTATCTCGACGTCCGCCGGTTCCTGCCCCATCTGGGCGACGACGAGCTCCCGGGCCAGGCCCTGGTCGTCGAGCTCTACCGCGAAGGGGGGGTTCGGGCGGTGGAAGTGGGGGCCCTGATGTTCGGAACAGGTCCCGACAGTCCTTCCCGGGGGCTCGAGCTGGTCCGCCTCGCGATCCCTCGCCGGGTCTATTCCGCGAGCCACCTCGCCTACGCGGCCGAGGTCGTCATCCGGGTTTTCGAGCGGCGTGCCACGGTCCGGGGGGTCCGGATGGTCTACCGACCCGAACGGTTGCCTCACTTCACGGCCCGCTTCGCCCCTCGGTGATTCCGCCTCGGGTTCTCCGGGGACGATGTCGGCCTCGGGTCGACCCCCCCGAGGAAACCCCGGGCGTGGGCTCGCACATGTGCGACTCGGCATCTTCTAGGCCGAGGCCTATCTCCCGGACGGGCCTCGGGAGAGGTGGCGGTGGAAGGAATGCGGGAAACTCGAAGCGATCCGATCTCGGTCCGCCGGTCGCGCGCGCGGCTCCCTCGGCCTTCGACGTCGTTGTCGGACCGCGCCGCCGTGGTGGCGGTCGTCCTATTTTTCCTAGTGAGCGGTCTCTCGGTGGTGGGCCTCGCCGGTTCCGTCAATTCTCCCGGGAGGACGGCACATAATGCCCTGCCCGCTTCGAACGTCCGAGTCCCCGCCGCGGCAAGCCCTTCACTTCCCCTCCCCGACGCTTCGCCTATCGTTTCGGTCGGCTCTCCGCACCCGGGAGTCCTCAACGCCTACGAGCTCAATCCGTCCGGGGCGACCACACTCGACCCCGCGATCGCGTATGATACCGGAAGCTACGAACCGATCCTCAACGTCTACCAGACCCTCGTCAATTTCAACGGAAGCTCCACCACCACCTTTGTTCCCACCCTAGCCACCTGCGTCCCAGGAACCGTCCAATGCGTCAACGACTACGGCACCAATCTGACGACCTACAACAGCACGGGGAGTCCGATCGCGTGGACCTTCGTCATCGACCCCGCCGCCCGATTCTACGACCCCCAGAGCCATGCCTCGTGGGGGGTCTTCCCGTCGGACGTGATGTTCTCGGTCGCCCGGTCGCTCGCCTTCGCGAATCTCCCGTACCCGGCCAAGAACCCGGGCTGGATCCTCGGCCAATCGCTCTTGCCCACCCCAACCGCGAAGGGAGCCGTCTGGGACGGTGGGATCCATGCGGGCGTACCCGGTTACGATCTCAACAACACTCCGGGCAACATCCTCGGCTCGATGCTGGTCAACGATTCCTTCTATTGTCCGAGCTCTGCCCTCAGCGATGCCCATGGCTGTGTCACCTTCGTCGCCCACGGCGGCGGTGCCGACTGGCCGTTCTTCCTCCAACTCGTCGCCGACAATCTCGGGGCGAGCATCGTCCCGTGCGGTTGGTTCACGTCGGCCGGCGCGGGGATTCCCGGCTGGGCCGGCACGAACGCTAGCTCCCCCGGGGACGGCCCATGCAAGCTCCCGAACGGCGGAACAAGCACCTCCACCCCCTCGTGGGCGGGCTACGTCGCGACGCTCAACTCGACCACCCCGGGTGCCCGCAATGCCACGTACTGGGACGCTTTCGAGAAGCTGGCGGAGACATCGCCGAACGTCCAGCCCGGCGTTCAATGGGCGATGGTCGGCTCCGGACCCTATTCCGCGGAGGTCTTCCGAGGCACAGGGTATGTGCTGAGCTCCAACCCCGCGTACGTTCAGCCCTCGGGATGCTCGGGGGCGGGCGGCCTCGCGGTCTACGGCGGCTACTGCGATCCCGCGGTCGGCGCCTATCTGCCCAAAGTCAACGTCTACTGGTCGGGCTCGATCCATACGGGCATCGCGGCCATGACGTCCGGTGCGGCGGACATCCTCGAGTACTACCCGAACTGTGCGCCGCTCCTCCATTGCTACTTCATCAAGCCGGTCCAGTACATCGAGGTGCCCACCGCGGACGTCACCTTCCTGCCGTTCAGCCTCGAATGGAGCGCGGCCGCGTACGGCCAGGATGGTTTCCCCGGGTCGCCGAACATTCCCTCGGATTTCCTGAGCGGGGTGGCCGTCCGCCAGTTCCTGTCGCACGCATTCCCGTACGCCACCGTCGAGCAGAATCTCTGGACCTCCAACGGATTCCCGTATCGGACGGCCACCGGGGGGCCGATCCCGAAGGGGTTCGACAACTACCCGACGAATGTCTCGTTCCCGAACGGCAACCCGGATACGAACCCATCGGACGTCGGCGGTGCGGCGTGGTGGTGGGCCCAGGGAGTGGACCCCTCCTCCTCAGAATATGACCCGGAGCTCGCGAGCTGCACGGGCTCGACCCCTTGCACCTTCGCGATATTCCTCGTAGCGCACGACTCCACGGATTCCGCCGCGGTGGGCTACTGGATCTCCGAACTCGAGGCACTGTCGGGAGGTGCGCTCCTACCGTACACGGTCATCCCGTCGGGGATCCCGTCCTTCGAGCCACCGTGCGACCTCGGTCCGAGCTGCCTACCGGATTCGAACCCGGCGCCCATCTGGCTGAGCGGGTGGGGACCCGATTACCCCGCCCCGGCCGACTACCTGACCCCGATGTCCTTGCCGGACCAGTTCTACACGAGCCCGGACGCGGTCGCGGAGCAGCTCTCGCTTCCCGCGTTCGATGACGTGGGCGCCTGCGGGCACAGCGCCGTCTCGTTCGCGGACCTGGTGTACTGGGCCACCGCCGGGCCGTTGAACGACTCCTGCCAAGGGGTCGCGTATTCCATCGCCACAGGGTGGTCTTCCGTCGCGGATAGAAGCGGGCCGGTGCTCCCTTACGGTCCGAAGGTGAACTTGACGTACAACCTCGTCGAGCACATCCTCAACGAACTCGGCCTCTACGTTTGGGACGGGGAGTCCCAGAGCGGCGTGACCGCCGCCTCTTGGATTGCCTCCTCGACGATCAACAAGAACCCGATGATCGGGGGCGGGGACGACCAGGTGTGGTTCCAGATCCGGTACACGCCCCCTGAGTCGCCCGTGACGTTCAAGGCGGTGGGGCTGCCGACGAACTCGACCTGGTCCGTGACCTCGGGTCTCGGTACGTCTGCGCAGTTCAACCGGACGGTCGGCCATGTCGGGAAGATCCTCTTCGAGGAGTCCAACGGCACGATGGGCTTCTCGATCTCTGCGCCGGCCGGTTTCGGTGTCTCCAAGGTCGCCGGCCCCCGTCACCCGAGCCAGACCTCGGCGGAGATCCAGGGAGCGGAGACATTGACGGTCACGTTCGGTCCGCTCGAGGGCCTCTACGTCAACGAAACTGGCCTCCCCTCGGGGAGCCTGTGGAGCGTGAGTATCACCTCGTCGATCGCGCACGGCGGCCCCCCGGCCCAGAGTGCGACGTCGCATGGTGCGTCCATCGCCTTCACCGTGGTGAAGGGGACCTGGAAATTCCAGGTCACGATCACGCCGAGCGGATACCGTGCTGTCCCGCCCCGTGGATCGATCACCGTCCGGGCTCACCCTACCACGCGGCGGATCAACTTCAAGCCGATACCGCCTCCTCGAGGGGCCCCGCTCTCGGCTTCCCTTTACGTCGGTAACTCCCGCCCGTCCCTCCAGGCGGTCCGTCGCGGGATCGGCGGATCACTTGCCCTTGAAGGGATCCGCCTCGCCGGGCATGGCAGCATGAGCCCTAGGACTCCCTGGGGCCGATCTAGGTCGGCTCTAGCCGGCGACTCGGCGGGAACGACGGCGCGCGAGGGATCGGCCCCGATTGCGGCCGTTAAGGGGTGACCAACCATGGGGGACTGGGCGACCCGTGTGCCCGCGACCCACCCCTCCACTCGGCGAACACATTCGATGAACATTGTGGTCGTCGTATCGGTCGTACTTCTGCTCCTTTTGAGCGGTCTCCTGGTTTGGGCAAGTTCCGCCCCTCCGACCGCGGGAGTGCTGAAGGCCGCCCCGGGCCCCAAGCCGACGATCGGGGGGGGAGGCTTCACGGCTTCTGCCCGGAGTCCCTCGCCGGCCGGCCCTGGACCGGTCTCACCGCATCCCGGGACGCTCACCGTCTACGAGATTCTACCAGGTGGTTCAAACACGGAGGATCCGTCGGTCGCCTACGACACGGGGAGTTACGAGGCGATCCTGAACGTCTATCAGACGCTCGTTAACTACAACGGGAACTCGACGGACACGTTCGTTCCGACACTGGCGGTCTGCGTCCCAAGGACGCCCCAGTGCTCGACGGACTACCCCGGCTTCACGGGGATCTACGACCAGACCGGAGCCGTCTTCACGGGCGGGGTCGGTCAGCTGCCCACGTACTGGACGTACGTGATTGACAAGCAGGCGAGCTTCTACGACCCGACGACCACCACGTCCTGGGGAGTCTATCCCTCGGACGTCATGTTCTCTCTCGCGCGGACGATCGCCTTCGCGG
>JBKQPJ010000009.1:0-21298 GCA_052326305.1 Thermoplasmata archaeon | reverse complement strand
TCGGCCGTAGGTCGGCCGACCCAGCCGGGTGGAAAAGGTTCGCCCGGGGCCCTCCGAGGAGGGCTCGAGGGGCTTACGTCGTGTTGAACCCCACCGTCGCCGAGTAGACGAGGGTAAACGTCCCGGCCGAGGGCGTCGAGTTGTCGGACCCCCACTCGATGCTGACGGCGTACGTGTCGGTGTACGTCTGCCCCGGGTTGAGGTAGGTGAAGTTCTGGACGAAGGCGGTCGCCGACGGGTTCGTGAAGTAGAACCCACCGACCGTGATCCCGGACACCGTGGTTACCCCAAAGCAGTCAGCCTCGGTCGTGAGGCAGATGCCGTTCGACCCCGGCGTGTTCAGCGCGATGCTCACGTTGAGCGGCTGGCTGCCCGTGTTCTCGATCGTGAGGGTCGCTGTGCAGACCTGGTCCGGCGTGAGGTTCGCGACATTGAGCGTCACGGCGGTGTTCCCGTCGCTCAGCCCCGCGAACGAGATGGAGCCCGGTGCCGACTCAAGGTGCCCATAATAGAAGCAGCCGAACGACTCGTTCTCCACGATCTGAAGACCCACGCTCGCCGCGCTCGCATTGCCGTACACGGTCGCTTGGGCCGTGAAGGCAGAGAAGCCCACCCCGGCCATGCATACGACCGCGATCGCCGCTACCAATCCTACCAACCATCTCTTCGTCATTCGCTCAGCTCCGGAGACTCATGGTTGCGTAGCGCGAGGTTATACAACGGACTTAGGAAGGATTTTGACCAATCGTCCTGACCAATCCATGGAATGGCGCGATCGAACCTTGTATCGGTGGTTCCTCTGCCGGTTCGACTCCGTATCTCGAACGACGGATCGGCTCCCGGTGCGCCCGGAGGGGAGACTTCCCCGAGGGTGCGGGCGCTGCGGCCGGGAGTCGCCCTCTGAGGCACATCCAGAGTCGCCGGGCCGCGGCCGGTACGTGCGAAACCCAGGGCTCGGATCCCACCGCCGAGATCTACCCGGGGGAACGGGGTGGATCCGGGGCCGGCGGCACGGCGGGCTCGGACGAGGAGCGGCTCGGTCCGGCCGGGGTCTCCGTCACCGGGTGGGCACTTCCCCACAAGGGGTGGCCGATCAGCGGCCAAGACCCCCAGAACCGCCGGCGACTATCGGCGATGGCATGGTGCGGGGCGCAGAGGATGATCAGATCCCCCAAGGGTTCCGCGCCTAGGTGGCGGTAGTGCCGATGATGACACTGGAGGGGCCATGAGACGTTGCACCGCCGGGAAAGGAGGCCTCTCCACTCGCATCGATGGCCCGCGTACGCCATCCGGGCGTTTCGCACCCGTTGCCACGCGGGCGATTCCTGGGAAACGTACTGGGTGTACTCCGGAGTGTGGCATCGGCCGCCCGGGTGACGGACCACCCACCGGCCGCCGTCCAAGCGATACTCCCCCGTGCCGGGCGGCACGGGCTGCTGGCACCGGACGCAGGGAGCAGCGTACTTGCTCGGGTAGAACCACCGAGTCCCCGATCGTCCGAACATTACCCTCGTTTCCCGGTTCGAGCGAGACGCGTTCCGCGGTCATCGCCCTGCTCGCTGAGGTCCGGGTCCATAGAAGCTAGATCCGAGCGGCGGCTGACTCGTTTCTGACGGGGTCGTCGGAGCGAGCGGCGGTGCGCCGTTCGTGGGGCCGAAGCGGCGGCCTGCGGACGGGCCGGGCTGGGCCCGTCGCTGCGCCGGTGACCCCGAGGGACTCGGTTCGACCGATACTCGTTAATGGGGCGCGAGCGCTGCCTTCGCCGGTGGCGGTGATGGCGAAGTGCGAGGAGTGCGGCGAATACGAGGCCGACTTCGTCTTCTCGACGACCCCTCCGACCAAGGAGATCAGGGTCTGTTCGACGGATTCGGGGGTCGCCATCGGCGAGCTCCTCGAACTGGCCTCCAAGGTGGTCGTCAAGCGGACCTGAGGTCCCATCCGGCGACTCTTCGCCGGGAGTCGTGGCCGACCGGCCGACGGCGACCAACGACCCTTGGATGTGCCGATCCCGTCGGAACTTCACCCCTGGCAGGGGAGTTCCGGACCGCCCTCGGAAGAGCGCGCCTCCCGGGCCGTCCCCGTGTCAAGGGACCCGGGGGTCCAGAACCTTCTCGGCCTGAACCCAGGTGACCTCAGGACGGAAGCCGAGCTTTTCGTTGATGGCCCAGATCGGTCGATTCGACGAGTCGTTGGCGGTCACCAGGTACCGGTAGCCGAGATCGCGGGCGTATCGTATCGCCCGGCGCTTGAGCTCCGAGGCGATACCGAGGCCCCGATACTGGGGGCGCGTACCGGTGAAACCGACCCGAAGGGTATCCGGTCGGGACCCTTCTCGCTCGAGCGAACTCATCCCCACAAACTCCGTGTCCTTGCACGCCAGGAACATCGCTTCCGGAACGGCTCCGGGACCGTCCAGATCGAACGCCACGAACTCTTCGAACGTGGGGGGAGTGTACTCCCCGATCCGGGGCACGTCCTCGGAGGCGAGCACGACGAGCTCGTAAAGACGTTCCCGCGCCTCCGGCCGGTCCATTCCCTCCCCCTGCATCGTCGTGAACCGTATTCCGTGTCGGGAGAGGGTCTCCGAACGGTCCGGCAGCCCCGTGAGGTCGGCCGCGGCGAGGTCGAGACGCGACAGCCAGGTCTTCCGGAGCGGGGCGTACCCAAGTCTCTCGAGGAATCGGAGGCTCCGCGGCTCATCGTCTCGGCTGCTGGTCCACAACCGGCTCGCGCTTCGGGTGAGACCCTCCTTCTCGAGGTGTGCGTAGAGCTCTCGACCGATGCCTTCGCTTCGGTGGGCCCGATCGACGCAGACCGAGACCCAGAACTTCTGAGGGTGGTAGCTCCACGGGACGTGGCTGAGAGAACCGTAGGCGACCACCTCCGAGGACGTCGCCTCCTCCACCACGAGCTTCAGATTGAGTCGGCCGGGCTCGGTGACCGATGCCTCGTTCCAGTGACGGATCTCCTCGGCCGTGTGAGCGAAGCCGGGATCGATCTCCCCGTCGATCCGGGCCTCGGCCCCGTAATCCGAATCCGTGAACGCTCGGAGGGAGTAGCGAACGCGGTCCATGGGGATCACCTTCCGGTCGCAGGGCGGTGAGCCTCATAGCCCTCCCGCGGTCGGAGGGCGGGCCGGGCCAGCACTCTCTCTAAGGGCGAAATCGCGTGGGTCCAAGGAGCAGGACCCTCCGCCAGCGACCGAAGGCCCCTCCACCGGAGCGATCCAGGGTCGCGCGCGCCGTCGGCGCCCCCGGGGTCCTTCCTGACCGCCGGAGGGGCCGACGGGACCCCGGTCTGATAGGAGTTGGGTCGAGGAGAAGGTCCCCGCCCAGCCCACCGATCGCACCGGCGCCGACAGCTTATTCCTCGGACGGGGGTGGAGGGGGGAGCGATGGTTCTCCCGGCCTGGTCTATCACCCTGATCGGCTCCGTCGCTGCCATCGGCACGACCGGCGCGTTCGTGCCGCAGGTGATCCGCGTCTGGCGCCTGAAGAGCGCCACGGAGATCTCCCTCACCACCTTCCTCGCATTCTCCGTGGGAACGTTCGCCTGGCTGATCTACGGCCTCTTGATCCGCTCGGTCCCGGTAGCCCTAGCGAACGCGGCGACGATGGCGTTGTCGCTGACGATGGTGGCGATGAAACTGAACTACGACCGCGTGGCCGGCCGCTCCCCCCCGTAGCGCACCGCGTTCGGCGGGGCGAGCTCCGTTCGATGTTCGGAGGGCGCGCAGGCGAAGCCTCATGGCCTACGTCGGGTGAAGGCCCTAGGAACGTGGACCCAACGGCACGGGCGGACGTCCTCTTCTTTCCGCAGAGGGAGCGGCTGCGGGCTTGGTTCGAAGAGAATCACGCCACGGCGAAGGAACTTTGGATCGGTTACTTCAAGCAGGGATCCGGGAAGGGGGGAGTGACCTACGCGGAGGCCGTGGAGGAGGCCCTCTGTTTCGGGTGGATCGACGGACAGGTCCGGTCGCTCGACGAGGAGAGCTATGCCAACCGTTACACGCCCCGCCGGCCCGGTAGTCGGTGGAGCCGGACCAACGTCACGAAAGCGAAGGAGCTCGAGCGCGCAGGCCGCCTTCGTCCGGCCGGACTCCGTGCGTTCCGGGCAAGGGATCCCGCGCAGCCCGCGGGCTACTCGTTCGAGGAACGACCCCAGGGGCTCAGCGCGCCTATGCAACGAGACCTTCGGGCCGCCCCCAAGGCCTGGCGGTTCTACCGGGCCCAACCCCCGTACTACCGTCGGATGACCGCCTTCTGGGTGATGAGCGCACGCCGGGAGGCAACCCGCCGCGGTCGCCTCCAGGCCCTCATTGACCGCTCGGCGCTCGGTCGGAGGATCGACCTCCTGTCTCCCCCTTCGCCCCGGAAGGCTCCGAAACGGGATCCCCCTCCGTCGTCGTCCTAGGGGCCAGGGCTGCCCCCCCGCCCGAGGGCAAGCCCGGAAGGCGCAGGATCAGGGCACCGGCGGCCGAGCGCCGTGGGCCATGTCGATGCCTCGTGGGGGGTTTTCGGCCGTTCCCCGCACGACCCGGGGCGGGGCAAAGCGACTTAACCCGCCCTGGCTGCCCCAACCTACCATGGGTGACATCGCTAGCATCCGCGCCAACCAGAACGCGACCTTCGCCGCAACGATCACCGCGATCTCCGCCCCCCGAGAGGTTACGACCTCGCGAGGGACCTCCTCGGTCGCCGACGCCACGCTCCAGGACGACACCGGGACCACCACGCTGACCCTGTGGGGCGAGGACATCACGAAGTACGCGGTCGGGACCAAGCTCCAGATCACCGACGGGTGGGTCAAGGACTTCAAGGGGAAGCTCCAGGTCTCCCTCGGACGATCCGGGAAGATCTCCATTCTCCCGTAGCCGGTCGACGGGAGGCCCCGCCCAAGGGGTGGGGTACTCCGGGCTAAGCCCCGCCCCGAACGGACCGCTCGAACCTCCCGTAGTCGTTGACCCGCGCCGGTTTCCGGTGCCCCTGGGGGGGAGAGTGCCTCGCACCCGGGCCCACCGGTCCCTACTTCGAGGGCACTCCCAGATTCCTCAGGAGGAGAGCGTGCTCCTTGACGCTGATCCACTCGACCTCGAGGTACTTCCGCAGGTAACGGTCGGAGGCCCCCAACCGGCGGGCCTCCTTCAGAGCGAATCCGTACGCCTCGATCTCGGTGGAGCTCCCCGCGTACCCCTTGGAGAGATCCCAGAGGTCACGGCCCGAATGTCGCTGGAAGACGTGGAAGAGCTCGTGGAGTATGTCGAGGTAGACGGTGATCCGGGGGCTCTTCGACAGGTGTCCCCGTCCCACCACGATGCAATCGGTGCGGCTGGTCACGGGCTCCCACCCTACCGCCTTCGCGAACGGGGGCACCTCATGAGGGGCCACATACATCCACACCTGACCGCGGACGATCTCGACCTCCGCCCCGCGAAGGACCCTTCGCCGGCGGGCCGGGGAGGCGGGGTACTCGACGAAGGGAGGGACCTTCTCCAGCCCCGGGAAGACCTGGGCGAGCGGATATCGCCCCGGGGGGACCTTTCGGTCGAACACGAACTCAACGGGCGGCTCTACGTGCATGCCTCGGACCGGCGCCATGTCTGCTTCCGCCGCAGTCCGGCCCCCGAGGTTAAAGGTTCGGGCTCCGGCCTAGGTGGTCGGGCCCGACGCGGGGGGGTCCGGACGCACGCGGGCCGGTCGTAGCGAACCCCTCCGGATCCGCGCGGAGTGGGGGACGGCCCATAGGTCCATATCCTTCTCGCCGACTCGTTCCATTCATGGCGACCCAGTTCTGTGTGGGCTGCGGCACCCCGCTGCCCGGAGACGCCCAGTTCTGTGCCAAATGTGGGAAACCGGTGGCCGTCGCTCCGTCGACCCCGGGACCGACGGGTCCACCGGTCGCCGGCCCGCCCCTCCGCGGGACCGATGGGAGTCCTCCCTCCGGGCCCGCCGTCCCGTCCGCCCCTCCGGCGACCGGCGGTCCCTCCGCGCCGGGGTTGAGCGATCTCCTCGGGCTACGCGGACAGTCGAACTTCCTCGTTCAGCATCAGATGCTCTCGCTCGGACACAGCTATCGCGTCATGGACGGCGGGAAGAACCACCTGTTCACGGTGCAGGGCAACGCGGGCCAGAATCTCGGGGGCAACGCGCTGGGGAGCCTGCTGGGCGGCTCCGACTCCTACCTGGGGCGGATGGCGGCACGCAGCGTGAACATGACGTACTCGTTGGTGAGCGCCCAGGGGGCCGTTCTCGGATCGATCCAGAAGGAGGGCGGGGCGAACCGCTCCCAGTTCACGTTGCGGGATTCCACGGGCCAGCCGTGCATCGTGGTGACGCTGGAGCGGGGGCTCATGGGCGGGATCACCGCGGCCGCGGTCTCCCCCGACGGACGGCCGATGCTTCAGACCGGGGGCAACCTGGTCCGTCACAACTTCGTGATCAAGGATCCCGGAGGAAGGGACCTCGCGAAGGTCCACGAGGCATGGGTCGCCGTGCGGGACACCTACAACGTCGACATGCTCGGAAACATCGATCCTCTCTATCCGCTCGTCTTCACGATCCTCATCGATTTCGAGAAGGTCAAGTAGGCCCCGTCTCCGATCGAGGTACCGTTCCGCGGGGCGCGTTCCCCCTCGGGAGCGCCCGCGAACGACCCCGGCGCTCGGCGGGCCGAGGAGCGGTCGATGCCCTGGCCACCCGGCGTCGCGGGATCGTGGATGGCCTTCCGGGACCTACCGGTCCCGGGGGCGGCGGCGCCCGACCGGCGACCTTCACCGGGGCTCGACCCCACGTCGACCCCACCGCTCCGCAGGGCGGGCCGGCGGGAGCTTCGATCCTATCCGATCGGGACCGGGAGGGTGGCGACGTACAGCCCTCGGTCGGAGCGGCCCGACCGGTAGAAGCCGCTCGGGACCCGCCGGACTCGAAGACCGGCAGCGCGGAACGCGCTCGTCATCGTCTGGGTCGAGAAGAGCCCCAGATCGTGACGCTCGACCCAATGGTCGATGCGATCCTTGCCGGCGACGAGGTAGTGCATGTCCATGACCGACCGGCCCTGTCGCGTCACCGAGAGGTTCATCCGCGCGATCGGACGTTCCCGGGAGGGGACGGTAAGGAGGTGCGCCCCGCCGGGCTTCCATACCTCGGGAGTGAGCCACGGCTCGACGATGGCAACGCCCCCCGGGGCGAGATGGTGAGCGAACGTCCTCGCGGTGCGGCGGAGCGCTGCCACGTCCGGCACGTAACCGATCGCAGAGAACAGGCAGGTGATCACGTCGAAGCGCCGGTGAAGTTCGAAGGACGGCATCCGGCCGCGCACGAAGCGGACGCCGGGGACGTTCCTTCGCGCCACCGCGAGCATCGCGGAGCTCGGGTCGAGCCCGGTGCATTCGTACCACCGCGCGAGGTGACGGAGGTGCGCCCCGGTTCCGCACGCCACGTCCAAGAGCGTGCGGGCACCCCGGGGCCCCCATCGGCGGGCGATCGACCGGACGATCCGCGCCTCTCTCGCATAGTCCTTCCAGGAGTAGACCCGGTCGTACACCTCCGCGAGTCGGCCGTAGGGCGTCTCCGATCCCGGGCCCGGCGTCATGGGAGGTTCGTCCCGACCCACGGCGGCGCCCTATTTCCGCGTCGGGGACGACGGGCTACGTTCCGATCGCACCGATCCGGCGCGCCCAGGCAGTGAGGGCCCGGAAGGAGGCGGGCGTGCGTTCCCCCACGGACCACCACGGGGAGAGCGACCCGTACACCCCAAAGTCCGCGAGGGACGGCTCGTCGAGGATCCAGTCGCGGCCGGTCACCATCTGGTCCACGAGGGCGAGGTACGGCCGAAGCTCGCGGGCGAACTCCGGACGCCGGTGCTCGAGAACGTGCCACGGTCCCCGCGCCCGGGTCTGCATCTCCTCGAAGACCCACCGCTCGGTCTCCGTCCTCAGGAGCCGGGGGACCCGGGTCACGACGGCGCGCCAGACGCGCTCCTCGAGCACTTGGTGGCCCCAGTTCTCGAGAACGCGGGCCAGCGCGCCGCGGCCCGACGGGAAGAGCGTCGGCTGCGGACGCCGGCGTTCGAGGAACCCGGGGATCTCGTTCCAGCTCACGAACCGACCGTTCCAGAGGAGCCCGGGAAGGTAGTCCTGGCCGGTCCGTCGAAGGAGCTCGTGGCGGTCGTGGTACGGCGTGTAGATCGACTTCCAACGGAGTCCCTTGAACGCGAGCATCCGTTCCGCGGAGACGCAGTAGTGGCTGATCGGGGAGGTGAATAGCTCGATCCGGTCGGTCATCGGCGGCGGAAAGGCCCCGCCGCCAAGAGCGTTGCCGTGGCTCCCACGAGCCCGAGGTGCGGGAAGCGGAGCCCGGGGCGCGCCCGGTCAGGGCGCGGTGGGGGGGGCGCCGCGGGCGTCGATCCGTATCACCGTCTTGCCCGCGAGGCGACCGGCGCGGCCGTCGGCCACGGCCGACGGCGCGTCGGCCAGGGAGATCGTCCGCTCGATCGGGGGACGCACCTTTCCGGCGGCCACCGCCCCCGTGAGCCGATCGAGGAGCGGCGCGCTGGGCGTGAGATCGACGTTGATCGAGCGTACCCCCGGCGTCGTCCCCGCGGCGTACACGGTCGAGGCGACGGCCCCGCCGGGTCGGACGAGGCCGGCCCAGCGGGCGAACGTCGCCGCATCGCTCACGACGTCGAGGAGACCGTCGAGCCCCGCGGGGTGCCGCGCGCGCAACTCCCCGACCGGGTCGCCCCCCGCTGCGTCGACCGTCTCGATGGCACCGAGCGAGCGAAGTCGCGCGTGGGAGGAGCTCCGGGCGATCGCCACGACCCGGATCCCCGCGGCGACCGCGAGCGGAACGACGAACGACCCCACGCCGCCCGACGCGCCGACCACGAGCAGCGACATTCCCGGCGACAGGCCGATCTTGTCGAGCGAATCGAGGGCCGTCATGCCCGCCGTCGGGAGTGCCGCGGCCTCCAGGCTCGAGAGGGCCGGGGGAATGCGGACGAGGGCGTTCGTCTCCGGGACGGCCACCTGCTCGGCGTACGTCCCCCGTCCGATCGGGTCGTGCAGGAACTGCCCGAAGACGCGATCCCCCACGCGGAATCGTCGGACCTTCGATCCGGCGGCCCCGACCGTCCCGGCTCCGTCGACCCCCAGGATCAGCGGGAACACGTGGGGACGGTGGTCCTTCAGGATCCCGTCGGCGATCTTCCAGTCGAACGGGTTGACGCCCGCCGCCTCGAGACGGACCCGGATCTCCCCGTCGGAAGGCGACGGATCCGGCAGCTCGAGCAGCGCGGGCGGCTCTCGGAACGCCTTCACGGCGACCGCCTGCATCGCGCCCGGGAGCGCATCGGATGGTATGAGCGGCCGGAGTCGGGAGAGAGCACGACCCCGCGTCGTGCGGTCGTACGCGGACGCCCGGCGGCGCTCGGCTCGCCCTCGAAGGAACCCGTAATATCCCGGGGGGACTCTTTCGGCGGCCGTCGATGATGGATCGGGACTACCCTCCCACCCCGACGCAGTGGAAGCTCACGGTCGTGGCCCTCGGGGTCTGCGGCGTGGTCGGGCTCCTCCTGTTCGGGGGGGTGATCCCGGGCCTCCATCCGAACCTCGCCTCCAGCCGTTTCCTCTCGCTCGACGGCCGGACCTACTACTGGACCATGCTCCTCCTGCCGCTACCGTGGCCGGGGAGCGAGCGGACCATTCCGGCCCCCGAGTCGTTCCACAACGTCACCTTCTGGACATGGTTCACGAACTGGACGGTCCTCGGCGGGGGGTACCTCCACGGCAACGCGACCGAGCTGAACGGGACCGTCTACCCGTTCGCGCTGGGAGGTTTCCGGACCCAGGCCAACTGGACGGACGAGTACATCGCCCCGGGCGGAGCGGCCGGGATCGAGTGGGACGGTAGTCCGGTCGCCTACCTGTTGGTGCTCATTTAGCGGGAGGCCGCGGGTCCTCCAAGAATGGCCGCGGTTGTACACGGCCCCTTTCTCGGAGCCGGTCCCGGGGTCGGGTCGCCGGAACGGCCGGCTCAGATCGACTCGAGCTTCGCCTCGCGGGTGAGGACGCGATTCACGTCCGCCACGGGGGCCGCCGGGGCTTCCGCCGGCGGGGCGCACCGGGACCGGTCGATCTCCTGCAGCCGGTGGTAGAGCCACTCGAACTCGTGGAAGACCAGGGGGTCGCTCAGGTCCTTTCGGAGCTGGCCGACGAGGTCGAACGGCTGGCGGATCCCGAGGTAGTAGGCCGTCACCCAGGTCCCGAACGCCTCCCAGACGAGGTCGTCGTCGAGCACCTTGCGATGGGTGAGCGTCCCGACGAGCTCGAAGAAGGTGACGACCTCCATGCTGGCGATGTCGTGGTGCTCCTGCTTGAGGAGCCGTTCGCTCAGATGGCGCCGGGCGGAGCGCATCCGCGCCCCGTCGAATCGCTCGCGCAGCGCCATCACGGCGTTGGCGGAGTTGAGGTGCTGGTTCGTGCGGGTCTGCCAGTACATCAGCCCGAGCGTGCCGATGACCAAGATCCAAGTGCCGGCCAGTGACCAGAGGGCCACGTTCGTCCAGTCGACCATCGCGCCGCGTCCGTCCTCGCCCGGCCCGCGCCGGACGGGATCTCCGAGGCCCGGACCGAGATATCGCCTGCGGGTAGGGTCGGACGGGGGACCCGCGGTCGCGCCGGGGTGGGGACCGGAGGCGCCCGAAAGGAGGATAGCGTGCGTCACCTACCCTTCGCCATGCCCTACGTCGAGTACGACGAGGCCGAGGCGATCTGCCCCCAGTGCGGCTCGGCGTTCCGGTCCGTCGAGGTCCTCGAGGCGCACGTGCAGGAATCGCACCCCGCCTCGGGGGCCGACGCCGCGAAGGGAGTTCCCAAATCGGTGCGCTGCTCGGTCTGCGGGGCGCGGCTCTCGTCGGTCGCGGCGCTCCAGCGCCACAACCGAGAGGCCCACGTCGGCTGACGGGGACCGACCCCGGGCTCAGGGCGTCCCGCCCGCCGCGGGCTTCAACGGTTCGTCCGTCTGCTCGTCGTCGAGCCAGTGACCCATCTTTCGGCGCTTGGTGTCGAGGTAGTCGCGGTTCTGCTCGTTCGGGGGGATGACGAGCGGTATCCGGCCGACGATCTCGACCCCGTGCTGGCGCAGGTCCTCGACCTTCGCCGGGTTGTTCGTCATGATCTCGATCGAGCGGATGTGCAGCGAGGAGAGCATGTGGGCGGCGAACCCGTAGTCGCGCTCGTCCGGACGGAATCCGAGCGCCTCGTTCGCCTGCACGGTGTCGAACCCAGCGTCCTGGAGCTGGTAGGCCCGGATCTTGTTCGCGAACCCGATCCCGCGTCCCTCCTGCCGGAGGTACAGCACGACCCCCGCCTCCTGCCGCGCGATCCAGTCGAGCGAGGCGAGCAGCTGGTCGCGGCAATCGCATCGGAGCGAACCGATCGCGTCGCCCGTCAGGCATTCCGAGTGGAGCCGGACCGGCACGCGTTCCCGTTCGAAGATGTTCCCGTGGATGAACGCGGCGTGATCGCGCCGGTCGTGGTTGTTCCAGAAGGCCGCCACCTGGTACGATCCGAACCGGGTCGGGAGGTCCGCGATCGCGACGAGCTTCGTGCAGATCTCGGGGGAGTCCGGGCACTCGTGCGTCCGGGCCTCCTCGAGCAGGCGGGTGACGATCTCGGGCGGGAGCCCCATCGGCGGAGCGAGACGCGCCCCCGAATTAAGGCGTCGGTAACGGGGACGCCACCGGTGCCGCGAGCCCGTCCCGCTCGAAGGGAACCGTTAGGTAGGCCCCCGAGGGCTGGGAGGGGCTGTGCCGAGCGTAGCGTGGGCCACCCAGCGCGCCGCGCCGCTGGCCGGATTCTTCGTCGCCGCGGTGACGTTCGGGCTCGGGGCCGCCGTCGTCGACACGGCCGCCCCGGGCTCGCCGCACTACTACGTCGGGTGGATGATCCTCGCCGTCGGGGTCCTGACGTTGTTCGCGGTCTCGACCCGGGCCGTCTTCCGACCGTACGCGGCGTTCGCCGTCGCGTTCCTCGTCGAGGTCTACGGATGGTGGAACTTCTTCTGGGCGCTCGGGGACTGGTACTCCTGCCGGGGCTGCTCGTTCATCCCGTCGGTGAGCCTGATCAACCTTCGGGGGATCTGGCCGTACGGTCACGGCACGATTGTTCTGCCGTTCTGGCTTTTCGCCGTGACGAGCCTCGGGGCGATCCTGCTCCCGATGGGCGCCGCCGCGGGGGCCCTGAACCCACCGCTCAAGCCCCGCAAGCTCGCGTAGCGTCCTACCTCGGCCGACGCGCTCCCCCCGGGCATCCTAGGTTGGGGGATAGGGTCGGTCCCCGGCGGGCTCCGCCGCGGTCGTCCCGGTCGGGTCGCGCAGCCGGAGCCCGAGCAGGATCTCCCCCGGGACGATCCGCATCCGGCTACGGTACCCCCACGCCCCGAGGCCGCCCTCCCGGAACCCCGGCTCCTTGCGTTGGACCTCCCGGAACCCGCGGGAGCGGAACAACCGCAGCACCGGCTCGTTCTCGGATTCGCACGCCGCGTACACCACCTCCGCCCCCGCCCCGCGGAATCTTCCGAGGGCATCGTCGAGGAGCACCCGGGCGATCCCCCGGCCGCGGAACTCCCGCGCGACGAAGAGGTAGTAGACGTATCCCACCTCGGGGGCGAGACGCTCGAGCATCGAGGCTCCGACGATCGCGCCGCCGATCTCGACCGCCCGGACGCTCGAGATCTCCCGGAGCGTGCGCTTGGCGTGCCACCGGTAGATCCCTGTGAACGACTCCCGCAGCGCGATGAGCGCACGGTCCCGAGCGTCGCCCGCGAGGTCGATGACGTCAAACCGCTCTCGGCCCCCGCCCGACGTCGGGTCCGTCGTCCCCGTCATGGATCGGCGCCGTTCCCGTAGCTCGGGAGGGGGAAATCCTCGACGTTCCACCCTCCTCGACCCGGAACCACCGGACCGACCGTGGTTCGTCCGGTTCGGGACCTGCGGTCGGACCGCGCGGCCGAACGATCGCCGGTTCGGCACCTTCATAGCGCCTCGGACGGGTCGGGGCGGGGAGACACGATGAAGACCCGCACGATCCGCCAGGTCGCCTGGGTGCGCGCGCCGCCGAACGCCGTCTACGATGCGCTGATGACCACCCGAGGCCACACCGGGTTCACCGGGGCGGCCTCCCGCATCAGCGGCCGTGTCGGGGGGAAGTTCATGGCGTGGGACGGATACATCCACGGGACCAACCTCGAGCTGATCCGGGGCCGCACGATCGTTCAGGCGTGGCGGCCGACCGAGGAGAGCTGGCCGGCCGACCACGACTCCGTCGTTCGCTTCTCCCTCACCCCGTACCGGGGGGGCACGCGGATCCGGTTCACGCACTCGCGCGTGCCGTCCGGCCACGCCGGCCACCTCGCGAAGGGCTGGAAGGACCACTACTGGGCACCGTTGAAGGCGTACCTCGAGACGTAGACCGCTCGCGATCGACGGAGGGCCTTATCGCTCCGGACCTGATCGCCCGTCCGTGACGGAGATCCGGTCCCGGTTGCGCACGCTCCTCTGCCGGGCCTGCTGCACCGAGGTCGACCCGTCGCGCCCCGTGGGATGTTGCCCGACGTGCGGCCACACTCTGCTCGCGTCGTACGACCTCGACGACCTGAACGGGGAGGATTGGCTTCGCGCCGTGCGCGCCCGCGTCCCGTCGCTGTGGCGGTACCGGGAGCTGCTTCCCGTCCAGAACGAGCGTGCGATCGTCACGCTCGGCGAAGGGTACTCGCCCATCCTGGACCTGGGAGGGGCCCCCGAGGCTCCCGGCGTCCATCTGCTCGTCAAGGACGACGGAGGATTGCCGACCGGCTCGTTCAAGGCCCGCGGCATGGCCGTGGCGGTCGCCCGCGCGCGGGAGGTCGGGGTGCGCGAAGCGTACGTCCCGAGCGCGGGGAACGCCGGGGTGGCGCTCGCGGCGTACGCGGCCCGGTCCGGCATGCCGGTCCGGGTCTACCTGCCGGCCCGGACACCGGAACCGATGAAGAACGCGTGCCGGCGCTACGGAGCCCAGGTCGTCGCCGTCGAGGGAACGATCCGCGAGGCCGGGGAGTTCGCCCGGCGGACCGAGGGCGGGCGGGGATCGTTCGACATGTCCACGCTGCGCGAGCCGTACCGGGTCGAGGGGAAGAAGACGATGGGCCTCGAGATCTTCGAGCAGCGGCGCGAGGAGGGGATGCCCGACGCGATCGTTTACCCCACCGGGGGTGGGACGGGACTCGTCGGGATGCACAAGGCGTTCCAGGAGCTCGGGACGCTCGGGCTGCTCGACCGGATGCCCCGCCTCATCGCCGTCCAGCCCGAAGGATGCGCGCCCGTCGTGCGCGCCCTCCGGGACGGGGCTCCGCGCACGACTCCGTGGGAGGCCCCGAGCACCGTGGCGCCCGGCCTCCTCGTGCCCTCCCCGTTCTCCTCCGAGCGTGTGCTGGAGGCGGTCCGGGCCACCGGGGGGACCGGGACGACGGTCCGGGACGCGGAGATCCTCGGATCGGTCTCCCTGCTCGCGCGGCGCTACGGCCTCTCGGCATCCCCGGAAGGCGCCGCGACGTACGCGGCGCTCCCGGGGCTCTTCGAGTCGGGAGCGATCCGTGCCGGCGAGCAGATCCTCCTGTACAACACCGGCTCGGGTCTCCCTTTCCTGCACGAGGCCCACGTAGAGGGCTGACCGGACGCGCGACCGGCGGCCGGGTCGTCGACCGAACAAGGCACCGGGTGATCAGACCCGGGAGTCGAGCGGGGAATCGGGGGCCGGGGAAAGCTCCGGCGGGCCTTCGAGCACGCCCAGGAACTCGGTGCTCAGGCGATTGACCGCGCACGGGGCGCACCACGCCGTGCCGTCGTGCTCGACGACCCGCTCCCGGCAGGGATCGCAGATCGGCCGGCGGCAATCGGCGCACTGAACGGCCCCGGTCGGCGTCTCCAGCGTCTGCTTGCAGGAGGCGCACGGGGTCCGATCCGGAACGAGGGCGGACCCCGCGCTCGGTTCGGTGTCGGATGGTGCGAAGTCCGTGTCCGGATCCGGTCGGAACCCGACGGCGGCCCGCGTTCGGGTGACGATCCCTTCGACCTCGGCCCGGATCCAGAGGTCGAGGGAAGGCGGCGAGGTCCCGTCGCCGAACAACCATCGCACTGCGAGCGGCTCGGGCGGGTCGGCGACGCTTTGCCGCTCGGTCTCCGGTCGAGGGACGGAGACCGCGGGAACGATCGGAGGGGCGCGGGGAACGGAGGAGGTTCTTCGACCTCCCGAGATCGCCACGCTCGAGCCGTCGAGCGGGACGGGGGTGAGGCGGCCCTGGAACAGCATGAGGTCGGAGCCCCGGGCGAGCCGCGGCGGCGCACTTCCGCCCGAGGGTGGGAGGAAGGCGGTCTCGGGAGCGGAAAGGAGCCCGCCGACCGGAGGCTGGCCGATCTCCATCGGCACCCGCGCATCCCAAGCGCCTGCGACCGAGCCGACGAGGGAGGCGAAGGCCCGGTTCGTGGGCAGCGCGACATCGGCCGCTTCTACCGGGCCGGTGTCCTGGAGAAGGGCCTCCCAATCGGGAGGAGGAGTGTATTCCGAGCAGTGGGCGCAGACGAACGCGCTCTCGTATCCGGTCCGCGACGGGCTCGGGGAAGGAGTCGGCGCCGGCTCGGAGCGCGATGCGGATAACTCGAGCAGGAGGGAGGCCAGCAGTGCGCCGCCCCCGACCCCGAGGAGGATCCCGAGCGACGCTCCCTTGAGCCAACCGGCCATGCCGAGAAGGAGGGTCGCGGCAAGGAACAGGCCCGCCGCGATCTGCAGCGGAACGAGGAACCGCTCGGGGACGCCGGCGAATCGCGCCGTGCGGCCCGGAGCCGGCGCTTCCACGAAACGGTCAGGGTCCGCGGTCAGATTAGCCCCGTCGCGAACTGTCGGCAGGAACGCTATCAAGGTAGTGGTCGAGCGGAGACGGGGCGCGGGGCCGGGAGTTCGGGGTCGGCCGAGCGGCGTTCCGGGGCTCCACGGCTCATCGCAACGGGGGCTCGGCCGGGGCCGCTTCCGTCAGTGTCCGGTCGATCTCGCGGACCGTGCGCCGTCCGGTGAGCGCCATCGCGACCGCGGCTTCGGTCTTGAGGAGCGCGAGGTACCGTGCGACCCCGGGGCCGCCGCCGACAGCGAGCGCCCAAAGGACCGGGCGACCGAGGCCGACCGCCTTGGCGCCGCGGGCGAGGGCGACGAGGATGTCGCTGCCCCGTCGGACCCCTCCATCGAGGTAGACCTCGGCCCGCGCGCCCACCGCGCCCACGACCTCGGGAAGGGCATCAAGCGTTGCCGGGCTTCCGTCGAGCTGGCGGCCGCCGTGGTTCGATACGACGATCGCGGCCGCTCCGTGATCGACGCATCGGCGCGCGTCGTCGGCCGTGAGGATCCCCTTGACGACGATCGGAAGACGGGTCGTTTCGCGGATCCGGCCGAGGAGGTCCCAGGTCGCTCCCGCGTCCGCCCGAAGGCGGAACGTCTCGCCGTCGAGGACTGGTGCCCTCGAGGGCGGCACTACCTCCGGCCCGTTCCCCACCGGGACCGAAGCGTCGATGGCGAACCCTCCCTGGGCCTGCCGATCCCGCACCCCGAGAACCGGGGTATCGGCGGTCAGCACGATCGCCGAGAACCCGGCGTTCTCGGCCCGTTCGAGGAGCCGACGCTCGACCCGGGGGTCCGGCTGGTGGTAGAGCTGGAACCAACGAGCGCCGGGGCCCGACGCCCGGGCGATCTCTTCGAGCGAACGGGACGACAGCGTGCTGTAGACGGCGAGGAGCCCCGCCCCTGTCGCCGCCACGGCGACCCCGGCCTCTCCGTCCGGGTGGACCTTCGCCTGGTACGCCATGGGGCTGATGAAGAACGGAGCGGCGACCGTTCGGCCGAGCATCGTCGTCCGCAGGTCGAGCTCCGTCACGCCCTGCAGGACCCGGGGCCGCAGGACGGCGCGAACGAACGCCTCCCGGTTCGCCCGCAGCGTCCGCTCCTCGCCGGCCCCTCCCTGGATGTACGCCCAGATCTCCGGGGGGACGCGGCGCGAGGCGGCCTCCTCGAGCTCCGCCAGCGTCGGGATCTCGGCGGCGGCGTCTACCGGCACGACCCACCTCTGCGAGGGCGGGGGCGAGGGATCATGCGCTCGCCCGGTCGAGCTGTTCGAGCGACGCGGAGGGGAGCGACAAGCGCGCGGCGGACGTCAGCTCCTCGAGCTGAACGAGCGACGTGGCGCTGGCGATCCCCGCGGTGATCCCCGGGCGGGCGATCAGCCACGCCAACGCCACGGTCGCCGGGGCCGAGCCGGTCTCCGTCGCCACCTCGTCGAGGGCCCGGAGGATGCGGTGGCCCCGTTCGGTCAGCCGCGCCACCGCCCGAGCGCCGCGCGGGCTCTTCCCGAGATCGCCGGGGGAGCGGTACTTACCGCTCAAAAATCCTTGGGCGAGCGAGGAATAGGTGATGACGCCGAGGCGATGGGCGCGGCAGATGCTCTCGACCTCGCCCTCGTACTCGGTGCGGTCCATCAGATTGTACTTCGGTTGGAAGCTTTCGTAGGACGGTAGCCCCTGCGTCCGGCTCACCTCCAGCGACTCCGCGAGGCGCGGGGCCGAAAGGTTCGACGCCCCGATGGCCCGGATCTTCCCGAGGTCGAGGAGCTCCCGGTACGTCCCGAGCGTTTCGGCGATCGGGGTGTCGGGATCGTCCACGTGCGACTGGTAGAGGTCGATGCCATCGACGCCCAGCCGCGCGAGGGATCCCTCGATCGATTCGAGGATGTGTCGGCGGGAGAGGCCCTGGCGGCCGGGCCCGATCTCCATCCCGACCTTCGTCGCGAGGACGACCTCCTTGCGTCGCCCGCTCTCTTTCAGCCAGCGGCCCAGGATCGTCTCCGACTCGCCTCCCCGATGGCCCGGGGCCCAGGTCGAATAGACGTCCGCCGTATCGATCAGGTTGAACCCCGCCGAGACGAACGCGTCGAGAAGCTCGAAGGCGCGCGCCTCGTCCACGGTCCAGCCGAGGACGTTCCCGCCGAAGGCGAACGGGCCCACCGAGAGGCCCGACCTACCGAGCGGACGGCGCGCGAGCGGTGCCACCGCCGCCCCAGCCCGAGGGGGCATAAGGCAGAAGCCCCGGGCCCCCGTCCAGATCGTCCCCGGGCGCCTCCGCAGCGAACTTGGGCAGGTCGCCCCAGCCGAAGTTTCATGGGGAGGAGGGAGCTTCTCCCCGGGAAGGTCGCCATGACGCAGAAAGTGTCGGAGATCGTCGGTGTGTCCAAGGAAGGGTTCGCGAAGGCGGCGGAGAATGCGGTCAGCACCGCGGCGAAGACGGTCCGTAACCTACGATGGTTCCGGGTCTCCGAGCTCGAGGGCCGGATCTCGGACCAGCGCGTGATCGAGTACCATGCGACGGTGAAGATCTACTTCGACCTGGAGCCGTAGGGGAGCTCTCGGGCGACCGCGGGGTCGTCGCCCCGGCCCCGCCCCCTCCCCTCGACAGGGGGAAGGCACGCCGCGGGGGGGGGCCAGCCCCGCGGGCCAACGGCCGGGGACCCGTCGGGTTCCGGCCCCGCCCCCGGACCGCGTCGGAATCCCCTCCGGGCGGAATGTCAAGCTTGATAAGCTATACGCACGCATACGCATCGCATGGACCGGGCTCACGAGCGCGTCCTCGGGACGATCTTGGCCGTTGTCGGCGTCGCGATCCTCCTCGTCACCTTCTACCATGCCTACGGCCTGCTTGGCGAAGTGCCCACGTCCGGCTCGACCCACTCTCCCCAGGCCGCCTTCGACTGGACGGTCGGTGGGTTCACGGTGACGCTGACCGATCGCTCCCAGGCCGGCAGCGCGCCGATCACCTCCACGTACTGGCAGTTCTCCGACGGCAACTCGAGCGGGGTGGCGAGCGGGAGCCACACCTATTCGAGATCCGGGAACTACAACGTCTCGCTCATCGTGGAGGACAAGAACGGCAATGCCGCGGTGACCTCCGCGTCGATCCACGTGGGAACGGGGGCCACGGGCTCTGGCACGAGTTCCCCTAGCATGACCCCGGGAGGAAACATCGGGTCGATCCTCGGAGGCGCGATCGGCGGGACCCTGGGCGGGATCCTGACCACGATGGAGACGTTCGTCCTGCTCGTGGTGATGTGGATGGTCGGCGGTTCGATCCTCAAGGCGGGCTGGAACCTGATCACTCCGAAGGCCGAGACGATCCAAGTGAGGGTGAAGCCGAAGTCGCTCGAGGTGGAAGGGGCGGGATACTCGGCGATGCCCCAGATGGCGGCTGTCGGAAGTTCCGCTCCGTCCACCGGCGGGAGCCCCTCGGGCATGCCCGCCGCCGCGGCGTCGCACTGAGGGACGGGCGGCCGCCCGGGCCTTCCCAGAAACACCGCTAGTCTACGCTGGGTCTGGGCGCGAACCGAACGGCGCTCACCGATGGCGCGTGGCGGGCCGGGCCGCGATCCCGTTCCGCCCGGCCCCTCAGTTGGCCGACCCCGGGACCCTTCGTTCCCCCCATCCTCCCGTTGGGCGAGGTCGGAAGGCGCGGGGCGCTCCCCCCGGGAAGCCTTTTTCCTCCGGGACCCGTGGGTGTTCCCGTGCAGGCCACCCCCGAGGTCGTGGCGAGCCAGCTCGAGTGGACCCACGTCCCAGGGTCCCACGCCTACCAACTGCTCGTGGGCAACCAGCACTTCGGGACGCTGACCTGGCAGAAGGGGTCCGGTTCGATCGCCGCCGCCGACTCGTCGGAGGGCCGCTGGACGCTCAAGCGCCGCGGATTCCTCTGGCCCGGGATCACGGTCCGGAGCGTCGCGACCCGCCGGGACCTCGCGGTCCTGCGCGCCCAGTGGCGCGAGAGCACGATCCAGACGGCCGACGGGAGGATCTTCCGATGGGCCCGTTCCGGCTACAAGGATCCGTCGTGGAAGGCCAGTGATGCCGAGGGCAAGGAGCTCCTCTCCTTCGAGCCGCGTCGACGGGGCAAGCACCTCGAGGGGTGCGTCGTGACGGCGTCGCACGAGGCCGGCTCCGACCCCGCGCTCCTCCTGCTTCTCATCCTCGGGTGGTACTTCATCGTGATCGCCTGGGTCGAGGAGCACCACGACGTCACCGGCGCGATCGGCGCCACCCTCGGCGAGACGTAGAGGACGCGCCCGGGACACGGCCCGGACGGGCCGGGGGGAGCAGGCATTTATACACATCGATGCGTATTGGTCGATGCGGAGCTCTCGCCGCAAGCGAGAGGGGACCGCGGGGGGACACCGAGATGCTCGGACCGCTATCGACGCGACCGACGCGCTCGGCACCGGAACCCTCCGTGACGGGTCCGAATTCCGCCGAAGCCTTCGCTAGCCCCGCCCGGGTCGACGGCTGGCCGCCGCGTTCGCGCACGACGAGGGATCGTGCCGGCGCGTTCCAGCTCGGGCGGGGTGGATGTTGGACGTACCGACTCTAGCAGTTCCGATCGTCGCCGCGGCGGGCGGAGCCGCCGCCGTCTGGGCTCTTCTCGAGCGGCTCTACGTTCCCATCCCTCCGAACAAGGCCCTCGTCCTCTTCGGGCGTCGCGCCACCCCCGCCGGGGACCGGGCGGGGCCCGGCGCCGCGAACTCGTTCGCCCGCGAGCCCCGGATCCTGATCGGTGGGGGCACGTACATCGCACCCTGGAACAAGGCGACCGCCTACCTCTCGCTCGCCCCGGTCGATGTCGAGGCCACCGTTCGGGCCCTGCATGCGCTCGACGGCAGCTCGGCGGAAGGCTGGGAGGTCGCGCTCCAGGCCCAAGTGAAGGTCCCGGCCGAGCCGCGGGCCGTTCGAGCCGCGGCCGAGAACCTGCTCGGCCTCGGCGAGGAGGAGGTCCGCGCCTACGTACGGCGGACCATCGAGGGGGCGGTACCGACCGTACTCGCCCGGATCCGGAGCGCGGACAGCGAGCCGGATTGGGAGCGGCTCGGCAGCGAGATCCAAGCCGCCGTCGCCCCCGATCTCGTCACCGCGGGCCTGATGGTCCGCTCCGTCTCGGTGAAGGAACTGCGGCGCATCGCCGCGCCGGGCCGGCCCGACCGGCCGGCGGAGGGTCGTCGGCGGGCGGTCTGGGCTCCGGCCCCGACCGAGGCCGCCGGACGTCGGGACGACGCCGACTCTCGCCTCGCGAGGGTCGAGCGCGGCCTACGGGTCCTCGCCGCGGACCTCGCGCGGCTCCTCCGAGACGAACCGGGCCGGCCGGCCGACGAGGCCCGGTGGATCGACCTTTCGGCGTCGGAGCGCTCCGACGGCC
>JBKQPJ010000008.1:0-93256 GCA_052326305.1 Thermoplasmata archaeon | reverse complement strand
GACGAGCTCGTCGTGGCTAAACCAGGTCGAGCGGTGGTTCAACGACCTCACGCAGAAGCGCATCCGTCGAGGGACGTTTCACAGCGAGCACGAGCTGATCGAGGCGCTCAAGCAGTACGTCGCGACGTACAACGAGGACCCGCGGCCGTTCCAGTGGCGGGCTACCGCCGACCAGATTCTGGCGAAGGTTCGCTGGAACCGGTTAAACGTAGATCTGGCTGGCGCACCACACTAGTTTCGCCTGGCGCGCGCGCTCTCGGGAGGACCGCGACTAGCGTGCCGGGAACGAAAGGATCGTGGGCTGCGCAAATCATAAGGGCGATTTCGTGATCCGACGTTCTCATGGCGTCACCAACTCGACGCCCGCGCCGACACGCAATCAACAATGCGATCGCCGTAGTGATCGCGATTGGATTCGCGCTGGCGATCGTCGTTGGTGTACCCTCACTTACGAAGCCGGTCACCCGATGTGCATTGTGTCCCGAGGTCGGATCGGCCTCGATATGGACCCCGGGAGACCTTGTCAATGCACCGGACGGAGGGAGTGCGGGGCTCGGGGACGACCGATTGAACTGGGTCTTCATGTCGGGCTCACTCGTGGTGGGAATGACTCCCCCGGATGGCGGAGGCAGCATTTCACCGGGCGCGAACCAGGTCGGGATTGTCGGCGTGATCGGGCTCGCGCAGTGGAACTTCTTCGGCGCTCAGAACGTTTCGTCGGCGTTCGGCACCGACGACCCGTGTACGCAACCATATGTCGCGGAAGAAGTCGGGGGCCTAACCTGCGGCGCGAGCGGGAACTTGACGACGATTCTGCCGTTACCCGACAACTCAAGTGACGCTGTGGAACTCCACGAGGTTCCTCCGCAGACATGCACCCCGACGGAGACTTCAACCCCGGGGGCTGCGTTGTGGTTCGATACAAGCTTTCATACCGGCAACGCCTCCACCGGCACGGTGTCGGAGTCAATCCGGCTCTGCGGACCCTTGTTCCCGGATCCCCTCAGCATCACGCTCCCGGCAGTGGCGAAGTACCAGATTGTGGTCAGTATGCATCTCCCCATCGGACCGATTCGATCCTCGGGGTACACCGAGTGGAGCGGACCTGGTCCCTACGGTATCCTGCCCGCGATGTACTCGCTGCCTCCAGGTTGGGTCTGGAATATTAGCGAGGTGGTTCCCGGGCCGCTGCCAACCGTAGGCAACCCAACGACCACGTCGCTCCTGGCGTTCGAGCGCGCCGCCTGCTGACCGCACTCCGAGGTCGACCGAGACTTCTTACCGGGACCGCGGAGCCGGTGCGCGCGAGTGACGCATCCTGCCTGCCCAAGGAAGGGCAGCAATCCGGACGCGTTTCGCGAGAACGCCGGTGTGCCGCACCGTTAGAGAACCCACCCCTAGGCTAACCGTGGGGCGACGTTTGTTCAGGTGAGATCGGACACTTCTCGAACAAGACCTTGAAGGTTCAGCTTCTGTTGAATGTTTGGAGGTGCGCGTTCTCCGTCAGCAAAGTCCAGCCTTCCGACCGCCCGGAGGCTGATTTCACGGCACGGAAAGTTGCTCGGCCGAAGAGAGCATCTGAGCTATTCTCTCGTCAAGGGCATCCGCCAAGAAAGTTGAACGCCCACCCTCCGCCGGGGCCCCCGGGTTCGGATAGGTTACCGACCTCCCAGCTCCCAAAGTTCGCGGGAAAGCGGTATGTGAAATTCTGTGCGAACGGCAGTATGTATGGTATAGTGAGGGTCCGACCTCCGACGGTGAATGGTATGCCGATCGTCAGAGAGCTAGACTTCACCGGGATTGTCTGCGCCACTCCCCCACACGTGGAGACACTGTCGGCGTTCCAGACTGAGAAACTGTTGTTGAAGAAAGCGACGGTGGATTGGTTATCGGGGGTACTGAGGATTGAGAAGTTGTCCACTTCTCCAGCATCTGTCAGATTTGACGCGGTCGGAATCCAGGTTTCTATCGACCGGTTGAGATGAGGGAGCTGAAGCTCGACACCGTAGTAGGCACGACAAGGTTCGTTGATTCCGAGACCCAAGTTGGTGAAATTCTGGAGCTGGTAGAGACTTACGTTGACTCCCCCGACAAAGTCAGTTATCACGGTTCCGTTCGAGGTTGGACCGCCCACACCAATAGTCACGCCCGGCTGGATCGGCCACGGAATCTGGCTCAGCCCGAACGCTCGGCCACCGTATGGCGAATTCAGAAAGAACGCAGGAATGTAACGTCGGTCCTCGTGCGAGAGCAAAGCTTCGCGGCCGCACACCGTGTGTTCGAATGGTGTCCAAGACCCGGAAAGGCCGGTAAGGGCCATCACGACCCCGAGTACAACTCCCGTCGCGATTGATGCCGAAGTCGGCCGACGGTGGTGGGCCATCGAACGCGCCCGTTAATGTGAAGTCTCGCCGACTATTGACCTTCGCGGCCCGCTACAGATCCAAATTCGGTGAACGGGGTGTTTGCCAATCCACAGGTTGTCTACACCCGACCCGAAGGTCGATCACGCCCTCACAGAAGAATCCCTATTCGGATCTGGATAACTGGCCCCGACAGAATGGGCTGAGAAGGACGTCCCAAGCGAGGGGTTGGATCGGCCAAGACCGGGGCGCCTGCCAGCCACCGCACCCGCGAGACACCTCCCAAGGCGGATCGACCGATCTCTCTGCTGATCCGCCCGTGGCCCGGGACGGCTGGGCCCGCGCACGTCGCTGTTCCCAGGACCCGCAGAACGGAACCTTTAACAGGGGTCGGGTCTGCCACCGAGGCTATGCAGTCGACCTCGAGCGCCGCCACCCCGGACTCTGCCGCCCCTTCCAACGTGGGTGCCTCCTCTCCTCCTGGCCGAGCAGGGAGAGGGACCCAGCTCTCGACCGTGCT
This sequence comes from Thermoplasmata archaeon, assembly GCA_052326305.1. Classification (GTDB taxonomy): domain Archaea; phylum Thermoplasmatota; class Thermoplasmata; order Lutacidiplasmatales; family UBA184; genus Lutacidiplasma. Next base: position 90,373 of record JBKQPJ010000008.1, on the reverse strand, counting down.
TTCGGGCGCCGCGATTGCGATCGCAGTGATTGCCCTCGTTCTGGCCTTCGCGATTCCGGGCCCCGCCGGCGCCGCGGCCCCGGCCTCAGCCTCCTCGGTGACCGCCTCCAGCCAATACTACTCGGGGCTCTACAATTACGGAAGTTCTACCTGCGCCACGTGGGCCGGGGCCAACGTATCCATCGTTGTCCCGGCCAGCGGAACGATTGTCGTTCTCGCTCAGGTCCAGTTGGTGGTGTTCCATACCGCGGGAACGATTGACGGCGGCGAGCTCTTTGTCGACAATTCGACCGCCGCCTACGGTTGCTCGGCGGCCTACTGGGGGTCCCAGTGGTTCTACGATACCAACCAATCTACTCAGGAGTTTGCCCCGACCGTCTCGGTCGAAAACGTGTTTCATGTTCTCAGCGCCGGCACCTACAAGTACGCTGTGTTCGGGTATGTCGGGATCGGCACGTCCGATGACTTCTACTCAACGAACATGGTTGCGACCTACACCCCGGGGTAGGTTTCGACGGACGACCTGAGCGCTCGCTGGCGAGCCGATGTCCCTCGGCGGGGCGTCCTTGGGGTCCGCCACCACGTGAGGGCCGGGGAGCGGCTCGTTGACCTACCCGATTCCGGAGGAGGGACGACCGAGGCGACCACGAGCTACGGACGGGGTCCGGCGAGGGGGTCCCCTCATTACTGGTCCGTTCGGTTCGTGATCACGAACTCATTACCGTCCGGGTCGGCAATCACGCCGAGCACGAACTTGACGGAGGGCAGCTCAACGAGCCGGGCCTCGTCCGTCACCGTGCCACCGCGACGTTTGATCTCCGCGCACGCGGCGACGGGGTCGGGATGCCGAAACATGAGGCCCGACACGGTTCCGGGTTCTCGTCCCCCTTCGTCCGGCCCCTGGATGTGCATCCGGAGGATAGTAGTAGTTCCCGGCAAGGCGAACACGGCCCGTCCGACCTTCGGATCGAAGCTGAGCTCCTTGAAACCAAGGACATCGGCGTAGAAGGATCGGGCGCGAGATATGTCGCGAACGTGCACCGACACCGCATACAGCCCGGTGATCCCCGCGGTCATGAACCCAAGGCCCCTGACGGGTCAGGGACCGCGCCTCCAAAAAGTACAGGAGCCCTGACCACAGAAGGGAATCCGTCTGCCGAGGTTCGAATCCTCCGGCGGTCGTGACCCCACGCCTCAGTAGGCGAGAGGCCGACGCGATGGATCTTCGCCACCTGCCCGGTCGGTGACCGTCTCCCGGAAACGCATCCGAATTCGACCCGGTTGAGGCGACCTTTTCCTTCGGCGGTGGGTGGACGACGTAGCCGAACGACAGTCCCCGCCGTACCTCGAGTTAGGGGCGGGGGGAGCTTCCACTGACAGCGACCGAGGACCTGTTTACGCCGATCCACAAGGCGCTCCGCTCGATGATCTACAGCCTCGGGGGCCGCCTTCTGGCCGTGGACTTTGCGGACAAGGCCGCGTCGGCCGCGGTACTCGCGGACCTGCAGCACGAGTTCTCCCGTGCGGTCTCGGCCACGTGCGTCGTCTGTCTTCTCCACGAGCACGCCGGTGCCGAGGCCACGCACATATTCCCCTCCGTGCAGTCGTTCGAACCGGAACTGATTCGCAAGCTCCTCGAGGACCATAACGAGATCACGCGGAGACTCGTCGCCCTGACGAGGATGGCCGACGAACTCGGGGGGACCGAAGTGCCGGAGCGACGAATGGAGCTGGGAGCTCGCGTCACCCGTGAGGCGAATGAGTTCTTTGCCTTCTATCTCGCCCACATCAACAAGGAAGAGGCCACCATCGTACCCAGAATGAGGGACCTCTTCACCAACGACCAGATGCGGGCGATGCAGGGCGCGATCATGGGGGCGATGCCCCCGGAGAGGCTCGCGAGTTACTTGCGATGGATGCTGCCGTCACTCAACCTATCCGAGCTCACCGGAATGATGACCGGAGTGAAGCACGGGGCACCGCCGGATTTCCTCAAGTTCGTGACGGGAGTTGGGGCCGCGAGCGTGGACCCGACCCGGTGGGCCGCGGTTCGGGAACGGGCCCACCCCCCTGGGGGGTGGCATATCCCGCAGTTCGTGGCCTGGGCAAAGGGGGGTGTCAGATAGGAGAGGACCGACGCGGCGACCAGTACCCCGCCTGCGATCGTGAAGAGAGCGAAGAACCATCGTGCTCGGGGGAAGTCGAACCATGCAAGTTCGTCCCGCATCAGCTCCCAAATCCCCCCGTGGGTTAGGGCGCCGTCACTAAAATCTCTGCGCCTGGGGCTCCTAGGACAGCCCACGGGTTTGTCCCATCGGGGCAACTCGAGTAGGGCGATGTCTACGTCGGCCCCATCCCAGCCATGCTCCTCCAAGGGTAGCGCACGCCGCTCCCGCCAACAGTACGTACGGAGTTGTGTTGACCGGGACCGTACATGGATCGCACCCGAATTCACTGCTACAGCGACAGGGCGGAGGACGAATGGTCAGTGCGCCGACGATCAAGATCGCCCCCGCAACGATCAGAAGACACGGAAGCAGGAACCGGAAAGAGCGTCGCATGAGAAACAGAAGGCCCCTCCCACCATCAAGATGGCCCCACCGCGCTAAGGTACCTAGGAGGAAGGATCCGGCCCCCGCCGTGCCAAGGTACCTAGGAGGAAGGATCCGTTTCCCAACTCGAGGAGAGCCCGTCGATCATTCGGGTCGGCCCCCGGGGGTCTCAGGGCGCGGATATGGGGTAGGCATTCCCCCCAAAATGGAGTGCTCCCGGGGGGGACCATACCCCATCAGCTTTTCGGCTGGGTCGGTGGACCGGGCCCATAGAGAACCCGTCCCATAGACAAAGGTCGAGCCCGTGGGCGAGCGGTCCGCCCGATACTCAACCGGCCCGAATTCAATACGGCGGCAGGCTCGCAAGTTCGCGACCCGTCTCAACCTAAGGGGTTGACTACGAGGGGTTCGGTTCCCTTCGGGTTCGTGACGCTCGCCTCGGCCTTTGGAGTCACGATCTCCCTGAGCGAACAAGTGTCGTTGACGGGCGCGATTTCCATCACAATGGGGTCCCGAGGGTGGCTTCGTGTTTGCGAAAAGGTTTGAATCCTCGACCCAACAGCCTCTGTGCAGCGTTTGGCAAATCTGCAATCGGATGAAAGAAGATCCCGTTGTTCTGGGTCACGTCGATTCTAATCCATGGGCGAGGTGAGTGGCCCCGCAAGGACCTGAGTCTACCTAAGCCCTATTCGTCGTGGGTCACCATGATCCCGGCGGTCAGGGAGCGCTCAATTCCCTCGCCCTGACCTTTGCGAAAGGTCTAAGGTATGGACTTCGCTGAGCGTGCATGTCCGCCGCGTCGCCCGAGAGCAGTCCTATCCCAGCCGACCGACCGGTGTCGCCACCCAATCCTCGAAGTCTCGGGGCGATCTCCCCTAGTAGGCTCCCTATTGTTCTCGGAGTTGTCGCGCTAGTCCTCGGGGGCTCGGCTCTCGGTATCGCTCTAACGGCCTCGGGGCACACCGGAGCCACGGGTCCGGCCGGAGCGGGCATCGTCATGGCCAGCTCCTACACCTTCACCCGTACTGAATTCAATCAGTCGCAGTGCGTAAACGAACAAGGTGGTCTAGTCTCCATTACAGTTCCGTCGGCAGGTACGATCCTGGTGACTGACGACTCCATTCTCTCCTTCAGCCACGTCTCCGGCACCTCGGACGAAGTGGAGCTCGTTATCGCCACATCCGCGGCTTCGTGCGCTGTGTCGCAACCCGCATCCTGGGATGTCGTTCCTTCAAGCCAGCCGACTGGTGACTACCAGCTCACCGCCTCAGTGGTGTTCTCGGATACCGTCGCAGCGGGCTCGTACACTTTCTATGTGAACGTCGACGACGGCGCGGGGGCCTCCCTCAATCATTTCTGGGGCAGCCAAATGGTGGCGGAGTTTTTTCCAAGTTGAGTAGCCCTTCGGACCGACGGGTGCGGCGCTGCTGAAAAGAAGGGAGGCCACCCTCATCGTGACGGCGCGGCCTCCTGGAATAGTACGACGTTGCCTCGCCCTCGGGTCTGTCGCACGGGTGGCCTAGGATGGGAGAGCACTGTCGAGTACCTGGTGCGTAGGACGCGTAATCACCGTATTGTGTGGGGGGCGGATACTGTCAGAACTCGAAAGTCTGTGGACGGGCGATCGATACGTACGAGAAAAGTCGAACACGGCCAGGTTACGGAGCAAGAACCGGTTCGCGCTCGGGTTCAAAAGGGGTTGTGCCTACGCCCATCGAGAAGTGCCTTCGGCGGGACCTGAACCGGCAGCCCGATTGATTGGTCCGTAGTCCTCAGAAGGCCTCGGACCGTCAGGGGCGTGTCGGGGGGAAGCACAACGACCTGAGTTGCGATCGCAGCCCCGCCTTCCTCAACGGACAGGTAGCCGGACGCCCGAACACCTTCGCACCAGTGGCGGGCGACGCGCGCGCTCTCGGGAGGACCGCGATCCGCACGCGTTGTGCGAGAACGGCGGCATCCCGCACCGTTAGAGAACCCAGCCCTTCGACTACCCCTTAGAGAACCCGCCCGATTCGAACACCTATGGGCAGAAAGGCGCACTGACCTGGAACTCACTCCCTCTCAGCGATCATCGAGGTCGCCGGCGGGTGAGTACCGATTAGGTTCGTGCGCGCCGCCGTGAGGACTTCCGATAGTCTCGCTCGAGAACCCGGCCAAACCTCTTCCATGCCACCGTGATGGAACGCTCCCATTGCGATTTCGGAGGATTCTTCCCTCCGACGCCCGACGGACGCCGCCGAGCCGTGAGGATTAGCTGGGTCCGGTCCCCGGGGAGCGGGGAGAGGCGATACTCCAGGGAGACCTCCCGGTGGCTCCCAACCGAGTTGGAGTGCCAGCGATTCGGCGGGTAGAGGCGAACCACGTGTCGGGTCCAATACCAACCTTCCTTGGTATCCTCCAAATCCTCATAGATTACCTCACGAACTGACCGCCGTAGGATGCGTCGTTGGTAATGCTCCGACTCGTACCTCGCGTCCTTCGGCGTGTAATCGGTGCACCACCGGTACACAAACTTCAACGGAGCTCTGAAGTTCGCTCGCACTTCGTAGGTAGGACCCGGCCAGTGTTTCGTCATCGAAGCAGCCCCCTCGGCGAGGGACCATGACATTGGTCTTGATGAAGAACCCTGCGAATCGATTGGCTCGCCAAACCACACCTTGCGAAAGAGTCTCACCAGGTGGTCCAGGCAAGCGTTACCTGTCAATTCCGAAGTCGAGCAGATCCTCCCTGGTGACAAGGGCCCGTTCGGGCGCGATGGAGGCGCAGGTCGATCGCGTCGGGATGACCGGATATCCCTCGCCGATAAGCGGGTCTCCTCGCATCTGGCGGATGTCTCGGGGCCCCGCTCGTAGCCAACCTACCACAGGTAAACATGTCCCCCGCCGCTCTGACCCAGGGCCGACTCAAAATCTGCCCCGATCACGACAGTCTTGCCGCTCATCGCCACCGAGCTGCCGAAGACTCCTGAAGTCTGTGCATTGGGGCTGGTGAGCGTCAAGATCAGTCCGCCGGTCTTGGCATTGAACGTGTAGGCATGGCCCGACTGGCTCAGGCCGGAGAATGCCTCGCCGTAGGCTCCCACCACGACGGTCCTGCCGCTAATCGTCACCAAGCCGCCGAAAGCCCCGTCGACCTGGGCATTGGGGCTGGCGAGCGTCGAGATCGGCGCGCCGGTCTTGGCGTTGAACGTGTAGGCATGGCCCGCAGCGATCAGACCCCCGGAGAGCGTCTCGTCGGCAGCTCCGACGACGAGCGTAGTGCCCCCGATCGCCACCGAGTAGCCGAAGTATCCATTGAGTTGCGGGTTGGGACTCGTGAGCGTCAAGATCAATGCGCCCGTCTTGGCGTTGAACGTGTAGGCATGGCCCGCACCGCTCAGACTCGAGACCGTCTCGCCGTCGGCCCCGACGAGGACCGTCGTGCCCCCGATCGCGACCGAGCCGCCAAAGATACCGTAGGACTGCGTGCCGGGGCTGGTGAGCGTCAAGACCAACGCGCCGGTCTTGGCGTTGAACGTGTAGACATGACCTGCATCGGTCTGACCCGAGACCATCTCCCCGTAAGCCCCGACCACGACGGTCTTGCCGCTAATCGCCACCGAACTTCCGAAAAATCCGTTGAGTTGCGCGTCGGGGCTTGTAAGCGTCAAGATCAGCGCGCCCGTCTTGGCATTGAACGTGTAGACATGGCCCGCATCGCCCTGACCCGAGACCGTCTCTTGGGGGGCCCCGACGACGACCGTCGTGCCGGTGATCGCCACCGAGCGGCCGAAGAGCCCACCCGTCTGAGCGTTGGGGCTTGTAAGCGTCGCGACCAGGGCGCCCGTCCTGGCGTTGAACGTGTAGGCGTGGCCCGCATTGTTCTGACCCGAGACCGACTCACCCCAAGCCCCCACGACGACCGTCGTGCCGCTGATCGCCACTGAGCTTCCGAAGAATCCGTTTAGTTGCGCGTTGGGGCTGGTGAGTTCGCCCGCGTAGACTTGCGCGGCTGCGGGGTCGAGTCGTGGACTCGCCGAGGGGCTCGATACTTCGTTCTCCGACAGGAGGATAGCCCCAAGCTTTCGATCTACCGAGGGAAGGTTGTGCACGGCACCTCGCGAAAGGGCGTGCCCCGCCTCAAGACCCAGGACCCCCGCCGACGCCCACACCATCACCGCGATAACGACTACGACCCAGATCTCGGCACTTCGGATTTGACCCCGCATCGTCTATCCCGCGAGCCAGCGCACCAGCGTGCTATACTTTAGCATTACCTTCGTGATTGGGAACTTGCCACCTCGAACAGGATTGGGAGGGAGGCAGAGCCCGTCGGACCGTGCTCCGCCGCGGCGAGGTCCACATCCCCTCGCGAGAACCTACCACGGGCAGTCGGGCTGAATTGTCGGTCGCGTGGAAGGTTCAGCTACGCTCCCAGCGCTCACAGGCGACCTTGGCCGAGTATAGCAGCGGCGTTCGCGGGTTTCTGACGCAACCGGAATGCCCCCGAACGAGCAGGGAGGGAACCCCTGCTTCGCCAATCCACCCGTTTCCGGACTCGTGAAAGGCCCGCTGATCCTTCGGGTCGGCCTCCGGGGGCCCAAGGTAACGTGGCACTACCCGCGGTGGTAAGTGCTCCCGGCGGGAGTTTCCCCGGACGGCCCTAACCGCCCGGTTTTGAACCCGCGTCAAAGGCTCGAGAGGCCTCTATCCTTGACCACTAGACTACGGGAGCGCCGGCGCTCGGTAGCGGGGCGGACGTTTCAACCTTTCTGCCGAGTTCGGGGGTGGAACGGGTCCAATCCCTTCTCCGGCCCGAGAGAGGCGCGGGATCGGTGGGGGGCCGGGACCGAACGCTGGAGCGGGATCGCTCCGATCGGCCGGCTGCGGTCTACCGACCTTGTGGCCCGGGCCCCCGGGGGCGCTCGTCTCGATCCGACCGAGCCCCCCGGCAATTCCGGTCCCAGCGTCCTCGCCCGCCGCCCAACCTCTCGCCCGGCCCGAGGACCTACCGGAGGCTGACCGGCTGGGCGGGCGACGGGTCCGGCTCGACGACCACGGCCGTCCCGAACGCCATGATCTCCGTCATGATCTCGCTCATCTCGGAGGTGTCGAACCCGACGGAGAGGACGGCGTTCGCGCCCAGGCTCTGCGCGTGCTGGGTCAGCCGGGCGATCGCCTCGTGGCGCGACTGCTCGAGGAGCTGGGTGTACTCGGTGATCTCCCCGCCGGCGAGGCTGCGGAACCCGGCGACGATATTCCGCCCGAGCCCGCGGGAGCGCACGATCAGGCCGAACGTCACCCCGATCACGCGGGTCACGCGGTATCCGGGGAGGAACGGGGTCGTGACGACCGGGATCTGGCTGGGGGGGGCGTAGATGGGGGACCCCTGGGCGGGGAGCGGCGTTCCGGACATGGCCGGGCGAGCGGGGCGGCCCCCATAACCCCGTCGCGTCGTGCGACGGAAGACCCTATCTGCCCGCCCCGCGTCGTGCGCGTGTGACCCCGCCCGTGAAGGCGCGCAGCGGCCACATCCTCCTCGAGCCGAAACGTTCGTTCCGCGACCTCGTCCGCGTGTACCCCGAGATCCACCGCCGCGTCGTCGAGATGAACCGGCCGTTCGTCAAGGAGTCCGATCCCCTGTCTCCGGAGGCGCTCCTCGAGGAGAACCTGCGGGACCTGAAGCGGGACAAGAAGCCGGTCGGCTACAACCGGCAGGACGTCTTCGGGCTCCGCCTGATCTTCCCGATCACCGACGAACGTCGCGTCGAGTTCTACTTTGCGAAGCCGTCGCGCTGCCAGGAGGTCGTGCAGGTGACCGAGCAGGTCTCCGCGCTGTTGCGGCGCCGGGGGCTGCGCCACAACGTGGAGTACGACCGCCTCCCCCTCGGACCGATCCGGGTCCCTCCCGGGATGCCGATGCCCTCCGCGGCCTCCGGGTTCGGCTCCGGGTAGGCCCGGTCGCCGGGCTCAGGACGGCGGCGGTCGCCGGAACGGCCAGAACGGGGTCGAGGAGGGAGCGGCCGTCGCCGCCGTTTCCCCGATCACGACCCCGTCGGCCTGCAGGAGCTTCAGCGCCTCGCGCGCTTTCTGGAGGGCCCCCGGGTAGTCGACGGGGCGCAGGCGCAGCGACTCGTCGAGGAGCGCGCGGGCCCGCGACGTGTCGATCTGCCGCTCCTCCGCCCGGCCGAGCGCCGCGTCGATCAGGAAGTGCAGGTTCGTGAGCTCGCGGTGGAGCGACTTGCGCAGGTTCAGGTCCTCCTCGATCTTGAGCAGCTTCGCGCCGCCGTCGAGGAGCCGACCCGCGCCGAGCAGCTCGTCGGCGGCGCGCAGCTCCTCCTTCACCGACCCGACGCTGACGTGGAGCCCCTCCTCGGCGAACGTCACCTCGGAGGCGAGCTCCTTGCGCCGGCGGGCGAGCGGGCCCCGAACCGCCTCCGCGAGGGCCGCACCGGACCGGGCCAGGAGCTCGGTCGCCTCGCCCAGGCGCCCCGCCTCGGCGGACGCGCGGGCCTCCCCGAACGTCTGCATCGCCGGCGTCGTGTCGACGCCGAGCCGCTCGCCGACCCAAAGGCGGTCGCGCAGCGCGGCGACCGCGCGCAGAACGACCTCCTTACGCTGGCCGCGGACGATCTCGAGCTCTTCGTGCACGAGGCGCAAGGCCCCCCCGACGTCCCGGGAGGAGCGCAGCTCTCCGAGCTTCCTCGCGACGTCGGCCCGCCGGGCGGTCTCCGAGGGCGACACCGGCCCGGTCTCCTTCGCGTCGGCCTCGACCTCCCGCCAGCGTCCGTCGAGCGTCTCCTCGAACAGACGGCGGGCGGCGTCCTCGGCCTGGAGGATCATGCCGCGCGCCTCGGTCCACTGGTGGGCGCGGGCGGCGGCCTCGGCACCGGTGACGAGCGCCTCGAGCGGCTCGAGCTCTCCCGCCATCCCTTCGGCGCGGACCGCGTCGACCTGGCGCCGGAGCTCCCCGAGCGGGGCGGCGAACGCGCGGTCGATCGCCCAGCGGGCCATCTCGGTCGCCTCGCGCGCCCGGCGGACCGACGGAGAGTAGTGGCCGGCGTCGAGCTCGTGGCGCGCCTCGGCGAGCTCGCCGGTGGCGTCCGCCGCCTCGGCGCCGAGGCCCTTCGCCTCGGTGAGCTGCCGGTCGGCGACCGCGATCGCCTCGCGGGCCCGGCGCAGGCCGTCCCGCACCGTCGCGACGAGGTCCGAGATGAAGATCATCCGCTCGAAGACGTCGGCGTACGATCCCTTGACGTACGACGACTTCGCGCTCCGCAGGGAATCCTGGGCCTCGGTCGCGACGGCCCCCTCGGCGAGCGCCCCCGCGATCGCCCGCTCGGCCGCCTCGATCGACCCCTCCGCGAGCTTGTGCTGCAGGTCGGCCCGCTCGAGCTCCCGCTCGCTGCGGGCGGCGAGCTGGATGGAATCGAGGGGCCGGCCCTCGTCGAGCGACATCCGGGCCTGGTGCAGCAGGTTCTCCGCGACGGAGGTGTTCGCCCCGTCGCGGCGCAGCTGGGTGACCGTCGCCTGGAAGCCGGCGAGCGTCTTCGACACGTGACGGTACGTCGCCTGGTGCAGCTCCCGCTCGAGCGGGCCCGCGAGCTCGACGACCCGTACGTACTCCCGACCGGCGAGGAAGGTGTCGAACCGCTCCGCCCGGGCGCGCAGCTCCCCGACCTCCACGCGCAACAGGTCCGCCTGGGCGAGCGCCTCGTGCACCCGCTTCGCCGCCCGCTCGGCGTGCTCGACGAACCCGCGGGTGCTGATCAGGGCGCTGCGGACCTCGTCGATCAGCGCCGCCGCGCCGGTCGGCACCGGAAGCGCCACGCGCCGGCGGGCCTCGGCGAGGGGGGGGACGATCTTGTCGAGCGGCACGCCCGCCGAGCGGGCGATGTCGAGGTCGCGCTCGAGCGACCGGAGGTTCTCTTCGAGGATCGGACGCAGCACGGCGAGGATCTCGTCATGGAGGAGCACCGAACCCGTGCGGGTCGCCTCGGGCGCGGCGGTATGCCGTTCGGTCTGGAGCCCTTCGAGCCGGCGGACCATCGGCTCCACCGGCGCCCCGAGCTGCCGGCCCTCCTCGACCAGGAGACCGACCTCGCCGAGCAGCCGCTCGGTCTCGATCCGGGCCGCCTCGGCGGAGATGCGCCCGTCGAGGTCGTCGAGCAGGGTCCGCGCGCGGTCGAACCGAAGGGCGTTCAGCTGCTCGCGCCCCTCGCGGAGCCCCTCGTAGAACGGCGAGGGGTCCGCGCCGCTCGCATGGAGCCGGCCGAGCTGGTCCTGGAGCCGGGAGATCCGCTCGACGACCGTCTGGGCCGCGGCGCGGCCCCGGCCCGCGGCCTCCTCGAGCTCGGTGGCCGTGCGGTAGGCGTCGAGGTAGCGGTTCTCGCGCGCCGCCGACTGCGCGTCGTCGAGGAGCGGGCGGAGGGAGGTGAGGTCGAGCCCCATCGGCTCGAGCTCGACGAGCGCGAGCTTGGCGTGGGAGATCGCCTCGTCGGAGCGGAGGAGCTGCTGCTGGCGCGCGCGGGTCCGGATCTCCTGCGACGCGCGGGACGCCTGGACGAAATCGCCCATGTTGAAGATCTGCTGGACCTCGTCGATCTGCCGCTGGATCTCGTCGCTCGTCCCGCCCATCGAGCTGAGGACGCGGACCTCCGACTCGAGGCCCTCGACGAGGGCGGAGGCGTGGGCGCCGAAGACGGCGGAGAACTCCCGCTCCGCCCGGTGCAGGCTCTCGACCGAGCCGACGACGTCCTGCTTGACCCGGAGCGTGACGTCCGCGTCGGCGAGGAGGCGGCGGACCGGAGCGGTCAGGGCGCCGTCGGTGATCTCGACGAACGCCTTCTCCATCTCCTCGACGCGCCGGGCGACGTACGGCCCGGCGCTCGAACGCAGCTCGACCTCGAACCGGGCGAGGAGCTCGGCGGCGCCGCCGAGGTCGCCCGCGTCGAGGAGGGCACGGGCCTCCCCAAGGACCTGCTCCGTCTCGGGGGAGACGAACCCGTGCTCGTGCGCGTACGCGCGGGTCTTGTCGAGGGTTGCCCAACGGTCGACGAAGAAGCGGAGCGCCTCCTTGCCGGCGAGGTGGACCGCCTCCTGGAGCGCCTGCCGGGCGGCGGGAACGTCGGCCCGGTCGAGGAGCGCGCGGACGCGCGCCACCGGGGCGTCGAACGGCTCGGTCGGGAACCCCGCCGCCCGGAACTTGAGGAGCATCTCCTGCAGGGTGCCGAGCTCCCCGCGGGCGGCGTCGAGGTCCTCGGTGAGCCCGCTGACGCGGTCGAGGGCCTCCTGGGCGGCGGCGAGCGCCTCGGAGTAGATCTTGAGGCGCAGGGCCTCGCGGGCCCGGTTCATCGCCGAGAACACCTCGCTCGGGTCGCGCCCGAGGCGACGGGCCCCCGCGATGCGGGGACGCACCTCGTCGAGGAGCCCCGCGACGACCGTCACGATCGGCTCCTCCGCCGCGGCCCGTGCCTCCGCGAGGAGGCCGGTGATCTCGAGCGGTCCGGTGGCCGGGAGCCGGGCGAGCGCGGACTCGACCGCGGCGACCGCCCCGGCGGCGTCGACCTCGAACTCGGCGACCGTGCCGAGCGACCCGCGCAGGCCCTCGAGGACCTGGCGCGAACGTTCGCGCAGCCCCTCGCCGACCTCGGGGATCGCCGCGTCGATGGCCGCCACCGTCTCCGGCCAGCGGTCGATCGGGGCGGCCGCGTCGTCCCGGAGGGCGGCGTCGAGCGGCCCGGTCACGGCGCCGAGCTCCTCGGCGGTCGCACGGAGGCGCTCGGCGTTCTCCCGCACCGTGCGATGCCGCTCGGCGGCCTCCGGGAGGCCGTCGACGAGGTTCCGCTGGACCGTCGTCACCGCGTCGGCGAGGGCGTCGTCGCGGGTGGTGTCGACCGTGTTGGGGAGGAGGCGCTCGAACTCGGCGAGCCGCTCGGGCCCGAGGCCGGACCATCGGGCGACCGAGATCGCGCGGCCCCGTACGCCCTCGAGGTACGCGGTCGCGGCGTGGCGGATCCCGTCCTCGACCTTCATCAGGCGGACGAGCGAATCGGTCCACGGGCCGCCCGCCGCGGGGCGGGCGAGCGCCTCGAGCTCGGTCGCGAGCTCGGGCGGGATGGGGATGCCGAGGCCCGTAAGCCGCCCGAGCGATTCCCCCGTGCGGACGCGACGTTCCTCGAGGAGCCCGGGAACGGCGGCGGCGAGCTCCGCGAGGAGCGCTTGCGCGCTGGTCTCGACCTGGTCCCAGTCCGACCGGCGGACGAGCTCGTGCAGCTGCTGCAGCCGTTCGGCCGCCCCCGCGGGGGAGATCCCCAAGCGATCGAGCTGGCCCACCCGTTCCTCGGCCTCCTTCAGGGCGACCTCGGCGGTCTGGCGCCTCTTGCGAAGCGCCTCCGCCTTCTCCTGAAGGATCCGGGTCAACCGGGACGATGGTAGGGGTCCGACGCCTCCCGGACCGGACACGCTCCTTCTCCCATGCGCTCCGCCACCTGACGATGTCGCCGAGGGGGCGCGGGCAGGTGTTTCATGCCGGGCCCTCCTTATTAATGAACCGCGCGGGTCCCCCGGTCACCGGCGGTGCCGAGGCTCACGTCCGGGTGATCCGGCGCTTCCCCATCGCGTCAACGTACTGGACCTCCGCTCCGGGAGAGACCGCCGCCTTCGTCTCCGCGTCGAGCGGCAGCATGAACGTCTCGTAGGACTCGAGGTCCATCAGCTGGACCTCCGAGTCGGTCATCGACAGGACCTGGGCCTGCTTCTTGCCGATCAGCGGCACCTGGACCTTGTGCTTGACGGGGAAAACGACGCTCCGTTTCGAGCCATCGAACACCCCGACCGCATCGATCCGCGCCTTCGCCTCTCCGTGCTTCCCGGGCTTCGACGTCTGGATACTGATGATGCGGCACGGCTCCTCGTCGATGAGCATGTACCGGCCCTCCTTCAGCTCCCGGACCTCCTGCTGCGTCCAGGCCATTCCTGTCTCCTCGGACGCCACGGAGATGACCGGCGGCATAAGAGTTGCTCCGGAGGCGAGCGGCCGGACCGACCGACAGCGGTTCGGCTCGAACGAGGGTTTATTCCCGCCCCGGTCGCTCCCTCGGTCGAGGGAGCCCGCGGGACCGATGCCGGAGGAGACGCCGCGGTTCACCGTTCGCACGCTCGAACCGGAGATCCGCACGTTCTGGAGGTCCCGGCGATTGCCCCCCCCCGGCGGGACCCTCGGGCCGACCGATGGGCCGATCGTACGTCAGTTCGAAGGGTCGTTCACCCCGGGCGAGCCCGCGGAGATGGTCGCGCACCGCGCGGTCGCCGCGGACGTGGACGCGCGCCACCTCCTTCTCAGCCGCCGCGGCGTGGTCGGAACGCTCCGCGACGAGCGGCACGGCGCCAACGCGACCCCCGCGGGCCTCGGCCCCTTGCTCGAGTCGCTCGCCCTGTGGACCGGCGGCGCGGGCGACCGGCCGTGGGATACCGCCGACCGACAGGCCGGGGTCCAGGCGATCGTCGCGCGGCTCGCGCGCAAGGGGGTGCTCGTCGCGCGGGACGGCCCGCTGCGGGTCTGCCTCTCCTGCCGCATCCCGCGCACGCCCGAGCGGATCATCTACCAGAAGGAGGTCGGCGACACGTTCCTCGTGCGATTCCCCCTGCAGGGCACCGACCCCGCCGTCGACGCCCTCGTCTGGGTCGACGCCCCGTGGCGCCTCCTCGGGGCGAGCGCCCTGCTCGTCCACCCGGACGTCCCCTACTCGGTCGTGGAGTACCGGCACAAGGGATCGAGCGCGCTCCTCCTCACGTCCCACGGCTCGCTCGCCCGATTGCACGCCTGGCTGCCCGACGTGGAGCTCGAGGTGCGCGAGGAGCGGCCGGGCCGGGAGTGGGTCGGACGGGCGTACGCCTACCCGCTCCGGCACGAGTTCCCGATCGGCGGCTCGCTCGACCCGCCCGCCGGCACGATCCAGGCGGACCTCGAGGTCGGGGACACGGGCACGGGGATCGTGCCGCTCGTCCCCGGCCACGGCCCGACCGACGCGGAGATCGCCGAGCGTCTCGGGATCGCCGGGTGGCCGCTCCTCACCTCGCGCGGATTGCTCGACCCGACGTTGATGCACAAGTACTCCGGGCTCGACGTCGAGACCGCGAACGAGTTCGTCTGCCGCGATCTGATGGAGGGCGGCTCCGTCCTCGCCCGCCTCCGCGTCGTCCGAGGGGTCCCGTACTGCTCCCTCTGCGGGCACCGGATGGTCTGGACCCCGGGACGGGCCTGGTGCCTCGAACCGAACCACCTGGCCCCCGAGCAGAAGGACCGGTACGCCCGGCTCCTGCCCCGCGACCGGCCGATCGCGCAGATCGAGATCTCCCGCTGGCCGGTGAGCGAGACGATCCCCTCCTCCGACCCCGAGGCCGTCGCCCTGCTCGAGTGCGCGCGCTGCGAACGGCTCGACGCTCCCGACGGTCCGCGCGCCTGCCCCTGCGGCGGGACCCGTCGGCTCGTCGCCCGCCGGCTCCTCGCGGAGGTCGGCGGGGCGTTCGGGGCGTGGGCCCGCTGCGATCCGTTTTCCCCCGCCGACACCGTCCGGGTCTACGCGAACGAGCGGCGCCGGGTCCCGACGCTCGTCCATCACCTCGCCTCGATGAGCGGCCTCGAAGCGACGAGCGCCGACTTCGGCCTGAGCGTCGAACCGACCGTGAGCCGGGTCGACCTACCCCGGCTCGTCGGGGCGCACGGCGCCGATGCCGTCCGCTCCGCCTTCGTCCGTACGGCCGGCGCGGGCGGATCGACGACGACGTTCGAGGAACGGTGCCGTCAGGAGGAGGCGCGGCTCGAGCGCTTCTATTCCCAGAGCCGGGCGCTGCTCTCGAGCTGCGGACGCGACCTGCTGCGCGAAGGGGCCCAGCCGCCCGACGCGAGCGCGCGCGACCTCGAGGTCGAGGACCGGGCGATCCTCGCGCGATGGGCCCGGACCCACCTGCGGGTCCTGGCCGACTACGACCGCTGGGAGCCGGCGGCCGCGCACCGCCACCTCTTCCGGTTCCTGGAGCGGGACCTCCTCGAGTACCTGGAAATGATCCGCCCCCGGCTCGCCCTTCCGGGCAACCCAGCCGCGAAGCGGAGCGCCCTGCGCACGCTCATCTACCTCTACCGGGCCTCGGCGATCGCGCTCGCCCCGATCGCCCCGCTCACCTCGGAGGCGGTCCATCTCCGCCTCATCGCCGAGCCGCGGAGCCTCTTCGAGTCGTCCGACCTGGGCGCGGACCGCGCCCTGGCCGACGAGGAGCTCTCGGCGGCGTGGGACCGCTGGCAGACCGTCCTCGCAGCGGTCGACGACTTCCGCCGGGCCCACCATCTCGCGCCGGCGACCGTGCTGCCCCTGGTCGCGCTCGTGCTCCCGGACGAGGCCGTGGCCGGCCGCCTGCGCGCCGACCGGGTGACGATCGAGCGCCTCGCCAGGGTCTCCCGCCTCGAGGTGACGAGCCCCCAGGTCCCGTGGGAGGCCCGCCAGCGCCGCGTCGTCCCGGTCGAGTCCGAGATCCTGCGGGCCTATCCGGCGCTCGCCTCCCAGATCGTCCATCTGATCGAGCGGATGCCGCCCCGCCGGAGCGCCGATGCCGTGGCGCGGGAGCTGACGCTGTTCATCCACGGCGTGCCGAGGACGATCACACCGGAGATGGTGACGACGGTCGACACGCTTCCCGAGGGGTTCTCGCCCACCCCGTTCGCCTCGGGAGAGATGTACGTGCAACTGCTGGGAAAGGGCGACCGGCCCAGCACCCCACCTCCTCTATCTCCCGACGCCTTCTGGCTGGTGCGCCGGGTGCGGCGTCGTCTCGGTGCCCCGGAATCGACCACCGGCCCGGCCCCACGGGTGGCGATCGTCGCGGCGGTCGACCCGCTCGCCGCCGAGCTCCGGGAAAAGGCCGGCGCGATCGGCGAGTACCTGCATATCGAAGAGCTGCGGGTCGTCGGGGCGGCGCCCGAGGCGATGCCCCACCCGGCGGTCGAGGGCCGTACCCGAACGGGGGCCCGCTGGTCGGTCTCCCTCCCTGGGGTCCCGGTAGCGCGCCGGGCTCCCAAGCGGCGCCCCGTCTGCTCGGACGGCCGTCGAGTGCCGCCCCCCAGCGCGGCGGCCGGGCCCGCCGAGATCGATTACTCCGACGAGAAGGTGATCGCACGCGAACAATCGATCCGGGAGCTCGGCCAGGAGCTCGACGAACTTTTCGCGGTTCCCCTGTTGGGGCCGGCGAAGGTCACGATCGCCTGGGGCGCGGGGCTCCAGTCGATGGAAGGGTTCCGGGAAGCCCCCTTCGAGAAGGTCGCGGCGCTCGCCGGCTTCGGACGACCGGTGGCGGCGACGCTCTGGAAGAAGCTCGGCCGAACGGTCCCCCCCGCCCCGGCCCATCCTCGTCCGACCGTGATGAGTCCCGATCCCGGCGGTCCGTCCCCGGAACGCGTTCCCTCACCCGCGCCGCCAACGGTGCTCGTACCTCCTAGTCCCGCGGCACCTGTAACGCCGGTTCTTCTCCCCCCGAGCTCCGAAGCGGGCGATGTTCAGCCGGCCGAATCCGAGCCTCCCGCGGCCTCCCCGCCCGAGGCCCCCGCCCCGGCAGCCGCACCGGAACCGCCGGCGCATCCGATTCCGCCGGTCCCGATCGAGGCCGCGCCGGAACGGCTCCTGCTGGGCGCGGGGGAACCCCTGGGGCAGGAAGACCTTCCTCCGGAGCCGTCCGCGGAAGAGCGTGAGCCGGTACCGTCTCCCGACCGACTGGAGTCGGCCGCCCCAGCGGAGGCTGCTATCGAGGTCACGGCGTCCGAGTCACCCCCCGAGGTCCCGGAACTTTCACCGGATGTGGAGATCGCCCCGGAGATCGACGAGCCGGTCCTGGACGACGACGCGGCGGTTCCCTCTTCGGAAGGGGACGAGCCGCCCGAAGGAGTGGTCGACGCTCCCGAACCCGCCCCCGCCGAGGGGACGGAAGGGGTGTCCGAGGCGACCGTCACCCCGCCCTCGCCCCCGGAGGCGAGCTCGATAACTGCCCCGACCTCGGAGGCGATGGAAACGCCCTCGGCCCCACCGGTCGCGCCGCCCGAGGCCAGCCCCGCGCCGCCTACCGAGACCGGTCCTCCCTCGACGGAACCGGAGGACTTCCCGCTCCCTGGCGAGCAGTCCCCGGGGGGCGAGGCCGAGCTCCCTACCGAGGCGGTGGAGAACGGTTCGGCGGCGGAGGAAGTTCCGCCGGTTGCTGGCGCGGAGGAGGCCGAGGCACCGCTCGAGGCCCCGCCCGCGGGCGAAGCGATGGACGCAGCCCCGGAGCCTCTTCAGGACCTATCTCCACCGGGAGCCTCGGAGGTACCGCCGAGCACCCCGGCGACAGAATCCCCGAACGAGCCGATGGCCGAGGCGTTCGAATCGGCACCGCCCCCGGCCGAGGTGGGAATCCCGGATCTTCCGCGGGCCCCGGCCGAGAACTCCAGCGCGATCGGCGAACCGGCCGGCGAGGCCCCGACCCCGGCCCCGGAAGCCGACTTGCTGCCACCGGTGGACTCCGACGCACCCGAGGGGCCTCGGGAGCCCACCCCCTCCACCCCCATGATTGCCAGCGAGGAGCCGCCCTCCCCTTCACCCCCGACCTCCGACCTAGTTCCCGGCGGACCCGAGGCCGGGCCGGCCGAGACGCCGCTCGAAAGCGAGGTGACCGCTCCTGTACTGGAAGCGGCAGGCGCCGAAGCGCTGCCCGCGACTCCCCCCGAGGCCCCGGTGGAGGTGATGCCGGAGGAGGCGTCCGTCGTTCCGACGGAAGCCCTTCCGCCCGAGCCCGCCCCGGTCCGGGCGGAGGTCCCGTCGCCGGTTCCGGCCCCCGTGCCGGTCGAGATCCCACCGCCCCCGCCCGCGGGGGTCGAGATCGACTTCTCGTCGGCGCTCTTTCTCGCGCTGCAGCCGTTCCTCGACGCGACGGCCGCCGGCCACAAGGGGATCGCCCTCGTCCGGGAGCTTCCCGAGCGGATCCGCGTCCACATCGGCCCCCGTCCGGTGGAGGTCTACTGGCTCACGAACCTCGACCGGCCGCGGACGCTCCGCCCGTCGGACCTCCCCGCGCTCGCCCAGAGCCTCCTCCGGGCGTTCGAAGACGACGGGGTGACGGCCGTCTTCATCGAGGGGATCGAGTACCTGGTGGGCATGCACGGGGTCGAGCGCGTCGGCGCCTTCCTCCGCGACATCGACGTGGCGGCCCGCCAGCACGTCGCCCGGATCTGGATCCACATCACCCCGACCCTCCTGGGAGAAGCGGACCTCGATCGGCTCGTCTCCGCCCTGCGGGGGGCCGCGCCGGCGGGGACGTAGGCCCGTCGGTCCCGCCCCTCGAACTCCCGCCCTCGGAGGGGTCCGTCCCCGGGGTCTCCCGAAGCCCTCTCCGAGGAATAGTTCATTAACCCGACGCCGTTCGGTCGCCCTGAAGCATGGCGAGATCGGGTCGGCCTCTAGGGTTCGGACGCGCAGGCCAGTGGGTCCTCGTGGCCTCGATCGCCCTGCTGATCGCGATGCCCGCGGCCGATGCGGCCGGGGTCGGAGCGCGCCCTACGACCGTGAACGCCCTCGCGGCACCGGCGACCACGGGCCTGGGGGGTCCGCACGCCACGTGGGGCGGCACGAACCTCTCCGCGGCGAGCACCGAAGCGCACGCCTTCGGGATCTCGGCCAATCAACAGATCGTCAACGTGTTCACCTATACGATCCACGCCGGGGGACCGAACGTGACGCTCGCCCGGATCCAGGCTTTCTACTTCGGGGCGGTCATCTCCACCGACCAGGTGTCGACGGTCAACCACCCCGCGGGGGGCGGGGTCGAGCACGGCACCGGGACGATGAACTGGGGCCTGGGCACCTTCACCTACCTGCTCGCGGGCGTCTACCTGCTGACCGCGAGCCTCGTCGACGCGAACGGCTCGACCGTCTGGAGCGAGAACTTCTACATCGACGCGACGGCCGTGGACCACATCGCCTCCGGATTGATCATCTTCCTCCTCGTGCTGGGCCTCGTCGAGCTGTACTCGATCCTCACGGTCGGCCGTTCCGTGCGCCGGCGACCGAAGACGGTGAGCTCGCCGCCGACGCCGTGGGAGCATCCGTCCGAGACCGGTTCCGCGGCCGGAGGGGCGACGACCCCCGAGTCTCCGCCCCCACCGCCGGTAACCCCGCCGGAGGGATCCCCGTGAGCGCGGCATCGAACGCCGCGGGCTCGGGGGCCGTCCTCGGCGCCGTCGTGATCTTCCTCCTGCAGCAGCTCGGCTACCTCTCGCTCAGCACCCTCCTCTGGGGGATCATCTACCTCGTGGTCGGCCTGATCGCCGGGGGCATCCTCGGCGGCCTCATCGGCCGGGTGATCACCCGCAACCAGTGAACGGCGTCCTTCCCGGGCGCCCCGGCCTTGCCGTCCTGTCGATCCTAGAACGGGTCCCGCCCTGACCCGTCCTCGCGCTTCCCGGGCCGCACGCGGCGCACCGGGGGAGGGAGCCATACGCCGAGCACGATCAGGAACCCTCCGAACACGGTCGCCCCGGCCCCCGCGGTCCCTCCGAGGACCGGCTCCGGGTAGACCAAGGTGTAGGTGAGCGGTTCGGACGTGGAGATGATCGCGAAGTACTCCCCGGCCGTTCCGTGCCAGTGGAGCGTTCCCGAGGTCCCGCTCCCCCCCGTGAGGTAGTTCGAGGGGAGCACGTTCTTGCAGCCCGGAGAGTCCCCGCAGCTGTACACCTTCACGGTCATCGTGAAGTGCGACTGCCAGTGGAGCGTGAAGGGGACCGACCCGCCGAACACGTCGAGCGGAGCGTAGAGCCCCACCACGTTCGACGTCCCCGAGCCGGTCACCGGGCCGGTCGTGGTCGTCTGGATGGGGAAGTACCACAGCGCGACCCCCAGCAGCGCCACGGCGATCCCCAGGATGATCAGTCGTCGGTGCACGTTGCCTCGCGTTCGGGTGGGCGCTCAGCCCGGAGCTGCCCATATAGCCGGCGGGGGGACCGACCCCGAGGGCTCTGGGCGGGCCTGCCGCTCGACGGTCCCGGCGCCGGAACCGCCGCGCCGGCGGCGTCAGCGATAAGACGCCTCTCGGGTCGGGGTCGGCGGGTCCCTCGGGGCCTCGATCCGATCGGAGAGTAAGGAGCGTGTCGGGGGGACCAGGGCCGACGAACGGATCCGCCGGACACGGTCGCCATCGACCGTTCCACTACGTGGACCTCCACCGCCGGATCGCGGTCCTCCTCTTCCTCGCCGCGGCGGTCCTCGGGGCCCTGTCGATCAACGGACCCTGGTGGACGGCCACGAGGGTCTCCGCCAGCGAGCTGACCAACGAACAGGTACAGAACGTCGAGGTCGAGTTCAACGCCGGGGGGTCGGCCTCGTGCTCGAGCTGGCGGGACTGGCACCCGGACCCCTGCGCGAACATCTCGAGCTCCGTGGCGGGGGTCGTGGGGTCGGCGTACGGGGCGCTCGACCTAGGTCTCGGCGCGATCGTCGCCGGGGCCCTCGGCGCGGGGGCCCTGCTGGGGCTCGGGCTCCTCGGGTACTCCTTCGGCCGCGCGCAGTTCACCCTCGCGATCGTCCTCGCGCTGGCGGTCGGTCTTCTCGCCCTCGGGATGGTCGGGTTCACCGTGGCCCTCGGTCCCGGCCCCCAGGCGGCGGGCTACTGTGCGGCCCTCTCGGCGAACCAGACGACGTGCCCGTCGTTCCTGGGCGGGGTGACCGCGGGGGTCATTCCGGGCTCGTGCATCGAGTGCGCCTCGAAGCTGAACTGGGGCGGCGGCTACGCCTTCTTCGCGACGATCGGGCTCGCGGCCGCGAGCCTCTTCGGCGCCTTTCTCCTCTGGAGGGGCCGTCACGGCCCGTTCACCCAGCGGGAGCAATGGGAGTGGGCGGCCGCGAACCAGCCCTACCAGCTGACCGACCGCGGACCGCCGGGCGAGGCCGGGGCCCCGACCGGCGCCACCCTGCCCTCGACGGGACGCAACGCGATCCCGTTCTCCGCCTCCCGGACCACGCGCTGGGTCTGCCACCGGTGCCGCACCGTGAACTCGCCGTGGGCGACCCGCTGCGGAGCGTGCGGGGACCACCGAGCCTCGGACCGATAGCGGGGGGCTCCGCCGACCCGGCGGCTCCTCCGACCGACCCCCGGCCGCCGAGGGGCCTCTTTTCCCCCGGGCCCGAGGCGGGCACGTTCGGGAATGCTTTTCGCCCGTCGGCGTGCTCCGGGTCGGGGGCGGCGCGTCGTGGCAGGGATCTGTCCGGAATCGGCGGTCCGATCGACGTCGCCGGAGCGTTTCCGGCGATGCGGTTGACGGGCACGCCCCTCGAGCTCCACGCCCATCCGGCGGAGAGCGTGACGCACCGGGAGTTTCGCGCCTTCGAGCTCTCCGGGCTCGACCGCGTCTATCTGCCATCGAGCCTGGCCCCGCTCTTGGACGAGGCGCCGATCGAGACCCGCGAGTTCGTCGAGGACGACAATCGCGGAGCCGTCTCCCGGGATCCCGTCGCGACCCTCGACGGCCGCGCGTTCTACCTGTCGGTGAAGGGGGTCGGCTCGACGGTCGACCCGTACTCGACGCGGCCGCTCGACCGGGCCACGGCCTCGAGCCTGACGGACGACCCCGACCTCGGCGAGCGGCTCCGCCGACCGCCGTCCGACCCCGAGCCCCGGATGATCACCGGGGAGCTGTGGTTGCGAGGGTCCCCGTACGGCGGTCAGGGCCTCGA
Organism: Thermoplasmata archaeon; assembly: GCA_052326305.1. GTDB lineage: Archaea > Thermoplasmatota > Thermoplasmata > Lutacidiplasmatales > UBA184 > Lutacidiplasma. The sequence continues at coordinate 68,098 of JBKQPJ010000008.1, read as the reverse complement.
GCACGCGATGACCGCGCTGCGCGTCTCCGAGCGGGCGGAGCTGACCTCGATCCACGGCTTCCTGATCGCGCCGGTGGTGAAGGTCTGCTTCCTGCCTCGAGCGCTCGAGGAGCGGGTGCGGAAGATCTACTGGTACCGCCAGTACCCCGGGCGGATCGTCCAGGAGCTCCGGCTCGTCCCGTCGAACGTTCGCGTCTACTTCCATGCCCGGAACACCCTCGGCACCGGCATCCGCCACGTCTTCGACCTCTTCTCGATCGAGAGCTCCTCCTCCGCCCTCCGGTTCGAGACGAACTTCGTCCGCAGCGCGATCGCGCTCCTCACCCTCTACGCCCGGACGCTCTCGTTCGACCCGGGGCGCGGCCGGTTCACGGGGCTCGACTTCCACGACGTCTGGCTCGACAAGGACGCCGTCCTCGCCCCCGACGGCGCCGTCTACTTCGTCGACCTCGAAGGGATCGACGACGTCACCCTCGAGGAGGCCGAGGTCCGGGAGCGGATGGAGGACCAGATCTACCGCTCGCTCTACGAGTTCATGTTCGCGTTCGAGCAGGTCGAGCAGGAGCGCGTCCGCCGCTTCGGCGGGGCGCTCGAGCGGCGGTCCCACTTCGAGCGGGTCCTCGCGGAGGCGCTGCGGGACGACCCGTTCGTCCGGCTCCGGCGGGACGGACGGCATACCGAGATCGTCGTCCGCAACCTCTGCTCCAGGGAAAACCTCTATTTCGGGTTCCGCATGGTCGACGGCTAACGTGACGAGCTGCAAGGACGTGTACGCGTTCCTCGACGGGGTCCGCCACCGCACCGCGACCGCCGCATTGCCCGACGCCGACCTCGCGAACCTGGGCCAGCTCGGGATCGTCCAGGTCGTGACTTCGGCCCAGTACACGCAGCTGGCGCAGGACCTCGGGACGCTCGACGCCCGGCGCAGTGCGATCGGCCAGGAGGCCTCCGACCGCTACCGGCTCGCCTCCCAGGTCCGGGCCGAGGACGCCCGCACGCACTCGATCCTGTTCCACTTCGAGGGCCAGGCCCGCCGGGAGACGGAGGTCGCCCAGGAGGCGAAGGATGCGGCGGCCCTGAGATCCCTCGACGGGGACCTCGTCGCCCGGCAGCAGCAGTTCGAGGCCCTTCTGGCCCAGCGCTCGGTGATGGATTCCCTCACGCCGTACGGGGGCGGGTACGTCGGCCTCACCGGGTTCGGCGCGATGCAGTGGCGGGACCTCGGGCTCCGCCTCTACCGCACCTCGGACGTCGATTTCGGCGCGTACTGGCAGGAGGTCCAGCAGGTCGACCACGAGCTGAACGACATCGGCTCGCGCAGCGCCTCCTACTTCGCTCAGCTCTACGGACGGCTCCCGAGCTCCGACCGATCGTACCTCTGGGCGATCGCCGTCGGCCTGTCGAAGACGCAGGCCGACGTGGCGCAGGGCACAGGGGCGTTCCTTTCCGCCTACGGGGCGATCGGCGGCCTCGCCCACAACGACGAGAACCGTCTACTGTCGGCCGAGATCCTCTCGGCCCTTCCCCGGCCGCCCGCGGAGACCGTTCCGATGCTCGGCCAGCTCGAGGTCAGCGTGCGCAAGGCGGGGGTCCCGAAGGAGTCCTCGCTCGGCGTCGCCTCGATCGTCCTCTTGGGCCAGCGCCAGGACGGCTCGTTCGCCCTCCCCGAGCTCGCCAACTTCCTGCGGCTCACCCCCTCCTACGAGTCGGCGGGGCTCCTCGCGATCCTGAACCGTCCGTTCGAGGAGGTCGCCGGGAAGTTCGGCCAGCTGCGCGCGCTCTTCCAGTCGTGGGGATACCAGCCGTCCGAGGACGTCGAGCTCGCCTCGAGCTACCTTACTCTCTCCGACCTGCCGGCGGACGGCATCTCGACCAAGCTCACGATCCTCTCCCGGGGGCTGATCCAGTACCTCGAGTATCCGCTGGTCGCCTCGGCGATCCTCGCCTCGATCCCGGTGCTCGAGGCGAACGAGACCCTGAACCTCCTCGAGCACGCCTACGAGATCATCGGACGGCGGGCGATGCCGATGACCCAGGCCGAGCTGATCTGCCTCGCGGTCCGCATGGTCCACGGCATCCGCACCGAGACGGTCCGGGGCCTCGACTCGACCGCCGCCGCGGCGAAGGCGCCGGCCGGGTTCACCTACCTGCCGACCCAGCGGTTCTTCTTCGTCCCGATCATCGTGCTGCACGGCTCGTACTACTCGACCTACAGCGGCCTCGGCGGCGCGCACCCGGGCCACGCCCACGGCTTTGGCGGGTCCGTCGGATGATCCCGAAGCTCGCGCTCCTCGCCATTCTCCTCGTCGCGGCGCCGGCCTTGGTCACGGGGCCGCACTACCTTCCCACCGCCGGCGACGGGTTCACCTACCGCGAGACGGTCGTCCTCGACAACGGGGTCGGGAACTACAGCGGGTACACCGAGCACCAGTGGATCAACGGGACCGAGAACGTGACCGCCCGGGCGGGCGACGTGACGTCGGCCTACGACAACTTCACCGACCACTGGGTGAACAACCAAGGGGGCTCGGAGGTCTTGCGGTCCCCTACGAACGGGGATTACAACTTCTCCGCGTCGTCGTTCCAGTACCTGAACTACGTATCCGGGACGGACGGGCAGTACAACTACACCGCCCCGTTCGTCTGGTACTACATCAACAACGCGACCGGCGTCGGTAGCTCGTTCTACCTGCTCGACACGGAGCTCAACGTCACCTCACGGGACGCGAGCTTCCCGCTCTCCTCGAGCCGGACGGGCTACGTCGCGACGATCTCCGCCCTCGGGACCGGGGCGTTCGGCCGGGACGACTCCTACGGCATCTTCACGGCCAAGTACACCTGGACGGCGTACTTCGACCCCGCGACGGGGTACATCGTCGGCTACGTCTACACCGAGCAGGACCGGGACCTCGCGGGCGACGGGTTCACCTGGACGGACGAGCTGACCGTCACCCACACGAGCTACCCGCTGACGCCGGCGGCCGCTCCCCCCGCCTCCTCGACCGGACCCTCCCCCCTTCTCCTCCTCGGCCTGATCCTCCTCGGCGTGCTTGTCGTGGTCGTCGTGATCTCCCTGTACCTGCGGTCCCGGCGGCGAACGACGCTACCCCAGCACTCGGCCGGGGGCCGGGTCAACTACTTCCCGGGCGCGGGGCCGGCCGGGCCGCCGCCTCCGCCGATCGGCCTGATCCCGTCGGGCGAGCCGGCCGTCCAGCAGATCGTGATGCGGGAGACGGTGAAGGTCAACTGCCGCTACTGCGGCACGCTGATCGACACGACCGCGACGGCCTGCCCGAAGTGCGGGGCGCCCCGGACCTAGGAGCGCGCCCCGTCGTCCGGACGGTGCTCGAACACCTGGCCGATCCGCTGCATCCCTCCGGCGGTGGCGATCGCGCGGGAGGCGACGTTCGTCTCGGCGATCTCCGTGACGACCCGCAGGGCCCCGGCGGCGCGGGCGTACATCATCCGGGCGTGCCAGAGGTCGGCGCCGATCCCGAGACGCCGGTAACGCGGGGCCACCGAAAGCGAGTGGAGGCGGCCGTGGCGCTGAACGACCGTCACCCAGGCCGCGCCCGCGATCCGGCCCGCGACCTCGGCGAGGAAGCACCGCTCCTCCGGAACGGCGGGCGCCCGGAACCAGCTCTCGTCGACCCGACCGTAGACCTCGCGCATCAGTTCGAGGACCGGCGGAACGTCGGCCGCCCGGGCCGCCCGGACGGGGTGGGCGAAGCGGTGGGGGATCTCCCATCCCGCCATCTCGGCCGAGTACACGGGGTAGGGCTCCGCGTTGTCCTCGAGCCGGAACTCGGAGAAGACCGACAGCCGGCCGCGGCTCCGGTACAGCGCTACGGCGGCGTCCCGGCGGCGCGCGAAGATCGATCCGACCCGCTCCGGGTCGCGGCGCAGGAGGATCCCGTCGACCCGGGAGGGGCCCCGGGCGAGCATCACCGTCCCGCCCGTGCGGACGTTCTCCGCGATGAAATGGAGGAGGAACGGGGCGAAGAAGCTCGACATCTCACGGGGGTCGAGGCCGGCGAGCGGCTCGGCGCCCTCGAGGGGCACGACCGTCTCGGGCGATCCTTCGGGAGCCCCGCGCATTCGAACCTTCCACGAGCCCGGGTCCGACGGGGTCCTTACCGCTTAACAGCTCGGGCCGGCCCCCGGTGGGGAACGCTGCGCCTCTCCCCGGTCCGGGGCGCTCGGCCGACCGTCACTCGACGGGAACGAGCGAGTACCGCCCGTCGGGTTCCGTCCAGTCGAGGATGTACGCGGGAGTGCGCGGCCGGATCCCGACCAGGACCGAACGGCCGTAGATCTCGTGGGCCCGGAGATGGACGTCGACCGCCGGGAGGATCGCCTTCGTGAGAGGGCTGTCCTGCCGGCCGTACCCGATCCCATGGAACTGGCCCAACCGGGCGTAGGAGGAGATGATCAGGGGGAAGGTCGCGGGGTCGTAGACGTTCCCGGTGACCGTCGAAAGCGCGCTCAGGCCGTCGATCGAGAGGAGGAACATCGCGGGGCCCTCGGACCGCCGGTCGCGCAGGAACTGGTAGGCCTCGGGGAAGAGCGGGACGACGCGGTCGGGGTCGGACGACCGGGCCGCCGCGCCGGGGCCGGCCCGCTTGGGGACGAGTACCAGCGGCCGGAGCGCCGGGGCCACGGCATCGGTCGAGCTCCCCGAGAGGACCCGCACGCTCTGCGCGATCGCCTCCTCGGGGAGGAACCGCCCGAGCATCGCGGCGACGCGTGCCGGGGTCGCCGTGCCGCCCGGGACCCAGACCACCCGGCCCCCGGAGCGCACGACCGAGGCGACCATCGGCAGGAGCAGCACGTCGGCGAGCGGGAACGCGGTGTGCTCGGTGAACTCGATCGCCGTCAACCCGTGGTGCCGCAACCGTCCGAAGGCGCGGGCGTAAGCGACGGAGCCGGGCCAGGACGTCCCCTCCTGGGAATCCGGCTCCGGCTCGGCGGGCCCCGCCGCGCCCAGGTACCCCGGTCGATGGCCGGTCGGCGTGTAGAACCGTCCGCCGCCGAGGGAGTAGAGGAAATGCGTGTCCAGCCGGGACGCCCCGCGCAGGGTGGCGACCGTCAGGACCCGCACCTGAGCGGTGTCGAGCGGCTCCGTCCCGAGCTCGAGAACGCCGTCCGCGACGGAGTCGAATCCCGGGTCCACGGGCCCCGCCACCGTGACGATGGCATGGAGAGGGAAGCGGCCGAGGTGGGCCCGCAACGTCGCGATGGGCGACGTCACGTGGGCGGAGTCGACCGTCCCGTTCCCCAACGACCGGAACGCCTCCTCGGTCGCCCGGTCCCAGGCGTCGATGACGACGACCCCGGAGCCGGTCTCCGCCAGCCGGGCGATCGCCGCCCGGATCGGCTCGGGGAGGGGCTCGGCCGAGGCCGCCCGAGGGGGGTTGACCGAGGCGCCGGGAGTCGAAGGGGCGTCGGGACCATTTCCGCCGGCCCCAGAGACCCGACCGCGGTCGACCAGCAGCAGCGAGACGTCGGCCGTGGCCGGCGGTCCGGAATCCGACGGACCGGTCCGGTAGGCGATCAGGAGGAGGGAGTCGGTGAGTCGCTCGACCAGGCTCCGGACGAGGATGCTCTTGCCCGAGCCGCTCGGCCCCTTCACGAGGAGGATGCGCGGCACCGGGCCGGAGACGAACGCGGCCAGATGGCCGAGGGGGTCGAACGGCCCGGAGGCCGGAGCGGATGGCCCGTCCGATCTCTCCGGCATCCCGGAGGAACCCGATGAGGCTCCTTCGTCATCAGGGTTTCCCCGGAGCTACCCCGCGACCCGGCGCGGCGGCCGCTCGGCCCTGCGACCTTCTGGCCCGAGGAGAGTCAGGGCGGGCCGGAGGCGTCGACCGGCGGAGGTCGGCGTTTTGCCATGTTCCGACTCAGAACCGGTAGCCCGGAGGGCCGTCGATCTTCCGTGCGGCGGAGCGCGCGGCGACGAGGATCAGGATCAGTCCCACGAAGTTCAGGAGCGGGATGATGAGGAGGATCGCCCCGATCTTGAACGTATCCTCGTCGAAGTACGACCCGAGCCGCCAGATCCCCAGCAAGAGGCCGATGTAGCCGACGAAGGCGATGATCGCTACCACGCCGGACAGGAGGATGAGGCCCAACAACGTCCCGACGTTCAGGCAAGAGGAAGTGATCGGGTTTCCTACCCCCGCGCAGGTGACCGCCTCGTAGAGCACCGTCACCAGGGCGGCCCCGATCACGGCAAGTATCATCACGGCGACAAGGGCCATCAGGACCAGCGCCGCGGGAGTGGAGAACCTCCGATCGTGGACGGCGAGGGTGGCGAACGCCTGCCGGTAGATCCACAGTTCGAGCAGCCCGATGACCACTCCCACGCCCGCGACGCCGACGACATAGTAGAGGGCCGCGAGGCTCAGGGTGACGGAGGTCGAAGAGCCGACCGCGCTGGCGCCGAACAGCGACGTCGCGGGGCTCGCGAACAGCCAGACGTAGGAAAGCGCCGCCGCCACCAGGCCGAGGATCGCGGCGAGGGTCACGTTCGAGAGCGCGCTTCGGTCGCTTTCGGGCGAGCCCGGAGCGGTCTCGGCAGGTCTCGGATAGCGAGGGGGATACGGCGAGTATGGGGCGGGGGACCCGAACGAGAGCGGAGGGGCCACCCCTGGCGGGGCCGTGGGCGCGTACGGGGGGGCGTACGTCGACGCGACGGCCGCCCCGCACGAGGCGCAGAAGCTGGCGTTCGCGGGGACCGGGCGTCCGCAGTGCGAGCAGAACCGCGCGGCCATGAGCCCGCATCGCTCCCTCCCAGATGAATTCGTCGTGCGACGTTATCCAGCGGGGCGCGGTTGTCGACGGCGCTCCTCGCGCCCGGGGGGTCGGGTGCGAGGCGTCGCCGGTCGCTCGGGGGATGTGTCCCGGGGCCTGCCCGCGGGCGGCACCCGTCCGGAACGTACCTCCCGGGACGAGCGACCTCGCGTGCGGATGCGACCGGGAATGTATAGTCCCCCGGGGGCTCTCGATCGGCGGGGAGATGACCGGCGAACCTCCCGCTCCGGGGCCGTCGAAAAGCCCGGCGACATCGAGCGGTCCGGGACCGACAAAGGCTCTTGCCTCCCCGCCGACCGGAGCTCGAGCCTGGTGGAATCCGTTGCTGGTGTCCACGTCGGGGGCCCTCGTGCTGGTCGGTGGCCTCGTTCCCCTCTACTTCGGTCCGGGGTACCAGCAGAGCTCTTCGACCACACCGGCCGCCCTCCCGGCCGTGGGAGCCATCCTGGCCGGGGCTCTGCTCCTCGTGATCGGGCTCGCCCTGGGCACCCGCGAACTCCTCCCACGGGACCCGGGCCGCCGGCCCCGAGCCGGGAGGGACCCGCGCGTCGGCCCCACCGTGCTCGGGGCCGGTGCGGTCGTGTTCTCCGTCGTCCTGCTTCTCTCGGTCGGCGTCCTCCCCGGATGGTACTATCCGAGCACCGGATCCTCTCGGCAGGAGATCGTCGGTTGTGGCGGGGTCCCTACCCATGGGGTGGGGGCGCAGCCATATCCGGACGGTTTCCCTCCCTACTCCCTGGTCCACCTGAGATGGGCCTCCGCTCGCCATTCGGAGATCTGGGTCGAGGTCCTCCAGGACCCGCCGAACTCCCGCTACGCGAGCTGGACGATCGAGGAGAGCGGCACGTCGGGGGGGGTCACCTTTGAGGGGAGCGGGGGCTCGACGTGGGTGTACGCGGCCAATCTGACCTCCTGCCCGAAGGTCGAGTATCTGGAGCTCAACTGGTCGTACGCTCCGCAGCTCTGACGGCCATCGCCTCCCACCCTCGACAGGAGCGAGCCATCCCGCTTGCTCGGGACCGGGACAGTACCGATCCGTTCGGGCGATCCGCCCCCGCCCTGGCGGGGGGTCCGCGAGCCCGAAGCGATTCGGCCTCGGAGCGAAGGAAGGACCCTGCCGGATCGAGGGGTCGACCGACTCCTACGCCTTGCGTCGGAGATACAGACCGTCCGGACGCATCTCGACGTCGAACGTCTGGAGGGGATCGGTCGGCACGGCGAGGATCCCCCGGCCGAGCTTCGTCCGGGCGAATAGGCCGGGCACCCTTGGACCGCGTACCGGGACGCCGGTCCTGAGGTCGAAACGGGCTTTGTGGAGCGGGCACGTTAGGAGCGTCCCGTCGACCTTGCCATCGCAGAGGGGCATGCGCATGTGGCCGCAGTTCTGCTGGGTCGCGTAGAGATGGCCTCCCGAGCGGACGAGGAGGATCCGGCCGAGTCCCGCGAGATCGACGCACTGGGTCGCGCCTTCCGCCGGCCCGACGGGCACGCCGGCACGGTGCCACTCCGACCCGCCCATCGTCGTTCCCGGGAGCCGCGGGCTTCGGACGGCTAAGAGAGCACCGGCGGAGCGGTGGTGGCACTCACTCGGGCCCGAGTTCGACCCTCGCCGGCGCCCCCGGGGGACCCTTTCGAGCCTACCAGATCGTCACCCGGGCCGCCGGGGATCGACGCATCGGGGCCCCCGGAGGAATGTCGAACGCGGCATAGAACTCGGGAAAGTTGGTGATCGGACCGATCGCGCGGAACCTCCCGGGCGAGTGCGGGTCGACCGTCAACCGGCGCCGCCGTTCGGGCGCGCGGCAGTTCTCGCGCCAGATCTGCGCCCACGCGATGAAGAAGCGCTGCTCGGGCGACAGTCCGTCGACGGTCCGGCGGCGCCTCGGCTCCTTGGAGAGGCGGCGCTCGAGGGCCTCGTAGGCGATGCTCACCCCTCCGAAATCCGCGATGTTCTCGCCGAGGGTCAGCGAGCCGTTGACGTGCCGGCCGGGCAGCGCCTCGAACCCGTCGTACTCCTTCACGATCCTCCGGGCGCGCGCTTGGAACGCCGTCGCGTCCCGTCCGCTCCACCAGTCGCGCAGGTTCCCGTTCGGGTCGAACCGCCGGCCCTGGTCGTCGTATCCGTGGGTGATCTCGTGGCCGATGACCGCGCCGATCCCCCCGTAGTTCACCGCGTCGTCCATCGCGACGTCGAAGAACGGCGGCTGGAGGATGCCGGCGGGGAACACGATCTCGTTCTGGGTGGCGTTGAAGTAGGCGTTGACCGTCGGCGGCGTCATCCCCCACTCGGTCCGATCCACGGGCTTCCCCACCCGGTCGACCCTCCGTTGGACGTCGAACGCCCCGGCCCGCCGGACGTTCCCCAAAAGGTCGGTCGGGGAGATCCGCACGGGGCGATAGTCGCGGAACCGGTCGGGGTGGCCGATCTTGGACGTGAAGCGCGCGAACTTGGCGAGGGCCCGGCGCCGCGTCGGGCCGGTCATCCACTCGAGGCGGGACAGCCGGTCACGGAACACCTCGCGCAGGTCCGCGACGAGCTGCCCGGTCCGCGCCCGGGCCTCCGGAGGGAAGTGGCGCTCGACGTAGAGCCGCCCCAGCGCCTCTCCGAGGCATTGATCGATCGCGATCGCGGCGCGCTTCCAGCGCGGTTCGGGCGTCGGCTGGCCGAGCAGGCTTCGGCGGAAGAAGGCGAAATCCTCCGCCTCGAGGGGCGCGTGAAGGTACGGGGCGGCGTCGTGGAGAAGATGCCAGCGGAGGTAGACCTTCCACGACTCGAGGTCGTGTTCGTCGAGGAGGGCGTCCATCCCATCGAAGAACTCCGGTTGCCCGACCACGAGGTAGGGAAGGCGGCCGACGGCGCGACGGGCGAGATACGCGGTCCAGGGAAAGTTCGCGAGGCGCCGGGCCAGCCGGACCGGCCCGAACCGGTGGTAGTTCTTGACCGCGTCCCGCTGCTCCGTCGCCGTCCGGCTGACGCGCGCGAGGCCCGTCTCGAGGTCGAGGACCGTGGCGGCGTGCCGCCGCGCTTTCCCGGGAAGCTCCCCGAGGAGCTCGAACATCCGCTGGACGTGGGCGAGGAATCCCGCGCGCGCACCGGCGAACTCCTCCTTGAGGTAGTAGTCCCGGTCGGGGAGCGAAAGCCCGCCCTGCCAGAGGTAGAAGGCATACACCGAGCTGTTCTTCCGATCGGCGAGCGCGGCCGTCTCGAACAGCCCGTCGATCCCCTGGCGGTGGAGGTCCGCCAGCGCCTCTCCCAGCTCCCGGGTCGACCGGATCCCGTCGACCCGACGGAGGTCGTCCGCGATCGGCTCGAACCGAAGCGAGTCCAGTCGCTTCGTGTCCATGGCGGACGCGAAGAAGTCGCCGACCTTGCGCCGCGCCGACTCGGCCGGCGCGCGGCGGTCCGATCTCGACTCCTCCAGGATAATCCGGAGCAGTCCGAAGTTGCGCTCGATCAGCTCGCCGAAAGAGCCCCATCGGGATTTGTCGGCAGGGACCGGATTCTTCCGGGCCCAGGTTCCCGTCGCGTACGCATAGAAATCGCGGGTCGGATCGACCGTGCGGTCCATGTGGTCGACCGAGAACCGCGGCACCTTCCGGTCCGGCGGCGCGGAGGGCGAACGGGCGGGAGATCTCCTCGTCGGGGCCGGTCGACCACGGCTCTTGCGGACGGCCAAAGGGGGCTCACCTGCCGGGAGCTCCCTATCGTGTCGGGAGGATGACGGTTTCTGTCCGATCCGGTCCGAGGCGTCGGGGGCAGGTCGACCGAACTCCCCGCCCCGGCGCCGGAGGGACCGCTCCCGCGGGCGAGGTCAAGGGAAGCGGAACGCGGCGGCCTCGGAGTGATATGGACCCGCCCCTCTCCACCCCCCGGAGCGGGGCGCGATGACGTGGACCTATGAGATCACGGCGAAGGTGCGGTTCCCGGGACTGCCCGAGGTGGAATACATCGAGACCCATGCCTCCGAGACGTACATCACACCGCAGCAGGCGGCGGGGAGGTTCCTCGCCGGGCTCACGAGTCGGCTCGGGAACCTGAACCCCCGGTTCACCCGGATCCGATTGATCGAGCCCCGCAGCGACTAGGGATCGGATCGCCGACGCTGCCCCGGAATCCGGCCCGACCTGACCCGGCCCTCTGAGGCGGGTGGGGGTTGGGCGGCCATGGGGCTTGGCTCGTGGACGGAGCATCTCCTCATTCGTCTAACGAAAGGGGGCAGGGCGTCTCCAGACCCTGCCCGACGCATCCGGGGGCAAGGGATTAGGGCCGTGGGGCCTCGTCAGGCCCCGGCAAATCTCCGACCAGGACGCCTGCTTGAAAGTGAGCATCGAAGAGCTCGCTCTGAGCCACAAGGTCGCGACCTTCTAGCAGAGACTGGTCCCATCGCATTCCCGTGCGAGACCGTAGTCTGCGACCCGATTCGCGGCTTCGTCATGCTACCGGCGGCCCGCCGACCGGACCCCGGTGCTCATCGAACGAAACCTCACTGGCCGCCCGCGGCTCACCGGACTCCTCGATAGTCCCCGATTTAATCGGCCCGGGGTATGCGCCGCTCGATGAACTCAGAGGCCGCCCCCTCCCTCCTCGGGGTCACGGTGCGGCGGTCGTTCACGACCGGGCGATTCTTCCTGGTCTACGGTAGTGGGATCGCGGTGGTCCTCGGCGTATCGCTCGCGCTCTCCCCCGGGTCGGCGTTCGCGTCGGCGTTCCCGTTCGTCCTCCCTATCTTCGTCGTGATGGGATCGATGGGCGCGATGGTCGTCTTCACCAACGACCGCATCAAAGGGGTCCTCGAGTACCTCCTCGCCTACGGATACACTCCTCGACGACTTTTCGTCACCTTCCTGTTGACGGCGCTCGCGCTCTCCGCGGTCGTGCTTTCGGTGGCGGTGGGGGTGGGAGTCGGGGCGTCCTTGATCCGAGGACATCCGTTCACGACCCAGTTCGCGACCCTCCTGTTCCTCTACGCGATCCCCATGAGCATCGCGTCGCCGGCGTTCGCGGCGACGGTCGGGATGCTCTGGACCTCGCTCTCCTCGCCGAGGGCCGGCATGAACAGCCCGATCGGCCTGATCCCGCTCATCGGGATCCTCCCGTCCCTCGTGACCCTCTTCCTGTTGACGGCCCTGGCCGCGGCGGGGATATTCTCGCCAACGGAGCTGCTGCTTCTCGCCGCGGGGGTCGTGGGCGCGGTCGTCCTCATCGTGATCGCCTTGCTGGGTACATTGAGCCGGTTCCTGCGGAGAGAGCGCCTCCTCTCGCCCGCCTAGCGGACCGGAGAGGAAGAAGGGACCATGCGCGCGCCCTCGGTCGAGTCCAATGGCTCGGGGCCGGCGATCGAGTGCCGGGGCGTCAGCGCAGGGTACAACGGAATTCGAGTTCTGCGCCACATCTCGTTTCAGATAAGCGAACCGGCCATCTACGTCGTGCTCGGCCCCAACGGAGCGGGGAAGACGACTCTGCTGCGGACCCTCTCGGGGATCCTCGAGCCGTACGAGGGGACGATTCGGATCGATGGAAGGACCCTCGACCGTTCGAGTGCGGGGACCCGAGTCCACTACCTGTCGCACGTCGATGGTATCCCGGATGGACTCCGGGTGCGCGAGGCGCTCAACTTCTATGCCCTGGTCGAGCGGGCCGGCCCGTCGGATGTAGAGCGCGTCCTTGACCTGCTCGAGATCCGGCCGCTCGCGGAGCAGTACGTCTCGCAACTCAGCGCCGGTCAGCGCAAGCGAGTCTCGATCGCGCGCGTCTTCCTACGGGAGCGGCCCATCTATCTCCTGGACGAACCGACCGGCAACCTGGACCCGAAGGTCGCGAGCGAGATCCGCGCCCTCGTCCTCAATCTCAGCCGCAAGCGAGTGGTGCTCTACTCCTCCCACAACCTATACGAGGCGAGGGAGATCGGTCGGTACGTGATGGCCATCCGAGAAGGACAGATCGCCCTCTTCGGGCGGATCGACGACCTCCGAAGCTCGCATTTCGTCCTCGGGATCCGTACCCTCGAACCCTCGAGCGCGCTGGCCGGGCTCCCGCGGCAGGGCGACTACTACCTCAAGGAGCTCCCGGGCCCCGAGGCCGTTCCCGACCTCCTCCGCACGCTCGAGTCCCAGGGGGTCCGGATCCGGGAGATACGCGAGATGGGGAACCCGCTCGAAGAACTGTTCGCCGACGCCCCCAAGGAGTCCACCCGCGCCTGACACGGCTCGGGGGTGGGCGCCGTTCCCTCCCGGGCGAGCGGCGGCTGCTCGGGGGATGGGAAATCCCGGAGGACGAAGGAGGCCCCCATGCCACCGCTCGGCGCTGAGGTGGGGGGATGGGAGACACCCTGCCCCCGTTCGTTTGACGAAAGGGGGCGGGGCGTCTCCAAACCCAGTGAAGGGGGGAGCGGTGGAGGAGGCCCTCCACCGGGCCATCCGTCGGCTCGATCCAATCCGCGGGTGACCAATTCACGTCCGGCACGCCGCTGGTGGACGCGGCACTAGAGCAGCTTTCCGGAGCGGATGACCGGAGTCCCGTCGATCGCGATCTCGGAGCCGGCGAGCGAGAACCAAGTGAAGAAATTCGATCCGTTGGTGCCCCTCAGATACCGGTTCCCCCCGATTTGCAGGGTAGCGCCGCCGCGCTCGATGGTCTCCAGATTGGGGACGTCCTCGACGGCCGGGTTCAGCCCGAGCTTGAGCACGCTGGCACGGTCCTTGCCCGCCGTGCCGTTCGAGTACTGACGGGCAAAATTTTCCTCGCCCTCCTCGAAGGAGTACGAGGAAAGTTTACCGGCAGCGAATTCGAGCGTTCCCCCCGTGTGCACGTTCCACCAGATATTGGTCCGGCGGTTGGCGTGGAAGCTCCCCTCCGCGGTTTTGGAGTCGAGGGCCACCTCGACAGTTCCGGCGGGTATCTGCTGCAGCATCCCAGAGGTGGAGTCTCCCTTGTGATAGGGGTGGGGTCTCCCGTCGTGCAACCGTGGAGCGACCCCCCCGAGGGCGACTTCCAGGTCGGTTCCGTTCGAGTGCGAGATCCGCACCTTCTTCCCGCGGGAGAGCGCCTGGCAGAGCCGAGCCCCGCTCTTCGCCGTCTCCTCCGGGTCGACGAGAGATGCCCGCAGCACGCCTTCCTCCCACTGGGCGAGGTCCACGCCCCACTTCTTGGCCCGTCCCTCCGTCACGAACCCAACGGTCATCCGCCCGCCGCGGAGCCCCGCCTTCCGGGCGACCGCGTACCAGGGCCAGTTCCAGGCGAGCGCTTCGTCGAAGGTCTTCTCGGGAAGATCCTCGATGCGGTCGGTGTCGCCCGGACCCCAGAAATTCACGTACACATCCGCGGCTTTCAACGCCGCCCACTCCGGGGCGCTCGACTGGCCGAGGAGCTTGCTCTGCTTTCGGTCGACCGCGCGCCACCACGCGTCCTCGTCCTCGTGGACGAGGAGGACGCGGCCGCCCGCTCGGCGGACCTCATCGACCATCGCCGTGGCCATGGCCATCGTGTGGTCCCACGACTCGATGATCGCGTTCTCTCCCGCTCGGACCTTGAGGTACTTGGCCACGATGTTGCGGGCGGCGCTGCGCTGCAGCTTCGAGGGGGTCTCCGGCATGGCCCGCGGACGGAGCCGACGGGCCTACTTGTACCCCGCCAGGGGTTGTGAGTACGGGGCCCCATTGGTGCCCCCCCTCGTTCCGACCCTCGTGATGCGAGGCCGGACGCCTCCCTCCCCTCGCGCCGCCCTCTGCGCACGGGACCCGCCCAGGTCCCAGCGGTCGCCGGTCGCACTAGGCGCGGAATCCTCGAACCATTTCGTAGTGGAGCATCAACTCCCCGTCTTCCATGGTCGTCGACGAGAGGAGCCTGAGGGTCGCTTGCGCTTTCATCGGACCCCAGTACTGAGGCCCTTTCCCGTAGACCACGGGCTGCACGACGAGCCAGTAATCGTCCGCGAGCCCCCGCCGGAGGAACTCGAGGATCAGTCGCGGGCCCCCCTCCGCGATGATGTTCCCGCCCTTCTCGCGCTTCACCTTGGCAACGATCTTGGAAAGGTCGCCCTTCATGATCCGGGAGTTCTCCCATCCCGGGGACTTCAAGCGGTTCGACAGACAGACCTTGTCGACGTGGTCGAGCCACCGAGAGTAATCGATCAAGTACTTCGGGTCGCTCGCTATTCGTGCTTTCTCGGTCCAGACGCGTCGATGACCAAGGAACGACCGGCGGCCCATGATGACGGTCGTGTCATCGTCGAACCGATTCAGCCACATCTCGCGCCACATTTCGTTGGCCTCGGTCGTCTGCCGGTCGGAACCCGGGTACTTCGGGAACGCTCCGCGGCCGTCAAGTGTCATGTACAGACTGGCGGTGATCTTTCTCGACATCTACGCGCCTCTACGCCCTCGCCTCGGCGAGCTCAGGCCATCCCTTCTCAAGTAGCTTAGCGAAGGTCCCCCCCATCTTCGTGACCGCGTGCTCTATCGCCGGGCCCGCCCCTTGGTTTCGGCCGTCCGGTCACGGGTACTTCCACCCGACGGCCCCGCGACCGAGAACTTCAGAACGCCTAGATCGCGTCTCTCGTCGGATGCTCCGGCGCGAACGGCACCGGCGTGACCGACGTCTCCTCGCGCAGTTCGGTCGTTCACCGAACCGGGTGCTGGCGCGTGGGCGGGCACGGGACGTCCTGCAGCTTCAAGCGGACTCCGTGGGGCTGGCGATCGGTGCTCGCCGGGTTCGGAGACGCCTTGCCCCCTTCGTTTAACGAAACGGCACAAAGGATAAGTATTCGTTAAATTCTGTTAAACGCCGTGCGAAACGCTCGGGCCGACGCTCCCGCGACCCGTTTCCTCGGCGTGCGCCTGACGACCGAGGAGGAGGCCCTTCTCGACCAGATCCGCCAGAGCCGCGAGTTCGCGAGCCGCTCGGAAGCGGTGCGCGCCCTCGTCCGGGAGGCCGCGAAGGAGCGGCCCTCCGTCACCGAGCTCCCCGCGACCCTGCGGAACGAGCTCGAAGAGCTGGTCGAGCAAGGGTATGCCCCGAACTACGACGGCGCGCTCTCGCTCGCCGTCCACATCGGGATCTCGGAGCTAGCCCGGACCTACGGCGAGCGGCTGCCCGCGCTGCGGAACCACGCGCGCGCGGCGAGCGAGCGACGTGAGGGACGACGACGAGCGGATCGGGAGGGGCGGGGGCTCCTCCGGCGCTAGCCCCCGGGACAAGGGATGGCAGCAACCGTAGGAGCGATGGGGATCGCCTGGAGCGAGCGAAGCGGATTCATTTGCCGACTGTGCCGTCAGGACGCCAAGCATAATGAGGTGCTCCACATCTCGTATTGCCCCGTCCACGGTCTGAGCTCCCCCTTGGATCAGCTGCCGTGGCGGCCGGAGGCGAGAGGATCCCGCGTCTCTATACCCGTACGGGCGACCGTGGAACGACCGGTCTCGCGGGTGGCGTCCGTCTAGCGAAGGACGCCCTGCGGATCCGCGCCTACGGCGCGTACGACGAGCTCGGCGCCCACCTCGGCGTGGCCCTGGCAACGCTCCCCGAGTCGCTCGGGGAGATCCGGACGGTCGTTCGGCGACTCCAGGACGAGGTGTTCGTGGCCCAGGCCGAGCTGGCCGCCGCTCCGAACGGGGCCGGTGCGAAGCATCACCTCACGGCGGCGCACACCGAACGGCTCGAGCATGAGATCGACCGGTTCGAGGCGGAACATCCCCCGACCCGCAGCTTTGTGGTCCCCGGGGGCTCGATGCCGGCGTCGGCGCTCCACGTCTGTCGCACCATCTCGCGACGGGCCGAGCGCGAGCTCTTCGCGCTCCACCGGGACGAGCCGCTCTCCGCCGACCTCCTCGCGTGGGCGAACCGCCTGAGCGACCTCCTCTTCGCCCTCGCGCTCGCCACGAACCACGCTCTGGGCGTGGTCGAGACCCCGCCGAACTACACGGTCTGAGGACGGTAGGAGCGATCCGAAGATGGAAGTAGGGGTCGTGGGCAAGCCGAACGTCGGGAAGTCGACGTTCTTCAACGCCCTCACGCTCCTCGAGGTTCCGATGGCCCCGTACCCCTTCACGACGATCGCGCCGAACCGGGGGGTGTCGGCCGTGCGGGCGCCGTGCCCCCACCACGAGAAGGGACCGCAGTGCCATCCGGGCAACGCGAAATGCGTCGACGGGACCCGATGGGTGCCCGTCGCCCTCGTCGATGTTCCGGGCCTCGTCCCCGGCGCCCACGAGGGCAAGGGTCTCGGCCACAAGTTCCTCGACGATCTCCGGCAGGCCGACGGGTTCGTCCAGGTCGTCGACCTGAGCGGGGCGACCGACGCCGAGGGTCAGATCGTCGCTCCCGGATCGCACGACCCCGCCCAGGAGGTCGGATGGCTCGAGGAGGAGCTCGTCGCGTGGATCGCCGAGGTGCTGGGCCGCGATTTCGTGCGTCAGGCGAAGGGCGTGGAGCTCGAGGGCCGGAAGGTCGAGGAGTTCCTGACCGAGCGGCTCGCGGGCCTCTCGATCCCCACGCCGGCGGTGATGACGGCCCTGCGCAACGCCCCCGTCGAGCGCGACCACCCCGCCCACTGGACCGACGAGCAGCGTCTCGATCTCGCCCGCGAGCTCCTCCGCTCCTCGAAGCCGAGGCTCGTGGCCGCGAACAAATGCGATCGCGCGACGCGCGCCCAGGCCGCGCTGCTCGGCGAGGGGATCCGACCTCTTCCCTTCGTCCCGACGGCCGCCGACGCCGAGCTCACGCTGCGACGCGCGGCCCGGGCCGGCATGGTCGACTACCGGCCCGGCGACACCGCCTTCACGGTCCGCGACCCGGCCCGCCTGAGCCCGGGCCAGACCGCCGCGCTCGCGGAGATCCGGCGCGTCCTCCACGAATGGGGCACGACCGGCGTCCAAGAGGCGCTCGAAACGACCGTCTTCACCCGGCTCGGCCGGATGGTCGTCTATCCGGTGGAGGACGAGACGCACTGGACGGACAGCAAGGGCCGCGTCCTCCCGGACGCGCTGCTGGTCCCCGCGGGGATCCCGGCGCGGGCGCTCGCGTACCGCGTGCACACCGACCTCGGGGAGCAGTTCATCCGGGCGATCGACGGCCGGACGCACCGCGCGCTCGCCGCCGACCACCCGATGGAGCCGAACTCCGTCGTGCGGATCGTCGCGCGCAAGTGAACGGGCCGGTCCGTTAGGACGGCACCGGCCCTTCGAGCAGCTCGGCGCCGCGCGCGGACGGCTGGACGACGAACGGGAGCCCGCCGGCTCGGGCGAGCCGGCGGACGAGGTCCGACTCGCTTCCGGGCACGGGAAGGGCGACGATCGACCCGCCCCCGCCGGCGCCCGTGATCTTCGCCGCTTCCGCGGCCGGGGCGGCGGCGGCGAGGAGGGCCTCGAGGCGGGGATGCGAGACCCCGACCTCGACGAGCAGCTCCTGGTTGCGGCGCATCAGCTCGGCGGTGCGGACGCGGTCCCCGCGACCGACGGCGGCGATCCCCTCCCGCGCGAGGGCCGCGAACTCCTCGAGGAGCGCCGCCCCGCCCGCCGCCCGGAACCGTTCGCCGACGGCGCGCACCGCCGGGCCGGTCGCGCGCGCGATGCCGGTGTGCGCGACGACCCAGAGCCACCGGGGGTCCTCGACCCGACGCACCTCCCACTTCTGCTCGGCGGCGGTCACCGTCCAGAGGAGATCGCCGGAGCCGCCGTTGAGAGAGACGTACCCCCCCGCGACGCTCGCCGAGGTGTCCCCGGGGCTACCGACCCCCTGGGCCGCCCGCTCGATGTCGAACGCCCGCTGGGCGAGGCCCGGGCGGTCGATCCCGCCGGTCGCCGCGCCGAACGCCGCCGAGAGCGACGCGGCGAAGGCGGCCGACGACCCGAGCCCGGCAGCGCGGGGGATCCGCGAGACGCTCCGGACCTCTACCGGGGGGGCGGACCGCTCCCAGGCGCGGCTCATCGCCTCCCGGAAGTACGGATTGTGCGCGAGCGCCTCCCGGTCGGCGTTGAGGATCGTCGTCCCCCGTGGCGCGGGGCGGACGAGCGTCTGGGTCGTGAGATCGATCGCGAGCAGGAGCTCCGGAGCGCCGTGCACGACCGCATGCTCCCCGAAGACGATGCACTTCCCCGGAGCGATTGCCGAGACCGGGAGCGGGCGCGGCGGGATCGGGGCTAGCGGCTCCATCGGCCGTCCCTCCCCCGCGAACGGACGCGCTTCCCGCGCTCGGTCGGGACGATGCGGCGACGCGCCCCCGGGAGCGGCTCGGGCCCCGGGACCCCGCGCAGCCGCTCGAGGACGACGGCGAGGGCGGCGACCTCGCTGTGCGGCTGGTGACCGACCGCGACGTTGAGCCCCGCGAGCGCGTAGAGGTCGGCCGGGACCTTCGCGCCGCCGACGACGAACAGGATCTCCCCGCCCCTCCGCAGCCGGGGGAGCACGCGCTCGAGCGGGAGACCGTACATCGTGAGGTGGACGACCGTCCCCCGGTGCTCGCGCACCACTTTCCGCCAGTCCGGCGCGGGGACGATCTCGAAGTCGCCGCCCCAGCCGTCGACCACCCGGCGCAGGCGCTCGGCGAGATCCGGGTCGGGCGGGTGGAGGTACATCCGGCGCGCGCCGAAGGCGCGGGCCGTGAGCGCGAGATGGGTCGTGAGCCGGGGGTCCCGGCCGGGCCGGTGGCCGATCCGGAGCACCGAGGGCCCGGGGCGCGGTCTACGCGTCGACTTCCGCCTGGAACCGCTCGATCCGATGCCCACGGTACTCCAGCTTCTCGGAACGCTTGACGAGGCCCTTGAGGCGGGTCGGGGACATCCCGAGCTCCTCCGCGATGTCGGAGAAGAACCGTCCGTCGGGGCCGGCCGCCTCGTAGATCCGCTGCTCGAGCTTCGTGTACTCCTTCGTGCCCATCGTGGCGATGGCGAGCACCTCGGAGATCTCGACGAGGGGGCTCGTCGTGTTGATGTTGATCGTCGAGTAGTAGAAGTGGTAGCTCTTGTCCGGCTGGCGCCGGCCCTCGCGGGCGACCCAGCGCGTGTCGATCAGCCGGAGCTTCTCGAAGAAGGCGAGCGCCTTCACGCCGTCCTTGCCGAAATGCTTCTCGACGTCCTCGAGCGTGAGCCACTCCTCGCCGAGCCGCTGCACGAGCTTCAGCTTCACCGGGGAGTCGACCGCCCGCAGGATCGGCACGAGGTCGCTCACGTCGTTCACGACCTTGATCCGGTGGATCGCGGCTGCCATACGTGATCACTCCGTCCGGGTCGGCATCGCGGTCGCCGCCAGCAGGCGACGGCGGTACTTCCCGTACCGGTCGCTCGAGTCGAACCGCGCGGGGTGGGGCGTGCGGGTCGGGTTCGAGCAGTCGGGGCACTGGGCGCGGAACGTGTAGCGGCCGCAGGGCCGGCACACGCGCAGGAGCGACTCCGTCATGCGCGCGCGAAGCTCCCCTCGCCGCCCGCGGCCCGGATCGACTTGAGCGCCGCCTCGGTCGCCCGCTTCAGGGTCTCCTCGGCCTGCTTGTACTGGGGCGCCTGGACGCGGATGCGGTACCGGGGGGCGCCGACGTACTGGACCTCGACCGCCTCCTTGTCCGCCGCCTCGGCCGCCGCGAGGGCCGCCCGGACGTGGTCGACGCCGTCCGCCGCGCGGTCGGAGATCTCGAGCGTGCCGAGGATCGTGACCTGGGGCGGGAGGATGTTCTCCCGGGCGACCTTGAGGAACGCGGTCGCCCAGGCGGACTTCTCATTCTCCTTCTGGAACCGCTTCGGGTCGGCCGACGCGATCTCGAAGGCCGCGAAGAGCGAGGCGTACCGCTCGATCAGCGGGGGCCCGATGAGCTCGAGCGCCTCCTCCCCCGTCTTCCCCAGCGCGGTCGCGACCTGCTCGACGAGGCGCATCGCGCGCAGCTCGTTCTTCCAGGCCTGGACCTTCTCCCGCCGCTGATGGTCGTTGATCCGCTTCAGGGAGAGATCGATCTGGTTCTTCGCGGGGTCGACGCGCAGTACCCGCGCGACGATCTTCTGGCCCTCGCGGATGTGGTCCCGGATGTACTTGACCCAGCCCGCGGCGACCTCGGAGAGGTGGATGAATGCCTCGCGCTTCGCGTACTCGTCGAGGGTGACGAACGCCCCAAAGTTCCGGATCGAGGTGACGGTCCCGATGACCAGCTCCCCTTCCTCGGGGAGTTCCGCGCGAAGGGCCATCCGTCCCGCCGGACCTGCCTAGCCCTCGAGGGAGCGCACGCGCTCCCCCCGAAGCTGCGCCTGGCCGCCGGTCGGCGTCGCGAGGTTGGCGCCGCAGACGCCGCAGTTGACGACGGTCGCGGGGCGGCTGAAGATCGTCTGCTCGGTCGAGCAGTCGGGGCACTTCACGACCCAGAAGGGGGCTGGTCCTCGCATCGGTCCTCCTACTTGTGCTGCTCGACGAGCTCGAGCTGGCTCGCCCGCCAGCTCCTCGGCTGGACGGTATACTTGCATTTCTTGCAACGGAACTTGAGATAGACCCGGCGGACCGCCTTCGCCCGGCCCTCGGGCTTGGGTCGCGGAAAGCCCCCGTAGCCGCGGGTCGCCCGGCGGAAGCGGCGCTGCCCCCACTTCATCTCGGAAGCGGGGCGCTTCTTGCCTTTCTCGACCTCGTGGTCCGTGTGCGTCTTGCACTTCGGGCAGTACGTGGACACGGTCTTAGGGTAATGCATCGGCGGCGCCCGAGGTTGATTTGCTATATATGAGTTAGGGCGGGCTCTGAGGCGACGAACGCGATGGGGAACGCTCCCCGCGCGAGCGGACGGCCTCCCCGGGCCACCCGCGCTCGCCGAGCGGCGAGCGAACGCTCATATAGGGAAGCCTTTTCGCCGCGCTCGCGTCCTTACCTCGGAGAGAGCGATGCCCGACCGTCCGTCCGTAGAAGTGGTCACCGAAGCCCTCGGGAAGGCTCCCGAGCGCAAGTTCTCGGAGACCGTCGAGCTCTCCGTGAACATCAAGGACCTCGACCTCTCGCTGCCGAAGAACCGGGTCGAGGACGACATCCCCCTCCCGAACGGCCGCGGCAAGACGGTCCGGGTCGCGGTCATCGCCTCCCCCGAACTCTGCCAGAAGATCCGGAACGTCGCCGACGTGGTGATCACCTCCGCCGAGCTCGACGAGTTCGCGAAGGGCGCGAAGAAGGCCGTGGGGACGATCGACTTCTTCCTCGCCGAGGCCCCGCTGATGCCGACGATCGGTAAGCGGCTCGGCGTCGTGCTCGGCCCGCGGGGAAAGATGCCCCGCCCTCTCCCGCCGGGCAGCGATCCGACGAACCTGATCAACGCCCTCAAGCGCTCGATCCGGGTCCGCTCGAAGGGGAAGCGCACGTTCCACGCCCCGGTCGGCACGCGCGGGATGACGCCCGAGCTGATCGCCCAGAACGTCGACGTGGTGCTCACCCGCATCGTCGGGAAGCTCGAACGGGGGCGCTCCAACATCGAATCGGTCTACATCAAGACGACGATGGGCCCGGCCGTTCGGCTCTGGTAGGGCAGGGACGATGCCGGGACGCGGATCGGTCCGACCGGAAAGGATCGCGCAGGTCGACGCGCTCGCGAAGCAATTGCTCTCCCACAAGGTCACCGCCGTCGTCGGCCTGCGGGGCGTGCCGGCTTCGGCGCTCCAGACGATGCGGCGGGAGCTGAGGAACCGGGACCACCCGATCGTCGTCGCGACGAACAGCTCGATCCGCCATGCCCTCGAGCGCGCGTCGGAGACGCGCCCGTCGCTGCGCCCGCTCCTCGAGCAGGTCCAGGACCAGACGGCGGTCCTCGCCGCCGAGGGGAATCCGTTCTCGCTCGCGCACGAGCTCTTCGAGACCCGCTCCCCGACCCCCGCCCGCGGCGGCGAGCTGGCCCCGAACGACATCGTCGTCCCGGGAGGGACGACCAGCTTCAAACCCGGCCCGATCGTCGGCGAGCTCCAGCACGCCGGCTTCCCCGCGGCGATCGAGAAGGGCAAGGTCGTGCTCAAGAAGGACACGACGATCGTCCGGGCCGGCGGTACGATCTCGCGCGAGGTCGCGGGGCTCCTGACGCGGCTCGACATCCGCCCGCTCGAGGTCGGGCTGACGCTGCGCGCCGTCGTCGACGGCGACACGTTCTATCCGCCCGATGTCCTCGCGGTCGACCTCGACGCGCGCCGGGCCGACATCGCCCGCGGGGTCGTGGGCGCCCTCGGGGTCGCGCTCGAGCTCGGGATCATCGCCCCCGAGACGATCTCGCGGTTCGTTACCCGGGCCCACCGCGCCGCCCTGGCGGTCGCGGTCGCCGCCGGTTACCCTACTCCCGAAACGGTCGGCCCCCTCTTCGCGCAGGCGATCCGCGAGGCGGCGGCGGTCGGAAAACTGACAGGTCACTGAGGGTTCCCCCGAAGTCCACGGAGTGAGAGAGATGGAGTACGTCTACGGTGCGTTGCTGCTGAATGCCGCCAAGAAGCCGATCGATGAGAAGGGGCTCTCCGGGGTCCTGAGCGCGGCGGGCGTCGCGCCGGACGTGCCGCGCGTGAAGGCGTTGCTCGCCTCGCTCGAGGGCGTGAACCTCGCCGAGCTGCTCACGAAGGCCGAGTCGTTCGCCGCCCCCGCGGCCGCTCCGGCGGCCGAGGGGAAGGGCAAGCCCGAGAAGAAGGAAGAGGAGAAGAAGGAAGAGAAGGGCGTCTCCGAGGAAGAGGCGGCCGAGGGTCTCTCCGCCCTCTTCGGCTGAGGTCGACCTCGCGCGCGGCGCACCGCTTAAGACCCGCGGGCCGCTGGCTCGGTCGGGGGTGCCCTGTCCGCCCCCGACCGAGAGATGCCGGCACGCGAGTTCTGCGGCGTAGTGGGGGTCTCGCTGCAGGGCAAGGGGGCGGCCCCCTACCTGTTCCGGGGCCTCCGGGCCCTGCAGCACCGGGGCCAGGAGTCGGCCGGGATCGGCACGACGAGCCACGGGAAGCTGTTCCACCGCAAGGGGATGGGCCTCGTCCACGAGATCTTCACCCAGGAGATGCTTGACACCCTGCGCGGACCGGTCGGCATCGGGCACGTGCGCTACTCCACGACGGGGTCGAGCGACCTCGAGAACGCGCAGCCGATCGTCGTCAAGATCCACGACCAGGACGCGGCGATCGCCCACAACGGCGACATCGTCAACTTCGACCGGATCCGCCGCCGGCTCCAGGCCCAGGGCGTGGACCTGCTCGGGAACGCCGACACCGAGACGATGGCCCAGATGATCGCCCTCGAGTTCGGAAGGACCCGCGACCTCGACGCCGCGATCCGCCGGGCATGCACGGAGATCGTCGGAGGGTATGCGGTCGTGCTCCTCGCGGGGTCGAAGGTCTACGGGTTCCGGGACCCGCTCGGGATCCGACCGCTGGTCTTCGGGACGATCGACGGGGGCGTGGCGGTCGCGAGCGAGTCGGTCGCCCTCGAGATGATGGGCGGTCGGGCGATCCGCGAGGTCGGGCCCGGCGAGGTCGTCGTCCTCGAGAAGGGCCAGCTCGCGCATACCTCGCACATCCCGGGGAACGGCGAGCAGGCGCACTGCATGTTCGAGTGGGTGTACTTCTCGCGTCCCGATTCGATCGCGGAGGGCCAGCCGGTGTACGACGTCCGCCATCGGATCGGCCGGCGGCTCGCGGAGGAGAGCCCGGTGGAGGCGGACATCGTCGTGCCGGTACCGGATTCGGCGCGTCCGCAGGCGCTCGGGTTCGCGGAGCGCTCGGGGATCCCGTACGCCGAGGCGCTGATCAAGAACCGGTTCGTCGAGCGTACGTTCATCCTCCCCGACCAGCGCCGCCGGGAGTTCGAGGTGCGCGTGAAGCTCCATCCGGTGCCCGGGCTGCTCAAGGGAAAGCGCGTCGTCCTGCTCGACGACTCGATCGTCCGGGGCACGACGCTCCGCGAGATCGTGCAGATGGTCCGCGCCGCCGGGGCGACCCGGATCGACGTCCGGATCGGCTGCCCGCCGATCGTGGCGCCCTGCTACTTCGGCGTCGACATGAAGGAACGCAAGGAGCTCGTCGCCCACGGCCGCTCGGAGGCGGAGATCGCGGTGATCATCGGGGCGGACAGCGTGCGGTACCTCTCGCTCCCCGGGCTGGTCGAGTCGATCGGCCTGAAGGGCGACCGCCTTTGCCTTGGGTGCCTCACGGGAAAGTACCCGGTCGAGGTCCCCGAGGAGCGTCACCGGTTCCAGAAGTCGCTTGGGGAGTTCTAGCGCGTGAGCGCGGCGCTCGTCATCCCGTTCGGGCCGGCGCTCTATCTGTTCCCCCCCGGAAGCGATCGGCCCGTGGTCCACCGCCCACCGGTCGGCCGGGAACCCCCCCGCCCCGGAGCGGGCCTCGCGCCGGAAACGGTCCCGGCGTCCCTGGCGGGCGCGGTCGCCGAGCTCCCGGCCGATGTCGAGGTCCACGCCGCCGGCCCGGAGCTCGTCCGGGCCCTCGCGCTCCGGACGGGAAGGCGCGTGGCCCCGGCGACCGTGGTGGAGTGGCGTCGCGGCCGCCGCCTGCTGCCGCGCCCCGAGCCGTCCGCCGAACGGGCGTACCTGCGAGAGATCGCCACCTCGAGCCTCGCCCGCGCCCTCCGCGCGCCCGAGGAGGTGCTCGTCACGTTGGCGCGGGAGGAGGAGCGCCTCGAGCGGGCGGTCGGTCGCGAGCAACGGGCCGCCGAAGCGATGCTGACCGTGCCGGGATCCCCGCTGGTCGAGTATTCGGCCCGCTGGGCTTCGGCCCGGGGCACCCTCGAGCACCATCACCGGGCGCTCGTCGAGACGGTCGAGAATGCAGCCCGCGAGGTCGTCCCGAACCTCTCGGCCGTCGTGGGGGCCCGGGTCGCGGCGCGGCTCGTCGCCGCCGCGGGCGGGGTGGCGCCTCTCGGAAGGATGCGCGCGCCGCGGTTGCAGCTGCTCGGGTCCCGCCGCCGACCGTCCCCCGACCGGGGACCGAGGTTCGGCGTGATCTTCCGGGCCGAGCGGATGGGGGACGTGCCGGTCGAGCGTCGGGGGGCGTACGCTCGGAGCCTCGCGGCCCTGGCCGCGATCGCCGTGCGAGCCGATGCGACGACGCGCGCCCCGATCGCGCCCGGTCTGACCCGCCGGCGGGACCGCCGTATCGAGGAGCTCCGTCGGAGGTCCCGGTGAGGACCGCGCGGCCGTTCGAGGAGGACCGTTTCTCCCCGCGGCTCCTGCGTCGCCGCCTCGCCGACCGCGTCGAGCTCTGGACCGAGGCGGTCGGGGAGCTGCCCCCCGTCTACGGGGAAGGGTGGATCGAGCGCGACGGGCGCAGGTTCCGTCGCTTCGAGCCAGCTCGGTCGAAGCTGGCGGCCGGGATCGCCGCGGGCTGGTCCGGTCCGATCCCACGGCCCGGCGAGCGCTGGCTGTACCTCGGAGCCGCGAGCGGCACGACCGCCTCCCACGTCGCCGACCTTGTCGGGCCGTCCGGAAGCGTTTACGCGGTCGAGCGGAGCCTCCGGCCGTTCGCTCGCCTGCTCGCCACGAGCGCGCGATGGCCCAGCCTGCTCCCGATCCTGGGCGACGCGCGCGATCCTGGTTCGTACGCGGACCTCGTTCCCGTCGTCCACGGCGTGTACGCCGATGTCGCCCAGCCCGACCAGGTCGAGATCGTGCAACGGAACGCCGAGCTCCTCCTCTCCGGGGATGGGGCGGCGCTCCTCATGGCCCTGAAGACCGCGAGCATGGGCCGCGATCTCTCGGCGATCCGGCACCTCGAAGGCGCCGAATCGAGCCTCGCCGACGGGGTCGACCTCGAGCGCGGGGTGCGGCTCGAGCCGTTCCACCGGGGCCACTACCTGATCGGGGGCGTGCTGCGGGCCGCGGGGGCGCGGCCGCCGGGTCCGGTCACTCGCTCGCGCGCGCCGACCCGCGGGCGACGACGATCGTGACGACGTCCTCGTCGTCGAGGACGTGGTCCCGCCCGACCGTCTGACCCGGGAACCGGGCGCTCGGCCCCCAGATCTGGGCGGCCTTGAACGTCTTGTCGAGATCCCCCGGAAGCCGCCGGAGCAGCTCCGTAACGGAATCGCCCCGCCGGAGGATCACCGGCTCCTCCCGGTCCGGCGGACGTCCGGGGGGCTTCACGTAGATCCGTATGAACCGCAGGGCCCGGCCGATGCGATTGACGAGCTCGGTGAGCCCGGTGCCGTCGCGCGCGCTGATGTACGACGGCACGAACGGCTGCGTCGCGACGGCGAGACGGGCCCGGTCGTCCGCCGTGAGGTACTCCGACTTATTCACGGCGAGGAGCGCGGGCAGGTAGACGCGGTTGCCGGCCAGGACGTCGATCAGCTCGTCCGCCGTGGCGTCCTCCCGGAAGATGATGGTGCCGTTGTGCAGGCCGAACTCCCGAGCGATCGGGGTCGCGAGGCCGCCGGCGAGGTGGGTCAGCCGCACGGTGCTCGAGATCGTGAGCCCGCCGCGGTCGACGCGGTGGATGACGACCTTCGGGGGGCGGGCGTTGATGCGGACGGCCGCGGCCTCGAGCTCCTGGACGAGGGCCCGCAGGTTCGGGTGCTCCGGATCGACCATGAAGAGGATGAGGTCGGTCGACCGCACGACCGACAGGACCTCACGGCCCCGCCCCCGGCCGGTAGCGGCGCCGGGAACGAGACCGGGCATATCCAGGATCTGGATCGAGGCGCCGCTCCAGCGGAGCATTCCCGGGATGATCGAGACCGTCGTGAAGTCGTAGGCCGCGGTCTCGCTCTCCGCCGCGGTCAGGCGGTTCAGCAGCGTCGACTTGCCGACGGACGGGTACCCGACGAGCCCGACCGTCGCGTGACCGCTCTTGCGGACCGAGTACCCCGCGCCCCCGCCCTTACCCTTCGCCCGGAACTCCCGCTCGAGGCGGAGGACCGCGAGCTTCGCCTTCAGCCGGCCGATGTGCCCCTGGGTCGCCTTGTTGTAAGAGGTATTGCGGATCTCCTCCTCGACGGCGAGTATCTGCTCTTCCATCGACGGCATCGGGGGACGCTCGTCCCGGCGTGGGGGGAGGGCTACTTGAGGCTGACGAGGCGGCTTTCAGCGTTCGGCTAGGCCGACCTCTCCTTCGTCCGCCATCCGTCCGGCGTCGACCGTGCGTGTCCCGGGGGCCCACCGGCCGGCCGGCGAGGCGGCCGCGTGGCGGTTCGTTTCCCGCGCGGAAGGGCCGATGGTCCGGGACGAAGCGAGCCGGGGGAGGTCGAGGTTGGAGACAGCGCTGCGCGCCGGCCACGGCCTCGGCGTGTCGCTGGGGGTCGCGGTGCGATCCGGTCCCGAGCCGGCGATCTCGCTCGAAGTGAGGGGCCCGTCGTCCGTTCGATGGGTCGAGCGGGTCCTCGCGGGCGCCTACGACCCAGGTCAGTGGCGACGGACCCCCGTGGACCCGGTCCCGGACGGCGGCGAGACCCTGTTCGCCCGAAGGAGGGGACTCCCGGGGGAGCGACCGGTCCCACCCCCGGAAAGCGGGGCGGTGGTGTTGACCGCGGCGCTCGCCCTGTCCGCGATCCGGTCGGGGACCGAGCTCGATTGTCTCGTCTCCCCGGTCGTCGACCGTTATCGACTCCCGGATCTCGAGCGATATCTAGAGCCGGCAGGGATCCCCCGACCGGCCCCGGTCGGTGGGAGAGCCGCACCGTTCCGGGTCCCGCCGCCGACCCCGGTGGCGAGCGACCCGGGGCCGCTCTGGACCGCGACGGTGCGGGTGAGGGTGCCTCGGGCAGCTCCCGCCGAGGAGCGTCGTCGCGCCATCGGCGCGGCGGAGGCCGCATGGAGGCGGATCGATGGGATCGGGATCTCGTTCTCTCGCGCCCTCGCCTACCTCCGGATCGAGCCCCGCTTCCTCCTCACATCGGCCGAGCTGATCGCGGTGCTGCCCCCGCGGGAGGTCGGAGGTTCGGGTGCGGGCCTGGGAGCGATCGGGTCCGGGGGACTTCCCCTCGGCCGCACGCCGGCAGGCACCGTGGTCCGCGTGCCCGTCGAGCCCGCGCAAGGGCGCCACCTCGCGATCCTCGGCGAGACCGGGATGGGGAAGAGCTCGCTGATCGTCGGGCTCGCGGTCCGGGCGGCCCGACAGGGGGGGCTCGTCCTCCTCGATCCGCTCGGCGAGACCGCCCGCGAGGTCCGCTCAGAGCTCGCCGGGGCCGGGGTACCCGTGCTCTCGATCTCCCCGGGAGAGGACGCCCCCTCGATCAACGCGCTCGAAGGGATCGGAGGCGGTACCGCGATCGACCCGGTGCGGGCCGAACGGCGGATCGCCGACATCGTCCACGCCCTACGGCGAGTCCGATCGGGCCGGTACGCCGACTCCTTCTGGGGGCCCCGCCTCGAGGAGATGCTGACGCGGGCGGTTCGGTCGGCCGCCGCCTTCCCCGGCGGGACCCTCGCCGACGCCCACACCCTCCTTTCGACCTCGGGCCTGACCCGACGAGCCGCCCCGCCCGGCGCGGAAGAATCTCTTCGGGAGCTCGCCGCGCGGATCCGGGAGCGGCCCGAGGACGCCGACGGGGCCCGCCGGCTCCTCCACGAAGTGGTCCGCAACCCGACGCTCGCCCGGATGCTCTGCGCGCGCACCCCCGAGCTGAGCGCGGCCGAGTTCGTTCGACCGGGTCGGATCGTGCTCGTCTCGGGAGACGCCGCCCGGGTCGGGGAGGCGACCGCGCGCTACCTCCTCGCGGTCTACCTCGCGCTCGTTTGGTCGGAGCTGCTGGCCTCCGGACCGGGATCGAAGACGTTCGTCTTCCTCGACGAGGCCCAATGGTTCGCCCACGAGAGCCTGGCCGAGATGCTCCGCCTCGCTCGGCGGCGCAACGTCCACGTGGTCCTCGCCACCCAATCGATCGCGTCGCTCCCCGAGAACGTCCGGGAGGCGGCGTGGACGAACGTGGCCGATTTCGTTGCCTTCCGCGGCCTCCCCGAGGAGGCGCGGGAGCTCGCGCGGGCCGCGCCGGGGGTGCCGGCGGAGCGCCTTCTGGCGCTGCCGCGGGGGGAGGCGGCGGTCCTGATCGGAAAAGGCCAGTCGGTCCGGTGGGTGAGAACGGCACGGATCCCCCGGCCGGTCCCGCCCCCCACCACGGCAGCGGGCGGCCGCGGGGAGGATCCTGCCGCGGGGCGGCCCGCGGATTCCCCTTTCCGAGCCGCCACACCTCCGCCCGAGATGGCGATCGCCTGGTTGCGGGAGCGGTCTTGGAGCGTCGAGGCCGGTCGGCTTCTCCGCCTACCCCTCGCGGAGCTGCGCGCCCGGTACCCTACCGACCCCGAGGTCGTCCGTCGTGTCGGAGCCCGGCTTGGACGGCTCGGGGCGATCCGCCGGACCGAGCGGACGGAGGCCGGAGCGGTATGGTGGCTGGATCCCGAACCCCTCCGCAAAATCCCGGCTGACGGTTCGGCGCCGTCCCCCGACGATTCCTCAAGGCCACAACCCTCTTAGGCACGGGCCGGCCTGATTTACCCCGATGGACCCACCGACCGGCCCGGTCCCCGTCTCGGAGAACCGTGAGCTCGCGAGCGCGGCGACCACCCTCGAACGGTGCCTGACGGGGATCGAGGGGCTCGACAGCATCCTCGAAGGCGGGATCCCCCGGGGGAACATGGTGCTCGTGGCGGGGAGCGTCGGCACGGGAAAGACGACGCTCTGCCTCGAGTTCCTCGTCCGGGGGGCGGAGAAGGGCGAGCGGTCGCTGTTCATCTCCGTGACGGAGTCGTCGGGGAAGCTGGTCCAGAACCTCTCCACGTTCGACTTCTTCCGGCCGGAGCTGGTCGCAAACGGCTCGTTGATGTTCGTCGACCTTCCCGTGATCTACCGGAAGCTCGGCCTCGAGCGGGAGGAGCTGGCCCCCGAGGACATCGACATCCTGCTGCGGACGATCGCCAGCCTCGTCCGGGAGCTCGGGGTCAAGCGGCTCGTGCTCGACAGCCTCACTTCGCTCTGCTACCGGATCCGCCGGGACGAGCAGATCCGCGACTTCCTCCTGCGCCTCGGCGAGGGGCTGAGCGAGGCGGGCTGCACGTCCCTGCTCGTCTCGGAGATCGGCCCGCAGTCCGGCCGCTACTCGACCCACGGGGTCGAGGAGGCGATCGTGGACGGGGTGATCCTCCTGTGGAACAATCGTCGGATGGGCGACATCCTCCGGGTCCTCCAGATCGTCAAGATGCGCGGGACCGCCCACTCCCGGACCCAGTACGTGATCGAGCTGACGCCGATCGGCCTGCTCATGGCGCCCCACCTGAAGGGGGCCCGGGGCGCGGACGGGGGCGGGTAGGGGATGGCGCCCGTCGACGTCGCCGACCGGCTGCGCGCGCTCCCGCTCGGGAGCGCCGTGGCGCTGAAGCTCGACCCCCGGGAGTACGCCGACCACTACTTCGCCGTCCTGAACGCGACGCTGCGCGACGTCGGATCGGAGTCGAACAACCACACCGTCTACGTCGCGGTGACGAACCCGGCGTCGTTCGTCTGGTCGCTCGCCCAGGCGCTCGACGTGACGCCCGACCGGATCTCGTTCGTCGATGCGATCAGCCACCTGATGATGAACTACTCGAACCCGCTCGCGAACGCGACGTACGTCGAGAGCCCGCGGGCGCTGGAGGAGATCATGCTCCGGGTCGAGTACCTCCTGCGACGCTACCCGCACCCCCGGACCACCGTCGTGATCGACAGCGTGAACTCGCTCGCGATCCACAACCCCCCCGAGCTCCTCTCCGAGTTCTTCCACATCCTTTTGAACAACCTCAAGACCCGCCAGGTCCTCACGCTCGTCCTCGAGACGACCGACGAGGAGGCGGCGGCGATCGACCAGATGCTGAACCTCGTCGTCGACGAGACCATCGACGTCGCCCGGGCCGGCCGCTGAGCATGTCCGAGGCCCAGCGGATCTTCGACATCCCCGAGATCGACCAGCCGATCGGCCCGGCACTGCGTCCCGGCTGGCTCTCCGTCCTCTCGGGCACGTCGGGATCGGGGGCGCCGCTGCTCGCCAAGCAGTTCGCGAACGCCGGCGTCGGGACCTCGCCCGTCCTGTTCTACACGACGTACGAGCGCACGGACGACGTCCGCGGAGCGTTCGAGGACTTCGGGTGGGACCCGACCGACATCAAGGTCGTCAACCTGGCGGACGAGTACTACGAGCGGGTCCTCGTCCGCGGGCTCGAGGTCGCCCGGGTCCGGGAGCGGGGGCTCTCGCTCGAGGACCTCACCCGGCCGGAGCCCGAGGGCCGGGCCCGCCCGTCGTTCAGCCTCACCGACCGGATGCTCGCCGACCTCGCGACGATCGACGCCCCGTTCCGGATGGTCGTCGACTCCGTCGACTTCTTCTTCGAGGTGCTCGACCCGCGGGACGTCCTCACGGTCGCGCGGCAGATCCGGCACCGCTGCCAGACGATCGGGGGCCAGGCGCTCATCGCGGTCCATTCGAGCTCGCACGAGCGGGCGACGACGACCCGGCTCGAGGACCTCGCCGACCTCGTCCTCACCCTCCACGCCGAGCCCCGCGGGGACCGGCACCAGCACACCCTCTCGGTCGAGAAGGTCGGGAACCGCGCGGACCTCACCCGGATCTGGCGGGCCCGGCTCGAGGAGCGGGGCTGGCGGGTCGAAGCGCCCTCGTCCCCGGGATAGCGACGTACCCCCGCGCCACCGAACCTTTATCGCCCCGCCGAGGGTCGTATCCGCGAGGGTAGTCGTGCAAGACGTCGTCATCCGCACGCTCGAGAAGGTCCAGCTCCGCGATCCGATCCTGGTCGAAGGGCTCCCGGGGGTCGGCAACGTCGGAAAGCTGGCGGCGGACTACCTGCGGGACCAGCTCCCCACGAAGCCGCTCGCGACGATCTACTCGAAGTTCTTCCCCCCCCAGGTGTACGTCAGCGAGACCGGAGTGATCCGGCTCGTCTCGAACGAGCTCGCGTACTGGAAGGCCCCCGCCTCCGCCCCGCACGACATCCTCGTCCTCGGCGGCGACTACCAGGGGATCAGCCCGGAAGGGCAGTACGAGATCACCGACCGGGTGCTCGACTACTGCGCGGGCCTCGGGGTCAAGGAGGTCTACACGCTCGCCGGCTTCGCCCAGGGCCACGCGGTCGAGACGCCGCGGGTCCTCGGCGCGGCGACGATCCCCGCCCGGGTCGAGGCGATGAAG
Source organism: Thermoplasmata archaeon (assembly GCA_052326305.1). Classification (GTDB taxonomy): domain Archaea; phylum Thermoplasmatota; class Thermoplasmata; order Lutacidiplasmatales; family UBA184; genus Lutacidiplasma. The sequence goes on along the minus strand of JBKQPJ010000008.1, from coordinate 35,208 downwards.
AAGTTCGGCGTCGTCTTCTCCCGCAACGACCCCGGCGGCGGCCTGATCGGGGCGAGCGGGCTGTTCCTCGGCCTCGGACGGATGTTCGGGATGGAGGGGGTCTGCCTCATGGGGGAGACGAGCGGGTACTTCGTCGACCCCCACAGCGCGGAAGCGGTCCTCAAGGTCCTCGGCAAGGTCCTGCGCGTGGAGATCGATTTCACCGCCCTCGAGGCGAAGGCCCGGGAGATCGACCGGATCGCGCAGAAGATCCACGAAGTGGAGCAGCGCTCCGGTGAGCCGTCGGGCGGAACGTCCGCCCCGACCCGAGAGGACGTCGGGTACATCGGCTGACGGCGCGGGAGGCCGCGGCCCGTGGCTCCGCTCCCGGACCCGACGACGAACGGACCGGCCGAAAGCCCGACGCCGGCGCCCGACCTCCTCGCCCGGCTCCGCGCGCGCGCCGATCCCGACGGGTTCGTCGCGTTCGACCGATTCATGGACGTGGCGCTCTATGCCCCGGGGCTCGGGTACTATGAACGGGAGGTCTCGCCCCTCGGGACCGGGGGCGACTTCTACACGGCCCCGCACGTCCACCCACTCTTCGCCCGGACCCTCGCGCGGGAGATCGGGAGCGTCTGCGAGCGCCTGTCCGCGTCGGCTCGTGTACGGATCGTGGAGCTCGGCCCCGGGGACGGGAGCCTCGCCGCCGGGATCCTGGAGGCGCTCGGGGAGTCGCGGCTCGCCGCCTCCGCCGAGTACGTCCTCATCGAGCGATCGAACGCGCTCCGCCGCACGGCGCTCGCCCGGGCCCGGGCCGCCGGGGAGGCGGCGAACCTTCCCGTCCGCGAGAGCGCGTCCGTCGCCGCGGAGGGGCCGTTCGCCGGCGTGGTGCTGGCGAACGAGCTCCTGGACGCGCTTCCCGCCCGACGCCTCCGCCGGACTCCGAGCGGATGGGCCGAGCTCGGGGTACGACTGGAGGGCGGCCGGATCGCTCCGGCCGAGAAGGAGATCGTCGATCCGGTCCCCCCACCGCCGCTGCCCGAGCAGGCCGAGGTCGGTACGGTCGTCGAGCTCTCGAGCTCGGCCGAGGCGCTCGTCCGTGAGGTCGCCGACCACCTCGTCGGGGGCCGGTTCCTGATCCTCGACTACGGGATGGCCGAGGCCGAGCTCCTCGCCGCGCACCCGCGCGGAACGCTGCAGGCGATCCGGCGGCACCGGGCGGCCGACGATCCGCTCTCCGCGCCCGGGGAGACGGACCTCTCGGTGTTCGTCAACTTCACCCGGCTGCGGGCCGCCGCCCGGGCCGCCGGATGGGTCGAGACCGCCTTCCGCTCCCAGGCGGAGGCGCTCGGGGCCTGGGGATTCCCCGAGCTGTTCGCGGCCGCGCTGAAGAGGACCCGGTCGAGCGAGGAGGAGGTCCGGCTCCGGCTCGCCGTGAAGAACCTCCTCTTCGGGTTCGATCGGTTCCGGGCGCTCGAGCTCTCCGTGCCCCCGGCCGGGATCGGCGAGGCGCGCTAGCGGACCGGCGGGAGCGAGGCCTTGATCGGCTCCGCGACCTTCGTGTCGACGAGCAGCTTCGCCGTCGCGGGCGGGAGCGACAGGAGATCGTCCGCGCGCAGGTCGATCGAGTCGGCGCCCACCTCGACCGTATGGCCATCCTCGAGGATCCGCACGTAGGCGAGCGGGCCCGCGGCCCCGGGGGCCCGGGCCGCGGGAGCGGGGGTCGGTTCGGGCGCCGGGGCTCGCTCGACCGGTTTGGCCTCGGGGGGGGGCGCCGCCGTGGTTCCCACGAACGGCTCGAGGTACGGGGCGGCGGTCCGGCGGTACTCGAGGAGGGTCCCGAGCAGCTCGTCGAACATCCTCCGCTCCTCGGGCAGCGCGTTCGGGAGCTCGCGGGCACCACCGATGCTCGCCTGGAACGAGAGCGAGAGGATCTTCTGGACCCGTCCTTCGAGGATGTCGCGGGCGACCTGGCCGGCCCGCTGGTACGTCTGCCGCGAGATCTCCCCCTTCCGGCTCGACGGGTTCTCCCGGAGGTCCGACTCGTAGGACCGCCGGAGCTCGCGGAGGTACGTGCTCGTCCCCCCGTAGTAGTCGGGGGGAAGCTTGGCGAGGCCGCGGCCGGCCGCTTCGTTGCGCCTCCACTCGAGGAGAAGGGTGAACTGGTCGGGCATCGCCGGGAGCCCGCGAAGTACGCAGGGACTATACGAGGTGTGCGGTCTGCGGGGATGCCGACCGGGCCGCGAACGGGAGGAGGGGCCGGCGGAACCGATGCAGCGCGACCGGGACCCGCGGGCGGCGTTCGAGGAGTTCGTCGACCTCTGGCAGAAGCTCCTCGCCGAGGGGCGGGTCCCCGGGACGACCGTGCTGGTCGAGGGCGAACGGGACCGACGGTCCGTCCGCCGCCTCGGCTGGCCGGGAACGGTCGCGATCGTGCACCGGGGACGGACCCTGTCGGGCACGGCCCAGAGCCTCGTCGACGGGAGCCGTCGTGTGATCGTGCTCACCGACTGGGACACCGAGGGTGGGACGCTCGCGAGGCGACTCCGGGAGTTCCTCGGCCCCGACCGAGTCGAGCTCGACCTCGAGTACCGACGACGATTCGCGCACCTCCTCCGGGGGGAGCTCGTCCACGTCGAGGGGCTGTTTGGCTGGGCCCGACGCAACGCGGAACGATTCGGCGTGCCGCTCGAGACGGTCGTCGACGCGCCCGAGCCGTAGGGGATCGCCCCGGTCTACGGGATGACCTTCGTCTGCGTGCGGCGGGTCGACCGGCGGTTCCGCGCGCGGGACGGCCGCATCCGTTCGGCGCCCTTGCCGCTCCAGCGCAGACCGCGGCCCTCGATCCCGGCGCTCGTCAGCCCGCGGTAGACGCGGCCCCGCTGGGCGGGCGCCGCGATCCAGGAGATCTTCGGGTCGGCAAGGATCTCGGGATTATCGGGATCGACGAGGATCACCTCGTAGAACTTCTGCTTGCCGTCCTCGCCGACCCAGTAGGAGTTCAGCACCTCGAGGTTCGGGTAGTGCTTCTGGGCCCGCTCCTCGGCGATCCGGCGGATGCTCTTGTTGAGCGTCATCTGGAGGATCCCCTTGTGCTTCGGGCGGCGCCCGGCGATGATCGCCCGCTTCCCCTGGCCGCCGCGGCGGACCCGGACTCGGACGATGAAATAGCCGCCCTTCGCTCGGAACCCGACGGCGCGGGCCCGGTCGAGGCGGGTGGGATACTCGAGCCGAGTGACGGTCTGCTCCCGCCGCCAGGTCAAGAGGCGCTCGTGCCGCAGCGCGGCCCCTTCGGGGCCCATCGTCTGGCGGAACGACCGCGACATGTAACGGTAGGAGGAGGTCGACATCGAGGGCGGCGCGGGGGACCCGGGCGCCGTTTATAAGCCTGCCGAGGAGGCGAAGGCGGGCCGGGCGGCGGGGCGGCAGCCGCGCCCGCGAGCGGCCGCTCAGAGGCCGAAGAAGCGGCCGGCGCCCCGGAGGATCTCGGTGAACGTGAGGCCGAAGTGGGCCAGCACGGAGGCCCCGACCAGAACGACCCCCAGGGCGAGTACCCCATCGAGCAGCACCCCGCCGCGGGCGGATCGCAGACGGCGCACGAAGCCCATGCGGGGACCCCCCGAGGGTCGTCCGAGGCGCGACGCCGAGGATAAAGCTCTCGTGTTCGAGGTTATACGCCGTTCGAGGAAGGAGGGCGTACGCGGCTCAACTGCCGCCCGGTTTGGGGGACGTCCAGGGGAGCCGGGGCTCGGTCGGACGTACGATCTTCGCGGTCGCATGGCTCTCGGTGTGGATCGCCCGCTCGAGGTGGCTCGTGAGCTCCCGGACGAGGCGGTCCATGCGCTCGTGCTCCTCGGCCGGTATCGCGACCGGGCTCTCCCAGACGACCGCGGCGCCCCCGCTCGTCGGATAGAGCCGGAAGACGAGCAGGCCCGCGGCCGGCGGGACGGCGGGGTTCATCCGCTCGAGGCGTCCCCGGATCCGGCTCACCGGCGTGTCGGCGGACTCCTCCCGCTCCACCGAGTACCCGAGCGTCTGGAGGTAGTCGACGAGGTACCCGGCGAACCGCTCTCTCCCGATGCCGCGCACGCGCAGCCAATCACCTTCTTCGCTTGCCATCCGGAACTCCCCGGTCCAGCGTGGTGCCGACGCTCCTCAGGAGCCCCAGCATCATCCGGTACTCCGCCTCGGAAGGCGTCGCCCGGCCGAGGACGCGACGGAACAGGAGGATTAAACCCCGTCGTTTGTGCGCCGGGTAGCGCGTGCGGGCGAGGAGCTCGCCGAGACGCACGAGGAACAGCTCCTTTTCGCGCCCGTTCATCTCGACGATCTCGGGCGCGGGGGTCGTCTCGGGATCGGCCGGACCCCGGGCGCGGTGGACCGCGTAGAGGACCACGCCGGCGGCGTGCGAGACGTTGAGCGTCGGGAATTCCCGACGGGCGGGGATGTGGACCAGGAGGTCGCAGAGCGCGAGCTCCTCGCGCGAGAGGCCGTTGTCCTCCGGTCCGAAGACGACGGCGAGCCGCCCCTCGAGCGTGCGCGCGATCTCCCCGAGCCGTTCGGGGCTGACGGAGCGGCGGAGGTAGGCGGTAGACCGGCCCGTCGAAAGGTCGGTCGTGCCGACGACGAGGTCGGCGCCCTCGACCGCCGGGGCCAGCGACGGCGAGCGGACCGCCGAGGTGAGGAGCGCGAGGCCGCCCATCGCCCGGCGCCGGGCCTCGGAGCCGACCCGGGCGCGGGGCGCGACCAGGATCAGGCGCTCCGCCCCGAAGTTCCGGGCGACGCGGGCAGTGGCGCCGACGTTGCCGTCCTCCTTCGGCCGGACGAGAACGACGTCGAGATGGACCGTCAACCGGCCGCCTCCTCCGTGAACAGGCGCCGGACCATCCAGTCGGCGTCGAACGGAGCGAGGTCGGCGTACCCCTGGCCGAGGCCGACGAACAGGATCGGCTTCTTCGTGACGAACGAGGCGCTGAGAGCAGCCCCGCCCTTCGCGTCCGCATCGAGCTTCGTGAGGACGAGACCGTCGATCCCGAGCGCCTGGTCGAACAGGCGCGCCTGCTCGACGACGTCGTTGCCCGAGAGCGCGTCGCCGACGAACAGCGTCAGGGTCGGCGCGGCGACGCGCCGGATCTTCTTCGCCTCCTCGATCAGGTTCTCGTTCGTGTGCTGCCGGCCGGCGGTGTCGATCAGCACGACGTCGATCCCCTTCGCCTTGGCGTGCGCGATGGCATCGAACGCCACCGCGGCGGGATCGGAGCCCTCCTGCTGCCGGACGACCCGGACGCCGAGGCGCTCGCCGTGGGTCAGGAGCTGCTCGATCGCCCCGGCCCGGAACGTGTCGCCCGCGGCGATGACGCTCGAGAACCCCTGGGCCCGGAGCCAGCCCGCGAACTTCGCCACCGTCGTCGTCTTCCCGGTGCCGTTGACGCCGACGAACAGGATGATGTACGGTTTCGGCACGTGGGCGCGGATCGCGGCCCCGAGGTCGAGCGAGGTCCGGCCGAGGATCGAGCGCACCGACCGCTCGAGCGAGACGCGGATCGCCTCCTCGGCGTCGACCCCGAACTTGAGCTTGCGGCCTGCGAGCTCCCGGACGAGGTCGCGTCGCAGCCGCTCGATCACGGGGAGCGCGACGTCCGATTGCAGCAGCACGATCTCGAGGTCGTCGAGCACGTCGTCGATCGTTCCCTCCTTGAGCCGACGAGCGAAGACGCCGCCTCCAAAGAGCGCCGAATCCTCGCCCGGCCCCGCGGAGGGCCGGCCCGGTGAGGAGGCGGCGGTCGACGATCCCCCGGGAGAAGGAGGGGAGGGCGGCGTGGCTTCGGGAGAGGACGGCTCGGGTTCGCTCGAGCGCCGAAGGCGGGCCTTAATCGCGGCCCACATCGGACGGCGCCCTCGAGGAGCGCGACGCGGCGTCGAGGCGGCGGGAGAGGAGCTGGATCCGTTCGTCGACCGACCCCATCTGGCCCTCGATATCGCGGACCGCCTGCTCGATGCGGGTGATCCTCTCGGCGATGACCTCGGCCGCCTTCGACCGGTCCATCTCGGCCGCGACGCCCGAACCGATCCCGAGGATGATGGGAGCGTCCCGATGGACCCGGCCCCGGACGAACGCCTCTCCGCCGAGCGGGACGAGCATCTCGTCGCCCGCCGACGATCGGTCGATCCCCTCGAGGCTTTCCCGCGCCCGGAGGTGGTCCTGGCGCGACGCGATCAGGATCTGGTGCTGCTGGATGAGGCCGTTCAGCTGGGAGCGGTAGGCATCGAGCCGGATCAGGTCCTCCTGTACCTGGGCTTCTGTGGGATTAGGTTCGCGCGATTCCGCCATGTACTGGGGGTCCTGCGGGCCCACCGGACCAGCCACCCGACTTAACAGTTCCCCGGCTCAGGACCCATCGGGCCCGTCTCTTGAGTGGGACTACTCAGTCCGGATCCACTTCCGGCGTATCGGACATTAGAGGTCGGCCCCGAAACAACCGAGGAACTCCGCCTGGCAGTTATCTCTCGGGCAGGTCATCCGGAGAATCTGCCTTCCTTCCGGACGTGTACGCACCCCTACCCCGGCTTGCGAAAAGACACTGATGTGCGCATCGATCTCGAGCGGGCGCAGATCAAGGGGCAGAAGCCCAGAGCCGAGGGCGGGCGCGACCAGAGGAAGCCCTCACTCACAAATGTGAGTAAGTGTTCCGAGCGCAACGAGCGGTCGGCCAGCGCGAATGTGGCGGCAGTACTGCAGGCGAACCGGACAGACCTATTCGCGGCGGAGGTCGAGGCCCCGCAGCGTCGCCCGCAACGACTTGATCCGCTCGCGTACCTCGGGGCCGATTCCGAACCGGTCGGCAATCCGGGCTGCCTCGTCGAGCGTCCGTTTCGGTACTCCGGCTTGGAGGTCCCGTTCGATAGCAGGGAGATAGAGGTGCCAGTCGTCGGGGGAGTTCAGCCGCATGTAGAAGACGACCGCCGGGGTCGCGTAGCGGACGCCGTCGTAGACGACCGACCCTTCCTCTCGTACGTACCGGCCGAAAGCCCCCGGCTCAGCCGTACCGGAGAACGGTTCCCCCGCGATGAACTCCAGGTCGATACTCACGCCCCCGATCGCAAGGACGGTTGCGCGGATGCTGCCGCTCATCGTGTCGAGGGGACTGGCGTCCCGTCGAGACTCCAGCGCCGAGTCGACCACGGACCAGTCCGAGCCGCTGATCAGGACGTCCACATCCTTCGTTGCCACGGGCACGACTCGTTCGACGGCAGAGCCGCCCACCACGACGAAGGGAACCCTGACGGCCGACCGGAGCCAATTGCCCACGGCGGCCGCGTCTCCGGCGGACGTCATGTGCCGGTACCGGCAGAGTTCTTCCGAAGCTTCCGCTCCAGCGCGGCCCGACCGATCGACTCGCCCTCGGTCGGAGTGTGAGGTAGGACGTCAAAGAAGCGGACGAACGTCGCGCGGCGGCCGAGGCCTTCCTCCCAGATTCGCCGGGTGAGATACATTGGGTCCCACTTCGGGTTCCGGTCCAGCAGGGCCCGGGCACCGATCATGTCGAACTGCAGCATTGCCACGGCCGTGTCCTCGGGCCGGGGCGACCGAGCCGCCACCTCGGAGACGAAGCGGATTGTGCCGAGGGTCGTGTCAACCAGGGGCAGCACCGCCTCGGCCACCACTAGGCGCGTCGGGAAGGTGATCGGGTAACCGAGGTTGGTGACCCGATTCGACGTGAGCGGGTGGAGGGGAACGCCGTGCCGACGCGCGGTCTCCGCGTCGTCTTCCGAGTCGATGTGGAGGCGGTACTCGTACCGCGGGCGGCCTCGCGGCTGGGCGACCGGGATCCCGATGTGCTTGGGCAGGGGGTGCTCGCCCCCTTCCCGCAGCAACGTCGGTTCGAGCCTCATCGCTCCGAGTAGAGTGTAATGAAGTATATATATTAAATTGCCGTAACTTACGGAGGAGCAGATATGTCCGCGCCTCGAGCGCGGACCGAGCCCCCCGAGCTATGGCCGAGGTCGGAGAGCTTCGGCAGTTGATGCGGTGACACGATATCACCCCCGAGAAGGAACTCGGCTTCTCGGTCCGACCATACAATGTCTGGAACTTCCCCGAGGGGGGCGGCGAGGTGTTACTGGATCCCGAGCTCGGACATCCCTCGAGCTCGGCGCCCTCCCGATTGACCGCTGGTTGGATCGCTTGATGGGGACCATAGAGAACCCTCCCCATAGTCAAAGGTCGTGCGTGCCGGCGATTGGTCGACTCGATACCTAAGGCGCCCGTTTCCAACCCCCCCCGGTCGATTCGGGAAAGAGGGCCTTTAATCTAACGGAAGCGGCTTTCGAGTCGTGGCCGCGCCGCGACGGCTCGCAGCGATCATGTTCGCCGACATCGTCGATTTCTCGGCCTTCGCACAGCAAGACGAACGCCTAGCCCTTCAGACGGTGGAGGAGTACCAGCGTCTCCTTCGGCCTCTTTTCGGTCAGCACCGCGGCCGGGAGGTCAAGGCCCTGGGGGATGGTTTTCTCGTAGAGTTCGACAGTGCGCTCGATGCGACTGAGTGCGCGATTGAGATGCAGCGACAACTATTCGACCGGAACCAGACCCCCGGAACGCGAGCCACCGAGATGCGGGTGGGTATTCATCTCGGGGACGTAGTCCATCGGGAGGGGGATATCTACGGCGACGCGGTCAACATCGCCTCGAGGATCGAACCCCTGGCCGAAGCCTCCGGTATCTGCCTCAGCGGGCCGGTTCACGAACAGGTGGGCAACAAGATTCCCTTCCAATGCTCCCGCCTGGCCCACGCCTTTCTGAAGAACATCCAGACTCCAATCGCCGTCTACAGCATCGACCTACCTTGGACCGACCCGGCGGCCGCACGCCTTACCCCGTTGACCGACCGCACGTCGGAATTCGCGATCCTTCTGGAAGCGCTCCGGCGAGCCGGAGAAGGCGAGGGCGAAATCGTCGCCATCGGGGGGGAGGCCGGCATTGGCAAGACCCGAGTCTCCGAGGAAACGATCCTCCGTGCGGAGGGCCTAGGATTCCGAGTCCTTAGAGGGCAGAGATTCGAAGAAGAGCTCAACGCACCCTACTCGCATTGGGTGCAGGCCGCTCGGGCCTTTTTCTTCGACGCGCCCGCGCCCCTCGTCTACAAGGTTTGCGACCAATGCCAACGGGAGGCAGTGGGCCTGGTTCCGGAACTGTCCGACCGCCTCGGCGTGTTTCCGCCGGCACCGGAGCTGGAAGCCGGGCCGGCTCGGTTGCGATTCTTCGAGGGGTTAACCCGCCTTTTCCGGAACATCGCCCAGGAGGGGCCCCTCCTCATCTTTTTGGACGACTTTCAATGGGCGGATCCGGATTCCGTCGCGCTGCTGGAATACGTCGGCGTCCGGCTTCCAGGACAGAGGATCCTGGTGCTCCTCACATATCGCGAAACGGAGGTGGACGAGAAGGGGGCACTGGGAAAGGCACTCTTCGGCCTGAAGCGAAAGAATCTCCTGCGGGAAATCTCCCTGAAGCGATTCGACGTAGAGAACGCCAGGGAGCTGGTGGCGGCGGTCCTAGGGGGAGGGCCCCCGCCGAGCGACCTCGTACGTCCGGTGATCGAGAGGACGGGAGGGAACCCATTGTTCGTCGAGGAAGTGTGCCGGTCCCTGGTCGAGGACCGCTCGCTAACTCGTACCGCTCAGGGCTGGCAGGCCAAGCCCGAGGCCAAGATCCAGATCCCGTCGACCGTCAAGGAGGTGATACGGCGACGAGTGGACCGGATCGGGCCGGAGGCCGAGATCGTGCTCGCTGTCGCGTCGGTCTTCGGTAACGAGTTCGAGTTCGGCCTCCTGAAGGAGCTAAGCGAGGTCGATTCAGAGAAGCTCCTGTTGCTGCTCGAGGCGATGCTTCGAGCTCGCCTGCTTCACGAAACGGAGGTCGCGCCCGGCCGCTCCAAGTTCCGTTTCGGCGATGAACAGACCCGGGACGTCCTTTACGAGGGGCTCTCGCTCGTCCGCCGTCAGAGGCTCCATCTCAAGGCAGGGGAGGTGCTCGAAAAAGCCCTCGGGGAGAAGAGCGCTCAGAGAGCGAGCGAGCTGGCGTACCACTTCCAGCTCGGGAACGACTCCAAGAAGTCCATCGACTATTATGTCCAGGCGGGCGAACGCGCTCGGGCCCTGTTCGCTCAGGAGGAGGCGGTGGCGGCCTTCGGCTGCGCGCTGGACCAGATCGAACAGGCGGTGGCCCGGGATGGCGACCGGTCAGGAGAGCGACCACGAGGGGCGCTCGTCGCGGAGCGCCTCGGAGACGCTGAGCAGTTTGTAGGTCGTCATAACGAGATGCTCGCAGCTTACCGTCGCGGGCTCGAGCTCGCGAAGGGGTGTGGTGCGGTCACCCTCGGCCACCTATGGCTGATGGTGGGGTACGGGCACGGCTTGAGGCACGAGTATGGCGCAGCCCTCCAGGCGCTGGACGAGGCCGAGCAGGCGCTCGGGCCGCCCCCGACGGATCTTCCATCGCCGTTGAACAGCGCATGTGCGGATCCCGCAGCAGCCCAGCGAGTTTCCATGGCGGCGACCGGAAGGGGGCTCGCCGCGCCGGCATCGGACCCGGACCGATGGTGGACTGAGTGGACGAACGTGCAAAGCGAGCGGATGTCAGTCTACTACTGGCGCGACGAGCCGGACCGGATGGCGGAGCAAATCGCCAGGTTCCGGCCGGTCCTCGAACGGAGTGCCGGTCCGGCAGCCCGCGGACACATGTTCGGGTCTTTGATGCTGCTGGATTGGCGGAGGTCTCACGGAATCTCCGATGAGGGCCTCGAGTACGCACGACTGGCGTACGAGGCGCAGCAGCTTACCGGGGATCGGAAGGCCATCGCGTGGGCCACGTTCACGCTTGGTTTTGCACACTTCTGGCACAATGAGCCCGAGAACGCGAAGGAATACCTCCGCACGGCCCTTCACGAAGGAGAAGCGACGGGTGACTCCACCCTGATCTCCCGGGCCTCGACCTACCTCATGGTGTCAGCGCGTCGTGCCACGCAGGTAGGAGAGGCTGAGAAGCTGATACCGCGGGTTCTCGCGGCAGCGGAGACCGCGAGCCTTCCGGAATACTCGGCGATGGCCTACGCTACGGAGTGTTGGGTCGCATGGCGCGGTGGCGATTTCGAGAAGGCGATCCGGAGCGGTCGACGGGCCCTCAGGATCTGGCAGGAGATCCCTAATCGCTACCCCTGCGACTGGATGGCCATCTGGCCCCTCGTGGCGATTGCCCTCGAGCGGGAGGAGATCCCGGAAGCAACCGAGCTTGCCCGCGGCCTTCTTTCCGAGTCGCAGAACCCCCTGCCCTCGGAACTCGAAAAGGTAGTACGCGAGGCGACCGTGGTGAAGGAGGCTGGCGATACGGCCACGGCGAGGACAACACTCACCCGGGCCCTACAGGTCGCCAAACGATTGCGATATGTGTAGCACCCGACGGGGGTTACTTCCTCGCCTAGAATGGCCGAGAATCAATGCCTGACGGCCGGTTCGCCCGAGGTCATGACCCTCGGGGCAGTGGGCAGAATGGCTCGCCGGAGCAAGGATTGAAATCTCGGGTCATCCAGAATCGATTCGAGATTCCAAGCCTTGTCGAAGAAGATGAACCTCGCCTGAGCGGGCTCGCGCCGGGCGACCCCGAAGGTCCGGAAAGGGACCGGTTCTCTACGTCCCGACCCCCCGGAATGCACCGAAGGTTCGCTACCGAGGTCTTCTCGTGTTCTGGCTTGGTCCGCCTGCTGATACTCCCTCCGTCGGGCCGCCAAGCGCCTCGACGTGGCTGCGGTCACGCGACGTCGTTCCAGGACCACAGCCGTTCAGATTTCGAGATAATCCTGCAGGCACCGGACAGCCCAGAACGCCATGGCGTCCTCCTGGACCTGTTGCTCGGTCTGCACTGGCGGGGCACCGCTCATGCGGGAGACGCCCCGTCCACCGTTTCGAGCCGGATCAGGTGCCGTTTCACGTGATGGCATCCCCCGATCTCGGAGAGCGCCCACTCGCGCGCGGTCGCCTCGGTATCGGCTTCGTGCTGCTTCGTGAAGGTCTGCCAGTACCCGCGGCGGGCGTAGAACGACCCGGTGACCGTGAAGAGCGGCATCGAATGAACCTTCGGCGGGGCGCCCACTCGGGGGGGGCTTTTAAACCTAACCCGAGGGGGGAGCGGCGCCCACGTCGGCGGCCGCGGCTCGGACCGACTCCTCGAACCGGGCGCGTTCGGCGAGCCAGCGCCGCTGCCGCTCGCGAAGCGCGGCGCCCGCTCCGCCGGGAAGATCCTCGACGAGGGGCGGGGCCGGGGGCAAGGCCGGTGAAGGAGGATCGGGGGTCGACTCCGGCGGGAGATCTGGATCGGCCTCTTCGGGCCCCCCCTCCAGCTGGCGCTGGCCTACCCCGCGAGCTGGGCGATGTGTCGCCACCGGACCTCGACCTCCTCGTCGGTCAACCCTACCGTCGGTGAAAACAGGACCCGGTCGCCCCACTCGACCCGTCCGGCCGCGAACTGCTCGACCCCGAGGGGGAGGACGATCCCGTCCGCCCGGGAGTGATCGGCGAGGAGCGCGATCGACCGACCCCAGCCGTCCGGCTCCGGGGGAACCTGCTCGACGACTACCGCCGGGTCGAAATGCGAGAGCACGTCATGAACGAGCGGTTCGGCCGTCGTCGGAACCACGAGCGCGACCCGACAGCCGCGCTTCATCATCATGAACGCCCCGAGGGCGCCGCGCGGGCCATCGACGAGCGCCACGAGGTGTCCGGCCACGCCGAGCGGGAGGCCGCCGGGGCCGTCCGCCCGGTCGAAGTAGAGGTAGGTGCGCGGCCCGCGGACCTCGACGAACAGCTCCACCGCCGGCCGGTCGAGGTCGACCGTGAGGTGGCGGTCGGCGAACTTCTCGAAGATGTCCCCCCCGAGGTCCCGGGCCAGCTCCTGGCTCGTGAACGGGTGCTGTCCGGTGCGGCGGGCCCGCACCGCGAACGACGCCCCCGCGGGGAGTCGGGGGTCGGCGAGCGCGAGCAGCCGGTCTCGGATCTGGGCGCGGTCGGTCGGGACCTCGTACACGACGCTCACCGAGGTCACGCCGAACACCCGTCGTACGAGCCGGACAGCCGCCTCGGGCTCGTCGGCGTCCACGTAGAGGTGTCCCCGGTCGGATCGCAGGCGGGCCGCGATCCCTTCGCGGACGAACTGGTCGAGGATGTTGCGTCGCAGCGCCGACTCGAACTCGCGCCGGACCGGCGGGGACTTGAGCGCGAGCTCGCCGTACCGCACGAGCACCGTTCCCGCCATCGAGAAGGTTAAGACGAGCGTCCCGCTAAAGCGCTTCCCGCGAGAGAGGGCGATGGTGTCGGAACCGGCGAGCTCCGCGGCACCGTCCGACCCGTGGGAGCCGTTCGTCCGCTCCGTCGCTTCGGGGCTCTCCGCGGCGGCCCGCTCCCAGGGTCTTCCGCTCGAAGACTCGGCCATTCTATCGGGCCTCAACCTTAGCCCGGGCCCCGAGGGGGATCTCGCCTTCCCGGTCCACCGGCTGGCCGCCGGCGCGCACCGGCCGGCGCCGGCCGTGGCCGTGGCGCTCGCCGGGGCGTTCCCGGCCGCGCCCGGGATCGACTCCGTGAAGGCGACCGGCGCCTACGTCAACTTCCGGGTCGACGGACCGGCGCTGACCCGCGCCACGCTCGACCTCGCGCTCGGCCTCGGGAGCCGATACGGGCATCGACCGGCCGCCGGCCCGGTCGCGTGCGTGGAGCACACGAGCGCGAACGCCACCGGGCCGTTCCACATCGGTCGGGTCCGCAACGCGATCATCGGCGACACGTTCGCCCGGACGCTGCGGGCCTCGGGCGTCCCGGTCACGACCCAGTACTACATCGACGACATGGGACGCCAGGCCGCGATGATCACCTGGATCTGGTCGAAGCCGCGCGAGAGCTGGCCGGCGCCGATCCGGGAGGCTGTCGAGGGCAAGGAGGTCCCGGGGGAGAAGCCCGACGCGCACCGGGGCCGCCCGTACCCCGCGATCAGCGCGTACCTCAAGGAGCACCCCGAGGCGCAGGCGGAGGTCGCGGAGCTCGTCCACCGGAGCGAGACCGGGCAGACGCCGCCCGGCCATCGCGAGCTCACCCAGTCGATCCTGGACGGGATGCTCGCTTCGCTCGCTCGTCTGAACGTCGGGTTCGACGAGTTCGTCTGGGAGTCGAGCTTCGTCGTCGACGGCTCGGTCGACCGCGTCCTCGGCCGGCTCCGGGCGGCGACCCACGCGGTCCACGAGGAGAACGGGGCCCTCGCCATCGACACCTCCGGCTACGGACTCCCGAAGGAGTCGACCCGGGTCGTCGTGCAGCGGGGCAACGGCACCAGCCTCTACGTGACCCGCGACATCGCCTACCACCTCGTGAAGTTCGCCCGCTTCGCCCGGGTGATCGATGTCCTCGGGCAGGACCACCAGCTGCACGCCCGGACGCTCGACGCCCTCCTCGCCGAGATCGGGGAGAGCCGGCGACCCGAGTTCGTCATCTACCAGGACATCACCGTGCCCGAGGGCGGACGCATGTCGACCCGGGGCGGTTCGGCCGTATGGCTCGACGAGCTCCTCGCCGAGGCCGTCGAGAGGGCGCGGCGCGAGGTGATCGCCCGACGGGAGGACCTCCCCGAGGCGGAGATCGGGCGGATCGCCGAGGCCGTCGCGACCGGGGCGATCCGCTACCACATCGTCCGAGTCGCCCCGGAGAAATCGGTCGTCTTCCGGTGGGAGGACGCGCTGTCGTTCGAGGGCCGGAGCGGTCCGTTCGTCCAGTACTCGTATGCCCGGGCGACGAGCCTCCTCAGGAAGGCCGAGGCCCCGGCGCCCCCTTACCTCTACGATCCGAGCCTCCTCTCGCACCCGGACGAGCAGGCGCTGGTCCGGGTCATCGCGAGCCTTCCGCGGGCGGTGGAGTACGCGGCGCGGTCGACGCACGTCCAGGGGATCGCGGGGTACGCCCACGACCTCGCCGACCAGTTCAACCGGTTCTACCACGCCGTGCCCGTGCTCAAGTCCGGCGCCGAACGCGCGAGCCGGGTCGCGCTCGTCGCGTCCGTGCAACAGGCGCTCGGCAACGCGCTCGACCTGCTCGGCATCACGCGGCTCGGGTCGATGTGAACGGGGACCTCCGGGCGGTTTCGATATCCCCAAATAGCCGTCTCGGGTGAGGCGTCGGAGGCACCACCATGGCGTCGATCGGAGAGGATTTCAGCAAGTTCATTCGACAGGGGAACCTGATCCAGCTGGCCGTGGCCTTCGTGATGGGCGCCGCCTTCTCGGCCCTCGTCACCGCGCTCGTCGCCGACCTCTTCACCCCTCTCATCGGCGTCGCCGGCCACTTCGACTTCACTGGGTGGGTCTTCCACCTGCGCGGCAGCGAGTTCCAGCAGGGCGCGTTCCTGAACTCGCTGATCTCCTTCGTCACGGTCGCGATCGTCGTCTTCTTCGCGATCGCCCTGCCGTACCAACGCTACACGGATCGCAAGGCGGCCAAGGCGGCGGCAAAGGCGGCCGCGGCCCCGCCGACGACCCGCCCATGCCCCGAATGCCTCTCCACGATCCCGATCGCGGCGAAGCGCTGCTCGTTCTGCACTTCGCCGGTGCCCGCGGCGAGCTAGGTCAGACCCGTCGGGGCCGGACGACGAGCGGGTCCGTGATCCCGGCCGCGTCGAACCCCCGCGCTCTCAACCGGCAGGAGTCGCATCGGCCGCACGGCCGGGCGGCGCCCGCGTAGCAGCTCCACGTCAGGGCCCAGGGCACGTCCAGCCGGTCGCCGAGACGGACGATGCCTTCCTTCGTCAGCCGGAGGAGCGGGGCGCGGATGCGGATCGGTCGCCGCCCTTCCCGGCCCGCGCGGGTCCCGAGCCGGGCGACCCGCTCGAACGCCCGCAGGAAGTCCGGTCGACAGTCGGGGTAGCCGGAGTAGTCGATCGCGTTCGCGCCCAGCCAGATCGAGCCGAGGCCGTGGCTCTCGGCGTACCCGAGCGCGACCGAGAGGAGGATAGTGTTCCGGGCGGGCACGTAGGTGGACGGGATGCGTCCGGGGCGCGGTCCCCCGGTCGGGAGCCTCCGCGCACGACGAGTGAGCGCGGATTCGAGCAGAGGCCCGAGCGGGAGCGCGAGCTCGGTGTGTCGGGCCACCCCGAAATGACGGGCCAGCGCCCGGGCGGCGCGCACCTCCCGGACGTGGCGTTGGCCGTACTCGACCGTCAGCGCGTGCACGGGTCCCGCCCGGCGGGAGGCGAGCGCGAGGCACGTCGCCGAGTCCATCCCCCCCGAGAGCAGTACGACGGCCCCGCCCGGGGCTGGGGTACGTGTCATGGGACTCCCCCGAGGGCCCAGAGAAGTCCGAGCGCGAGGACGACCGTGGCAAGCATCGCCACGAAGTTCGTCCCGCCCTTTCCGAGGATCCCCCGATTCTCCAAGCTCGCCCCGATGCACGAATCGACCTGGCAGCCGAGGAACCCCGAGAGAGCGACGACCCCGACGAACTCCCCGACGCCGACGATCGGGGTGCGGAACGCGGAGAACAGGAGGAACCCGACCCCGGCCGTGACGGCGGCCCCGATCAGGGCGAACGCCTCCCCCCGCCCCGAGACCCCGCCGTTCGTTCCGGGGGGCACGGACCGGAGGGTGAGGATGCTGCGGGCGTGGCCCGCGAGCACGCCGAACTCGCTCGCGAAGGTGTCGGCCGCGCCGAAGGCGAGCGCGCTCGCGTAGAGCACGGCGACGACCGCCAGGGAGCCGGGGCGCCCTGCGGCGTAGACCACGAGGCCCGTGGGGATCACGATGTGGGCGATCACGTTCGAGACCCCCCGTTCGCCGTGGACCCCCTCCTGGACGCTGTGCCGACGCTTCTCCTCGAACCGGTAGCGGGTGGCGGCGGCGCTCGAGACGACGAAGAGCACGAGCAGCGTGAGGAAGGGGAATCCCGCCCCCACGACGATCACGATCCCGAAGGCCGCCGCGACGATCCCGGCGGTCCGGGTGAGCGCGCGGCCCAGGACGGCGCCGGCCGCGAGCCCCACGGTCGCGGCGATGCCGATCCCCGCGGCCACGGCTCCGAGCACCACGGGCGTCGGTCGGCGGAGGGGGCAATGGCCTTAACGGCTTCGCGCCCGGCGGCCCGTCAGCCTCGGGCGAGGACGCGCAGGACGGCCCCGGCGAAGGTGTCCGCGGTGATGTCGGGCGTGACCTGATGGGCGACGAACTCCGCGTCGACCTCGCCGGCGTGGCCGGGCCAGCGAACGAGAGCGGTCATCATGCCGAGCCGCTGGCCGGCCTCCGTGTCGAGCACCCGGTCGCCCACGACCGCGCTCGTCGCGAGGTCGATCGACCAGTCACGACGTGCCCGCTCGAAGAGCTCGGTTCCGGGTTTTCGGCACGCGCACCCGCGCTCGGGAGCGTGGGGGCAGTGGTAGAACGCGTCGATCCGCGCGCCGGACGGTTCGAGGAGGGTGTTGAGGCGCGCGTGGATCCGCGCGACGTCGGCCTCGGTGTAGAAGCCGCGTTCGACGCCGGATTGGTTCGTGACGCAGATGACCAGCCAGCCGCGCTCGCGCGCGAGCCGGAGCGCGTGGCCGACCCCTCGGAACACCTCGAGACGCTCGGCGTCCTTGAGGTAGTGCAGATCCGGGTTCAGCGTCCCGTCGCGGTCGACGAACAGGGCCCGCCGCGACGTCGGTCGGGGCAGGCCGGCGGCCCCCGCAACCCCCATGTCCGACCGAGGTTCGCCGGGGGATAACGGTTCGGCGCAGCGAGATGATCGAGCGTGACGATGTCGGGCGATCCGCCGGGGCCCGTTGGACGGGAGCCGGGGGGGTCCTCGACCGGGCGTTCGAAGCGGCGATGCGCCCGTGGAAGACAGGGGACGGGCCCCTCGCGATCCTGTTTTCCGGGGGCGTTGATTCAGGTCTCCTCGCCTGGGAGCTGCGGACGAGACCCGCCACGGCCCTCTTCACCGTGGGCCTTCCGGGGTCCCTGGATCTGGAAGCGGCCGGGGCCTCGGCGAAGCTGATCGGCGGTCACTGGATCGGGGCGACCCTATCGGACGAAGGGCTTCGGCGGATCCTGGGGCAAGCCTCGGGGGATCTGGCCGGCCTCCCCACCTACCGCCAGAGCATCTTCCTGGCCCTCGCCGCGGCGGTCGAACGGGCCCCCGCGCCCGACCTTCTCTGCGGCCAGGGGGCCGACGAGCTGTTCCTCGGGTATGCGCACTTCCGGGGCCTGGGCGCCGACGCGGCGGCGACGGTCGCGGCGGCGGACCTGGACCGCCTGCGCCGCGAAGACTGGCCACAGACCCAGCAGATGGCCGAGCGGCTCGGCCACCGGATCCACGCCCCTTTCCTCGACCCCGGCTTCGTTCGGGCCGCCCTCGACATTCCGATCGAGGAGCGAATGCCGCGGCCCGTCCCGAAGGCGCTGTTCCGCCGTTGGGCGCGCGACCGTGGCGTCCCCTCGGCGATCGCCGACCGACCGAAGCGGGCGCTGCAGTACGGCACTGGGATCGACGCCTGGCTCCGCCGATCGCGGGGTCCTCCAGGCCCCTAGGTCACGACGACCTGGGTGCCCGCGTCCCCTTTGAGCGCCCGCGGCAGCGAGGGGATGTCCGTGATGACGAAGCGTCGGCCTCCTTCCCGAAGGAACCCGAGGCCGGCCTCGATCTTGGGACCCATGCTGCCCGAGGAGAACTCTCCGGCCGCGTAGTACCGCGCGAGCTCGTCGAAGCTGACCCGACCGAGCCAACGTTCCCCCCGTCGCCCGAACGCCACGGCGGCTCCCGGCACGTCCGTCACGATCGCCAGCGTCGGGAGGTCGAGCTCTTTCGCCACAAGGGCGGCCCCGAGGTCCTTGTCAATCACCGCTTCGACGCCCTCGTAGCCCCCGCCCGGGCGTCGCACCACCGGGACACCGCCCCCGCCGGCCACTACCGGGATCCACCGCCGGGCGAGGCCGGCGGCAAGGAGCGTGTGCACCGCCGGGCCCTCGAGCCAGCGCACCGGCTTGGGGGAGGGAACGAGACGGCGCCAGCCATGCCGGGCCCCGTCGTACGACATCGTCCACCCGAACTGCTTGCGCGCGAGCCGCGACTCCTCCTCCGTGTAGAACCGGCCCACCGGCTTCGTGGGATCGCGGAAGGCCGGGTCCCGGGGCCGGACCTCCATGCGGCTGATCACCGGTAGCACCGAGCGCTCGATCCGGGCCCGGTGGAGGGCGGCGCCCAGCTCCGTCTGGATGAGGTAGCCGATCTGTCCCTGGGTCTCGGCATCGAGCACGTCCAATGGCCGCCGGGGCACTTCCCGGTCGCTCAGCTCGTTCTGGCGGAGCGACAGGCCGACCTGGGGACCGTTCCCGTGGGTCAGGACGAGCTGGCTGCCGGACCGGGCGATGGCGACCAGGCTCGCGACGGTCCCCCGCATCCGTTCGCGGGCCTCTCCCCAGGAGTTGTCGCCGCCGGTCTTGTGCAGCGCGTTCCCGCCGAGCGCCACGAGGATCCCGTCGGCCATCCCCCGCCGGATGTCCGTGCGATGTCAATAGACCGTCGGGGGCGGCCCGGAGGCCCCCGAGGGCCCGAACGGGGGGTCGGGTCGGCAGTACCGATAAATAGCCGGTTTCGGGTCCCGTGGCGTGACGAGCGATTCCTCGTCGCTGTTCTGCCCCCTCGAGTTCCGCTACGGCCGCGAGGAGGTCCGTGAGCTCTTCTCCCGCGCTTCGCGCCTGAGGCGCGCCCTCCGCGTGGAGGCGGCCCTCGCGGCCGCGCAGGCCGACCTCGGACTCGTACCGAAGGCCGATGCCGTCGCGATCGGCCGGGCGGCGACCCTCGAGCACGTTCGGATCGAGCGGGTCGACGAGATCGAGCGCTCCACCCGCCACGACGTGATGGCGATGTCGCTCGCGCTCGCCGAGGCGGCCGGAGCCTCCGGCCGATGGGTCCACTACGGGGCCACGAGCGCCGACATCACCGACACCGCGCTCGGTCTCGAACTGAAGGAGGCCCTGGCGGTCCTTCGCGCGGACCTCACAACGCTCGCCCGGGTCCTGGTCGATCTCGCCCGGAAGCACCGGGCGACCCCGGAGATCGGACGGACCCACGGCCAGCACGGGGTGCCGTTCACGTTCGGCTACAAGATGGCGGTCGCCGCCGCCGAGGTGGTCCGGCAGCGACAGCGCCTCGACGAGCTCTCCCCCCGCCTCGCGGTCGGCAAGATGGCGGGCGCCGTCGGCACGGGAGCGGGGTTCGGCCCCCAGGCGGCGGCCGTGGAGGAGGCGGTCATGCGGGAGCTCGGGCTGACCGCGGACGAGGCGCCCACCCAGATCGTCGGGAGGGACCGCCTCGCGGAGTTCACGAACTTCCTCGCCCTGGTCGCGGGAACGGCCGAGCGGCTGGCCACCGAGGTCCGGAACCTGCAGCGCACGGAGATCGGAGAGGTCGCGGAGCCGTTCGACGAGGCGCGGCAGGTCGGCAGCTCGACGATGGCCCAGAAGCGCAACCCGATGGCCTCCGAGAACGTCACCAGCCTCGCCCGCGTCATCCGGGCCTTCGCTCTGCCGCCCCTCGAGAACATGGCCCAATGGCACGAACGGGACCTTTCGAACTCCGCGAACGAGCGCATCGTGGTGCCCCACGCGATCCTCCTCACGGACGACGTTCTGACGAAGCTCGCCGAGGTGTTCGGCGGCCTGCAGGTCGATGCCCCCCGGATGGAGCGGGCCATCGCGACCTCGGGCGGAACGGCGATGACCGAGGCGCTGATGCTCGCCCTGACGTCCAAGGGCCTGGCGCGCGCGCAGGCCCACGAGGTGCTCCGCCGGCTGACCCACCGCCCCGACCAGCCGCCCCCGCTCCTCGACCGGGCGAAGGCGGACGCCGCCGTGACGCCGCTTCTCTCGGCCGAGGAGGTCGAACGGCTTCTGGATCCGGCGGCGTACGTGCGCGCTGCGACGGCGAAGACCGACCGCGTCCTCGCTCGCCTCGACCGACTCCTCGCCGCATGACCGGCCCGGATCGGATCTGGGAAGCGACGATCACGGTCTCGAGCGGCCGCTCGGCCGAGGCCGGCTGGCTCGTCTCCGCGCTCGCTCCCGAGGCGGCGCGGGAAGTGGCCCGGGCCTCGGCGACGATCGCGCGTTCCGGACCCGGGTCGATGGTCCTCTCGATCGCGGCGGCCGACGCCGGCGCGATGCGGGCGGCGCTGAACACGTACCTCGGCTGGGTGGAGCTCTCCCTGGCGACGGCGGCCGCCTCGCGTCCCCCGGCGCCGTCCCGATAGCGAAGCGCTTATCTTCGGGGTCCGGTGGGGCGGCCCGTGGCGCTGCCGGCGAAGCTCCAGAACGACCTCAAGCAGTTCCAGCGGCTCCAGCAGGAGCTCGGCGGGATCCAGCAGCAGCGGCTCCAGCTCGACCTCAAGCTCCGCGAGGTCACCCACACGCTCGAGGAGCTCAAGGCGATCCCGGAGGATTCCGTCGTCTACCGTCCGATCGGCGGCCTGATGGTGAAGGCGAAGGGGCGGGGCGAGGTCGAGTCGATCCTATCCGAGGACAAGGAGACGCTCGAGGTCCGGCTCAAGGCGGTGGAACGGCAGGAGAACCACCTCAAGGAGCGGTAC
The DNA here is from genome assembly GCA_052326305.1 of Thermoplasmata archaeon. Classification (GTDB taxonomy): domain Archaea; phylum Thermoplasmatota; class Thermoplasmata; order Lutacidiplasmatales; family UBA184; genus Lutacidiplasma. The sequence continues at coordinate 13,586 of JBKQPJ010000008.1, read as the reverse complement.
ACCGAGATGCAGAAGGACCTCACGCAGCAGCTCCAGGCGGCCGGGATCTCCGCCGACGCGACGGACGAGCCCGAGGCGTAGGCCCCGGAATCACGCCCGCCGCTTCGTCAGGCGGCCCGCGAGCTCCCCGAGGAGCGGCTTCGCTTCGGCGCGGATCGATCGGCTCCGGCGGAGCCGGCCGAGCGCCCGCGCGCTGAGCTGGGCGATCCGCCGTTCCGAGTACTCGAGGCTCCCGGTCGTGCGGATCGTCTCCCGGGCCACGGCGAGCTCCGAGGGACTCGCCTCCGGGCGGCCGAGGACCCGGCGCAGCGACTCGCGGTCCGGGTCGTTCCCGGTCTGCCAGGCGCGAACGACCAGCAGCGTGCGCTTCCCCTCGATCAGATCGTTCGTGCTCTTCCCCGATTCCGAGGCGTCGAAGCCGGCGCCCAGCACGTCGTCCCGCAGCTGGAACGCGATCCCGAGGTCGGTCGCGATCCGCTCGAGGTCCGCGAGGGTGGGGGCCCCGGCGCCTCCGAGGAGGGCGCCGATCCGCAGCGGAGCGGCGACGGTGTAGACCGCCGATTTGAGGCGGTGCACGTCGAGCACGTCGGACTCGGTCACGGCACCGGGGTCGAGGGTCCCGTTCCGGATGTCAAGCAGCTGGCCGTACGCGGTGAGTCGGGTCATCCGGACGAACTCCGAGAGGGCGGCGAGCCGCGCCTCCGCCGAAGCCCGGACGGAGAGGATCGCGTCGACCGAGAACGGCTCCTCGAGGTCGCCGAGGGTGATGCCGATCCCGACCCCGTAATCGTCGGGCGAGCCGCCCAGCCCCTCGCGTCGGTGGGCCCCGGCGAGCGTACAGTGGACGGAGGCGCCCCCCCGGCGCTCGTCGGAGTGGTCGATGATGTCGTCGTGGATCAACATCCAGCTCTGAAAGTGCTCGACCGCGGCGGCGGCGTCGAGCACCGGCAGCGGGTCCCGGCCGGTAGCCACGTAGTAGCCGGCCAGCACGAGGATGGCCCGGAACCGCTTGCCGCCCCGGAGCGTGAACTCCCGGTTGACGTCCAGATACGGCCGAACCGTCGCGGGGGCCGAACGCCGGGCGTCGACGTACGAAGAACGGAGCCGACCCTCCATCGCGGGGAGGTAGCGGGACAGCTGGGCGAGGTCCACGGGAATGCGAGTGGACTCTTACCGTATTTAACGGGGCGGAGGTTGGGCGCGTCGATGGCAAGCGCACCGTTCGTCCAGCTGGCGGGGAGCGTCGTGGAGGCGATGGGCGAGCGGATGGACGCCGTCAAGCCGACCGCGGAAGGGGTGGTCGTCAAGACCGGGGAGGGCCTCCTCTATGCCTTCCTCGAGGACCCGACCAAGGTCTCGCTCGAATCGGCCCGTCGGCTCATGGCCGAGGAAGCCGGCGGATCGGTCCGTCTGGTCGTCCTCACGCCCGGCCACCTGCCCCTCGTGATCGCGGCGGAGCTCGCCCGAGCGGGCGCGACGCTCGTCGAAGGCCCCCGGTTCGCCGAGCTCGTCCGTCAGCTCGGTCTGGGGACCCTGATCGGCGAGGAGCCGCGCGCCCAGGTCGGGGAGCAGCGTCGTCTCCTTCCGAGCGCCCAGCAGCTGGACGAGGTCATGCACCGGGCCCGGACCTGGCTCGGATGGGGGGTCCCGGCGCTCTCCCTCCGCTTCTATCGGCAAGCGATGGAGCTGAAGCCGGAGTTCGTGCCGGCCCGGATCGGGGTCGGCCGATCGCTGCTCGCCCTCGGCCTTCCGGACGACGCCGACCGCCTCTTCAACGAGGTCCTGGCCGTTCACCCGGAGGACGTCGACGCGCGCCTGGGGAAAGCCGCCGTGCTCGGGGCCAAGGCCGAACCGAACCGCGAGGTGGAGATGTACCGAGAACTCCTGGCGGAGGACGAGGCCCGAACCGAGGTCCGTGCCCATCTCGTGGCGGCGCTGGTCGACCTCGGCGACTGGCGGAGCGCCCGCGTGGAGCTCGAGGCGATGCTGTCGCGGACCCCCGAGGAGCCGCAGCTGCGGTTCCTGCACGCCATCTCCCTGTCGAAGACCGGGGAGGCGAAGCTCGGGGCCGAGGAGCGGCAAGAGGCTCGTCGGCTCGGACTCGCCTACGAGCGGGAGGTCGCGCTGTGCGAACACCTCGGGCTCGAGGTACCGGCCCGGCCCGCCTCGCCGGAGGCTCTGTTCCGTCCCACGTCGCCCGTCGCCGCCCTTGCCCCGCCTCAGGCCCAGGCTCCTCGGGAATCGCGACCGGCCAGGCGTCGGGAGCCCCGAGCGAGGGCCGCGTCGGCAGTGATCCCGAAGACACCTCGCAGGACCCGTAAACGTAAGTAGGCCCGCCCCGACTCATCCGACCGGGAAAGCCAGCATGCGCGTTGTTTCGGTGCTGCCGAGCGCCACCGAGATCGTCTACGCTCTCGGGCATGGCCGCGATCTCGTCGGCCGCAGCGCGGAATGCGATTACCCGCCGGAGGCGGCCGCCCTCCCGGTGGTAATGCGGTCGCGGAGCCTGGATCAGGACCGACCCTCGCGGGAGATCGATGCCCGGGTCCGGTCCGCACGGTCCGCCGGGAAGAGCCTCTACGAGCTCGACGTCGGGCTCCTCCGCAGCCTCCGGCCGGACCTTCTGCTCACGCAAGACCTGTGCGGGGTCTGCTCGGTGACCGATCGCGAGGTCGAGGAGGCCTGCGCCGCGGCCGGCGTCCGTCCCCGGATCGTATCGCTCGCGCCCCGCCGGTTGGAGGAGGTCTGGCGATCGGTCGAGACCGTCGGCGATGTCCTCGGCGATCCGATCGCTGGCCGCGAGCTCGCCGAGAAGCTCCGGAAGCGGTCGTCCCGGTCCGTTCCCCGGGGCGCCGCGCGGGTCGCGGTCGTCGAATGGCTCGATCCTCCGATACTCGCCGGGCTGTGGACCCCGGACATCGTGCGGCAGGCCGGCGGTCTCCCGCTCGGCCCGGAGGAGGGTACGGTCGCCGCGAGGACGACGTGGCCCGGAATCGCCGAGATGCGACCGGACCTCGTCGTGCTGAGCCCCTGCAGCTTCACGGTCGAGCGGACCCGTCGGGAGCTCCGTGACCCCCGGATCGCGGAGGCCGTTCGCCCGCTGGCCCCGGCCCGAGGAACGTTCCTCGCCGACGAGGCGTACTTCAGCCGTCCCGGCCCCCGGCTCGCGGACGGCGTCGACCTGGTCTCCGACCTGCTCCGCGGCGCGCTGCACCACCCCCCGATGCCGGTGGAGGGATGGACGACCGCCCCCGAGGAGGCGTCGGCATGAGCTGGTCCGGTTCGTTCAACTATTCGTGGAACCCCCCGCCCCGTCCGAGCCGAATCACCACGTCCCGGACCGAGCTGCTCCACCTGGGAGTCGCCTATGCCGTGCTGACCGTCTGCCTGTTCCTCGTCTTTTCCCGGGAGACGTACATCGGGAGCGGGTTCGCCCCCCCCGGCTCCGTCGGGATTAGCTACACCCTCGTCGCGGTCGCCGCGCTCGCCGCGCTGACGGGCTTCGTCGCCCACGAGATGGCCCACAAGATCGCCGCGCAGCGCCGGGGGTTCTGGGCCGAGTTCCGCGCGTCGTCCTACGGCCTGATCATGGCCCTGGTCACCTCGGTGATCGGCTTCATCATGGCCGCCCCGGGAGCGACGATGGTCGGAGGCATCAGCGAAGCCGACCGGAAGAGCTGGGGCCGGACGAGCCTCGCGGGACCGATGACGAACGTCGTCTTCGCCGCGGTCTTCTACGGCGCTTCGATCGGGGTGTACCTTCTCGCCCCGGGGATCGTGGTCGACGGCACCTCCCTCTACTCCTGGATCCTGGTCATCGCCTTCATCAACGCGTGGTTCGGCACGTTCAACCTCTTCCCGTTCGGCGTGCTCGACGGCCACAAGGTCTACCGGTGGGACCCGACCGTGTGGGCCGGGGCGATCGCGACCACCGCGACCGCGATGGTCCTCACCGTGCTCGCCCTCTACATCTATCAAAACCCCCTCCTCGCCTTCTGAGCGGTGGACCCTATGGCGACCCCTCGGATCGTCGATCTCGGCCAGGACCGCCAGCTCCTCGACCTCGATTTCCGGGACACCGAGGGGCTCGTCGCCGCCTATCTACTGCCCGAGGCGGAGGGATGGACGTTGATCGAGACCGGGCCGGCGACGTGCCGCGACGCGCTCCTCGCCGCGGTCGACCGGGCGGGGGTGGGCCGTTCCGAGGTCCGGCACGTGCTCGTCACGCACATCCACCTCGACCATGCGGGCGGCATGGGCGCCCTCGCGAACGCCCTCCCCCGCGCGGAGTTCTACGCGCACGAGCTCGGCGTCCCGCATCTCATCGACCCGACCAAGCTGGTCGCGAGCGCCCGGCGCGCGTGGGGCGCGGCGATGGATACCCTCTGGGGCCCGGTGCTCCCGGTGCCGGCGGACCGGGTCCATTCGCTTCACGGCGGGGAGAGGCTGCCGCTGCGCGGCGGAGAGCTCCAGGTGATCGCGACGCCCGGGCACGCACGGCACCACCTCGCCTTCTTTGACACGGCACTGCGAGGGATCTTCACGGGCGACGGGGCCGGGGTCCGGCTCGAGCGCTCCTCCCGCGTCCGCCCGGCCGTGCCCCCTCCCGATCTCGACCTCGAGCAGCTGTTCTCGAGCGTGGAGGCGATGCGCCGGACCGACCCCCGGCTCGTCCTGTTCAGCCACTTCGGACCCAGTCCGGACGGGGCCGCCGATCTCGTCCGATACCGCACGGCGGTCGAAGAGTGGAGGGACGTAGCGCTGGCCGCGGCCCGCGAGCGTCCCGAGGTGCCGCACGTCACCGAGGCCCTCCGAAGGTTCGACGGGGCGCTCGATGGGGCCGAAGGTCCGGACCGGGAATCGCTCGTCTCCGGCTACGAGCTCGCGGCGATGGGGTTCCTCCGGTACTTCGAGACCCACGGGCTACTGCCCGGGGCCAAGTCGTGACGAGTGCCCGGGCGAGCCGCCGGGGCGTCGCGATGAGCGCCCTCTTCCTCGCCCGCACCGTTTACGCCTTCAACTGGTACGACATGGGGGCGGTCCTCCCGCTCGTCCGCACCGACTGGGGGGTCGGGGCGGCCGAGCTCGGGATCGTGCTCGCCGCGTTCCTCTTGGGCGCGGCGATCTTCCAGCTCCCCGCCGGCTTCGCCGCGATGCGGTGGGGGAACCGAGCGACCTCGATCGCCGCGCTCGGGGTCATGGCCGCCTTCACCCTCGCCTCGGCGGCGTCCCCGAACTGGATCGTGCTGGCGGTGCTCCGCTTCGGGGCCGGCGCCGGGGCGGCGTTCTTCTTCGCGCCGGCGCTCGGGCTCGCGACCTCCTACTACCCGGCGGGCACGCGGGGTCCGATCATCGGGATCTTCAACGCCGGGTTCAGCCTGGGGGCGGGGATCAGCCTGGTGGCCGGCGCGGTCACGGGCCTCGCCTTCGGCTGGGGCTGGGCGCTCGCGATCGGGGGTCTCCTCCTGATGGGAGGGACCGTCGCAGCCCTGCTGCTCCTCCCCCGGGTCCCGGGCGAGGGGTCCCCGAGCCGCGCGCGGGACCTCTGGAGAGCGAGCGTTCCGGTGTTCCGCTCCCGGCCGCTGTGGGCGCTCGCCCTCGGGACGAGCGGGGTCTGGGCGGCGTTCTACGTCGCGGCGCAGGCGTTTCCGCTCTACGCGAGCCAGGGCCGCCTGTCGCTCGGTCTCGCCCTCGCGGACTCGATCCCGACGGCGATGATCTTCGTGGAGATCCTGGGCGGGCCGATCGGGGGTTGGTTCGGCGAGCGACGGGGCGACCTCCGCCGGACCATCGCGATCTGGGGGATCGCCACGGGAGTGACCGTTGCCCTCGTGCCGGTCTTCTCTCTCGCCGCGTCGTGGATCGCCTTCGCGTTTCTCGGCTTCGCCGATGGTGTGTTCTTTGCGCTGCTCTACCTCATCCCGACGTACCTGCCCCTCCTGGGCCGGTCGGAATTCCCCCTCGCGCTCGCCCTCCTCAACTCGATCCAGATCTTCATCGGAGGCGGCTTCGCCATCGCGTTCACCCTCGTGGTCGTCCACTACGGCTACCCGCTCGCCTGGCTGATGACCGGCGCCTTCGCCCTCGCGCTCCTCCCGCTGCTCGCCTGGGTCCCCTCCTCGCGGGGGAACGCCGCCGGGTCCTCCCCGCTTCCGGGTTGACCGGACGTCGAAGCGTCCGCAGCGTACCCCGGCCGTCGGCGAACCCCTCCGCCGAGCCGTGCCCCCGCCCCCGTTACACCCTTTAGTAGCCGCCGCCGGTCCCGGCGTGCAGCCCCGTGGTGTAGTGGCCAAGCATGCTGGCCTTTGGAGCCGGCGACAGCGGTTCGAATCCGCTCGGGGCTAGATCTCCTGGACCTACCGTGCTCGAGTTATCATGACGGAGTTTCGCCATGTCGGGCCTTCCCGATAGGGGTGGATTGACAAAGGTAGGCCTAGTCCACGGGTTTCCCGAAGGGACTTCTGCCTCCGATTTCGGCTTGGGTACCTAGGATCTGGGCGGAACCTCGTGTCGATTGACTAGGAGGACCGTAACGAGTCCGAAAGCCACAACCGCCGCCCCCCCGCCGAGGACCACGTAAGCAGTGAATCTGAAACCCGGAGAAGGTGCGGTCGGCGGGGTCAAGTACACCTCTATCGGAGCAGGATTCGCTCCATTGACTGTAACGGTGCCGGTCTGCCCCGTGTAACCGGCGGCTGAAGCGGAATAGAAGAAGGTTCCGTCCAACTCGTTGAAAACGATCTGGGAGCCGTTGGAAATCTCCAAGGTTCCGTTCAGGTCGACGGACCAGTTCGTCCCCGAGGGCAGATCCGTCTCATCGAAAATGATGGTGTATGCCTGTGGAATTGGCTCCCCAAACGCAACGAAGCCGTACATCCCAGCTTGGAATTGGCCCGAATACGTGGAGACGAATTCGTACCATCCCGTCTTAGCGGGCGACGTGAAGCTCGCGGTGAACAACCCTCCGAATCCCGTCGCATTCACGTTGACGAGATTCCCCTCGCCTGCCATTGCCCCATAGCTTAGATTCTGTAGGTTGGCGTGAGAAATATTCCACGGAATGACGTACCCCTCTCGCTTGATTATCGTAAAGGTGAAGGAGCCACCGTGGGAATCGGTGTCGGTGAACTGCACGTGGATTGTTGCGTCCAGAGCGAGGTCGCCTATCGCCGTGGGGGCGAAGTTGTATGAGTAGGCCGTGATGTTGAGATTCGAGCTAACGCCCGAGGTTATCGGAGGTGCGCTTGCCAAGACAACCGGGGTGATGTTGCCGAGCAGAAGCAAGAGGGGAAGTATCCCTGTTCCGACGATAATGGTCCAATTACCAGTGCGAGCCATCTACTCGCCATCATCCTTTCTCTAGTGTTACAGATTCCCCGCCGCCCGTCTTTGTTAGACCTCTGAGCATCGGAATCCCTGGTGATAGGGTCCGATACGCTCGGCCCTGGTCTCGAGAGTGGCTCCTCGACTCGGCGGAGACACAAAGGGATTGCAGCCGAGACGAGCCGGAACCAAGTGTCTAACCCTTGAAGGGCCGATGGCCCCGATTGCGGCGGACCCGCTGAACGCAGAGCCGATTCGTAGATCCAACGATAGGTCTGCAACCAGATTCGGAGAGAGCGCTCATGGAAGATGCGGCCCCTCGGGGCTCCCAGTCCTGGTTAACCGTCCAGTGGCGGAACGCGGGCGCAGTGCTGGTCGCCGCATTCTTCCTAGGCGGCATTGGGATTGCCATCCTCTTTCTGAACTTGGGCTCGCACCCGGCATCGTGGCACCTCCTCGCTCTTGTGCCCCTCGCTATGGCCGCGACGTCCGCGGGTTATGCCGCCTACCTCTTCCGAGTGGTAGCCCAAGGCGAGGAGCGCCTCCAGAGGATGGGCGGGCCCTGGAAGGTGAATCGGAGCCTGCAAGGGACAACCCGACGGTCCATAGTCACCGACTTCACTCCCGGAGCGTCGCTGTCGGTTGCGCAAGCCCTCCTCTCCGAGCCGAGGATGGGGCTAATTCACGTCGGGAGGGGCGTATTCGGAGGATTACGAGCCGTTCGCCCAGCCGAGACAGGCTTGGTGATGGTCGACGTTTTTCCACTTGCAATTGGAATCCGTGCTCGCCACCGAGAAGGACGGACGGTGCTGACGATATCGGTCGTCCCGTCCTCAGTGTACGGATGGCCGCTACTGACCGGGTGGTTCGCTTGGTCCGGTGCCTACACATGGATAGGTGTCTCCCAAGCGCTCGCTGAGGATCTTACGAGTACGCTTGCGCAGTCACTCAAAGCCACGGTGATTTGACCACGGCCGCCGATTCATGATCCTTCCTTAAGGCCGCCGTGCGGCGGGTATCCCCCAGTGTCCTCCATGAAACGGGCACGTTTCGTGAAGAAGGGCTTCGGATTCTTCGGACCCGTACACAACCTGTGGGTTCTCAAACCCCAGGTAAGAGGGACTGTGACTAGGCCGCTCTTAGGCGGCAGGAGGAACCTGGCCGTCGGCCCGAGGTTTAGGGCCGGCCACCGCCAGAAGCTGTTCGAAACGTGGATCCTTCCTCGCCACGCCGAACCACGAGGAGAGCCGAAGCGGGCCCAGCCACACCGTGTGGTATTTCGCAGAGCCGAACTCGTGCTCGAAGAACATGTCGAGGTCGCCGAGCGCAAGGTAGATGTGGCCGGCAAACTCGTACCCCACGGTTCCCGGCTCGAGGGTCGGACTCAGCTTGGCAATCATCTCTTTCGCGGTCGCGATGTCTCCCTGTCGAGCGGCGAGCATTCCTCGTTTGCGGTAGGTGTACGGGTCGGTCGGCGCGATCCGCTCCACCTCCCTCATCATCGCCTCTGCATGTTCCAAGTCGCCTCTCTCGACATCGACCTCCAGCATCCCACCGTAGTACGCCAGCGGCGAGACGGGGAGGATTCGCCGGAGGTACTCTTCGGCGTCGTCCAGTCTGCCCGCGAAGGTGTACGCGGAAGCTACGGCCGCCTTCCCGAGCGGGGAGAGAGGATCCAGCAGGTAGGCTTGCTCGCTGTGGAGGGTCAGCGACTCCAGATCCCCCATTGCAGCGGCGACAGTTCCGAGGGTCCTGTGTGCTTCTGCAAGATTGGGGTTCAGCTCCAACGCCTTGTTCGCCTCTTGCGCTGCCGCTTCTAGGTCATCGACCATGATCGAGGACTGCGCCAGCATGAAGTGGGCTTCCGCGAGATCGGGGTTGATTAAGAGGGCCTTCTCGGCGGCCTCCCTGACACTTTGGCTCGCCGCGGGCCAGGGTTCTAGTCCCGCGCTACATCGCCAGAAATGGACCCGGGCCTTACCGACGTAGGCGCGAGCGAAGTCCGGATCTCGCTCAATCGCCAGTTCGAAGAACCTTAGCGACTCTCGGAACGGCTCCTCTCCTCGCGGGTCCTCGAGCCGTTGGCCCAGGCGAGTCTCACCCTGAAGGTAGTACAAGTAAGCCTGCAAGTCCGGAGTTCCCTCCCACAACGACACTCGAGCGGGCGGGCCGGAAATGCTGGCGGGCAAGGCTGCCGCCACCTTCCCCGCGATGTCGCCCTGCACCGCGAAGATGTCGTCGAGGTTGTCGTCGTACTTCGCGGCCCAGCGATGCTCCCCCGTCGCGGTATCAATCACCTGCACCGTTACGCGGATCCGGTTAGCCGACCTACGGACGCTCCCCTCCACCACCGTCCCGACACCGAGCTCCTCGCCGATCCGCGACACGTTCTTCGGCTGAGTTTTGTAGTTCATGACGGACGTCCGAGCGATCACCTTGAGCCCTGAGACCCCCGAAAGGCTCGCGATCAGCTCCTCCGTCAGCCCGTCGGCAAAGTACTCGTCGTGCGGATCCGGGCTGATGTTGACGAACGGCAGAACGGCCACTCGGTTCTTGTCCAGAGTGCCGGGAGCGACGGCGGGGGAGATGGGCCGCTGCGCAATCCGAGTGAGATCAATCCGGTAGACGTCTAGGGGGAAGAGGACTCCCTTGAGCGACTTCTGCTCCAGCTTGTCGAGCCGGTACGGGATCTTGTTGCGCACCAGGCCGAACACCGGATCGGTGATACAGATCCCGCCCGGCTCGGCCAGTGGCTCGATGCGGGAGGCTACATTGACGGCGTCCCCGCCGATGTCGCCCGCCCGCTCCTCGACATCCCCGAGGTGGACCCCTATGCGAAGCCGAATCGGCGGGACGCCCGGTGGCGAGTTGCGTGCCCGGAGAAGCTCCTGGATGCCCAGAGCGCATTGGACGGCCCGTAGAGCGCTGTCGAACACGACGAGGAACCCGTCGCCCGTCGACTTGATGCATCGCCCCTGGTACGTCGGGAACAAGGGCCGAAGCAAGGTCTCCTGCTCCTCCCGTAGCCTCAGGGCCTCTGCTTCGTTGACCTGAGCGGCGGCCGTGAAATCGACCGTGTCAGTGAACATGATTGCGACGAGGCGACGAGCGGAGGCCATGGCTCAGAAACCGTCGCGATTAGATTAAGGCCATTCCCCCCGCTCCCGTCCCGGGGCGGTTCGAAACGGGCACTTTTCGTAACCCTACGGGCATAGTCCACCGAGGGCGTACGCAAGGGGTAGGTTACCGGAAGAGACGGGCGCGCCCCTCCCCCCGGCCGGCGGGTCACTCGCGGGCCGCCATCGACCGGACAAACGATCGTGGGTCGCCGTCTGCGACGTGAACCGTACGTCGTGCGGAGCCGCGAAGCCTGCTCAAGGCACGGTGAGGACGAGCCTTCTCTCACCTGCGGCCGCGGTCCATGCCCGCTCCACGTCCGAAAGCGGGCGGGCGTCTATCGCGATCCGGAACCGCGCTGTAACGAAGGCCTTCAAGAACTGATTGAGACCGACAATGAAGTCCTTACCGGTCAAGCTTCCGATGCCACTCCCGAGGATCTCAACGCCCGAGCTCCGGAGCTTCGAGCCCGCGAGCGAGATCGTGGTCCCAGCGATCTCCCCGATCTGTACGTAGCGGATGCGGGACGCTCCCCGCGGTGCGTCGGGACCCCCGAGGCCGGCGAGGATCGCCTCCGCCGACGGGCCCCACAGGTAGTCGAGCACGACGCCGATTTCGGATTCGCGCGCCTCCCTCCGCACTGCGTCTCGGAGCATGTTGAGAGGTTGGCCGAGGGGTAGGATGACGTCCGCGCCAAGCTCAGGGAGAGTGCGGAGCTTTGCTTCGTCACGTCCGGTGGCGATGACCTTCCGCGCGCCGAGATACTTCGCGACCTGGATCGCCATTCGGCCGGAGGTTCCGGTGGCACCGTTGACGAGCACCGACTCGCCCGGGCGGAAGGGGGCAAGTATCGTGAGCGGCGCCCAGCACGAGATCCCGGGGTTCGCCGCGGCGGCGAAGGTCGCGTCGTCTGCTCCGTCTGGCAACGGAACGAGCCGGTCGTTCGAAATTGCCGCTCGCTCGGCCATCGAGCCGAAAGGCGGCCGAGGGAATGCAAAATAGACTCGTCGCCCGTCCGGGGTCCGCCCGACGCCGTCGACGCCGGGCACGAACGGAAGCGCGGCCTCCGCGCTGTAGTGTGTGCCGGAGGCGCGCGAGAGAACGAGAGGACTCACCGCTGCCGCGGTGACGGAAACCAGTGTTTCGCCGGGTTGCGCGGTGGGCTCCGTGAAGTCGCCGTAATACGGGGGATGTCCGAACTCCCGAACGATTGCGGCCTTCACTATCGTGCCTCGCTCTTTGAGAACTCGGGAGTCCTCTTACCTTGAGCGCACCGGCACATTGGGGGTACCTTGTGCGAAGTGTGGGTCGAACCCCGACCCAAGCGGAGAGATCCTGTAGTACCCTACCCAACCCTCCCAAATCCCGGCAACCCCGAAAAGGTCGAAGTGTGACGACTTTTCATCACCGTCGAGTCCGTCGTTGTCGCGGCTTGGCCGGCCCGAACGCCTCAAGCCAAACCCCGTCGGGGTCTCGGTAGTACACAATCCGAGATTGGCTGTCAACAAATTCGAGCGTCTTGCGAGCCCCAGCGCGTCGGGCCACCTTCTCCCATTGGGCCAGGTCTGGGGCGTAAAAGCCAAAGTGATCGAACTCCGAACCCGGACCCCACGGTTCGTAGTAGCGGTTCTTTGGAGGATAGTAGTTCAGTTCGAGCCGGTGTCGTGAGCTTGGGTAGAGCATGTGTACCCACTTCCCGCCGTGCGCCATCGTACCCTTGGCTTTGATCTTGAACCCGAGGCCACGGTAGAAAGCTACCGATCGTGGGAGATTTCGGACGCGGACTCCCGTGTACAAGAAGCGTGGCGACGCCGACATGATACTCTTCACTAGTCTTGGATATTAGACCATGGCGACAAGCCATTCACAAAGTGTAGGTTAGCTGAAGTGTGGTGCCCCCGGTTCGGTCGAATGGCCACGGGCAACGCTGAGGCTCCAGACGCATAGCTAGAGTGTGCAGCTGCCTTCAATCGCAATGCCCACTCCGACTGGGGTCAGGGTGGCGCCCACCTGGCTGGCGTTCGAGATGATGTAAATGTCCATCTGATTGCTCAGCCAGATGAGCAACCCCGACCACTGATAGCCCGAAGACCCACTGTAGACGCTGGCGATCGTCCCGTTTGGGAGTACGAGGACCGCATACCAGGACCCTGAGGAGGGTGCTCCGCAATCCTGGACCGTGAAGTCAACGAAGGAGGAGCCCGAGGGGCCCACACAGGAACCGGGGGCCCACCCGGTCGGGACAGGTCCCGTCGTGCCGTTTCGAAGGGCTAGAACGAACATCTGAGTGAAGAGTCCTGCCTCAGGTGCAATCCCGACCTCGACGAAGTAGACTCCCGCGGCGGGGTGAGTGGCCTTGACCGCTTCCATTCCGAGAGCCTACGGCCCGCATCCGGTGCATATCCGATTCTGAGGAGTTCCCTCGAAGACACCGATCTCATACGCCGCGGCGGTGGATCCCAGGAACAGGAGGACAACAAAGAGAACGAGGATTGGATTGCCGCTACGCCGGAACGGGCTGTCCGATCCCGACTGCGGAGATGGTATGGTCGGCGTTGGCCCGGCGTTCATCGGTCTTGCTTCATTAAGTGATGACCCGGTGTATAGAGGTTGACACCCGTCGAAGACGTCCCGTGGTGGTTCGCAATCGGAGTGTCAGACCTAGGCTGGGGAGGGACCTCCCTCCAGAGAGCGCTGGGGTCTTGCATCCGGGGGAGGAATCCGCTTTCCGTTATCCTCCGATAGGCAAGCAGCCCCGCCCGCGCCGGTTCGCATACGGGTGGGTTTCCGGAGGGGACGCACACCAGTGGTGGCGTTGGTTGGCCCCGCGAGCTCCTCGCAGTCAGTCCTCAAACGCGGGCGCCTCACACTGAGGTCGCGAGGTAGGGGGTCAGATCAGGGTCGGCACCACTCTATCAACGCCAGCTCTAGCCGGAAGACCCACACCCATCGCCAGTGCCACATCCCTTGCAGCCTCCGCAGGGAGGGCTCGGATCGGGGGCGCGGCTCGGGTTGGAGGTCTTGAAGCCACTGGTCTCCAGGGTTTCGAGATAGTCGATCGTGGCCCCGTCCACGTGTTCTCGGGAAAACGTATCCACGACGAAGCGAAGGCCATCGATCTCCACGAACTCGTCGCTCGGGTTTTC
>JBKQPJ010000007.1:0-65486 GCA_052326305.1 Thermoplasmata archaeon | reverse complement strand
CGCCGGTAGATGTCCCGGAAGTGTCGGGACCGAAATTGGCCCCGTTGTTTGGTACGAAACCCGCGGCGAGTCCAACCGGCGAGACTGTCACGAATGGTGCATTACTTAGACCTGCGAACGCGACCATACTTCTCCCCTCGATGCCGCACCGAGCAGCAAGGGCGACAGGTACTTATGAACTACTATACGTGGGAAGAATGTATTCTACCCAGCGAAAACGCGTCCGACGGTTCGTGAGCGCACGGCAAGGAAGCAGCCAGCGTCCGGACCTCAATGTGTCCCGAGTCCGGAGACGGGTACGCTCGTTGAGAGCCGACGAAATGCCGAATGGATTTACTGATCTCCGCTGCAACGCGTACACAGATCATTGTAGAGAGTAATGGGTGCATCACGATGAACTGCCGGGGGTGGTTCGAGATAGATTCGACACTCGAAGGGGCAATGCACTGAGTCGCTTCTCCCTCATGGGACCGACTATGAAAAATTGACCCCAGCGAAAATCGCACGAATCGAGGTCGGATTTCTCGTGGACTCCGGCCAAATGAGAACACCTATCAAGCGGTCCCCCACAGCAAACGCGGCCCATCCACCCCAAACGGTATTCCGTCAGAACAGCAGTTCGTTACCTCGCTAATCCTGGTATGTGCTAGGTCGTCTGAACTCCTGTCAAAGACGGCGCTACGAGTTTTGCCGGATCGCCCTGTCACTCGACCTATTCAGTAGAGCGCGGACACAAACATGCCCCGGGTCATGGATTCAATCGAGGTTTGGTGATTTGAACCAGAATCGGGAGATGACCCGGGCGCTCAGTATAGTGCGTGAAACATGCCTAACGCTGTCGCTCTCGGCTGTTAAATTAGCGGGCGCAAAGCCATGAGTCGCGAAGACAATTGACTCACCCCGGGGCGATCCCGACTCCGTAATCCGGCCCGAGGCGGGGGAAGCTGCGAAACCGACCACATGGCCGACCGCGAAAGTGTAGGTCCCGTTTCGGAGGTAGAGCACAATCGTCGTGCTCGTCGATGTGACTGCGGACCCGCCCGCGGTGACCTTCCACATCGTGCCGCCTGGGAGACCCGACTCGGTGAACGTCACTGCGGAATCGTAGCGCACTTGAAACGTCTCGCCATGCGAAATCGTGTTCGAGCCGCTCGCCGGGACCGCCTCCCCCGCCAGCTTCACGAGAGTGGTGAATGTCCCAACTGAGAGTACCGAGTAGGTGTATGTTCCCGGGGTTAGATGCTTGAAGACGACCTTGTCGGTCGTTGAGCAGAGGGTAGATCCAATCGTCACGCACCAGTGGGTCCCGGACGCGAGGCCGAGCTCGTGGAGCACGATTGAGTACGTCATGCCCCGAACGAATATCACCGACTCCGTCAGACTCGCTCCATGCACAGTGATAGAACCCGCCGGCGCGAGGCCGGAGACCCGGTAAGACCCCTCACTCTGCAGGAGGTAGGCATGGGTGCCGTTCGTAATGCTTGCGAAGGTGATTGAACTCGCGAGGGTGGTTTCCACTGTCCCATCGAACGTCGCGGACCACTCAGTACCTGACCGCAACCCCGTCTCGGAGAAGCTGACGTTGTACAACGATTCAGGGCTGGCCCCAATCACGCTCACGTCGGACGATCCATAGTCGGAGACGAAGAGCTTGCCCGCTGGGGAATCGACCACTTCGGCGGAGGGCTGGGACCCTGTAGGGACAGACCGAAGAATTGTGTTCGTGGCGCCGTCAATAATCGTCACGTTGTTAGAATCCTGGTTAACGACGTAGACGTACCCCGTCCCGGCGTCCACCGCTACCGCGGTCGGAAAATCTCCAACCGGAATTGTGGCGACTACCAAGTTAGACTGGCCCGAGATTACACTCACGTTATCGGAATATAGGTTCGCGACGTACAAATCGCCATTCACCGAATCGACTGCTAACGCACGCGGGGTCGATCCAACGGCGATGGTACTGGTGAGCTGATTGGTTTCCCCATCTACGACGGCAACCTCACCGGTGTTGTTCAATGGCATGTAAATCTCGCCATTCCCAAGGTCTACCGCCAAAGACCAAGGTTGCCCCCCCGGATCTGGAATCGTGGTGAGAATCGAATTGGAGGCACCATCGATTACCGTGACGAAGTAGTTTCCGGCGTAATCTCCTGCGTAGATATCCCCATTCGCCGCGTCGACCGCCAGGGAATCGACAGATGCTCCTACAGCAACTGAGCCTATGTCTAGGTGGGTGCTCGAATCTAGCACGCTGACGTTACCCGAATAGAAATTTGCAACGTACACGTCCCCATCTACACCATCTACGGCAATGGCGCAGGGCCCGTCACCGACGGGGACAGTTGTCGAGACCGTATTCGTGGTCCCTGAAACGACGCTGACGTTGGCGGATCCGCTGTTTGCAACATAGACGTCACCGGATGTGCCGTCGACGGCTAGCGCATCCGGGTCGAGGCCGACTGTCAGGGTCTTGAGTATGGATCCCGTCTCGCCATTGATGATAGTGACGTTAGAAGAATCCAGATAGGCGACGTAGACATCCCCGTTGGCGGGGTCGAATGCAATGGCGGAGACGACACCATCAAATGGACTAGTTGCTGGACTTGGGTGGCCAGCCGCCGGGGCTAAGGGCGCGACGGAGTCGGTGCCAACCATTTCTGCTCGAAAGTGGCCAGGGGTCAGAGCGAAATCGAGGCCACCTACGACGATCAGAACTGAAATAACAATCACACAAACTGCGCGCCCTTGAACCATGTCTTGCGCCTCGAGCGCCTTATCGATATATTGGCATATTAATGTACCTCAAATAAAAGGCCTGAATATTCCAACAATCTTCAGTTTCGACCTCAACTCACACCATCTACCGCATCGATCCCCCGTCGAATTCCAAGCGATGGGGCGACGATTCGCCCCGCAAGGTGTATTGGGGTACCTTGTGTCGCAAATCCCGAGCAACTGACTCCCCGAGTCCCGTTAAATAATAAACCTTGAGCCGGCGGGGCTGCCCTGAGACGTGTCTTCGATCGGTCTCTAGCACTCCGGCGGCCTCAAGTCGCGACAAGACCTTCGCGAGTGTTCCCTGACGGACATGAAGAGTATCGGTCATACCTTTCTGTGTGTGCCCGACCGTGGCTATCTCTTCTCTTCCGAGCCGACCGAGCGAGAATAGATGCGAGATTACTCGACCAGCCGTCGCGGCGGGCTCCGACGGTTCAAGACTGACCGTCGCTCTGGTGACATCCTCAGGCTCAACCGGTCCGGGGACCTCTCTTCTGTCCCGAGCGGGGCGCACGGGCTCTGAACTCACAGCTGAATCTTCGTTGGTCTTGGGTGCTTTCCGTCTCAAAAGTGCATGAGTAATCCAGCCGACGACCATTCCGCAGAGGCCCGTCACTGCTAGTTCGAGCCAAATCAACGGCGAATCCCCGGGCAGAGGTATGTTCGGGAACACATGAGAGACTTGTCCCTTGAAGGTCTCTCGCGGTGCGCAAATGATATGCTATTTTCCGCAGTTCTATTGATTCCCGGGAGTTCTCGGGGACTCGTGGTCTCCGGACAGTTCATTGATCCATTGCTCACCCTCCCTGCGTCGCCGCCCATCCCGAACGCGAACTATCCCCCAGCTTACTGCAATCAGACCTGCGACGACTGAAACTAACGCAAAACCCAAGAACCAGCTGCCACTTGTTGGCTGAGACGGTGGGACACCAGTTACTTCTATGATGATCTCGGTGGTTGATTGGTTCCCCTGACTGTCCTGCACCTGAAGGGCAACCTCGTAGTTCCCAGCTCCATTGTAGGTGTGGGTCGGGTCTTGCAGGGTTGAGACCGGAGAAGCATCGCCAAAGTTCCAATCGAACGAGTAGGGCGGTTGTCCTCCCTCTCCTTGACCCACGAAATCGACCCTTAGCGGTGCCGTCCCACTGGATTCCTTCGCTGCTGCGAGCGCTTCGAGACCGATTGTGACATTCAGGTAAAGTTTCGCAGTCCCTCCGATGCTATCGTGAACTGATAACTCGACCTCAAAGGGACCATTTGTCTCGTAAACGTGGGAGATCTCTGTGAGATTCCCGCCGGTTCCGCCGTCGCCGAACGTCCAACTAAATGTGTAGGGAGGCGTCCCTCCAGCGGCGGCCCCGGAGAAGTTAACTTGCTCACCGAGAACGGCTGGATTGGGGGTGGCTAGGAGCGAGGAGATTGAGAGCGGGTTGTAGACGTGAAGGCGAAGAGACGCGCTCGACTCATGTCCTTCCGAATCGTTGAGCCAAAGCCTCACTGAGTAGTAGCCAATCGAGCTGAATTCATGACTTGGATTCGCTAACATGCTTGAGCCGCCATCGCCGAATTTCCAGCTATAATCGAAGGGGCCCTCGCCACCCCTAAACGACGCGTCGAACGTACAGACCGCGCGGGGATCGGGCGACGATGGAGTCGCATCAATTACTAACCCAGCTATCGGGGGGTTTGAGCCCCAGCTCCAGGTATCGTTGAAATTCCCTGAGGCCCCGTACTCGCGATCCCCACCAAACATCAAGATGAGAGAGGAGGAGGAATTCTCTGCAAGACTCTGACCATATCGTCCAGGCGGGGCAGTACCACGAGTTATGTTGGTCCACGTACCGTTCACGAATGTCCAGGTATCGTTGAGGAAACTACTTCCTCGATAACCGCCAAACAACAGTACCCCACCATCAGAACCATCCTCAACCATCCTTTGGCCAGAACGAGCGGAGGGACCCATTCCGGAGAGTGAAGTAACGTTAGTCCACTTTCCATCGGAAAAGGTCCATGTCTCATTTCCTCCCGCCCCCCCATAGAATACGACCTCCCGATTTTCCGAGTCGTAGGCGACCACGCCGCCAACACCTGAAGGTCCAGGGATGAAGTTTGTACAATTCGAGCCGCAGAACGGCGTCCAGACTCCCCCCGAATACCTCCATGTTCCTTGGCCGTCGGTTAAGAGCACATACCCGTCGGCCAGGTCGTCGGCGATCGCGAACGAAAGGAGCGCATCTGAGTAGTCGAGCGGGCCTCCTCTAGCATCGATTTGATGCCACCTGCCATGAGAGAATGACCAAGTATCGTTACACACGGAACCACCCGGACCTCCGGGGCATTCCGCCCATGAAGTTCCCCCGAATGCGAGGACGTACCCGTCCTCGGCGTCGTAGGTCATCACCATGCCGTAGCGCGCGATAGGTCCAGGGCCAGCACTATCCGTAATGTTCTGCCAGTGGCCACCTGCAAAAATCCAGGTGTCGTTCAGAAAGTGAGCCGAAGAGCTTTGGCCCCCAAAGAGCACTTCGTAGTGGTCGGCTTGGTCGAAGGCCATCGCCGCCCAATCTCGGGCCGGGGGACTTGGGCCACTTGTGAGATTGGTCCAGGAGGGACTGACAGCTGGCCCCAAAGTTGACACTGTCGCCCCATCGCAGGAAGGCGATGAAGCCGATCCCAGACGGCAGCGTGCGGCGTTCGGGTCGACTGTTAGTCCCACTATAGGCTCGAGGGCTCCGTTTCGATCCGATTTTGTTAAGGGAATCGTCATGGCTTTGCCGGAAGCAATCAGCTCACCGGAAGGTTGATTCGAACGGGGACTTGCGACGAGACCGGCGAGCGCGACCATGAGTACGATCGCGACGGTTGCGTGTATGGTCCACAAGCTCATGGTGGCAATTCTCCAAGCGCTTTACGGTGCTCGTGTATAATGAATCTCTCGCGAATATACGGCATGAATACTCCGCGCGGGGGCCTACGAGGTCGAGCAATCAGTGCCCCCACAGGACCGAGTATGCTGAAGGGCGCGTTCCCGGGGGATTCGAAGTTAACTGCGGCCCGGACGCCCCGAGGAGGTGGCGAAATATTCTCCCCAGCGATGATTGGGTCGACTCGATTTTCTCCCGACGGCTATTCCGCAGAGCCGTTCGGGCGGAATGGGCGAGGTCCCTTCGAGGGACCGACCCGCTCGTCGATGTGATTGCAATGAGCGGGACTGGTCCTCGCCCCTCTACACTGTAAGGACCGGTGCAGGGCCGGTCTGGTCTCTGTTGGTGGAGCTTGGCGAGGCTGGCAGGCCTTCGCGCTAGGGGCCGACCAGGGAGCGACGGGGGGAGGGCGGTCAGGGAGCCAGTGGGCCCCTTCGCGCGCGCGTCCGCCCACGACCCGGGTCCGGCACTGTACGTAATCCCCCCGTATAATCACATCCGTAATCGTGGCGGTCGTCCTCCCGTCTTCGGGGCGTAATCGCCGGAATGCAGCTAGGCAATGTACGGCGTAATCACGTAGTAAGGCTAGCACTCAGGATCATCGAGCCTTCACTGAAGCTCCCTCGAGCTCTGGAAATGAGATGAGCGCGACCCCCGGCTCGACTCAGTTGCCGGGACACACTCACTGGTAGATACGTCGAGACACCGATGACCGGCCGGTAGTCAGGGTGTTCCCGGCTATGGCCATGCCGCGAGGGCTTCACGCTACGAAGAACCATTGAGTCAGGACGCAAACCCCGCCGCGCGACGCATTGTCTCCACGTAGTAGAGCAAGTCGCACTTCTATCTTCGCGATTCTTCGAAACACCTCGAGTGCCCCCATCCAAGTCGGCGGAGTTCGTCCAAAATTACGTGGTGTTCTGGACCATTCGGACTCACAAGGATAGGTTCGTTGCAGAAAGTGCAACGGTAACAGATTGCTAGCTTGTTTTCTGTTTCCGACACGCCGTCCGAGTGGCCATCGCTGTAACCCTTGTTCCAGGCTCGATGGTAAGTCGCTTCCTCGTCACGTTCGGCGACCCCTAGGTTTTCACGAATCAACTGTCCCAGACTCTTCCCGGTCTTGGTGCTCAACTGGTCGAGTCGACCCCGGTCTTTGAGAGGGAGCCTGAACGAGACGGGCGGATTCGACATGGGTCTTAGGTTCTCACTCCGCTTGGGCTCGAGCGGGTCCTTGATGCCAAGATCTCTCTCAGAAGGAGGCGGCTCAAGGCTGGGGCAATCATCTCCAACTCATCGAGGTTGGAGACAACCTCGATAAGATCTAGGGCTGCGGACCCTAGCGGAAGCACTTCTCGAGACACCCGCTGCAACTCCGCAATCTTGTGATGGCCCATGACTTAGTGAGCCGCGGCAGTTTCAAGTGATAGAGAGGAATAGCCCCAAGGCGAATGTCACGATCCCGTCAGCGAAGGAGGTTCGATATCCGACGACTCGGGGCGGCCACACTGGCCGCCTTGGTCGACACAATCATGGCAACCGCGTCACGACTTTGGCCGTTCCTCAATTCTGGGGCGATCACGAGGGCGTTGCGGAACGACCACTCGGTCGGGCAAGTAGTTCGGGCTGACCTTCCGTCTGGTTACCTCAATGGGTCCGGCTTCCGTCATTTCATTCGGGCAACAACAAAGGATCTCAGGCCCGTCCCGGCGATTGCCGTTGTAGTGCGACTCAACGGCGGTCAGGAAGAGATACTTCGGCCCCATCACGTCGAAATCATTGTGCGTGCAACCCAGACCGGTGCTATCCTCGCAAGTGCGCCAATCCAATACCTCCCTGCAACCGCCGGCCACTGTGGGACAATCGTGATCGATTCTGGAACGCTAGCTATTCGATAAGTGGACTTCACGAATCCCAGCACGGGCGTCGACCTACCGGGGAGAGCGCGCCGTTGCCAGATCGGTCGACACTCAGCCGATACAGTCCGTCACCAGAAGCCGTGGGGTTACGAAAGGGGTGGGTTGTCAAAGCGCGGGGTGGAGCCGGCTGCTCATCTCTGAGAGACAGCTGCAGAACGGCTCTGCGAAAGGATCGATTCCAGTAAAGTGTAGACCTCTCTGTGAAGGAATCGCGCCCTGATTGGCGCAGGCTCCTGCACGGTCTGACCCGCCCTATGAACACCTAGTCACGATGGGTAAACAATGCCCACGCCGCCACTACAGGCAAAGCGATCCAGAATGTTGCGAGCCCGAGCAGGGCCCCAGGGTTCGCTACATACGGGAACAGGTACGGGGGTCCCTTGTCGAGGTTAAATGTCGCGTATCCGACTATAGACGCCGCGACCTGCGCCGGATTAATCGGTGAGAATCGATAGGTTGCTAAGATCGTCGTCGACGCCCCTGACTGGTAGTCAGCCAGCAGTATGATCGGAAGCCATAGGAGGGTCAGAATTGCGACAAACAACACGAGAGTCACGATGAGCAACGAGCCCGATCGAGTGAGGTGAGCACACAAGAATGCGACGCCGACGAACATGGCTGCTTCCGCGGGAAGTGCAACGAGGAGGGAGAGCCAAAGCGTCGCCGGCAGCGCGACTCCCGATTCGGGTCCGACGAGTAGTCCCAAGGCCAGGGTCCCCAGAGCGGCCCCCCCTCCCGCTGCGACCAATGCACCGACGTACCGGGAGAGCATGAGCCGAGCCCTCGTGATCGGTAGGGCCAGGACCGGATCGAGGCTCCCGTTCAATCGATCCCTTCCGTAGGCAACGTAGCCGATGAGGACTCCGCCTAAGGCGACGACGAACGATAGAGTCGCTACCCCGCTCTGCAGCCTTGCCCCGGTACCGGTCACGACTGCATTCTGATTGGAACTGGGATCGAGAGAACTGAACGGAATATGCTGATACGCCAGCAGGGCCCCGCCCGTCCCCTGCACACTGACGTTGACCATCGAACCATCGGAAATCGGGCCGAACAGCTCGGCGGAGAAGATCTGGGGTGAAGCGGTTACCGATCCGAGGTCGTGGGGTGTGCAGGATGGGGGTGGCCCCGCAATCACACAGTAGGATAGAATCGCGCCAGCCGGGACGGCTCCCTCGTCATTGGAGATGGCTACGGCGAGAGCGGGACGAGCGACCAGCAGCCCGAGATGAACCACGGAGAAGACTCCGAACAGCTGGGTGAGATTTGCCGGAGGGGGATAGGCGAGCGGCTCGTAGATCGTCGCTCCCGAGTGCGCCCCTGTGATGTCGATTCCGTCGAGACATCGGCAAGGCGCGCTTGTCCAGTTGAGGGATAAGAATCCACGGCCGCTTGTGACTCCCGAAGCGGTTCCCAGGGGGGGCCCGGTGCCGTTCGACTTGGAGAATGTCATAGTCACCGACACCCCCCCCAACGGCTGGCCCGCACCGTTGAAGGTCGAGATTGAGAACCTGTACGCCCCCGAATAGTTGTACGATATCGAGGTGTTCAGGCCGGATGCCGCATTGACGGCTGATCCGCCCAATCCAGCCGAAAAAGTCCCGGCCACCAAAATCAGGATTAGGGCGAAGATCGTTGCGGGATTCGAAGCGACCCTGAAGATCTCGCGCGACAATGGCCTCATGTCTCTTCTCCGACAAGTCCGAGGAAGTACTGCTCGAGGTCGCTATCGTCGGTTGTGAGCTGCCGAACAACGTATCCCGCTTGCACTAGGGCCGAGTTGACCTGGCCGGGGTCGATTCCCTTTCCACGGACCGTCGCAGTGTTACCCGAGAACAACACTTCCCCGAACTGCTCTAGCAAATCCTTGGCAGCCGAATCCAGCCGATCCAGCACGATGGTGAGCTCTTGGTGGGCCGAACGGGCCACGTCCGCCGCACTCACCGACGAGGCGATCCGCCCTCGGTGGATCACAATCACTCGGTCACACAGTGACTGGACCTCTCTCAGGTTGTGGGATGAAAGCAAGATTCCGGAGCCGTCTTCCCTGGCACGGATGATCCACTTCCGAAACCGGGCCATTGCAATCGGGTCTAGTCCATTGAAGGGCTCGTCGAGCAGGAAGTAATGTGGATTGGTCAGGGAGGCGACCACGATAGCGAATCGTCTTTTTAGCCCCAGAGACAGCTCGCGAAAGCGCTTGCTTTCGTGGTCGGAGAGGCCCCACGTCTCGAGGAGTCCCACCCCCACCGCATACGG
The DNA here is from genome assembly GCA_052326305.1 of Thermoplasmata archaeon. Classification (GTDB taxonomy): domain Archaea; phylum Thermoplasmatota; class Thermoplasmata; order Lutacidiplasmatales; family UBA184; genus Lutacidiplasma. Next base: position 55,606 of record JBKQPJ010000007.1, on the reverse strand, counting down.
CACTTCGTCGGCGATATCGGAGTAGTATCGGAGCAGTGACTTCAGGGTCGAAGACGGATCATGGGTCGGCTGCTCCGGGACCCATCCGATCAGCCGAGATGCGGCAGCCTTCTCGAGGCGAAGGCTGAAGCCGTCGATATCAACCTCACCGGCATCGGGGAGAGTGACCCCACATGTGATCCGCAGCGTCGTGGTCTTCCCAGCCCCATTAAGACCGACCAACCCTACGACTTCCTTAGGACGAACTTCGAGAGAGACTCGATCTACGGCCCGACCCCGTCTTAGGGAGTACGTCTTGGATACCTCGCTCACCGCGAGCATGGAGCGACCGAAACCGAAGGGCGCCCCCCGCCTAAGTAGGCAACAGGTCGCCGGGAGACTGCGCTTACCGAGGGCTCGAAACCATCTTCGCCCTCACCACTCGCCCCGAATCCGGCGAATCTTGTCAGAGGGCGAATTGGCTACCCCTCCCGTTCCCCGACACCCCCTCGAACCCGTGTGTAACCAGGGGATTGTCTAACCACCCCTAGGACCATTTCGGCGCGACCTCTTCGACCGATCGAACTGGTCCAAGTTCCGATTCCATCCCATGGTTTCAAGTGCGGGGCCTCCCGGACATTGAGATCGATCGGAATGAGGTACTTCGGGGGAGTCCACGGGGACCGCGGACTCGCCGGCGTGCTTGGGGGTCGCCCGCCGCGAATGTGAGATCAGCCTCCGCCCGTCGCGCAAGGCTCATATCGCTGTAGTGTAGTGATATAGCCGATCATGTCCGCGAAGACGGTAGCCCTCGACGTGGAAGCATACGAGATGCTTCGGCGTCAACGTCGTGACGGGGAGACGTTCAGCGAGGCGGTGAAGCGACTGTCGGGACGACGGCGATCGATCCTCACCTTCGCCGGTATCTGGAAGGGGATGCCCGCCGAAGACCTCGAGAAGCTCCGCTCGTTCCGGGAGGAAGGGCGGCGTCGGGATCGGGAGCGGACCGAGAGACTGGTCGGCAAGAGGTCGTGACCCGTGCGTTGCTTCGATACGACCTTTCTGATCGATTACGTGCGGGGCGGAGCGTCCGCCGTGGAGAAAGTCCGGGAGCTCCTGGAGGCGGCAGAGCGCATGACGACCCCTGCCGTCGCGGCAGCGGAGGTCCTGGTCGGGGCTCATTATCGCGGAGGGCGGGAGCTGGCCCAGACGCTAGAACTTCTCGAGCTGTTGGACGTCCTTCCGTTCGGTATCGGGGAAGCAGCGGAGGCGGGGCGACTCGGCGCGGAGTCGATGCGACGGGGTGCTCCGCTGGTCGGCAACGATCTTCTGGTAGCGGCGACGGCCCGTCATCACCGGGCCATCTTGGTGAGTCGCGACACCGCGTTCTCGATGGTACCGGGCCTCGCCGTCGAAGTCTACTAGGTGGAAGTTGAAACTTTCGGAAGCCCGGAGGGGCCGAGGCTCCAGGACGACCGTTCGCAGGCGGAAGGAAGCATCCTCGGATTCGAACCTGTACACGGGCGAGTCCCCCCACGGGGGTCCCGAACAATTCGGTCTCAGGGCAGAGGAGGCCGTCGTGGGGGTCAAGTAAGGGTGCGACCATCTCACGCGCGTCAGCCGCCGAGAACGGAAACTTTAACGCCATAGCTCGCTATAGACATGGCATGGCGACGAAGAACCCGACGACGACCATCCAGGTTCACGCCAGCACGCAGCGGTTCCTCGATGCCTTGAAGGCGACCGGTCAGACCTACGAGGACCTGATCCTCGAGATGGCGGAAGAGCACTTCCCTCCTCGATTGATTACCGATCTGAAGAAGCGTTTCTCTGTCCGGCGGGGACCGACCGCGGACGAAGTGTTCGAACGGGCCGGTTTGTGACGTACCAGGTCCGCTTTCTGCTCCCGGCAGAAGCAGAATTCCTTCGTCTGCCTCGTGGGATCCAACTCAAGTTCAAGGAACTGCGACCGTATCTGGAAGCCAACCCGTACCGCTCCTATCCCTTCCTTCCGGTGAAGGAGGTCGGCAAAGTGCCCGGAGTGTGGCGATTTCCCCTGGGGCGGTACCGAGTATTCTACAAGGTCGATGGGGCCACGGTCTGGATAGGGAAGTTCTGGTTGCGCCCGCCCGCCTACGACCGAACCCACATTCGGGAACTCAGGCGAGCATTCCGGCGCTGATTCGAGTTTTTCCAGATCGAGGGCCGCGTTCGGGTGCGCTCCCCGTCAAGGCAGACGTCAAACGCACGCCCGACAATCCGGATCGCGTATCGACGTGACCTCCCGATTCGGACGTTTAGACGGTGAAATCCCAGCACGGGCGTGGCCCTGCGGCGAGGCGCTGGCCACCCTCGTCGGAATCACATTACACGCTACCCCCATGGTTGTGAACAGCCATGGGATTCAGAACGGGGTCCGTTCCCTCGTGGAAGGGAGGGGGCCCGATACCTCCGCCCCGATGCGAGCCTCAGCCCAGTGTCGGTCCGAGTCCTTACAAATGGAGGTTGGGACGGTGCCCTCCCCCAACGCGGTGGAGAGCTCTCGGGCGCCGCCCGAACCAGCTTCCTGCCCCGGCGACGCCCGATGAGAATGGCTGCGACCAGGCCAGTAAACCCGAGCCCGGTCACGGTGCCGACGACAACCGCGGCCTGTTCGTTCGAGAGGCCGGGCGTGCCGCCGCCGCGAGAGGGGGCGAAAGCTATGATTACGGACCAGGCTCCGCCATTCACCCGAATCATCCCGTTCTCAGGGCTCGCCGTGAAGCCCGACGTAGGGTCCACCGTGAATTGGTAGGTGCCGTTGGGCTCGGACGAGCTGATCGTTCCCGTGGTCGACCTAAGACTCGCTGCCCCCAAAGTAACTGACCAGGCCGCCCCGCTCGGGAGGCCATGTTCCTCGAAATCGATCGCGTAGAACGGACGGCAAAGGCTCGTATCGCTCGCCAGGAGCGAGGCACTCCCGGACAGCAGGTCGCTTACGAGGGTGGCCCGGCAGGACGGTCCCACAGTAACCGCGTCCGGCCCCTCACCCACCGCTACGGAGCCGATCACGACGTCGGTAGCTCCGGAAAGGACGGTCAGGTTGTTGCTTCCGAAGTTGGCGACCAGCACGGTGTCGGTCGAAAGATCGTAAGCGATTGCCTCTGGCGAGCACCCGACTGTCACGGAGTCAACTCCTCGGCCGGTCGTGCCATTGACAACGGTGACGCTTCCCGGCGAGTAGCACTCGAGACTGCCCCGGTTCGCGACGAAGAGGTTTCCGCTGGTCGGGTCGAAGGCGACCGACTCCGGGGATACTCCAACGGGTATCGACCCCACCACCTGATTGTCCGCGCCGTCGACCACAGTTAGATTACCCGACCCATTGTTCGCGACGTAGAGGTAACCATTGGCCGAGTCGTATGCGACTGCCGAGGGGCCCTCACCGACCGCAACCGACCCCAGTACGCGATCGTGGACCGGGTCGATTATCGTGATATTGTCCGACCCCGGATATCCCCGATCGCCAAGGTCGCCGTTCGCGACGTAAACGAACCCATTGGAGCTGTCGTAAACTACAGCGTCGGGGTACGGGCCCACCGGGATCGAGCTCACCGGGACATTGGTCGCTCCGTCGATGCCGGTGACGTCGGCGGAAAGATGGTTGATGACATAGATGTTGCCGTTATCGGCGTCGTAGGTGGCGGCGATCGGATCGGCCCCAACGCGGACCCTCGCCAGGACATCGTGGGTCGTCCCGTTGATCACGGTAACGGTGCCGGGCTCTCCGTCCGGAATGTAGAGATCGCCATTCGCTGGATCGAAGACACCCTGCCCCGGATCGTAACCCACCGGGACCGAGCCCGCCACCTGGTCGGTCGACCCGTCGATAATGGTCACGTTATTCGAGGCGGACTCCGCGACGTAGAGGCGGTTCGCAATCGGGTCGGCGACGATCGCCTCCGGATCTTCCCCTACCGGGATCCGTCCTACGACAGTGTTCGACGCGCCATCGATCACCGTTACGTTGTTCGGGGTTCCAGCGCCGGTCACGTACACCTCTCCGTTCGAGGGGTCGTACCCCACGGAGGTCGCATCAATGCCGACGGTGATCCGCGCGACCACCGTGTTGTTGGCGGCCAACACATCCACCTGAGGATTGACATCCCAGTTGGTCAGGTAGATGCAGCCGTTGCCGGAGTCGTACGCCATCTCGACCCCGTTCGCGCCTAGATTGAGGGCCCCCGCGGTCCGGTCCGTAGTCGGGTCGATGATCGTCACGTTGTCGGACTCGCCGTAGTTGGCGACGTACACGAGGCCGTTCTGAATGTTGTAGACCACCGAACCAGGCTGGGCAAGCCTCCCGAGGAAGATCGAGGCCACGACCGTGTTGGTAGCCCCGTCAATCACCGTGACGTTCGTGCCGAAATCATTGGCTACATAGACATACCCGTTCGCCGGGTCGAAGGCGATTCCCAACGGGTCGCGCCCCACGGGGATCATGGCGACAACGGAACCGGTCGAGCCGTTAAGCACGCTAACCGTGTCCGAACCGGAATCCGAAACGTAAACCTCCCCGTTAGTGGAATCGTATACGATCCCGGCGGGTTGCTGTCCAACGTCGGAGGAGACGACGACCGAGCCGGTACTCGATTCGATCGCCGTGACGCTGTCGGAGAAATCGTCCGCGAGGTAGATGTATCCGTCTCGGCTGTCATAGGTCTCGGCATACGGCCCCCTCCCGTTCGCAGGGATGTAGTTCCCAGCGACCAGGCTCGCGTTTAGGAGGTCCAGTGTTCCCTCTACCGCGGGCAGATCCAATGACGGCGACACCGGGGACGCCAGTGGAATCCTTCCCCCGAGAACAACTCCCTGAAGAACGGCGGAGGCCCGAGATAGGGCTGGCGCCGAGGTCTGCCCGTTTTGGGGTGGGGGCACTGCGCTCTGCGGCGGAGGTCCAGCCAAGAACTCGCCCATGCCGAGCGCCCCTTGGGAGTTCGCCCCGGTTGGTGCCTGAGGACCCTCGAGCTGAGGGGCGACGACCCCCGATCCCCCGAGAACCATCGTGGGCCACGCGGCCAGGATCGCGACGGCGAGGATGAGACACGTCCGGCGCCCCCGCGGAACACGGAGCTCGTGACTGAACCCCATCCTATCCACCCAGGGCGCCAGCCCAGAAACGTCTGACGGGGGCGAGGGATTGGCCCTCTTCCGACGGAGGGGTTCTTATCTTCGGTTCGCCGTTCGAGCCATCGTGGTGAACGCCTCCCGCGACCTCGGGCTCTTCCCCGGAGGGTTCCGGAAGCCCTCCTCCGTCTTCATCTCGGGGACCAGCCGACCGTTGCTGAAGTGGTTCGCGCACGCCTCGCTCGCGCCGTACGCCTCGAGGGTCTACTGGACCGACGTTCGACTCCCCGGGGAGATCCTGGACCCCCTCGACCCGATGGCCGTTCATGCGGTCCCGGAAGAGACCGTGTACGTTCTCTCGCCCGGGGAGCTTCGGCCGGACGACCAGGGAGCCCGACAGGCCGAAACGGCGGCCGCGACGATGCTCCGGTCGGACGACTCCACGAACTCGCTTCAGGGGCTCGTCGAGTTCCTCCGGATGCCCCATCACGCCCAGAAGTTGATCTCGGCCACGGGCCGGGGGGACCTGCCGTCGATCCTCGTCACGGCGAATTCCCAACGCCTCGCCACGCTCTATCCGGAGGATCGGATCGCCCCGCTGATGCGGGCGATGCTCGAGTCCGGGACCTGCCAGGTCGCCCTCTGGGCCGAAGCCCCGACGACCCTCACCTCCGTCTTCGATGTGATCCTCCACGTGGAAGGGAACGGCCCGACCGACTGGCGAACCGCGACCGTCCGATGCGAGAAGGGCATCTCCACCGGACCGCTCGCCTCCGGTAAGGCCCACCGCCTATCGGACATCGAGCCCGTGGCCAGGATCCTCGAGAGATTCCTTCCCGGTGCTTCCCCAAGGTAGGACGGGACGCCACCCGCGCCTGCCCCGCCCCGAGGTCGGGACGGCCCGGGTCGCTCGGTCCGATCGGCGCTCCGGGCCGGCCGAGGATCGGCGCGGGGGACCGGGGCGGTCTCCGCTCACGCCTTGCGAGCGGTCAACAGCAGCGCTCCCGTGTCCCCTCGGAAGAACTCCACCACCGGCGCCGGGAGGTTCGCCGATCGGGCGTACGGCTCGAGGGAGGGCTCGTCGACTCTTACGTCCACGAAGCCCGCCTCTCGACCGATCGCTTCGAGCTCGGCCCTCTCGAAGAAGCGGATCCGGGAGGCGAACGGCTCGGGGGCCGCCGGGGTCCCCCTGAGCGCGGCCGTGGCCGCGTAGATCGCGACCCTCCCTCCCGGGCCGAGGGCCCGGTGGATCTCCTTCAGGGCGGCCCCGGGGTCCGGCAGAAACCCGATCACCCCGGTCATGACCGCGCAGGTGAAGGCCCCGTCGGGAACGGGGAGCTGGGACGCCTCTCCCTCGAGGATCGTGACGGCGCCCGAGGCGACCGCCTCTCGGTTCTGCTCGATCGCGAGCCGGACCATCTCCGGGCTGTGGTCGACGGCCGTGGCGCGGCATCCGCTTTCCAACGCCTTGTGCAGGAACGCCCCCCCTCCGCACCCGACCTCGAGGAGGCGGTCCTCGGGACGAAGGGCGATCCGGTCCAGGATCAGGAGGAAGTTCGGCCAATGGAACGTCGGGTTCGCGTACGTCTCCCGAGCCACCGGCCCGGCGGGGCGGCGCACCCGGCGGTCGGTCAGCCAATCCCCCAGCCCCTCGGGAGAGACCGCTCGGAAGAGGGGGGCCACCGTGCGGTGCGAGAACCAGCCGGCCAGGTCCCGGGGATCCTCCCCCAGAAGGGTTCCCCATCCTCGGACCTCGCAGGTGATCCGCGTCCCGATAGAGATCACATCGAACCGGAGCTCGACGCTCGTCCGCTCGTCGTGCATCCAGGTCGTCGGGTGCCACTCGAGGACCAGCCGGCGGTCCGGCTCCCACGCCGTCACCCGGCCCACCGTCGTTCCCCGTCGAGCGATGCGGCCCTGGGGACCGAGCTCCACCATCTCCCCTCCGAGGGCAAGCGCATCTCGGAGTTCGCCGAGGACCGCCTCGAACGCCACTGCCGGTGGGAGCGGGACCTCGAAGGTCGCCGTGACCGACCGCGGGTCGCTCATGGCGGGGACTCCGCTCGGGGGAAGGGCGCCGATGATAGGTCACGCGGCCCCATGCCTTCCCCCGGGCTGGCCGCCTCGGCGGAGGCCCCGGCGCCGGCTCGGAGGATCCAGGCACGGGTCGAGGTCAGCCGAACGAAACCGAGCCGCTCGAGGATCGGACGGCTCGATTCTTGGGCATCCACGGTGAGGAACCGGTACCCCGCGCTCTTCGCGAGCGCGGCTCGGGCGTGGACGAGCCCTCGGTAGATCCCGCGGCGCCGGTGCGACGGAGCCGTTCCCCCGCCATAGAGGCCGGCGAACGATCGTCCCGGCGTCATCTCGAGCCGCCCCGACGCCACCGGGACGCCCTCGGCATAGGCCACGAACAGCGCCTGGCTCGGGTCCGCGAGGCGCTCCTCGGCGCGGGCGGTCGACCCCCGGTGATCGGGACCGAACGCCGCCTCGTTCGCGGCCAGCACGTCCCGGATCCCCGCGGCCCCGGTCACTCGATGTATCTCGGCCTCGGAGGCGCCCGGGTCCCTCGGAACTCCGTCCCGAAGATCGAACACGAGGAGGGTCTCGGGTTCCTCGGGGACGAACCCCGCGTCGGCGAGGATCGCCTCGAGATGGGCCGGCCGGTCGTGGCCGAACCACTTCCACTCGACCTCGCGGGCCGTCCGACGGAAGTGATCGGCCTGCTCCGCCACGATCTCCCGCGCGTCCGCGTCGGTGAGGGCCGAATAGATCACGTAGTTCTCCTCGCCCACGACCCGGACGATCGGGCCGAGCCGCTCTACGGTGGACCCTCGATCGGGGACCGGGTCCCGGCGCATCTCGGCGTCAAAGCGGGCGAGAACCTCGTCGTTCGGGATCATTCTCCGTCCGAGCCGCTCCGCCCATATGATGGGGAGGGGTTTCGGAGCGGGGGCGCCCGACCCGGACGGACCGAGCGGATCGGCGGCTGCGAAAGGGGGCCGACGGGCCGGGGGCTGGATCTACGGCTCACCCGCCGCTCGGGGGCGACCCGTTCTCGCCCGGCCCGGGCTCGGGCGGGGGGACCTCCCAGGGGGAAGGCTCCTCGGTGGGCTCCGGGGCGGACGGGGGACCCGGGGGAGGCGGCGGGGTCCATTCCGCCGGGGGAGCGGCCGTCGCCGGGGCGGACGGGGCGTACGGGGTGGACGGGGTCCACGGGGGCGGCGGTGCGGCCGATCGACGCCGCCGGCGGACGAGGAGGAACACGAGGAGGAGCGCGACCACGATCGCCGCCAGGATCCCGCCGGCGAGGAGGGCGAGCCCCTCCGCGGAGGGAAGGCCCAGGAACGAGGAGTTCACGGTCACGGTCGTCGTCGCCGTCGCGCTCCCCAGGTTCGTGTCCCTCACCGAGACGCTGACATGGAAGGTCCCCGACGCCGTCGGTTGGCAGGAGATCGTCGCCGTCGTCCCGCCGCACCCGGGCGGGAGGCCGGTCCAGGTGAACGCGTAGCCGCCCGACCCGGAGGACGCGGTCGCCGTGAACGTCACGCTCTTTCCCTCGAGGAGGGACGACGGGTTCGCCGTGACGGTGACCGTCAGGGCCGCGTCGACGGTGAACGTGAGCGGCTGGCTCGTGACGGAGAAGCCGTTCGAGTCGGTGACGGTGACCGTGATCGATGTCGAGGCGAGCGCCGCCGTCGGCGTGCAGGTGGCCGTCGGGGTCGTCGGCGCCTCGCCGCACCCGCTCGGAAGGCCGACCCAGGCGTACGTCAGCTCGCCGGAACCCCCCGACCCGGTGACGGTGAACGTCACGGTCTGCCCGACATCGACGCTCGGCGGGCTCGCCGTCGGGGTCGTGACCGCGGGGTCCGTGTAGACGGTGAACAGGAGGGTGACCGACGTGTTGCTGGCGCCGTTCGAGTCCTCGACGGTGACCATGATCGAGTAGGTTCCCGAGCCGGCCAGGTCCGCGCAGACGACGGATGGGGTCGCTCCGGCGCAGCCCGCGGGAAGGCCGGACCAGGTGTACGTCAGGCCGCCGGATCCGCCGGTGACGACCACGCTGAAGGTCACCGACTGCCCGACGTCCGCACTCCCGGACGAGGCCGTCGGAGGATTCGCATGCGGCAGGGCCCAGACCGTGAAGACGAGGACCCCGGACGTCACTTCGAACCCGTTGAGGTCGGTGACGGTCACCGTGATGTTCCCGTCCAAGAACGGCATCCCGGGACGGCAGACCACGACCGCCGACGTCCCCGCGCATCCTTCCGGGAGCCCGTTCCAGGAGTACGTGAGACCTCCCGAGCCGCCCCCGGCGCTCGCCGAGAAGGTGACGCTCTGGTTGACGTCCACGCTCGACGGGCTCGCCGTCGGGGTCGTGACCGTCGGGTCCGGGCTGAAGCGGAACTCGAGGGCGGAGGAGGTGCTGTTGAGGCCGTTCGAGTCGGACGCCGTGTAGGAGATCGCATAGAGCCCCACCCCCGAGCCGTTGGCCACGATGCAAACGACCGTCTCCGTCGTCCCGCCGCAGCCGGACGGCAATCCGTGCCAGGCGAACGTGAAGTTGTCCGATCCCCCGGAGACGTCCGCCGAGAACGTCACCCTCTGCCCGACGTCCGCGCCGGGGATGCTCGCGGTCGGGGGGCCGGCCGACGGGTCGGCGTAGACGTTGAACTTCAGCACGGGGGAGGTGACGCTGAAGCCGTTCGAATCGGTCACCGTCACGCTCACGGAAAGGGAGAGCTGCTCCGTGGTCGTCGTGCACGTCACGGAGGAGGACGTCCCCGAGCAACCCGCGGGCAGGTTGGACCAGACGTAGGTGTCGCCGCCCGAACCGCCCTTGGGGTTCGCGGTGAAGGTCACTTTCTGCCCGACGTCCACGCTCGCCCGGCTGGCGGTCGGCTTCGCGACCGACGGGTCGACGTAGACGGTGAAGGCGAGGGATCCGGAGGAGGTGACGTGGTACCCGTTGGAGTCGACGACCGTGACCTTGATCGTGGCCGGCCCGGTGGCGGTCGGGTCGCAGGTCACGACCGACCCGGTGCCGCTGCACGGGGCCGGGAGCCCCGACCAGATGTAGGTCAGGCCGCCGGAGCCCCCGGCGCCGATCGCCGCGAACGAGACCGTCTGGTTGGCATCGACGGACGCGAGGCTAGCGGTCGGGGTCCCGACCGTCGGGTCGGCGTAGATGTTGATCGTGAGCGTCTCCGGGGTGACGCTGTTCGCGTTGGAATCCGACACGGTCACGGAGACCGTGCCTCCCAGGTCCGGGGCGGTGGGGGTGCAGGTGATCGTCACGGTGGTGCCGCCGCACCCCGTGGGAAGCCCGGACCAGGTGATCGTGAACCCCCCGGAGCCGCCCGCGATCGTCGTCGAGAACGTCACGCTCTGGCCGACGTCCGCGCTCGTCCGGTTCATCGCCGGGGCGCCGACCGAGAGCGCGGGGCTCACGGCGAACGTCGCGGAGGTCGCCTTCGGGGAGACGATGCCGTTCGAGTCGGTAACGGTGACGTTCAGGGTGTAGTGGCCGGCCGCCGAGGGGACGCAGGAGATCGACGGGGCGTTCACGAGGGCGCAATTGAGACCGACCGACGACTCGGTCCAGGTGTACGTCGGGTACGACCCGGAGCCGCCCGAGGCGACCGTCGAGAAGATCACGGTCTGTCCGACATCCGCCCCCGGGTGGTTCGGCGCAGGTACGGTGACCGACGGAACGCCGAGAACGGTGAAGTTGGCACTCGCCTGGTTCGAGCTCCCGTCGGTTCCCGTGAAGGCGTAGGTCCCCGGAGGAGTGTGGGCCGGGACCGTGTAGCTGCACGCGAACGTACCGGACGTCGTCGTCGCTCCCGCGCAGGCGGCGGGTCCGCCGGACCAAGTGATCGTGAAGGTGGTCGACGGCGCGTATCCTCCCGCGGCGAACTCGACCGCGGCCGGCGCGGTGCCGCTGTTCGGGGAGACCGTGAGGTACGTGACGACGAAGGTGGTCGAGGCCGTGTCCTGCTGGGCATCCTTGCCCGTGAACGTGTAGGCGCCCCCGGGGGTGTGGCTGGGGATCGCGTAGACGCAGGAGAACGTGCCCGAGATCGACGTCGGGACCGAACAGGCCGTCCCGTGCGCCCAGGTGACCGACACGGTCGAGGAGGCCGCGTACCCGGAGCCGCTGAACGTGACCGAGGTCCCGGCCATCCCCCGCGCGGGGGCGACCGACAGGCTGGTGATGACCGTGAACGTCGCCACCGCGGTGTCGCCCGTGCCGTCCGCTCCCGTGAACGGATAGACCCCGCCCGCGGTGCCGACCGGGATCGTGTACTTGCAGGCAAATCCTCCCGCCGCGGTGGTCGTGTTGGAACAGGCGGTCCCTCCGGCCCAGTTCACGGTCACCGCGACCGCGCTCCCGTAGCCCGATCCCGTGAGCGCGACCTTCGTGCCGACGAGGCCGGACGACGGCGTCAGGATCAGCTGGGGGGTGACGGAGAAGGTCGCGTTGGCCGTATGCCCCGAACCGTCCGTCGCCTTGAACACGTGGACACCGAACGTCGCCGACGGCAGGCTCACGGTGCACTGGAAACTTCCCGAGTCGGCCGTGGTCGCGGAGCAGACGGAGCCGGCGGTCCAGCTCACCGTCACGCCGGAGACCGGGCTGAACCCGGAGCCGTTGAACTCGAGCAGGGTCCCGACCGGTCCCGCCACGGGGCTCACCGTCAGCTGCGGGACAACGGTGAACGTCGCCTTGGAGGAGCTGCCGGTCTCGGTGTCGTTCCCCCAGAACGTGTGCACGCCGAGGCTGGTCGCCGGGAGGGTGAACGAGCAGCTGAATCCCCCGGTGGTGGAGGTCGCGTGCGAACAGATCGGACCGGCGCTCCATCCGACCTGGACGGTCTGCAGGGCGGGGTACCCGGCGCCGAGGAACGTCAGGGTCGTGCCGACCGGACCGCGCGTCGGGCTCACGACGAGCGAGGGCAGGACCGTGAACGTGACGCTCGTCGTCCCCGAGCCGTTCGTCGCCGTGAAGACGTAGTCGCCCGAGGGCACGTTCGGGATGGCGAAGGAGCACGTGAACCCCCCGGTCGGAGAGCTGACGAGACGGCACGCCGTCCCGCCGGTCCAGGAGAGCCTCACCAGGGCGTTCCCGAGGAACCCCGTCCCGCCGAACGTCACGAGGGTGCCGGTCGGACCGGAGGCGGGGCTCTCCGTGAGGAGCGATTGAACCGTGACCAGGGCGTTCGCGGTGTGCGAGCTGGCATCCGAGGCGGTGAAGGTGTAGACCCCCTCGGGGATCGGCGGGATCGGATACGGGCAGGCGTACCAGCCCTGGGCCGAGGTCGTTCCCCCCGAACAGGCGACCCCGCCGGCCCAGGAGATCGTGATCGGCGAATGGGGCGCGAAGGCGGTGGCGACGAATCTCACCGTGCCGTTGACCGGGCTCGAGGAGGGGGTCGCGATGAGGTCCGCGCCGACCGTCACCGTGGCGCTCGCGGTCGCGCCCCCGGTGTCCGTTCCCGTGAACACGTACGAGCCCGCCACCACTTTCGGGAGCTGGTACGGGGTGCAGTTGAAAGCGCCGTTCGCGGCCGTCACCGACGTGCACGCGACGGGTCCCGACCAGGTCACGGTGACCGGAGAGGAGGCGTTGTATCCGGTGCCGATGAACGTGAGGTTCGAGAAGACCTGGGCCGAGCCCTTGGGCGTGAACGTGAGCTGGGGCGTGACGACGAACGAGGCGGTCGCGGTGTTCCCCGCGAGCGACTTGTCGACGGCCTCGAGGAGATGGGGACCGCCGGTCGTGTACGGGACCTTGAAGGGGACCGTGCAGTTCCCCGAGGCGAAGGCGCCCAGGCGGGTCGTCGTCCCGCTGCAGACCGTCTTCGAGCCCCAACTGACCGTGAACCCCGTGCGGGGGGCGTACCCGGCCCCGCTCACCGTGATCGTCGTTCCGACCGGTCCGCTGCCCGGGTTCACGGTGAGGTACGTCACGATGAACGTCGTGGTCCCGACGTCCTTGGCGGCGTCCTGGCCCGTGAACGTGTACGCGGCCCCCGGGGTGCTCGGGGGGATCGAGAAGGGGCAGCTGAACGCCCCGGTAGAGTTCGTGATCCTCGAGCAGACCGACCCGTTGAGCCACGACACGGTGGTGAGCGAGGAGCCCGCGAAGCCGGTGCCGGTGAAGATGACCGGCGACTTCGCCGGCCCGTATCCGGGGCTCACCGAGAGCGCGGGTTCGACGGTGAACGAGGTCACCGCCGAGTCGCCCTTCGCGTCGGTGCCGTTGAAGACGTGAGGTCCGGCGGTCGTGGCCGGGATCTTGTAGTGGCAGACCAGGGTCCCGAACGCCGAGGTCGGGGTGCCCGCGCAGGCAAGCGCCCCGTTCCAGGTGATGGAGGCCACGCTGTACGGGGCGAACCCGCCCTCCGTGAGCGTGACGTTGGTGCCGACCGGACCGCTCGCGGGAGCGACGTCGATGAACGTGATGACATACGTCGCCGACGCGACGCCCTTGCCCGTGTCGTTCGCGGTGAACGCGTAGGAACCCCCGGGCGTCGCCAGCGGGATCTGGTAGGTGCACGTGAACCCGCCCGTACCCTGGCTCCTCGTGGGGCTACCGCACGCCGTTCCCTGGGACCACTTGACCGTGATACCGCTGCTCGCCGCGAATCCCGTCCCGGTGAACGTGACGACCGTTCCGTCCATCCCGTACGTCGGCCCGACCGAAAGACCCGGGATCACGGTGAACGCCGACGACCCCCGATCGGTTCGGTTGTCGAGCGCGTAGAACCGGTGGGGCCCGGACGGGACCGCCGGCATCGTGAACAGTTGGCCGCCCCCGAGCGTGCAGTTGAAACCGCCCGCCCCGGACATCGCGAGGTTGTTGCAGAGAACGCCCCCGCTCCAGTTGACCGTGACCGTGTCGTGGACGACCGCCTTCGCTAGGAACTGGGCGGCGAATCCGGTCCCCTGGATCGTGATCGGCGTTCCGACCAGCCCCTGGGAGGGGGTGAGGATCACTTGAGGCTGGACGTTGAACGTCCCCGTCCCCGTGTGGCCCTTCACGTCCGTCCCCGTGAAGGTGTGCGCGCCCGCGGGGAGGGGGGGGATCGCGATCGAGCACACGAAGTACCCCTTGCCGGTGGTCTCCCCGGAGCAGGCCGTGACCTGCTTCGCTTGATCGTTCACGTAGCTGATCGTGATCGCCACCGCCCCGGGATACCCCGAGGCGTTGAGCGTGACCTGGGTCGAGACGTTCCCCACCGAGGGGGTGACCGCGACCGACGGGGGAGCTTTGGCATCGGGAGAGAGGGACGTGCCCCGGAGGAGCGAGGAGAGGTCGTCGCGGGCGGGAGACGCCGCGCGGGCGGGCAGCGCCGCGGGCGACGCGCCCGACGGGCTGGGGGGGACCGACCCGACGCGCAGGTCCGAGCTGGCCGTCCCGAGCGAGGCGGGATTGGAGGGGAGGCTCGCCCGGCCCGCGATATTGAGGGCGACCGCCCCCGAAAGTACCATCAGGAGGCAGACCGCCACCGCCGCGGTGGCGAGCGCCCCCGAGCGCTGCAGGTGACCTTGGCGCCGTGCGACCCGGTTCATCGGCCCCGGTCCGAGGACGGGTCGGTAAGCGGGCGGGGGGTATCACTCTAACTGTGGTCCCGGCCGCTCCCCCGGAGGGTCGTCCCTCGGTTCCCCCCTCGACGGGCGCTGCGCGCGGGGCCTGGGGGGGTCCCCGGTCGACGGTACCACGCCCGGTCAGGCCCCGTAGAAGTCCCGAGAGGGCGCCCCTTCGGCCGGGGTCGCGCCATGGCATCCCCGGCGCCGAGGGGCGGAGCCGACCGGCCGGAACCTGGCCGCAGGCCCGATATAGCCTCCGGACGTCCGCCGCCGAGGTGGGGTGCCGTGGGATTACCGGCCGCGGCGAAGGCGTTCGACGACCTCTCGGACGTCTACGACGAGACCCGGTCGCCCCCCGACCCCGCTACGATCGCGAAGGTGATCGAGGTTCTTCGCTCCGCGGGGGTCGCTCGGATGCTCGAGGTGGGGGTCGGCACGGGGAGGATGGCGCGCCCCCTGATCGAGGCCGGCCTTCCGCTGGTGGGGATCGATGCCGCCCGAGGCATGCTCGAGAAGGCGCGTACCAAGGGGATCCGGGGGCTGGTCCAGGGGAGCGCGCACCGGCTCCCGTTCCCGGACCGGGCGTTCGACGGGGCGCTCTTCGTCCACGTGCTTCACGTCCTGGAGCGCCCCGAGGTCGCGCTTCGGGAGGCGGGGCGCGTCTCCCGGGTCGGGGCGTTCGCCCTCCTGCACCCCACTGCCCCGGACGAGCGTCCCCTCGCCCCGGAAGAGAACCCGATCCGGATGCTGATCGTGGACCTCACCGCTCATGGGTGGCCGGTATCGGACCGGCCGCGGGCCCCGGGTCGTCGAGAGGCAGAGCTCCTGGCCGCTCATCCTCCGGACGCGACGGCAACGATCTCCGACGCCCAAGTGACCGAACCGGTCGGCCAGCGCCTCGAACTGGTCGCTCGCCGAGCCTCCCGCCACTTTCTCGACGTGCCCCCCGATCTTCTCGCCGCCGCGGTCGCCCGGGTCCGCGCCCGGATCGGGGACCGGACGCGGACGTATCGCCGCCGCGAGCTGCTCGTTCGCTGGGACGCCGCCCCGCTCGCCCGCGAACCGCCGGTCCCCGCCCGGGATCACTTGGAGAAGCGGCGGTCCATCACGTACGGCAGCACGCCGCCGGCGGAATAGTACTCGACCTCGGTCGCGGAGTTGAACCGGGCCAGGGTGGAGAACCGAGTCGTCTCCCCCCGATCGTTCGTCGCCGACACCTCTACGGTCGCGTTCGGGACGAGCTCGCGGCTCGAGGCGAGCCGGAGGGCGAACGTCTCCCGACCGGTGAGGCCGAGGGACCTCCACGAGGCGCCTTCCGGGAACTGGAGCGGCAGGACGCCCATCTCGATCAGGTTCGACCGGTGGATGCGCTCGTACCCCTCGGCGATCACGGCCGTGACCCCGAGGAGGCGGGGGCCCTTCGCGGCCCAGTCGCGCGAGCTCCCCTGGCCGTAGCTCTTCCCTGCGATCACGAGGAGGGGGACCCGCTCCGCCCGGTACCGCTCGGCCGCGGCGAAGACCGTCATCGGCTCGCCCGACGGGAGGTGGACGGTGAACCCTCCCTCGCGGGGCGCGGCGAGCGCGTTCTTGAGCCGCACGTTGGCGAACGTGCCCCGGATCATCACCTCGTGGTGACCGCGCCGGGCGCCGTAGGTGTTGAACTCGCTCGGCGGGACCCCCCGGGCGGCGAGATACTCCCCGGCGGGGGTCCCTTCCGGGATCTCCCCGGCGGGCGAGATGTGGTCGGTCGACACCCGGTCCCCGAGGAGAAGGAGCGCGCGAGCCCCCGACGCGAGGATCCCGTCCTTGGGCAGCATCGGGGCGGGCAGCGAGAGGTACGGCGCCTCGGCCAGGTACGTCGAGTCGGCCGACCAGGGATACCGCGTTCCGGCGGGCGCGTCGAGGCCCTCCCAGTGGGCGTCCCCGACCTCGATCGAACGGTACTTCTCGAGGAACATCTCCGGCGAGAGGCTCGCCGCGACGAGGCGGGAGATCTCCTCGGGGGCCGGCCAGAGGTCCGAGAGCATGACGGGAACGCCGTCGGGCCGCGTCCCGAGCGGTTCGTGGGAGAGGTCGATGTCCATCCGGCCCGCGAGCGCGTAGGCGACGACGAGCATCGGCGAGGCCAGGTAGTTCGCGCGGACCAGGTTGTGGATCCGCGCCTCGAAGTTCCGGTTGCCGCTGAGGACGGCCGCGACGAACAGGTCGTTCGCGCGGACCTCGCGGTCGACCGCGGGCAACAGCGGCCCCGAGTTCCCGATGCAGGTCGTGCAGCCGTACCCGACGACCCCGAACCCCAGGCGGTCGAGCTCCGCGAGGAGGCCGGCCTTCTCGAGGTAGGCGGTCACGACCTTGGAGCCGGGGGCGAGCGACGTCTTGACGTGCGCGGGCACCCTAAGCCCGAGGGCGTTCGCGCGCCGGGCGATCAGGCCGGCGCCGACCATCACCGACGGGTTCGACGTGTTCGTGCAGCTCGTGATGGCGGCGATCACGATCGAGCCGTCCCGGACGGGGGGCGGCGGGTTACCGGCGCCGGGGGGGCCCGACGGGAGCGGGTGGGTGGATCGGTACGCGTCCCGGGCGGACCGGAACGACCCCGGCACCCCGGCGAGGGGGACGCTTTCGTCGGGGTTTCGAGGCCCCGACACGCTCGACACGATCCCGCCGAGGTCGATCGCGAGGACCTCGTCGTAATCGAGGGCTCCGGGGGCGGGCGAGCCCCATAGCCCAAGGGCGCGGGCGTACGCCTCGACCCGGACGACGAGCGCCTCGGGCCGGCCGGTCCCGCGCAGGTAGGCGATCGTCGCCTCGTCGATCGGGAAGAGGGCGGCCGTCGCCCCGTACTCCGGGCACATGTTCGAGACCGTCGCCCGGTCCGCCACCGAGAGGTGCCGGACCCCCGGGCCGTAAAACTCGACGAACTTGTCGACCACCCCCTTTTCCCGGAGCCTGCGGGTGACGGCGAGGACGAGGTCGGTCGCCGTGACGCCCCCGGGGAGCGACCCCGTGAGCTCCACGCCCACGACCTCGGGCCGGGAGAGGAAGTACGGCTCGCCGAGCATCACCGCCTCGGCCTCGATGCCGCCGACCCCCCATCCGAGGACCGAGAGGCCATTGACCATCGTCGTGTGGGAGTCCGTCCCGATCAGGGTGTCCGGGAAGGCCACCGGCCCGTCCGGCCCCGGGCGCTCCGCGACGACCGTCGCGAGGTGCTCCAGGTTCACCTGGTGGCAGATCCCGTTCCCGGGCGGTACGAGGCCGACGCGCTCGTACGCCCCCTTGGCCCAACGCAGGAACCGGTAGCGTTCGTGGTTGCGCTCGTACTCGCGGTCGAGATTGATGGCGAGCGATCGGCTCGAGCCGGAGCTGTCGACCTGCACGGAGTGGTCGACGATGAGATCGACCGGGACGAGCGGATTGATCCGCTCGGGAGCGAGGCCCCGCTCGGCCGCCGCGCTGCGGAGCGTCGTGAGATCGACGAGGACCGGCAGGCCCGTGAAGTCCTGGAGGAGGACGCGCTCGGGGGAGAACGGGAACTCGGAGCCGTCGGCGGTCGCCTCGCCGTTGGCGAGCGCGCGGAGCGACGCGACATCGCCCCGCGCCGGGTCGAAGTGCCGAACGAGGTTCTCGAGGAGCACCCGGACCGTCCTCGGTCGCCGGGCGAACCGGTCGGCGTCGACCCCCTTCAGCCGTTCGACGCGGTAGACCGTCGCGCGCTCGGCGCCCAGACGGGCCGTCTCGGCCGCGCCGAGGGGGTCGCGGGAGTTCATGGGGCGGCCCATGCGGCGGCCGTTCTTGGCCTCTTTGAACGTTCGGCGCCCGAGACGGGCTACGGAGCGAGGGGTACGGAGCGATCCCACGCGAGCGCGACCTTCGTCCCTGGGGCGAGCCCGGAGACGGTCGCCTCCCGGAGCTCGACGCGGGCGCCGTCGTCCGTCCGCAGGACGACGAGCCGGCCGCGCCCGGTCGAACCGGCGGCCACGACCGACGCCGGGACCCCGGCGGCACCTCCGGTGCTCCAGCGGAGGTCGGCCGGATGCACGGCCTCCGGACCGGCGGCCCCGGGGAGAACGTTGTACCCAAGGAACCGGGCCGCCCGGACCGTGCCCGGGCGCTCGTAGACCTCCCGCGGCGGCCCGCTCGCCTCGAGCGTTCCGTCGAAGAGGAGGCCGACCCGGTCGGCCAGGAAAAGACCCTCCTCGCGGTCGTGGGTCACATGGATCGCCGCGACGTCCGTCGCCGACAGCGCCCGCCGGAACTCCGCGTGGAGGTCGGCCTTCAGCTCGGCATCGATCGACGCGAACGGTTCGTCGAGCAGCACGAGCCGCGGACGGGCCGCCAACGTCCGCGCGAGCGCGACGCGCTGGCGCTCGCCGCCCGAGAGCTGGTCGGGCCGCCGGTCCTCGAACCCGGTGAGGCGCAGCAGGTCGACGACCCGGTCGACCTCCCGTTCGACCTCCGGGCGTGGCCGTCGCTGGAGGAGCGGCGCGTAGGCGATGTTCTCGTACACCGACCGGTGGGGGAACAGCGCCGACTCCTGGAACATGAGACCGATCCCGCGGGTGTGCGGCGGCCGGCGGACGATCTCCTCGCCGCCGAATCGGACGCTCCCGGCGCTCGCGGGCGAGAGCCCCGCGAGGCAGCGCAGCAGGGTCGTCTTACCGCTCCCGTTCGGTCCGAGCAGGACGAAGAACTCGCCGGGGGCGACGGCGAAGGAGATCGAACGGAGCACCGGGGTCCCCTCCCAGGCGACCGAAAGGCGGTCGACCTCGAGGAGGGGCCTAGAGCTCGACACGACGTCCTCCGAGCGAGAGCACGACGAAGACCGCGAGGCTGAGGAGCAGGAGGAGTCCGGCCGCGGCGTCCGCGACCCCGAAGAGGCGGGCGTCCTCGAGGCGGTACAGCGCGACCGGGAGCGTGGTGTACGGCGCGGTCACGAGGAAGTTCGTCGCCGTGAACTCGCCGAGGCCGAGGGCGAAGGCGAACAGGCCGGCGGTCGCGAGACCCTCCCGGATCCTCGGCAGGTCGGCGCCCAGGAACGCCTCCCAGGGGGAGGCGCCGAGGCTCTGCGCCGCCTCTCGCCCGTGCGCGCTGAGCCCGGCGAGCGGGATCTCGATGCTCTGGAGCGCGAACGGGAGGGCAAGGATCGCCTGGCTGACGATCACGAGGAACCAGATGTTCACCGCCCCTCCGAGGAGCGGCCGCCAGAACGTCGCGAGCGCGAAGGCGAGGACGACCGGCGAGATCAGCAGCGGCAGGAACAACAGGACCCCGAGCGTTCGGGTCCGCCGCGGCCGGCCGATGACGGCGTAGCCGAGGACGACCCCGAAGAGGAGGGCGATCCCCGTTGCGGCCGTCGCGAAAAGGAGGGTGTTGCCGACCATCCCGTACACGGAGACCCCGATCCGGGCGGTCACGGCGGGGGAGAACAGCTTCGCCCAGGCGGCCCCCGCCGTGCTGCCGCCCCCCGGCGCGATGGCCCGGTAGAGGACGGCCCCGAGGACGGCGAACACCCCGGCGAGGACCGCCACGGTCTCGGCCACCAGGGCGATCGAGACCGGGCTCCGCCACGCGATCGGCCGGGCGGCCGGCCGGCGGCCGGGCAGCGCCCGGATCCGGCCGAGCAGCAGTAGGTAGAGCACGGTCGGCACGAGGAAGAGGACGACCATGGCGAGGGCGAGCACCCCCGCCTCGTTCGGCTGGAGGGAGAACTCGAGCCGGTAGATCTGGACCTCGATCGTGTACCACCGGGGGCCGCCGAGGATCAGCGGCGGCGCGAACGAGAGGGCCGAGAAGAGGAACGTGAGCAGCCCCCCGACGGCCGCCCCGACCCACGTCGGCCGCGCCCAGACGTCCCGGTACGCCCGCGCCGGCGACCCCCCGAGCGTCGCCACCGTCTCCTCCAGCTCGACCGAGGCGCTCTCCGTCCCGGCCGCTGTGAAGAGGGCGACCATCGGGACGTTGAAGACGACGTTCACCGCGACGATCGCGGGGAGCCCGCTCGCGAACCACGAGAGGCGGGGGAGCGGCGAGGAGAGGAGGCCGGAGGGGCCGAACAGGTCGAGGAGGCCGAAGACGATGACGAGGCTCGGCAGCAGGAACGGCACGAGCAGGAACGAGCGCAGGAGATCCCGGCCCGGCCAGCGGTACCGGCCGAAGAGGATCCCCGCCGGATATCCGAGGGCGACCGCCGCGCCGGCCGAGAGCCCCCCTTCGAGGAGGGAGTTCGCGACCGACTGCCGGTCGAGCGGGTTCGCGAGGACCTCGCCCAGGGCGCCCAGGCCCCCGGCGCCGGCGAGCGAGGAGGCGAATAGGAACGCGACGGGGAGGAGCGTGAACAGGGTCACGAACACGAGGGCCGGGGCGAGGACGTAGGCGTCCCCCCGGGCGCTCATGGGGGGAGCAGCTGGTCGGCCAGCTCCTCGTAGGTGGTGAGCCAGCCGTTGAGGGACCCCCGGACCGCGGCGGGGGTCGTCCCGTCGTTCAGAGGAACGATCGCCGAAGGGTCCAGGGCCGCGCCGAAGACGGCCGGGAGCGTGACGGTGGTGTTCGCGGGATACTCCCACTCACTGGTCGGGATCATCGCCTGCACGGTCCCGCTGAGCAGCCACTCCTCGAGCTCCTCGTCGAGGGCGACGTGCCGCGAACCGCTGACGATCCCGACCCCGTAGACCGTCCGCCATCCGTACTCGGTACCGTTCCACCAGCTGACGGTCGAGTTGAACTGGCCGCTGTCGCCGTAGTAGGCCGCGTACGCGGGGTCGGTCGAGTAGCTGACGACCATGCCGGGGTTCCCCGGCGGCGTCGAGAACTCCCCGAAGGCGGTCCCCCAGTCCGGCGCCGGCTTGTACGTCAGGTGCGGCAGCACCCCCTTCCAGAACGTCGTCCAGTTCTGGTGCAGGACCTGTTCGTAGTACTCGATCTGCCAGACGAGGAACTCCTCCCCGGTGATGTCGACGGTCGGGTCCTCGATGAGGAGCTGGTTCGCCCAGCTCGAGTTCGTGGCGAAGTCGGGGAACGTCGCGTTCGCGACCGCCCCCCCGCTCGCCCGGTAGAAGTTCGGGGAGGTTTCGTTGTAGTCGATGGCGAGGTACCCCCACTCGTACGGCACCACCCCGTGGTCGGCGCTGATCTCCTGAGCGATCGGGGGGGAGACGTTCGCGAGCTCGGGCGGGGCGTACGGCAGCAGGAGCCCGTGCGCCTCCGCCTCGGGGCCGGTGATCTCGTCGAGGCCGATGACGAGGTCGGCAGCGGGGGCGTTCGCCTCGGCGAGGAGCGTCCCGACGAGATTGCCGCTCGGGAACTCGACGTCGAGGCGGACGTGGTGGGCGGCGGCGAACGTGTCGAAGACGGCCGCGTAGGCGCTGCTCCCCGGACCCCCGAAGAGGCTGGGGTACGTGTAGACCACGAGGATGGGTTCCCCGTAGGTCGTCACGACGTAGCCGACGATGCCCGCCCCGGCGACACCCGCCACCAGGACGATCGCTACGACCAGGAGAACGCGTCCGACCCGGCCCGGCGACCGAAGCTGTCGCCGACGCCCGCCGACCTCGGAGGACCCGGTCATCCTCTCCGTCGACCGGTCGAGAGATCCCCTACGTGCCGCATTGCGTTCCCTTCGCGGGCATTATCCCGTACAGGTTCGTGGGGTCGACGAGGCGATCCTCGTCCTCTCAGCCGGTGTCCAGCTCCCCCCGCCTACCATGAGGTGACGAACGGGGCGATTTGAGGTTTGGGCTCGGCCTTCCCCGACCGTCATATACTCGGCGGGGCGTGTACGGCCCGGACATCTATGGCGGACATGATGGAGAAGCTCCGGTTCGGGACGGAGCTCGTCAAGCGCGGGTTCGCTCGAATGCAGCAGGGCGGCGTGATCATGGACGTCACGACAGCGGACCAGGCGGCGCTCGCCGAGGAGTCGGGGGCCGTCGCGGTGATGGCGCTCGAGCGGGTCCCGGCCGACATTCGCGCGGCCGGGGGCGTCGCCCGGATGGCCGACCCGATGAAGGTCCGCGAGATCAAGGAGCGCGTTTCCGTGCCGGTCATGGCAAAGTGCCGGATCGGCCACACCGCGGAGGCCCGCATCCTCGAGGCGCTCGCGGTCGACATGATCGACGAGTCGGAGGTCCTGACCCCGGCGGACCCGTTCGCCCACGTCGAGAAGAAAGGCTTCCGCGTTCCGTTCGTTTGCGGCGCGCGCAACCTCGGCGAGGCGCTCCGGCGCATCGAGGAGGGGGCCGCGATGATCCGCACGAAGGGCGAGGCCGGGACCGGCAACGTCATCGAGGCCGTCCGTCACATCCGGCAGATCAACCAGGAGGTCCAGGAGGTCGTCAAGCTCCCGCGGCGCGACCTCGGGACCTGGGCGAAGAAGGAGCGGGTCTCGGAGGCGATCCTCGTCGAGGTCCGGACCCTCGGACGGCTGCCGGTCGTCAACTTCGCCGCCGGAGGGATCGCGACGCCGGCCGACGCGGCGCTCTGCCGCCTGCTCGGCGTGGACGGGATCTTCGTCGGCAGCGGGATCTTCAAGTCGGAGCACCCGATGAAGGTCGCCCGGGCGATCGTGGAGGCGTCCCTGCACTTCGACCAGCCCGAGGTGCTCGCCCGCGTCTCGAGCGGCCTCGGCGAGATGATGCGGGGTACCGACGTCGCGAGCCTCCCGGCGGAGGCGCTCTTCCAGGGTCGCGAGGCGACGCCGATGCCCGACGGGGGCTCCCGGCGGAACCCGACGCCCGCGTGAGGGGCGCCGGACCGCCGGTGCGGCTCCGCCGCAGGCTGTAATACGCCCCGCTCGATGGTCGGTCCGTGCGCATCGTCCAGGTCGCCCCCTTCTTCTACCCCCACGCGGGGGGGGTCGAGTCGCACGTGCGGACGCTCGCGGGGGAGCTCGCCCGCGAGGGGCACGAGGTCACGGTCGTCACCTCGCGGTTCCGCCGGGACCTGCCCGCGACCGAGGAGCGGGACGGCTACCGCATCGTCCGGAGCCCTTCGCTCGGCGTCCTGTTCAACACGCCGATCGACGTCGGGGTGGGACGCACGCTGCTCGGGGTGCCGGCCGACGTCGCCCACTTCCACTACCCTCCTCCGCTCACTTCGTTCTTCGCGGCGCGCGCGCTCGACGGCTCCCGCGTGCCGATCTGCCTGACGTACCACTGCGACCTCTACCTTCCCGGGCTCGGCGGCCGGGCCCTCTCGGGCCTGTACGAGAGGGCGTTCCTTCCGCCGACGCTGCGCCGCGCCCGTCGGATCATCGTGCACACCCGCAGCTACGGGCGGACGTCGGTCGTGCTGCGCGGCCGGGAGCTCGACATCATCCCGTCGATCGTCGACCTCGGCCGGTTCCGGCCGGGGATCGACACGAGCAGCCTGCGGGGGGACCTGCGGCTCGAGGGGAAGCGGGTCGTCGCGTTCACGGGACGGCTCGTCCCGCACAAGGGGGTGGACGTCATCGTCCAGGCGCTGCGCGAGCTCCCGCCGGACGTCGTTCTCCTCGTGATCGGGGCGGGTCCCCGGCTCCCCGAGCTGGTGGGGCTCGCCGCCCGGGTCGGGGTTTCCGACCGGGTCCGCTTCTGCCCGTCGGTGAGCGACGACGACCTCCCGCGGTACCTCGCCCTCGCGGAGATGTTCATCTTCCCGTCCCAGAACCGGCTCGAGGGGTTCGGCCTCGCCGCCGCCGAGGCGATGGCGATGGGGCTCCCCGTGATCGTCGCGGACGTCCCCGGCGTGCGGGAGATCATCGAGGACCGGAAGGAGGGCCTCCTGACCGAGCCCCTGATCGCCTCCGATGTCGCCCGGAAGATCCGCCTCTTGCTCGACGACCCCGGTCTCGCGCGGAAGATGGGAGCCGCCGCCCGACGCCGGGCCGAGACCCGCTTCGGGCTCTCGACCGTCGCGGGTCAGCTCATCCGCCTGTACGAAGCCCTAGCCGCAGCTGGTTGATCTGGACCTTCAGCCGCTCCGCCTCGGCGCCGGCGGCCGCCTTCCACTTGGAATCCGAGGCGGCGTAGAGGATGCTGCGGGAGGCGCTCAAGAGGAGGCCCCGGCCGTGCGCGTCGACCCCTTCCCGGACCGCCGTCGCGAGCGAGCCGCCCTGCGCGCCGATGCCGGGGACGAGGATCGGGACGCCGTTGCCGAGGGCCGAGCGCGCGGTGCGGATCGAGTCCGAGAACGTCGCGCCGAGGACGACCCCGAAGTTCCCGTGCGCGTGGGCGAGCCGGCGGACCTCGCCGACCACGGCGAGCCAGAGCGGCCCGCGCGGGGTCGGGATCTCCTGGAAATCGACCGATCCGGCGTTGGAAGAGTGCGCGACGACGAAGACCCCGTGCGCAGGGTCCTCGAAGAACGGGGCGAGCGACTCCCATCCGATCCAGGGGGACACGGTGATCGCGTCGAACCCGAACGCCCGGAAGGCCCCGTCGTGGACCATCCGCATCGTGTTCGGGATGTCGTTCGCCTTCAGGTCCAGGATCTTGAGCCGGGTCGGGCCGATCCGCCGACAGAGGTCGGGGAGGACGGCGAATCCGGCCGGGCCGTACTGGAGGTAGGCGCCGAGCTGCATCTTGTACGCCGCGGCGTGGGGGTACGTCGCCTGGACGATCCCGCCGAGGAACTTGTCGAGCTGGGCCTTGGGAGCGAGGGACCGGACCGGCTTCGGCATCAGCGTCGGGTCGGGGTCGAGTCCGACGCAGAGCAGGGAGTCCCGGATCCTGAGGATCCGGTCGACCCGGGCCCCGAACTTGAGCGTCACGCGAGGGAAGGTCAGCGGGTCCGGGACAATACCCTTGCGCGACGGGGGCGGGGACGCCGCGGACGCCGGACGGGGTCCCGGAGGACAGCGTCCACCCTCCGCCGGCCACCCCACCGTTTTATCGGCCCGGCCCGTCCCCGCCCCGATCGTTCCATGACCGACGTCACTCCCGTCCCGACCGTCCCGGAGGTCCGGCTGCGGGACCTCAAGCCCGGGACCGGACCGGTCGAGGTCCTCGCGCGGGTCGTCACGTTCGCCCGGCGCGAGGTTACGCGGCGCTCCGACGGCAGTCGTCGCCCGCTCGTCTCGGGCCTCCTGAGCGACGGGACCGCGACCGTCCGGTTCACCTGGTGGGACCCGCCGGCCGAAGGCGTGGAGCGCGGCACCGTCCTGAGGGCCGCCGGCGCGGAGGTCGGCGAGTTCCGGGGGCGGCCGGAGCTCTCGTTCACGTGGAAGACGAAGGTCGCGCCCGCCTCGGCGGTCGAGCTTCCGAAGGTCGACACCGAGGAGAATCCCCTGCGGGGGGTGGCCGACCTCCGTTCGTCGGACGAGGGGTTCCGGGTCGAGGTCCGGGTCGCCCGCGTGGCGCCGCGGACCGTGAGCGTTGGAGAGGAGCGCCGCGTCGTCCACGAGGGGCTCGTCGCCGACGGCTCCGGGGCGATCGCGCTCTCGGCCTGGAGCGATTTCGGGCTGAAGGTCGGAGAGGCCGTCCGCATCGCCGGAGGCTACGTCCGCAGTTTCCGCGGCCGTCCGCAGCTCGTCCTCGACGAGCGGTCGGCCGTCGTCCGCATCGACCGGACCGATCTCCCCGATCCCGCCGGGCTCCTGCGGGCCCCGCCGCGCGCCATCGCCGACATCGAGGACGAAGGAGGGGGGGCGGCCGTGGCGCTCGAGGGGATCGTCGTCGGTCTCATGCCGCCGAGCGGGCTCGTGTACCGCTGCCCCAGTTGCCGCCGGGGGATCTCGAGCGGCCTGTGCCGGGTCCACGGAACGGTGGACGGGGTCGCCGACCTCCGGGCCCGGATCGTGCTCGACGACGGGACCGGCAGCGCGACGATCTCCGCGGGCCGCGAGCTCACGGAGCAGCTGTGGGGGGTCACGCTCGGCGAGGTGCTGCGGCGGCTGAAGGACCAGCCCGACCCGTCGCTGATCGCCGAGCAGATGTTCGAGGCGCTCCTCGGCCGACGGCTCCGCGTGCGGGGCCCGGCGTCCCGGGACGATTTCGGCCTCACGGTCGTGCCCGAGTCGATCGAGCGGATCGAGATCGACCTCGCCGCCACGGCGGAGGAGCTCGCCGCCCGGCTCGGAGGTCCGGCCTGATGGCGTTCCGCGAGCTGGCCTGGCGCGTCTCGGCCCGGGAGCTCGAGAGCTCGCTCGAGGAGGAGAAGGGCGAGGGGGACCGGCCGGTCGGCCACGTCCTGAGCCCCTTCGGCTCTCGGATGAACCGCGTGCTCATCGCGGGCACGCTCTCCCCCGCCGAACCGGTCGGACGGGAGGAGCCGGCGACGTTCTGGAGGGCGCGGTTCACGGACCCGACGGGATCCGTGCCGGTGACCGCCGGAGGGTTCCAGCCGCGGGCGATGGCCCAGCTGCGGGCCGTCACGGTCCCCCGGCCGTCGATCGTCGTCGGGAAGGTCCACCTCTTCCGCGGCCGCGACTCGGTCGCCTACCTCTCGGTCCGCGCCGAGGCGATCCGCGCCGTCGCCGAGGCGGAGGAACGGGCCGCTCTCTCGGACATCGTCCGCCAGACGCTCGACCGCCTCGACCTGATCGAACGGATGGAGAAGGAACCCGGGGTCTCGGACGAGGCCCTTCGAACGGCCGGCGCGCCGCGCCCCTGGATCCGGGCCGCCCACGACGCCCTGCACCGGTACCCGAACGTCGACCGACCGGCGTTCCGTCGGGAACTTCGGGGGGCGGTGCGACGGGTCGCGGGGGACAGCGGGCCGGTCGCCTCCCCGTCTCCCCCTCCGCCGACGGTCCGGGTGATTCGGGAAGCGCCCCCGCCCGCTCCGGCCGCCGCGCCGACCCCGGCCGAGCGGGCGGACGAGTCGATCTTCCTCGACCTCGTCGACGAGCTCTCCGACCAGTCGGTCGACGGATACGCCGACCTGAAGGACGTCCTCGAACGGATCGCGCAGCGCGGGGTCCGCGGCGACCGCGCGGAGGCGGTCCTCAACCGCCTCGAGGAGGGCGGCGTCCTCGAGGAACCGGTCGTGGGGAAACTGCGACGGGCCGACTGACCGGCGCGGCCCCCGGTCGGTTCGATCCCCGGCGCCGTTGGCAGCATATATATACGCCCCGCGCTCGGGGGGCGGGGGAATGAGGAACACCTGTCTCTCCGATCCGATGACGAGAACAGCGACCAGCTGACCCCCCGTTCCCGTTCGTAGGTAATCGATGGCCGAGCGTTCTCCGTCGATCTGGGTGCTCACCCTTGGCGTCGTCGCGATCCTGGTCGCGGCGGGCAGCGGGGGCGCGTACCTCTACCTCCAGAACCACCGCGCCCCGAGCGCCGGGCCGCGTACGGTCGGGCTCGGCGAGAATGTGACGGTCAACTACGTCGGTGTGTTCGGAAGCGGGCCGGAGCAGGGCCGCGTCTTCGACACCTCCATCCTCGCGGACGCCCGGAACAACCTGAGCTGGCCCAAATCGCTCGAGTACACGTTCCGCTCGAATCTCTCGCAGTACGCCCCGCTCGGCGTGCACGTCGACCCGAACACCCCGAGGAACGGCTACACCGGCCACGGGGTCACGTTCGGCGGGGTCGTCACCGGTTTCTGGCGGGGGCTCCTCGGCCTCCCCGGCAACGTGACCGCCACGATCACGATCCCCCCCGCCCTCGGGTACGGTCCCGCGAACGCGAGCTGCATCCTGTCGGCGCCGCTCGTCGACCACCTGCCGGTGCTCTTCTCGATCTCGAGCTCGAAGTTCCTGACCACCTATCCCAACGTGACCCGCTCGGCGGGGATCGAGTTCAAGGACCCGACGTACGGGTGGACGGACCTGGTCCTCAGCGTGAACGCGACCACCGTGACCGTCGAGAACCTGCCCCCCGTCGGATTCACCTCGAAGCCGGGCACCTGGTCGCTGACCGTCACCAACATCTCGGCCGGCGAGATCACGCTGACGAACGACATCGCTCCGTCCCAGGCGGGGCTCCTCCTCGGCAATTCGAAGACCTCGGTCTGCTCCTCGAAGCAGTTCATCATCTCGGCGGTCGACCCGGGGGCGGGCACCTTCGAGGAGAACTTCAATCACGAGGTCGTCGGCCAGACGCTCATCTTCCTCGTCACCGTGGTCGACATCTACCCGTAGATCGGCCCGCTTTCCGGGAACCTGCGTCGATCGTCTTCGATGGATCGTCCGGTGCGCGGCGGGCGCGCTCCGACGTCGGATCGTTCCGTCTCCCGTAAGGTGCCGGCCGAACGGCCGCCGTCCCTAACCGTTGATGCTGACCTTGCCGCGCTTCATCAGCTCCTCGAAGCGTCGGTCGGCGGCGGTCGCCGCGAGGTCCGCGGGCGGCCGTTCGCGCGAGGGCGCGAAGGCGCGCATCGTCCGTCGGGCGTCGTCCCGGCGCGACTTCAGGCGCTGGAAGACCTCCCGGCCTTCGAGCTCGAGCGCCGCGATCTCGCGTCCCAGATTGTCGACCTGCGTCATCAGGTCGGCCCGCGCGCGGCCCTTCGCCCGCATCTCGGCGACCATCCCCCCGGCCAGCTCGAGCTTCGCCCGGACCTCGGCCATCTTGAGGTTCCGCTCGATCCGGGACCGCTCCATCTCCTCGACGATCCGCTCGACCGCCCCGCGGGCTTCGAGGATCGCGCTGTCGGCCGCCCGGCGCTGGTCGACGTGCTGCTTTAGGACCGCCGCGTGCGCTTCGGCGTCCTTGAGCTCCTTGGTGCGCTGGCGGACGAGCGCGATCAGCGCGTTCTCCTCCTCGATCGGAAGGGCGCTGGTCTGCTGGCGCCGCTCGAGCTCGGCGATCTCCTTCCGCAGGGCGTCCGGCCGCGGCGGCTCGCTCGGGCCGATCTTGAGGAGGAGCTCCCGTCGCTCGATCACCTTCGACTCGACCTGGGCGAGGGCCTTCTCGCGGAGCGCCCTCAGCTCGCCGAGCCGCTTGCCGAGCTGCGCGACCTCCTCGTACAGCCGCTCGACGTCCGCCTGGGGGGCCTGGCGCCGGTCGTAGAGCGACTTCTGCTCGGAGGAGATGCGGCGGACCTCGTTGATCAACTCGTGCCGACGATCGACCAGGGTGCCGTGCTGGTGCTCGAGGCGACGCAGGAGGTCCTGGTCGTCCCGATCCTCCTGCTCGGCCCGGTCGGGGAAGCGCGTCCGCGGCGGCACAGCGTCCGGACGGCACCCACTTCTCAAAAGGCCTTCGAATTCGACCGGCCGGGCCCCCGGTCGCCCTCCCCTCGCTCGCCCCGAAGATCGCTCGCCCCGGCCCGGCGAGCGCCGGGGAGCGCGCTCCTCAGCCGTCCCGGCGTCGACCCGCGGCCCGCGGGCCGGGCGGGCTCCCCCGTCGTCGGCGGAGCGACCGGGCGAAATGGTGGGCGGCGAACAGCGCGGCGGGGACGGCCGCATCGATGTTCACTACCGCGATCGGGGCGCACGACTGGAGCATCGCGGAGAGCGCGGCCTCGCCCCGGCCCCCGCGACCGTATCCGACGGAGGTAGGGATCCCGACGACCGGTGCCCGAACGAGGCCCGCCACGACGGTCGGGAGCGCCCCTTCCCGGCCGGCGAAGACGAGGTACATGCCCGGGCGCCGACGTTCGAGCCGGCGGATCGCGCGCAGCAGGCGATGGAGCCCGGCGACGCCGACGTCGTAGGCGGGAAGCGCCTCGAGCCCCAGCTCGAGCAAGAGCCGGCGGGCCTCCTCGGCCAGGGGAACATCGCTCGTCCCCGCCGTGAGGATCGCGACCACCCCGGGGCGGTACGACGCCTCGAGCGGTCCGGGAAGGCGGAGAAGCCGTCCTTCCACGAGCTCGCGGACGCCGAGGTCGCGGTTCGCGGCCGAGCGCAGGCGCCTCCATTGGGCCGGTGTCGGGCGGGAGACGAGCGCGCCGAGGCGCTTCGAACGCAAGGCCCGCAGGATCCCGACCAGGTGCTCGGGGGTCTTTCCCTCCCCGAGGATCACCTCCGGGACCCCGACCCGGTGCGTCCGCCCGCGGTCGAGGCGGGCGTACCCGCCCACGCCCAGCTCCCGCGTCGGGGACCGGCGCGCCGTGCGGCGAGAACCCCTCGTCACGCTTTCCGCGACCCAAGCCGTGATATAGCGCGTCCCGGTGGCACGACCCTCCCGGGAATGCCCGATTTCTCACTGACCCCGGAACAGGAAAGTCTGCGCGACATGGCGCGGAAGTTCGCGCGCACCGAGATGGCGCCCCACGCGGCGGAGTGCGACCGGGCCCCCCGGTTCCCCGAGGAGATCTACCGGAAGGCGCACGAGCTCGGGCTGATGAACCTGAACGTCCCGGCCGAGCTCGGCGGCAGCGGCCTCGCCCTCCTCGAGCAGTGCCTGATCGTCGAGGAGCTCGCCTACGCCTGCGGCGGCATGACGACCTCGATCATCGCGAACTGCCTGGCGCTCGAGCCGATCCTCCTCGACGGAACGGACGAGCAGAAGCAGCGCGTGCTCCCCCCGTTCTGCGCCGACTACCACCTGGCGGCCTTCTGCCTCACCGAGCCGTCGGGAGGGAGCGATGTGGGGAACCTGCGCACGCGGGCCCGGCGCGACGGCGACTGCTACGTGCTCGACGGCGAGAAGTGCTTCATCACGAACGCCCCGCATGCCTCCCTCTACACCGTCTTCGCGACGATCGACCCGGCGCTCCGCCACAAGGGCATCACCGCGTTCTTCGTCCCCCGCTCGGCCGAGGGGCTGACCCCCGGACGCGATGAGGAGAAGATGGGGCACCGCGCCTCGTCGACGAGCTCGGTCCGCTTCGAGCGCGTCCGGGTCCCCGTCGCCGACCGTCTCGGGGCCGACGGGGGTGGGTTCTCCCTCGCGATGCGGACCCTCGACATGACGCGGACCCCGATCGGCGCGCTCGCGACCGGGATCGCCCAGGCGGCGCTCGATCACGCCGCGGCGTACTCGCTGAAGCGCGAGACGTTCGGCAAGCCGATCGCCGAGCACCAGGCGATCCAGATGAAGCTCGCCAACATGGCCCAGGCCGTGCGGGCCGCGCGCCTGCTCACCTGGCAGGCCGCCTGGACGATCGACCGCGGGGCGAAGGGAACGCTCGAGTCGTCGATCGCCAAGTGCTTCGCCTCCGACGCCGCGCTCCACGTCGCCGACGAGGCGATCCAGACGTTCGGGGGGTACGGTTACATGAAGGAGTACCCGGTCGAGAAGCTGCTGCGGGACGCGAAGCTCACCCAGATCTACGAGGGAGCGAACGAGATCCAGCGGACCGTCATCGCTCGCGAGCTCCTGCGGGGCTACGCCTAGTCGGGGGACGGCCCCGTGGAGATCGTCGTCGCCGTCAAGCCCGTTCCCGAGGCGGAGACCCGCCTGCGGGTCCGCGCGGACGGGAAGGCCCTCGACGCGGAGGGCGTGAAGTTCGTCCTCGCCGGCTACGACGAGTCGGCGCTCGAGCAGGCCCTGCTCCTCAAGGAGGCGGTCCCCGGCTCGCGGGTGCACGCCGTGGCGTGCGGGCCCGCGCCCCGGACGGAAGAGGTCCTTCGGGCGGCGATCGCGCTCGGCGCCGACCAGGCGACCTGGGTCGAGGCGACCGCCGAGCGATCGAACGACCCGCTGGCCGCGGCCCGCGCGCTCGCGGTGGCGATCCGGGCGGTGCCGCACGACCTCGTGCTCTGCGGCAAGCAGGCGGGGGACCATGAGGAGGGGCTCGTCGGAGCCGCGCTCGGCGAGCTCCTCGGCGCCCCGGATTTCGGCGCGGTGGTCGACCTCCGCTTCGATGCCGCCTCCGGTCACCTCCGCTTCCGCCGCTCCACCGAGAACGGCGAGGAGGCCTGGGAGTCGCCCCTCCCGTGCGTGATCGCGCTCCAGCAGGCGTGGAACGACCCGCGGACCGCGAAGCTTCCCATGATCCTCAAGTCCCGAAGGGCGCCGATCGCGAAGGTGGCGCCACCGGCCGCCGAGGGGGCCGCGAGCGCCGGCGAGCGGTTCGAGCTCCCGCCCCCCCGGTCGGGCGCGAAGCTGATCGAGTTCAAGAGCCCCGAAGAGGCCGCGGCAAAGCTCGTGCGGCTCCTCCAGGAGGAGGCGAAGGTGTTCCCGTGACCCCGACGGTCCTGGTCGTCGGAGAGCTCCAGGACGGTCACGTCGTCCCCGCCTCGCTCGAGGCGATCGGGGTCGCCCGGAGGCTCGCGCCGGGCCCGGCCGACGTCGTGCTCCTCCTCGCCGGCAGCCGCTCGCGGGCGGCCGCCTCCGAGCTCGGTCCCGTAGGGCCGGTGCGCGTGCTGGTCGACGAGCAAGCCCACCTCGATACCGCCCCGCCCTCGGCGAGCGCGATCGTCGCGGTCGCCGCGGCGCGCGCGGTCGATGCCGGGGCGGTGCTGGTCGGCGGCACGACGTTCGGCCGCGACCTCGCGGGCCGGCTCGCCGTCCGCTGGGACGCGTCGGCCGCCACCGGCGTCATCGACGTTGCGCGCGATGGCGGCGCGCTGCGCGTCCGCCGCCCCGTCTTCGGCGGGCGCGCGACCGAGACGGTCCGGCTCGAGGGCCCCCGATGCGTCGTCGCCCTCCGACCGCACGCGTTCCCGCCGCCCGCCGGCGGCGGACCGCCCCCGACGGTCGAGGCCGCGGCGCCGACCGAGATCCCCGCGAACCTCCTCGCCGCCCGTCGCACGGGCCTCGAGCCGACGGCCTCCGGTAGCGGACCGGCGCTCGCGGACGCGGCGATCGTCGTCTCGGGCGGACGCGGGCTGCGCGACCCGGAGAGCTTCCACCTGGTCGAGGAGCTCGCCGCCGCGCTCGGCGCGGCCGTCGGCGCCTCGCGGGCGGTCACCGATGCCGGATGGCGGCCCGCGTCGCTGCAGGTCGGCCAGACCGGCCGGACGGTCTCCCCGCAGCTCTACGTGGCGGTCGGGATCTCCGGGGCGATCCAGCACCTCGTCGGGATGATCAGCTCCCGCGTGATCGTCGCGATCAACTCGGACCCGACCGCGCCGATCTTCAAGGTCGCGGACTACGGGATCGTCGGGGACCTCTTCCAGATCGTCCCCGCCCTGACCGCCGAGGTCCGGCGGGCGCGCGGTCTTTAGGGCCCGGCCGGACCGCCTAAAGGTCCATCGCCATCTCGACCCCGTCCCGCAGGAGGGAGGAGATCGGGAGCCCGGCCGCCTTCTGCGCGGCGCGCATCATCTTCCACATCCGCCGCTTCGGGCCGACGGTATCATTCATCACCGAGCGCATCAGCTCGGCGGCGAATCGGGGGTAGACCGTGTAGATGCGCGGGTTCCACTTCACTCGGTCGAGGCTGGCGAAGTCGCGGAAGTCCGGGAGGATCCCCGTCGACTCGAGCCGCCGGTCGTAGCCGGCCAGCGGGTCCTTCGCGCCCGCCGGGGACGCGCGGGCCTCGAGCGCCGTCTCCGCGGCCTCGAGACCGCTGCGGATGGCGTAGTTCATCCCCTGGATCACGAGGCCGTTCGAGAAGACGAACCCCGCGGCATCGCCCACGACCATCCAGCCGTCGCCGTGGAACGCGGCGGGCCGGCTCGCCCATCCGGAGCCGATCAGCTTCGCCCCGTACTCGACGAGCTCGGCGCCCCGGAGCCGTCCGCGGATCGTCGGGTGGGCCTTGAACCGCTCCATCAGCTCGTGCGACGGGACGCTCGTGCCGGAGAGCGACTGGATCTGGACGATCAGGCCGACCGAGATCGTGTCGCGGTTCGTGTAGACGAACCCGCCGCCCTTCACGCCCGGGGCGAAGATCCCGGCGACCCACTCTTCGGCGTGGCCCTCGCCGGGGCCGACCTGGAAGCGGTCCTCGATCGTCCCCGGATCGAGCCGGTAGAGCTCCTTGATCCCGAGCTCCGTCGCCTCCCCCGGAAGGCGGCCCTCCGGGCGGATCGGGGTCGCGAGCGTGAGCCGCGAGTTCGTGCCGTCCGCGACGATCGTGATCGGGGCGGTCATCGTCTCGCCCCCCTGGACGATCCCGTGGACGCGGCGGCCCTCCCAGTTCAGGCGCTCGACGGGCACGGAGGAGACGACGGTCGCCCCGGCCTCCTCGGCCTTCTTGGCGAGCCAGGCATCGGTCCGGGTGCGCAGCACGGTGTGGGCGGGGTACGGCGGGCGCTTCCAGCCCCCGTCCTCGAGGTCGAAAGAGACCGCCGCGTCGGGGGTCAGGACGCCGAACCGCTTGCGCACGACGTGGCGCTCGAGCGGCATCTCGGTCTGCCAGTCCGGAAGGATCCGGTCGAGATCCCGGCCCCAGAGCACGCCCCCCGAGAGGTTCTTCGCCCCGGGCTCGGATCCGCGCTCGAGCAGGAGCACGTTCGCCTTCGCCTGGGCGAGACGGAGGGCGGCCGCGCTGCCGGCCATGCCGGCGCCGACCACGATGACGTCGAAATCGTCGCCCATCCTCAGGCGCTGCGAGGCGAACGGGCGGATTTAACGGTGCCCGCGCGGCGCCGGTCCGGCGCCCGAACGGTCTAGTGGGTCGCCGCCGGGCCGGAGCCCTGCGAGGCGTCCTCGATCAGCTTCTGGAACCGGA
Organism: Thermoplasmata archaeon; assembly: GCA_052326305.1. GTDB lineage: Archaea > Thermoplasmatota > Thermoplasmata > Lutacidiplasmatales > UBA184 > Lutacidiplasma. The sequence continues at coordinate 20,494 of JBKQPJ010000007.1, read as the reverse complement.
ACGGTTTCGGGATCCCCCGCCAGTCCTCGTTCCCGAGCCGAGACCCGCCCTCGGAGCTCACGCGGACCGTGCCGTAGCCGAGCATCCGCTCGCCGATCGACTGGTGGACGTCCACGCCCCGGACCTGGAGGACGGGGATCTCGTCGAAATCGCGGCTGAGGATCCCGCGCTGCACGATCACGCGGCGCGACGTGACCGCGAACACCGTGCGGACCCAGCGCAGGTAACGGACGATGAGCCAGAGGAGGCCGAGGAGGACGAGGAAGCCGAAGAGGTAGGCCAGCAGCCGCGCGTCGGCCGAGCCGAGCCGATGGACGACGTTGTGGGTGTACCACCCGATCTGTCCCGACCAGCCGAGCCGGGCCGCCTCGGTGATCCACGCGAACACGCCGAAGATGAGAAGCCATACGATCGGCCCGGGCAGGTAGAAGAGGGCGGTCGCCCGGGTCTCCTCGAGCAGGAACTCCTGGTCGGCCAGGTACGTCGCCTTCAGCAGCCGGGGCATCTTCCGCGGGGGCGGCGTCGTCGCCATCGAGCGAGGAGCCGCGGTTCGAAGCATAAATGCTCCCCCCGAGGGGTCGGGCCGGCCCGCCGCTTATATTCGGCGCCCCGTGACGGGGGGCGATGGGCGTCACCGACTGCCACGTCCACGTGAACCCCCTCTGGGAGATGAAGGCCGACGCCGTCCGGCTCCTCGAGGGGATGGACGCCGAGACGGCCCGGGTCGTCCACGAGCCGGATCGGCTGCTCGAGCGGATGGACGCGGCCGGGATCGAGCGCGCCGTGCTGATCAACTACGTGGCCCCGGAGGTGATCGGATACACCGAGGCGGCGAACGAGTTCGTCGGCCAGTACGTTCGCGCGGACCCGGTCCGCCTGATCGCCGCGGGAGGGATCCGCCCGGACCCTACGGATCCCGAGCGCGAGATCTCCCGGCTCGTGCACGAGCTCGGGATCCGCGCGCTCAAGCTCCATCCGCCGCACCAGCTGTTCCGGCCGAACGCGTACGTGGACGGGGAGCTCCCCGGGTTGCGGGGGATCTACTCGGCGTGCCAGCGGGAGCGGATCCCGGTGATCTTCCATACCGGCACCTCGGTCTTCCCGCGGGCGCGCAACCGGTTCGGCGACCCGCTCCTGATCGAGGACGTCGCGGTCGACTTCCCCGACCTGACGATCGTCCTCGCCCACGGCGGCCGGCCCCTCTGGAACGAGACCGCCGTCTTCCTCGCCCGACGCTTTCCCAACGTCTGGCTCGAGGTGTCGGGCGTGCCGCCCGCCCTCCTGCTCGACTACTTCCCGAAGCTGCCGCGGATCGCCGACAAGGTGCTGTTCGGGACCGACTGGCCCGGCCCCGGGGTCAAGGACCTAGGGGCGAACGTCCGGGGGTTCCGGGCCCTCCCGCTCCCGCCGGAGCTCCAGCGGAGGATCCTCGAAGAGAACCCGGAGCGAGTTTTCCCTCGGCGGCCGGCCACCTGAAATACTCTCCTCGGCTCTTACCACCGTGCCCGATACCCCTCCTCCGCCCGCCGACCGTCCGGCCGAGCCGGAGGTGGCTGAGCTCCCCCCGACGGTCGAGATCGTCGAGGCGGGCCAGGAGGTCGGACGCCTCCCGCTCCCCCGCCGGAACCGGGGCGAGGTCTTCGGCATCGCGAGCCAGCTGCTCGGCGCCGCGCGGATCCGCGTGATGTGCGAGGACAACGTCTCGCGGATGGGCCGGATCACCGGGAAGATGAAGAAGAAGATGTGGATCCGCGAGGGCGACCTCCTGATCCTGCGGCCGTGGGGGTTCCAGGAGGGGAAGACGGACATCCTGTTCCGGTACAGCCGTACCCAGGCGCAGTACCTCGCCCGTCGCAATCTGCTTCCCGCCTCCATGAACCTCTTCACCGTCCCCGATACCCCGACCGAAGAGACCCCCCCGACCTCGACGTAGGGCCGCCATGTGGGTCGCCTCCCCCCGACCGCTCTCCGCCGAGGAGATGGCGGTCGCGGAGCTGAACTCGGTCGCCCTCGGCGTCACGCTCGATGCGCTGATGGAGAACGCGGGCCGCGCCGTCGCCGAGGAGGCCGCGCGCCATCTCCCGCCGCCGCCGGCGCGCGTCGCGGTGGTCGCCTCGGCCGGCAACAACGGCGGGGACGGGACCTGCGCGGCGTTCTACCTGCAGCAGTGGGGATACTCGCCCGAGATCTGGCTCGTCCATCCACCGTCCGACATCCGCTCCCGATCCGCGCGCCGCTGCTACGACCGGATCGACCGGCGTCTGCCGATCCACCTGCGGCTCCCGCACGCCGAGGAGCTCGCGACGATGCCCCTCGTGATCGATGCCCTCCTCGGAACGGGACAGGAGGCACGCCTGCGCCCGCCGGTCCTGGAGGCGGTCCGGGCGATCCGGGCCTCGAAGGCGCCGGTGCTCTCGGTCGACCTGCCGACCGGGACCCGGGACCCCGCCGAGGGTCTGCGGCCGACCTGGACCGTAACGCTCACGACGGCGAAGGAGGAGATGGACCGGACCGCGGCCGGCGAGGTGACCGTCCGCGACATCGGCATCCCGGTGGAGGCGTGGCGGCGTACCGGGCCCGGGGAGTTCGCGTTCTTCCGACCGCCGACCGGCCGCGGCCGGACCGCCCGGATCGTCGTGATCGGGGGCGGTCCGTACTCGGGGGCCCCCGCGCTCGCCGGGCTCGCGGCGCTCCGCGCCGGGGCCGAACGCGCGACGATCCTCGCGCCCGGGGGGGCGGCGGAGCGGATCCAGTCGTTCTCGCCGAACCTCGTCGTCCGGCCGTTCGGCGCCGAACATTTCCGGCCCACGGACGTCGGAGAGATCCTCGAGTTCGTCCGGGGGGCGCCGCCTCGGGCGGTCGCCCTCGGGATGGGCGCGGGCTCCCACCCCGAGACCCTGGAGGCGCTCGGGCAGCTCATCCCCGAGCTCGCGCGCGACGTGCCGCTCCTCGTCGACGCCGACGGCCTCGCGGCCCTTCCGACGGCCCCCGAATGGAGCCTCCCGGCCGGAGGGAGCGTCCCGATGGCCACTCCGAACACCGGGGAGTTCGAGCGCCTGCTCGGCAGCCGCTTACCCGGGCCCGCCGAGCGCCTCGACGCGGCCCGGCGGCTCGCTTCCGAGCGGCGGCTCTTCCTCGTCGTCAAGGGGGACCCGGATATCCTCTCCGACGGGGAAACGGTCGTCGAGAACCGCCACCACCACCCGGCGATGACCGTCGCCGGCGTGGGGGACGTCCTCGCCGGCACGATCGTCGGCCTCCTCGGGCAGGGCCTCGCGCCGCTCGCCGCGGCGCGTCTCGGCACCTACTGGGTCGGGGAGGCCGGCATCCTCGCCGCTTCCCGCAAGAGCTTCGGCTTGATCGCCACCGATGTGATCGACGAGATCCCGGCGGCGCTCGCCGGCGGCCTCGCGCGGGCCCACCGGGCCGGCTGATCGGAGCTCAGGCGTAGCGGATCCGGCCGCGGATCTGCTTCGCGCGGGCCCGCACGTCCTTCGCGCCCTCGGGGTGGCCCTCGTCGTACCCCTCGTGGAACGCGCGGACGAGCGCGGCGGACCGGGAGGAGAGGGCCTTCAGGTCCTCCTCGACCAGGTGGAGGTCGATCCCGAGCTCCTCGATCCCGGGACTGCGCGAGCCCATCGAGAGGTCGAGGAGCGCGGGCGCGCCCTCGGGCCCGTCGGGGAAGAGCACGTTCGAGCTCGTGAGGTCGCCGTGGGCGATCCCGCCCGCGTGCAGCCGGCCGAGCGCGACGCCGAAGGCGCGGACGGCGTGGGCGAGCCGTTCGGGATCGAGCGCTCCGTCCTCGATCAGGGCCTTCAGCGTCGGCCCGGGCAGCTCCTCGAGGATGATGCGGTGGTGCTCGAGGTCGACGTCGTAGACGATCGGGGTCCGGACCCCGAGGCGGCGGGCGTCCACGAGGAGGCGCACCTCGGTGCGCGTCCGCTCCCGTCGCAAGCGGTCGTCGAGCTTCTTCGGCCGGTAGCTCTTCGAATCCCGCTCCTTGAGCAGGGCGGGGAAGCCCCACCAGTCGACCGCCCGCAGGGACGCCTCGGCCCCCCGGGACACCGTCCGACCGGCGGGAGGTTCGTCGTCCATCGGCGCCTGCTTCCGGGCTAGCGGGCCTTGGGGGCCGCGACGATCCGCACGATCGCCTCGCGGGCGAGGCGGGCGGCGAGGAGGCTGGTCGATCCCTGGTCGTAGTGGGGGCTGACCTCCATGATGTCGAGCCCGGCGAGGCGCGGGGCCGCCTGGTCGATGATGAACTTCACGTCCCGCGGGGTGAGGCCGAACGGCTCGGGGGTTCCGGTGCCGCCGGCATAGGCGGGGTCGATCGCGTCGATGTCGAGGGAGATGTAGAGCCGCTCGGTCTTGAGCATGTTCAACGCCTGGTGGACCGCGGCCTGGATCCCGTCGCGGGCGATGTCGTGCGCGGAGACGTAGGACATCCCCAGGGCCTTGTTGTCCTCCATCTCTTCCCGCGAGACCGACCGGACCCCGAGCACGACGATGTTCCGGGCCCCGACCTTCTCGAGCATTCGGCGGGAGGAGCAGGCGTGGCTCCGGGAGTCTCCGAGGTAGCTCGCGCGGAAGTCGAGGTGCGCATCGAGGTACAGGACCCCCAAGCTCGGGGCGCCGTCCGGATACGCCTCGACGGAAGGAGGGGCGCACGCGTGGTCCCCGCCCAGGACGATCGGGATCTTCCCGTCCCGGTAGATCGGCCGGATCTCCTCCCGCACCGAGCGGACCATCTCCTCCGCGCTGCCGTACTCTTCCGTGTTCCCGAGGTCGTGGATGGCGACCTCGGAGAGGTCGATGCCGGTCTCGAGGTCGTAGGACTCGAAGTTCCAGGAGTGCTGGCGGATCGCGTCGGGGCCGAACCGCGCCCCGGGCCGGAACGAGGTCGTACGGTCGAACGGCACGCCGAGGACGACGAACTGGGCGTCGCCGTACGTGGCGTTCGCGTCCGCGAAAGCGGTCGGTCGCGGCACGTCCCCGGGGACCGGTCCTCGCTATAAGAGGGTGCCCCGGCGGGGGGCGGTCAGGGGACGGAGCGGCCGGGCCGTCCCGCGGAGGAGGCGCGCGCGCAGGTGCGTCTCCCGCTACGGGATCTACCGCAGAGCCGCCGGGCAGGTGCGGGTCGGGCCGGCCACGGACGGAGGGTAGGAGACCGGTCCGCGGGATGGGTTTCCTGAACGGATCGTGAGCTCGGTTCCCGGGCGGGTTCGATCTTCTCCGGAACGACCCGGGGGGAGCTCGAGCTCGCCCCGGGGAGTCCGCCCCACAATTTCGGAGATGGCACCCTCAGTACGGGATCCCCACGGCCTTCGCCAGGAACCGGTTCAGAGGGTCCAGCGTCCGACAACGGGCGATGAAGAGGTCCGGGAAGCGCGGACCGGTGACCTCGGTGTCCTTCAGTTCGAACCCGGAGGTGAAATCCTTGCGCTTCAGATCCTCGATGAACCGATGATCGGGGTCGAACCCGGGAGGTGGGCGTTTCAGAGATTCTCCCTCGATCGGAGGGATCGCCGCGCGCAGGGATCCCCAGGAGGCGGAGCGGGCGGCGATGGCCTCCCGGATCTTGCGCAGCCGGACCGATTCCGGATGCCAGATGCCGGCGTAAACCCAGGATTCCCCCGGGGAGAGGCGGAAGAAGAACCCGGGAAGGTTGTCGTCGCGCGTGGCGATCCCCTCGTGCATGAAATGGATCCCCACCGCCGTGCGGTAGGGGCTCTTGTCCTTGGAAAAGCGAACGTCGCGGTAGATCCGCATGATCGAGCCTCCGACCGCCCGGTCGTCGGCCACCAGGTGTCGACTGATCGTTCCGAGCCTTTCGCCCACGGCGCGGACGAACGCGGCGGACGGGGCCCGAACGTGATCCTCGTAGCGGGGCTTGTTGGCCTCGAACCAATCGCGGTCATTGTTCCGGGCCAGTTCACCGAGGAATCGAAGCGTCTCCTTCGTGAACCCGGCCTCGTCGGCGATCTTCTCGGTCAGCGTCCGTCCTCCGGGGAGGTGAAGCGATCGGTCAGATAGCCCTCCGGAATGCTCCGCGGAGCCAAGAACGCCCGATGCCGAGCGTCCCACCCCAGGCGGGATGGCCCTGACGGGGGTTCGATTTCCACGGCACCGCCGCGTCCTGGGTTCGACCTCCGGAAACGCGTCTCTAGGGCGGGCCATGCGCTCGAATTCGGAGGGGCGAAGGATCCGTTCGGGACGGGCGGTAGGCAGATGCGGCGGACGGAGACGCGTGGACGGTCGTCACTCCCCGTATCTCCCTCCCGAGGGGCGGCGCCTCGACCGCGAGGATGATATTCTCCAGCTCGGGTCGAGCTCCGTGTGCCCTCGGACATCGTAACGGTCGACGGGGTTTGGAAGCGGTACGGGGACCGCGACGCCCTGCGGGACGTCCACTTCTCTCTCCGGAGCGGAGAAGCGGTAGGCTACCTCGGACCGAACGGGGCCGGCAAGACGACCACGCTCAAGCTCCTCGCCGGGCTCTCCCGCCCCACGCGGGGATCGGTGCGGGTGCAAGGCCTCGACCCCGACCGGGACCGGACCCGGGCGCTCCGGCGTCTGGGAGCGCTGGTCGAAACCCCCGGAGTTCCCCCTTACCTTACGGGGGCGGACCTGCTCGAGTACGTCGCCGGGGTCAAGGGTGTCCCGTCCGCGGAGCGACGGGCCGCCGCCCGTCGCGGGGCCGAGGCGATGAACGTGGCCGAGCATCTCGATAGGCCGTTCGGGTCCCTCTCCACCGGTCTCGCTCGTCGGATGCTCCTCGGGGCGGCCCTGGTCTCGGACCCCGAGGTCCTGCTCCTCGACGAACCGACCCTCGGTCTCGATCCGGCCGCCCGAAACGACCTGAGGGGCATGCTTCGAACCCTCTCCCGCCGTGGACTGACCCTCCTGTTGTCGACCCATCTGATCGAGGACGTTCAGGAGGTCTGCGGCCGGGTGCTGTTCCTGCGGAACGGAGTCCTGGTCGGGGACGAGCCGGTGCACCTGGAGCCCGATTCGGGCGCGAGCGGGTCCCGTCGGGTCCTGCGGCTCCGATTCGGGGCGGACGTCACCGCCGAATCCGTCACGCGGGCGGTCGGGCCCGAGATCGGGATCACCCCGGACGGACCCCGTCAGGCGACGGTTCGTTTCTCCGGCGGGGATGCGGAGCAGGGAGCGCTGCTGGCCCGGGTGATCCGAGCGGGGCTGCCCCTCGTCAGCGCCTCGACCCCCGAGCCGGACCTCGCGCGTCGTTACCTGGAGCGGGTGGGCCGGGAGGATGCTCCGTGAGCGGCGAGGTCGCGGCGCTGGTCGACAACGCCCGCTGGGAGGTCATTCGCCTTCGCCGTTCCCGGCGGATCTGGCTGCTTCTGATCCCCATCATCGCCGGTCCGATCGGCAGCGCGATCGCGGACCTGTACCTCCGCGTTCCGTCCCCGGGCACGGCCGCGGTCCTGGGACTCCTGATCACTGCCGGTCTCGCGGCCCTGGTCGTCCTCGACCTGACCGCGCTCGCGGTCGGCGAGGACCTCGCCCTGAAGACCCACTACCTGACCTTCGCACTTCCTCAGTCCCGCGCCGGCGCCCTCGCGGGCCGTCTCGGGGTCGTGGTCGGGGGCACGATCGCGGTCTACGGGGTCGGTGCCGTCGCGGTCGTCGAGCTAGCCCGCGTCCTCGTATCCACGTCGTCCACCGCCCCGACCCCGATACTGGTTCCCGCGCACCTGGCCGTCGGACTGCTGGGGCTGCTGGTGTTCCTCGGCGGGATCACGGCCGCCGCCGGGGTCGTCACCCGGAGCGCGTCCCAGGCCCTCGTTGCGGGGATCCTCGGCGGAGTGGTGGCCGCGGGCGTCGGAAGCATGTTCCTGATCGAGACCCGGCTGACCTGGCTGTTTCCCGAGGCGCTGGTGCTCTCCGGCTTGGCCGGTTTCACCTGGTGCATCGTGCAGTACGGACGGATCGAGGTCTGACCCGGGGTCCCGCCCTCCCTCGGGGCGGCCACGACCGCGGCACTTCTGTTACGTGGCTCAACCGCGATCGTCCCGGAGGACTCGGGGGGAGTGTTCCGAGCGACTCCGCGGGCCGCTCGAAGGGGGTGGCCGCGGGCGAACCCTCGGCCGTGGCCGTCTATCGGGGCCGCGGTCCCCGACCGCGAGTAGCCCTCGGGGGTGGTGCCAGCTCGCGTTCGAGCGCCGGGGCCAGGCGGAGTCGCCAGAGACCGGAGTCGGATCGCCTCTCCTGCTCGGCCCGTCGATCGACCTCGGACGGCGAGAGCGCTCGGGAGCTCCTCACGAGGCGAAGGCCTCGGAACTCGAGATGGGAGGTGCGGGGCCCGTCGGGTACGATGCGATACCAGTACTGAGAGTGCTGGAAGGGGCCGTCGAGATGCGTATTCGTCCACGCCAGCTCCGAAGGGTCGAGGCGCACCAGCCGGTGGATCCGTCGTGCGCGCCCTCCGGGGTACGTCGTGTCGGTCAGCACGAGGGCATCCCCGGCGAGCCTGCGGACGGACCTCTCCCAGCGCTCCGCGAAGAACTTCCCGTCGTCCGACTCGAAATCGGTGCACCAGGCGTAGGCGGATCGGGCGGCGACTCGGAACGGCTGACGGAACTGGTACCGGAGGGAAGAGATCGCCATCGTTCCCTTGATCGAATCAAGGACCGGGATAGGACGGTGGCATAAAGCGGTTCAAGTGCCGACAGTCCGACCGTATTCCGGCCTAGGGCGACCGAGGCCGTAGCACCCGGTCGACCAACGCGGCGATCAAGGCGCCGACGATTGGGGCAACCCAGAAGATCCAGTCCTGCTGGATCGCCCAGTGGTCCGGCGACCAAAAGGCGGAGAGCAGGGCGGGGGCGAAGCTGCGCGCCGGGTTGACGGAAGCCCCGTCGACCGGGATCGCCACGAGGTTGATCATGAGCAACGTAAGGCCGATGCCGAGCGGAGCGAGGTTCTTTGAAGAGTTGTCCGAACGCGTCGCGAACAGGATCTCCGTGACAAGGAAGAACGTGAACACGGCCTCGAGTAGGAAGACCGGGCCCCACCCGAAGCTGTAGGGCGAGCCGTTCCCGGAGTATCCCTGGGCCGCGAGGCTGCCGCCCGAGGTCACCGTATGCCAGAGAGACGACGAACCGGCGGCCACTTCGGCTATGACGGCTACCGCCAGGAGGGCGCCGAGGAGCTGGGCGATGACGTACGGGACGACGTCCCGGCCCCGGAATCGGCCCGCCACCCAGCAGCCGACGGTGACGGCGGGGTTGAAGTGGGCTCCCGAGAGATCGCCGAACGCGTAGATCATACCGGTCAACCCGGTCCCGATGGCGACGCTGATCAGGATCACTCGGGTGAGCGGGTCGACGGACCCCGCGGACGGGATCGAGAGCAACGCGGCGCCGGTGACCGAAAGGAGAAGGCCGAACGTTCCGAGGAACTCCGCAAGGTATCGCTGGACCGGGGTGGTCGCCATCGGAAGGGCCGACTCGGAGCCAACGATTAAAAGTTGCTCCCGACCGAGTCGACTCCCCGGAACCGTTACCGCGCCAGGGGGTTACCCAGCGCTCCATAGCCTCTTGAGGGTCGTGAGCGTGACCATCGGCCGAGGCATTCTGAATGAAGGGAACTTCTTTGGGCATTTCAGTCCTCATCGCGATCCTCTTCGCCGCCGGCGCCTGGGGCCCTGTCGGTTCGATCGTTCCCGCGAATCACCCGCCGTCGTTGCCCACCGGAGCACTGCTTACGGGCTCCGACCCCGTGTCCACGATTGGGGTCGGCAGCTATCCATGGGATGTGGCCTACGACAGCCCGCGAGGCGACGTCTATGTCACGAACTACCTCTCGAACAATGTCAGCGTCATTTCGGTAGCCACCGACAAAGTGGTGGCGACCGTACCGGTCGGCAGCCAGCCCGAGGGGATCGCACTCGACAGCGGGAAAGGAGAGTTGTTCGTCGCGGACCGCGGGGCGGCCAACGTGAGCGTCATCTCGGACGCGACGAACGCAGTCGTCGCCACCGTCGCGGTGGGCGTCTGGCCTACCCACCTGGCGTATGACGGCGCGATGGGAGAGGTCATGGTAGCGAACTATGCGTCCGGCACGGTGAGCGTGATCTCCGACTCATCGAACACCGTCGTGGCGACCGTACCCGTGGGCTCCTCCCCTCAGGGGGTGGCCTACGACTCCGCCAAGGGGGAGGTGTTCGTCACGAATCGTTTCTCGAACAATGTGAGCGTGATCTCGGACACCACGAATCACGTGGTGGCCTCCATCACGGTGGGCAACGGCCCCGTCGATGTGGCCTACGATGCCACCACGGCGCAACTGTTCGTCACGAACATCTACTCGAACACCGTGAGCGTGATCTCGGATGCCACCCGAGCGGTCGTGGCCACCATCCCGGTGGGTCCGGAACCGTTCGACGTGGCGTACGACCCGGGAGCGGGGCGCGCGTTCGTTTCGAATTCCAACTGCATCTTCGGCGCGTGCGCCCCGAACTCGACCGGGAGCGTGAGCGTGATCTCGGACTCCACCGATGAGGTGGTAGCGGGGGTCACGGTGGGCCACAATCCCGCCGGGATCGCGTGCGATACCTCGAACGGGGTGGTGTTCGTCGCGAACTCGGCTTCGGACACCGTGAGCGTCCTCTCCGCCAATGGCTCGTCCCCCGGCAGCGGAAGTTCCGCCGGAGGAGGAACCATCCTCGGCCTGACCGCCGGATGGGGGTTCGTCGCCGGCGGTGTCCTCGGAGCCGCGATCGGGATCGCGGCGGGATTGGGAGTGGGCCTCGCACTGCGCGGGAGGAATCGGGTCGGCGATGGAGTGAATCCGATGAGCCCTGGGACCCCACCGCCGGGATAGGCGGCCCGAAGCTCCAACACGGCAGAAGAGACTCGGACCTCCCGGAACTCCGGTCAACCCGTAAACGGGCGCCACCACCCGCAGACGGGCGGCAGAGGCAGGTTTCAAAACCGTAGAACGGCGGTTTCGACCAACCCGGCCGCTCCCGATCGAACTCCCACCTCTTTCGGGCAAGGGCCGTGTCTAGACCCCGGGGGGGACAGATCCACTCCCTCGACCGGACCGAACCGATTCGAGATTCGTGGACCTTCAGGTTCCACCCATGGGCTACCATGACCTTCCGAGTGTATCCCGTCCGCGAGAGCGGTTCTCTCATCAGGAGCGCATGGCTTCAGGAACGCCATCGATCCCGCGGGGATAGGCAAGAATCGGGAAGGAGGCGTAGCCTGCGCCCTCGCGGCGGCTCCGAGAGGTAATCTAGTCGGCGAGAATCTCGGGTCTGGTCATGGCGCGCCGTCTTGCCGCCATCATGTTCACGGACATCGTTGACTACGCCTCGGTCGCGCAGGTCGACGAGGAAGGGGCGCTTCAGCTCGTTCGCGAGCAGGAGAGGCTCGTTCGACCCATCCTCGAGGCCCGCCACGGTCGCAAGGTCAGGTCGATCGGAGACGGACGGCTCATCGAGTTCCCGGACCCGCTGGACGCCGTCGAGTGCGCGGTGGAACTGCAACGGCGCGTCCACGACCGCAACGTCCGTGACGAGACTCCACCGCTCCGGATTCAGGTCGGAATCCACCTGGGGGAGGCCGAGCGACGGGGCATCGGCGTTCTCGGTGACGCTCTGGACGTCGCTTCTCGTATCGGGCCTTTGGCCGAGCCCGGTGGGGTCTGCCTGACCGAGCCGGTCTACGTTCGGGTGCACAATCGGCTCCCGTACCAGCTGGAGCGGTTGGGACCGAGGGACCTCCCGGGGGTGCGGGAGCCGATCGCCGTTTACCACGTGGTCCTACCCTGGATCGGCGTCGGAACTCCTCCCGCCGGGGATTCTCCCCCGCAGGGGGCGGAACCGCACTCCACGAACATCCATCCGGAGTGAGACTCGACTGCGGTTTCGGCCGGGGCTGATCCGATGAGCTGAGGACTTCCAGAGTACGATCCCGGCTGGTCGAGAAGTTGCTCCTGGTCGTAGATGGGTCGCTCTCGAGCGGACCGGATCGACTCGTCAGGAGAAGGCCCTCCATCGAGCGAGCGCGCGAAAGGCTCGAGACTAGGGCTCGGGAACGGCGCTAGTACTCCAAGAGCATCAGCCCGCAACCCTCACAGCGCCACCCTCGGAGATGTCCTCCGGTGGGGAATACGTCCAGGTTACCGACCACGGTCTCCCCTTTGAAGATCGAAGCGTCGAACGCACCGACCTTCGTCACCCAGTTCGCGCGCCCCGCGAGCGCCAGGAAGCCGGGCGCCATCTTCTTTTCACAATCCGGGCAGTTGGGGATCGAGTCGCCCCCGGTCGCAAGGGGTGCTGGCAAGATCTCGCCCTTCCGCACACCGGTCCGGGGGTCTTGAAGCGTTCGCCGCCGTTCCTGAGACGCGGACCGAGTTATAGTCCGGAGTGCCTCCAGAAGGGGAGAAGTCATGGGAATCGACACCACCACTCTCACGGCGGCCGCGGCGTGGGCGGTGGCTCTCGGTACGGTCGCGTTGCTTTGGTGGCAGGTCCGAGTCGCCCAGCATCTGAACAGTGCGAACGCGGTGTTGGCCCTGAGGGAGCGGTTCGACTCCCCGGCGTACCGACGGCGGCGCAGGTTGCTCGCCGAGCACCTCCTGGCAGGGCGACACGACGACGTCACCAATCTCGAGGTAGGGGCCTTCTTCGAGCTAGTCGGCTCGCTCACCCACTCCGGGGTCCTGAGTCCCAAGCTAGTGTGGGAGGCGTTCGGGACCTGGATCGGAGGCTACTACGTTGCGCTTCGCGAACCGGTGGATGTGATCGGGCGGGCGCGTACGGCAGCCAAGGATCCTTTGATCATGCACGAGTTCGAATGGCTCTTCGGGCGAGTGCAGCAAATCGACCGCAAGATGCTCGGCCGCCAGTTCGATCTGGAGGAGGCGACCCGTCAAGAGGTGGCGTCCTTGCTCCATCGCGAATCGGAGTTGGAGCCGGAGTAGAGCGAGGGCCTCTCTTCGTCCCCGCTCGATCCTTCGAGAACCGACGTGCGCCGACGGCCGAGGGGCCGCTCGACCACCCGCGCGGGTCGAGCCGGGTCGGGCGGTCGACCGGGGAACCAGAGCTTGATCTAACGGATGCGCTCTCCGGGCCGTGGCCGCGACCCGGCGGCTCGCCGCCATCATGTTCACCGACATGGAGGGGTTCACCGCTTCCGCCCAGGCCGATGAAGCGGGCGCCATGAACTTGTAGCTAGAGGAAGAGGGGCTGGTCCGGCCCCTCTTCGTGGCGCACGAGGGACGCGAGATCAAGTCGACGGGGGACGGGTTCCTGGTCGAGTTCGATAGCGCCCTGCGCGCCGTCCAATGCGCGATTGACATCCATCAGAATTTGGCGGAGCGCAATGCGATGCCGAGCGTTACCCCCATTCGGCTGCGCATCGGCGTTCACCTCGGGGACGTCGAGGAACGGGACGGCGACATCTTCGGCGACTCGGTCTATGTGGCGTCCCGGATCGAACCGCTGGCGGATCCGGGCGGGATCTGTATCTCCGAGCCTGTCTTCGGCCAGGTCCGGAACAAGATCTCGAACCAGTTCGAGAAGCTAGAGCCCAAAGCGCTCAAGAATGTGCGATACCCGCTCGACGTGTACCGGGTCGTCCTGCCCTGGACCGGGGGCCCGCCCCCCGCCCGGAGTCCCGGCCCCGCGCGACTCGCGGTCCTCCCCTTCGTCAACATCAGCCCGGACCCGAACGACGAGTACTTCGCCGATGGCCTCACGGAAGAGATGATCACGGTACTGTCTCAGCTGCGAGAGCTTCGGGTCATCGCGCGTACCTCGGTGAGCCAGTACCAGGCGAACCCCAAGTCGGTGTCTCAGATTGGGGCCGAACTCGGGGTCGATGCCGTCCTCGAAGGAAGCGTGCGAAAGTCGGTCGACCAGCTCCGGATCACGGTGCAACTCATCGATGTCGGCACCTAGGAACATACCTGGGCGAACACCTACGACCGGAAGCTCGACAAGATATTCGCCGTTCAGACCGAGATCGCCAAACGAGTGTCCAAGCAGCTGAAGGTCAAGGTGCGGGCCGCCGAGGCGGCACGCCTGGAGGGGCGATCCCCGGTGCTGCCGGACTCGTATCTGGCCTATCTACGAGGGCGCACCCTCCTGCACCGGGGTCTGCCGGCTTCGTTCCGGGCGGCGAAGGAACAGTTCGAGCTCGCGATCTCGTCGGACCCGAACAACGCCGCCGCCTACTCCGGTCTCGCCGATGTCGCCCATCTCATGGGAATGTGGAGCGCGGACGTTCCCCAATCGGTGCGGGATCAGACCGGTCGCGGACTGGTGGGTCGCGCGATCGAACTCGACCCGAATCTTGCGGAGGCCCACACCTCCTTGGGGATGTTCCACTGGGATGGTTTCGAGTACAACGCGGCGGAGAAGGAGTTCAAGCTGGCCCTTTCGCTCAATCCGAGCTACTCCCAGGCCCATCTGTGGTACGCGGGGCTTCTCCAAGACGAAGGCCGGGTCGATGAAGCGCTGGTGGAGTGCGCGCTGGCCGAGGGAACCGACCCCCTCTCGGTCGTTAACCTCGGGGTCTTCGCCCGGCTTCTCCTGTGGCGGGGCCGGTACGACGAGGCCCTCACGAGGATTCAAAAGGTCGGCGAACTGGACTCCTTCGGTCTGGCCTACCGCGACCTGATGGGGGATTACTACGCCCTTCGATCCGATATCGAAGGGTGCTTCCGGGAGCTCAACAAGTTCGAGGAATTGGAGGTCGAACCGCGCATCAAACTGACCTACCGCGCGTGGTACCATGCGGTGCTCGGGGAGAAGGATCGGGCCAGGGACGACCTTCGGCAGCTGGCCGAGCTGCCGGGATACTCCGCCACCGATTGGACCGTCGCCAACGTGCACGCGGAGCTCGGCGATCTTGACGAGTGCTTTCGCCTTCTGGAGAAATCGGTGGAGAATCACCTCATCTACTTCCAGGAGTGGCGGCTCAACCCGCGGCTCGAGAACGTTCGACGAGATCCTCGGTTCCAGCGGCTGCTGAAGAAGATGAACCTCGCATGATCGAGTTCGGTCCGGGCCGGCCTCCCCGGGGGGAGGCGCGAGGACCGCACCCTCGTGAAAGCGGATGATGGGAAACCCCCGGGTCCCTTCGGTCCGTCGACGCGCTAGGTCCCGGGTGCAGGAAGGTCGCTGGGTCCAAGAACCAGCGCCTCCTGTAGAACTCATAACAACTAGCTTCCCAGGATCAACTAGCGCCGCGATGGTCACCGCCCTCCATCGGTTCCACGGGGACGGGACCCGATCGAGGCAGGGCACCTATGCGCCGACGTATCGATCCCGAGCGAGCGGTGACAGTCGGGGTGGATCAACGAAGGGATCTCTTCCACGCCTCGGGCACCCGGGAGGTGTACGTCACTCGTTTCGCCCCAAGAAAGGATGCGAAGCGGTCGATCGTTTCTCCGATCTTCGCGGCGACTTCCTTGTCCTCGGGCGCTCCGGGCTCCGCGTGGACCGCATTGATGACCAGCTCCCCCCTCGACTTGTCCAGGCGCGGGTCGATCCGGCCGATCAGCGTCTCTCCCCACAGGATCGGAAGCACGTAAGTCCCGAACCTTCGCTTCTCCTTCGGTAGGAACTGTTCGCGGACGTAGTCAAATCCGAACACTCGGCTCGTTCTCGCCGTGCTGCCGATCAGGTTGTCGAACGGCGGGAGCAGCGACATTCGCGGGTTCCAGGCCGGACCGCTCATGGATTCCAGGAGAGGAACGTCGCGTTCGTGGACGTACCGCTCGTCCCGCGGACCCCACTCTTCGACGCGGACGCGATGTATCACGGATTCCTCCTGAAGACGGGCCAGCGTTCCCCTCAGGTCCTCGTAGCGCCCGCGAACGAAGTAGTAGGTGATCTCGGCCGGCGTGGCGGTACCGAGCGCCCGGAGGGCCCGTTGCGCGGCCTCCCGCTCGAACTCGTCCTCCGATAGTTCCCGCCGCTCCACCCAGTTCGGGAGGAACGGCTCGGAGAGTCCCCAGAGGTTCTGGTTTCCTTGATGGCCGACGACCATCACCTCTCCGCTCATCAACAGGTGGAAGAGCATGAGAGCGACATCGCTTCCCGGCGACCACTCGCCGTCGGTCCTCTTGGTCCGTGGGTGGTCCTCGAACTGGCTTAGGAGGAGCGGACCTTTCTTCAGCTCGTTCAGCATCTTCTTCCGGAGTCCCAAATGGCCGGACAGGAAGTCCCGTGCCCGTGTCCGGTGCGATGCCCAGGAGTGGGAGAGGGATTCGGGATATCGGCTCATGAGCGATCGGTAGAGCGGATAGTCCTCGGCCAGGACGAGCGACGCCATCGGTGTCCAGTGGAGGAAGAGCCGCTTTTCCCTCCAGAGCAGCTTTTCCAGATCTGACAGCCGAAAGTCACCGAGTCGGGACCAGAGAGAAATGATGTGGGAGGGCGCCACGACGGTGACCGGGTCCCACTGAACGTAGGCCAGGTCCCGGACCACCGAGAGGATCGTGCGGGTCGTTACCCGGGAATGCAGTTCACCCGTCAGGCGCTGCTTGGAGACCGCCAGGCGCCGAACGGACTCGACCGAGGCGGTGAGGGGACTTGGGGACATCGCAGTCTGAGCACCGGCCGCCGTTCATAAGCTACCAACCCGAATCGGCCGCTCGAGGTCCCCGCACCAGGTTTCCTCTCGATCGAGCGTCGAGACTCGTCTGTGAAGACGTTCAACCCTGACTGTCCCCAGGCCGCTCACCGTAATCGGAGGGGCAAGGCGGGTTACACCTGGCGCCCCAGGAACACCATCAACGGGCGGTGCGCAGCCGAGCCACCACCGCGTCCACTTGCGGGGCGTTAAATCTGGGTGAGTTATACGTCCGCCTCGGGTGGGCGGAGATTGGCGGACAGCCGAGAGGGCGCGATACGGTCCGGCAAGGAGCTCCGTAGGCTCCATCACGACTTCTTCGGAGTTCCCGGGGGAGCTTCACCGCTGGGGATAGTAAGGATCCCTCCCGCACTCTCCCCCGCGCCGGGGAGCGGGACTCCCCGGCCGCCGGGAACAGGATCCGTTCCGAACGTTCCCCGAGTAGCGGATCAGGGCAGAGCGAGATCGCCGCTCACCAGCTCCCCGATCAAAGTGTATCCGAAGCTGACCCCGGAAGTCCTCGGTATTTCGCCGCGCCGGTCGAGCCCCGAGTCCGATGCCGTTGGAGACTCCCGGGAGCCCTTCGGGGGCGAAGCGCCCCCCGCGTCGCGGCCCGAGTCGGTTCCCGTAGATCATCCGATCCGGGACGGGTCCCTAGACGAGCTCGAGGGGCCTTCGGATCACGGAATGAGGGATCTGTGGCGCGATGGCATCCACCAGGATGTTTTCCGGGACCGGGGCGCGCAGGACATCGTGCGCGACCGGGGCCTTCAAGATCTTTTGAGGCTCGGCGCGCGGCTGAGCGGGGGCCTGCCGACAGAGATTGTGCTGTTCGCCTCTGCCGCGAGGTCGGGAGGCTTCGCGCTCGGGCCCCGGCGTGCGGCGGGTATCGTATTGCCACCGACCGAAGAGGGTGTGGCTAGTCCGACGCCGGCGGTGTCAGAAGCCCCCCCTGCGCAAGAACTACCCCCCCTCCGAAAGAGACCTCGTCGCGCACGGGAAGGGGCCGGACGCGACTCGAGGTCAAGACCGGCCTCGACGACCACCGTGCGTGCCGCGCGGCGATTGCCTCGACGAAAGCGACGGAAGTAACCGTCAACGCGGCGAGGTAGGATTCCAACCCGGGAGATCCTTTCATACCGTTGCGAGCGACACGTCGGGGATGGGAGCCGAGACACCGCCCCCTCAGAGCCAAGCCGAACCGATAGGTTTTCTTCGTAGTTCCAGTTGCGCTCCCATGCCCGGGCTCCGCTACGTCCTTGCTCTTGAGTTCACCGACCTGAGTTCTGACTATCGCGGGAGCATCGCCATCTCCGGCGATTTCAAAGGCCCGAGCGTGGACCTCGACGCCGATGGGCTCGCGGTCCAATCGGTGGAGGCCGGGGGAGTTCCCCTAGGCTTCGCCCTGGATCCCTCCACCCATCGACTTCACGTCCAGAACGTGGGCCCCACGACGGGAGCGATCCGGGTCGGCTTTTCTGGGCGGATCGAGCTCGAGCGCCCCCACGGCCTGTACCGGAGCCCCCTTGGAGAAGGTTCTGCGATAACCACGCAACTTGAGCCGGTCGGCGCGCGCCGGGTGTTCCCGTGTTTCGACCGCCCCGACGCGAAGGCGGTCTTCGAACTCGAGGTCATCGCCCCCAACGAGTTCTCGGTGATCTCCAACATGCCGATCGAACGGGAGGAGCCGGTCGTGGACGGTCGTCGTCGAACTCGGTTCTCGGCGAGCCCGCCGATGGCGACCTATCTGTTCTACCTCGGAATCGGGCCGTTCGAGCAGAACGATCGGGTCGTGGCGGGCCACCGCGTCATCGCGGCGACCGCGCGCGGCGTCTCCGCCAAGACGGCGTTCGCGCTCGATGCGGTTGGTAGGTCCCTCCAGTACTTCGAACAGTACTACGGGATCCCGTACCCGCTCCCGAAGATGCACCTGGTCGGGATGCCCAAATTCTTGTCGGGAGCGATGGAGAACTGGGGCGCGATCGTATCTTCCGAGCCCGGGATCCTCGAGGACGAAAAGACCTCGATGCAATCCCGGATCGCGATGATGACCGTCGTGGCCCACGAAGTGGCCCACCAGTGGTTCGGCAATCTCGTCACCATGCGCACGTGGGATGATCTTTGGCTCAACGAAGGCTTCGCCACGTTCGTGAGCTACAAGGCTCGCGCGGCGCTCTTTCCGGAATGGGCCGCTTGGGAGGAGTTCACTTACTTCATGGTGGGCACCGCGATGATGGTAGATTCACTTCCCCACACGCACCCCATCCACGTCGACGTCCTGGATCCCACCCGGGCACCCGAGTACTTCGACGACATCAGCTACGGGAAAGGGGCCGCGGTCCTGCGAATGCTGGAAGCGTACATCGGGGAAGATGCCTTTCGCGAGGGGGTCACCCGATATCTGAAGGAACACGCGATGGGAAATGCGCAAGCCTCCGACCTCTGGAAAGCGGTGGCGCTCTCGTCCCGTCAGCCGGTGGATCGGGTCATGGCAGAATGGATCCTCCGACCGGGGTTCCCGGTCATCCGCGCTCGGATGGAAGGGAGCACGCTCGTGCTGGAACAGCGGAGGTTCTCCTTCACCGGACCTCTCGAGGAGGCTCCCTGGCCGGTTCCGCTGACCTTGGAGGTCGACGGACGGCGGGTGGAAGAGCTGATGGAAACCAGAACCCTCTCCGTGCCGGCCTCGGAGGGCGCTCGGGTACTCGTGGGCCCGGGTCGAACCGGGTTCTACCGGGTCCGATACGAGTCCCCACTACGGGAGCGCGTGTTGGGCCAGTACGACCGGCTTTCCGCTCTCGACCGATTCGGGATCCAGAACGATTCCGTCGCCTTTCTCCTCTCGGGTGAACTGGGTCTATCGGAGTATCTCGACATCCTGAGGCGGGTGGGCCCCGATTCCGAGGCGATGGTCGTCCGGCACGCATTTGACGCGCTCACCTGGCTGTACCCCCTCGTGCGTAGGTTTCCGAGATGGGAGAGGGCCTACCGAGAGGTCTTCGCGGCGCAGGGCGATCGACTCGGTCTGACCGTACTACCGGGGGAATCCGCGAACACCACGGCCTTGCGGGACCCTGTTTCGCGGGCGCGCGTCGCGCTCGATCCTGGTTTTCGGCGGGAGCTGGCCAAGTACTACGGTCGGGCCGACGCGCTGGCGCCCGAGGTCGCGGAGGCGGTCTACATGGCCTACGCCGCCGAAGCGGGCCCGGACGAGTATGCCTCTCTGCTGCGTCGCTTCCGCGAGGCGCCTCCGGGCTTGGAAGGGCGACGCGTCGCGGGCGGATTGGCCTCCTTGACCCGGGACGATTGGATCCTCGAATGTCTCGAGCTCCTCCGGAAGGGTGAGATGCAACTGAGTTCCTGGTCCCGGATGACGCTGAGTACGCTCTGGCTCAACCCCGATCGCGCGGAGGCGTACTGGACGTTCCTCACGACCCGCCTGGAGCAGTCGCTTCCTGCTCTTCAGAGCGGAAGCTGGTCGTTACCGTTGACCCTCCAGTACTCCATTCCGGTGGCGGGACTTTCGCGGCCACGCGAGATGCACGAGTGGGTCGCGCGACAGCATCTCGAGGGAGGGGAGGAGGGCGCGAAGAAGGGACTGGACATGTTGGACGTCTTTACTCGAGTCCTAGATCGCGAGGCGAAGGAACGGGCCAGCTGATCCCCAGCCCCCACGGGGCTCCACGGAGGGCCGAGGACATTAGCCGGCAGGAGTGAGGGTGTGTTCAATCCCGATGGCGCACCGCAGGGACTAGTGTGCCGTCCGATGAATGGGTGAGCTTATAGCCGGGGGCTCTCTGCTTCGTATGTGCGGGTCGCCCCTGCGATCTCTCTGGCGCCGGAGGAGCGCCGTCAGCTCGAGTCGTGGGCGCGCGGCC
>JBKQPJ010000006.1:0-339479 GCA_052326305.1 Thermoplasmata archaeon | reverse complement strand
GCTTGAGCGGGCGGAGGTGATGCACCGACTTGAACCTCGGCCGCTGCTGAAGGAGGTCGAGGCGAAGCTGACGAGCGCGGGGCGACCTCCCGAGGAGTTCCTCGAGTTCGCGGATCGGTTGAGAGGGTCGTTACGCGGGATGGTGCTCTGGTCAGAGGGCCATCCGAACGCCTCGGCACGAGAGCGACGGAGGATGTACAAAGCGGCGCGGCGGGCGCTCGCCCACCTCGTACGGCACTCCTGGAAGGACCGGGACGCTGCCCGGATCTCGAAGGAGCTCTGGGGGAAGCGGACGATGGTGTTCACCTTCCTCCGCAACGCCGGAGTGCCGTGGCACAACAACCTCGCGGAGAACCACGTGCGCCAGGGTGTCCTGTATCGGAAGATCAGCGGCGGCCGTCGGTCGTGGAAAGGGGCGTGGGTCCTCGAGCGACTAATGTCGGTGTATCGGACGTGTCAGATCCGTGGGCTGAAGTTCGTCGAGGTAGTGCGCGACGCGTTACGAGGGAGGGGCTACCCGGCGTTCAGCGCACCCTCAGTCTGACCACAAAGGTGAATCCCTACTAATTGACAATACCGATACTCAGTCACAGTGTTTTAATGTCGCCGCGTACTCGTGGTACCAAGCAACGTAGCCTGATGGGAGGAAAGAGTGAAGCGGAAGGCGATGGCTGGGATTCTCACCATCGTGGGGGTGTTCGGAGTTGTGGTCTTGGTGGTCGCGATTGTAAGTCCTCGATCTGTGGGACTTGCGGGTGCGTCCGCAACGGCCGCCTGTCCCTTTTCGGTCAACCCCGGATTGACCTACTGGGTGGAATACAATACCACAACGGGGGCAATTCAGAGCATCGTCCAGTCCGCGTATGGAGTCCCCCCACCGGTAGTATCAAGCGTTCAAGTAAACGGCACCTTGGGCGTGACTATCATGTGCGCGATCTACGAACATTCTAACACGTCGGGATACGCACTACCTTGGCACGTAAACCTGGCGACACGCCAGGTTGTCGAGTCGTAAGGCCGGGCGTTCGAATTCTCGGATTACAAGTTCTCCTTGATTTGCCCGAGTGGCTTTGGCCACGGCACTAGCGCTCTTGTTAGGCAAGGGACCCGTTTTGTACGGCCATCGGCCTGACGAGACGCGATGTCCAGAGCCCAGACGACCGCCCTAGTCTTCGGAACTATCCTGCTGCTGGCGGGAATAATCGGCTTCGTCACGGTTGGCGTGTACTGGGTTTCGGCCGGCTGTTCACCGTCGGGGCTCCATGGCTGCTCGCATCCGGCGCCGCTGAGTCTGAAGAACTCCACTCTCTTGATTGTGGGGACAGTAATCTCGACGGGGGTGCTGGTCATCGGGGGACTTATCACGTTCTTGGCGGCGTACTTCCCCGACCCGAAACCCTCCATCCATCGCCGAATCGAGGACGTGAGGCTTGACGAGGCGATTCGACGAGACTATCCACCCCCACCTCCCTCTCCGGGGCCTGCGTCAGTCGAGAAATAAGCGCACGGTGTCTACGCTAGTAGCCTTGGCTAGGCCGGGCTTCACGAATCGTGCGAGTTTGGACGAGTTTTGGCGTCCGTATCGTGGAGGAGGTGAACTCGGGTCTCCGGACAAGTGAACGATGCGAGACAATCCTGCCACCAGTAGCGAGCTCGAGGGGAAGCAGCGGGATGAGCAGGGCGAGGACCGGGACGACCGTTACGAGAAGGACCGCAGTCCCTTTCGATAACCGCATACGATGCTCGGAAGTGCGAGGGAGGGCGTTTCGGGTCACTTTAGCGTTATTCTCGTTGTGTACCGTAAGGTTCGGGGGAGCAGGGTAGGAGGCCGAGCTGCTCGCGATCCGGTTTCAGCCAAAGGAAGGATGAATTGTCCGGGAGATCCGTTAAAATCTCTCCCTTGTGGGCTACACGGTCGGTCAAGAATTCGTTCCCTCGGTGACGGATTGTTTGGATAGGGTCTGGCCACACGTCGAGCATACTGCAGATTCCCTTGAATTCAGTTCATCACAGTTCGGACATGGTCTATAGACGATGACGCTGGCCAAGGCCATTCGCGATGGTTTGTCAGGATTGATCTGAGCTTCGGCAGTCGGGGGTTGGGATTCCGGCATCGAGGACGAATTCGTACCAGCGCTGCGAGGGAGAAGGGGGAGGGGACGGGACACCTCCCAAACCCAGACCGCGAAGCAGGCCAGCGCGCCACCCACAATGATGAAAATGCCCCCGACGACGAATCCCGCGCCCAGAACGAAGCTAATGGCCCCGAGGATTAGGAAGAGCACTCCTTTCTCCCATGACGGCGCTTCCGAGTACGCCCAAGTGAGTAGGAGAAGGAGGACCGCTAGCGCGATCGTCGCTCCCGGGACTCCCCACGCAGAGGGGGAGACGCCGAGGCCATACACGGTGGCCGAGTGAAGGATCCCGAGTTCGAGCAGGCCCTCGATCAGAATCAGGGCGGCTCCGGTCGCGACCATCCCAACGACAGGGGTCGGTGGAATCCCGCTAGGCTCGTCCGGGCCGAAGCTAACCACAGCAGCCCCAATCTTTCGCAGCGGTTAACAATCACGATACCAGCGTAACGGTCCTCAATGAACCGGGACCGAACGAGCCGCTGTGCCGAGCGCGAGGGACACGATTTGTGAAGCTTGGAGAGCTCGTCGCCCTTCTCTTTACGAAACCTACACCTTGTCTACACTCGGAGTCTTCTTGGGACTCGCCTTCACAAATCCTGTGGCATTTTGAGCTCTCTAAGCTCCGATGACCCGCCCGCCGCGCCAGCAGTGACGTGCCCCAGCACTCCGCAGACTGAGCGGCTGATCTACGTCGGCGGGGAAGGGGGCGATCCGCCCCCCGGACTTGATGGGGCAGGCGTTTCCGTAGGTTTTCCTCTCCTCTGGCGGTCGAACACGATCGCCGCCACCGCCGCGATCACTGCGGTCGCGACTCCGCCGACCACGTAGTAGCCGTCGTTGCCGGGCAGGCCCAGGAACCCCGTCGCTGGGGAAGGGGCCCCGATCACGCTCACAGTGTTCGAGCCCA
Organism: Thermoplasmata archaeon; assembly: GCA_052326305.1. Taxonomy (GTDB): domain Archaea; phylum Thermoplasmatota; class Thermoplasmata; order Lutacidiplasmatales; family UBA184; genus Lutacidiplasma. The sequence goes on along the minus strand of JBKQPJ010000006.1, from coordinate 336,437 downwards.
CGTTCGCCACGAACACCTCGCCGTTCGCCGAGTCGTAGGTTACCCCGACCGGCTCGATGCCAACCGGGACCGTCGCCACTACGGTCTCGCTCGTGTCATTGATCACGGCCACGTTGCTCGAACCCCAGTTCGCGACGAACACTTCGCCCTTCGCCGCGTCGTACGCCACCCCACGCGGCTCGGAATCAGAGCCGACCGGAACCGTCGCCACCACATTGTCGGTTTCGTCCGAGATCACGCTCACGTCGAATCCGCCGAAGTTTGCCACGAACACCTCGCCCTTCGCTGCGTCGTACGCGGCCCCGTTCGGATTCATGCCGACCGGAACCGTCGCCACCACCGTGTCGTTCGTGACGTTGATTACGCTCACGGTGTTAGAGAATTCGTTCGTAACGAACACTTCGCCCTTCGCCGCGTCGTACGCCGCCCCCCACGGCGCGGACCCGACCGGGATCGTCGCCACCACCGTGTCGTTCGTGTCGTTGACCACGCTCACGTTTCCGGAGCCGACGCCGCTCACGCAGCTACGCTCACAGTCCACGACGAACACCTCCCCCTTCGCCCCGTCGGAGGCCGCCCCCCGTGGGAAGGTGCCGAGCGAGACCGTCGCCACCACCTTGTGTATCGCGTCCGAGATCACGCTCACGTTGTTCGAGCCGAAGTTCGTGACGAACAACTGGCCAGTCGCCGCGACGTCGACCACCCCGTCCGGGTTGGAGCCGACCGGGATTGTCGCCACCACCGCGTCGTTCGCGTCGTTAATCACGCTCACACTCTTCGACCAGAAGTTCGTGACGAACACCTCGCCCTTCGCCGCGTCGTACGCCACCCCCCACGGGCCCAGGCCGACCGGGACCGTCACGATCGAGGGGTCACCGGGGTCGCTGGCGGACAGCTGAGCCCCTAGGTCACGTCGGGTCCCGGCAAGGGAGGCAGTTTGCAGGGAGGACTCTCTTGGCTCGGTACCGATGTGGTTGGTGCCGCCTCGACCGGTCTCCAGCAGGGAGGCCATTGACTCGGATGTCGCGAACGCGCCGGCCAAGGCGACGAAGAGGAGAAGGCCGACAACCGCACCGGTCAGCGTGGGGGTCGAGAACAACCCCCGACGGCGTCGCAAAGCTCCGTGGTGAGCCCTAACCCGGGCAAACCATCGACTCTTCTCGTCGGGTGGCATGGGCCAAGGACGTCTGGGTCGGCCTCAAGTGTCGTTCCTCAACTTGACTTTACCTTCGGGAACGCGTTCAAGGCGACAGGCTCAGAATTCGCAGGTTCGTAACCGCCGCCGCTTCCCCGACCTCTGAACGACCCTTCGCCCCGCCTCGGGCCCTTCGTACGCACCCTCAACCGTCCCTTAGGGAACCTACGGTTTTGGGAGCAGCTTACGGACTGTTCGCAATGGCGTGCAAGGTGTGCGAAGGCGACAGAGCCAAACCTCAAGGACAGCGGACCCTTCGGACGCGCATCACTCCCGAGTCGAAATCAACTATGCGCCTGTCAATCAAAGAGTGAAACTTGAATGAAAGCAGTTGTTTACACAAAGTACGGGTCACCAGAAGTTCTTCAGCTCAAGGAAATCGAGAAACCTACTCCCAAGGACGATGAGGTACTAGTCAAGGTTCAAGCGGCGTCCCTGAACGCGCTTGACTGGCATGTCCTTCGAGGTAAGCCGTTCTTGGTTCGCTTCATGGGGTTTGGGCTCTTGAGACCGAAGAAGTCGATCCTCGGCGCTGACTTTGCGGGGAGGGTGGAAGCGGTTGGCAGGAATGTAAGGCGGTTTCAGCCAGGTGAGGAGGTATTCGGGAGCAGATTGGGGGGGTTTGCGGAATACCATGTTGTTCGCGAGGATGCACTGATGTCGAAGCCGGCCAACTTGTCGTTCGAGGAGGCAGCGGCGGTGCCGGTGGCAGCGATCACGGCCCTACTGGGCCTTCGCAACGAGGGACACATTCAGTCGGGGAAGCAGGTCTTGATTGTTGGTGCGTCGGGTGGTGTCGGCACGTTCGCGGTGCAGATTGCCAAATCCTTCGGAGCTGAAGTGACAGCCGTGTGCAGCACGAGGAATCTCGACCAGGCGCGCTCGCTCGGAGCGGACAAGGTTATTGACTACACCAAAGAGGATTTCGCTCAAAGCGCGCAGCGCTATGACTTGATCCTTGTCGTCAACGGATATCATCGCCTTTCGACGTACAAACGGGCGCTAAGTCCCGGGGGAATCTGCGTGCTGGTCGGCGGAGGCTCGCTAGCTCAAATGTTAGGTGGCAAGCTCGTGTGGCCGCTCCTCTCGGGAGGCGGAGGCAAGAGATTGGGTGGCATGGTGGCGAAGGTAACACAAGTGGACTTGGTCTTCTTGAAAGCCCTTCTTGAATCCGGCAAGCTATTGCCCGTTGTTGAGAGGCGCTACCCCCTGGATCAGGTTCCCGAAGCGATTCGCTACCTTGAAACGGGGCACGCGCAAGGAAAACTTGTCATAACCGTACAATCAGGGCCTGCAGCGTGAAAGAGCGCTCCACTCGATTTGTATCTGGAGACTTGGCGGGGTGACGCCCATAGGATCATAGGGTCGAGCGAGCCCACGCCGGCTTGATGTGGGACGCGCGCCCCCGATGACCTGCCCGCACACAGCGCCGGGACACCGAAGTGATTGACGCCATCCCCCCGAGCACCGCGACGGACCCCCATCACGAAACCTACCGGATTCGGGGTGGCTATGAGGCTCGACGAGCTCCAGGTCTGACGACAATTCGGCGGGAGGGGGTTCGCCGGTCGGCCGACCCCGCTAGAAGAGCGGGCGTTTGGCACGCCACGCCATGATGATGAGCCCGGCGGCAAGGGTGGTCGCGAGGCCCAGTACAACGACCGCCGACCATGACCAGCCGTTAGGGATTGAAGGGAAGACCGTGGGGATAACCGATACCGTCCCGGATCGCTCGTTCGCCACATAGACGTTCCCGTTCCCCGGATCGAACACCAGCGCGGTGGGAGAACTTTCGACAGGGATCGTCGCCATCACGGTGTTCGTAGCGCCGGAGATCACGCTCACGTTGTTGGACGCGCTGTTCGCCACATAGACGTCACCATTGACGGAGTCTACCGCCATGGCGACTGGAGCGACACCCACCGGGACCGTCGAGACCAAAGTGTTGGTGGCCCCGGAAAGAATGCTGACCGTCCCTGAGCGGTACGTCGCCAGATAGAGATCCCCGGTTACGGGGTCGAACGCCATAGAGTAAGCCTCTCCAGGCCCTGCGGCAATGGTACCCAGGACGGTACCAGTTGTCCCGGAAACAACGGTAACGATGTCGGTATCGCTAACGTTCGAAGCGCAGTAAACGTCGCCGTTCGTGGTATCAACCACCAGTGGCCCTTCCCTCCCTCCCGGGAGGGTCAACGACCCGACTACGGAATCCCATGCCGTCGAGACTATCGTCAGATTGGAGTAGCTGAGCAGGTACAGGTCGGCGTTGGTCGGATTGTACACGAGGTCGTAGGAGAGATTCGAGAGAGGGATCTCCGCCTCCACAGTATAGTTCGATGGGTTGACCACGGTGATGTGTGAATCATTCACTGATCCGGCGCCCGGGGAAATGTAGAGCGCGCCGTTTGCGGGATCAAAGACTCCGCTCCACCCTATCGTCTTCTTGGTCGAGATGTTGGTCACGAATCGATTCGTGTTCCCGGAGACCACACCGAGCCTAGAGCTGTCGCAGAATCCATCTCCAACGCAGCCCCCTAGGACAAAGACGTCACCGCTCCGGTTGTCAACCGTCAGGCCGAGCGGCGCGTAGTTTGGAAGGCCGACCGACGCGACGACGTACTCCTCAGAACCTGAGATCACGCTCAGGTTGCTCGAACCTTGATTCGTGACGTACACGTAACCGTTTACGGGATCGACGGCGAGCGACGACGGCCATGCGCCTACGTGGAGGGTGGCAGATACATCGGCGGGAGTGGCTCGGCCTTGAGCTACCCGGGTGGACCCAAGGACCACGGATCCCACCTGGCCCGCCGGGTCGAGATGATGGAGCGCAATGCCCGCTATGCCTGGGGAGGATCCGCCGAACGACGCGAGGACGAGGGCCGGAAGAATACAACCGACAACGATGGCGCGGAAAAGGAGCATTTCGACTCCCTTGAGCGAAAGGCCCGTAGCCTGATACCATTGCCGAATGGCGGGCCGCCTATAGAGTGGGGGGTCCCCCGGACACCCACCCCATTCGGGGCGGGCGCGGGACGCGGCCCAGGAGCCGCCAGAGAGAATCGAACTCCCGACCTGCTGATTACAAATCAGCCGCTCTACCGACTGAGCTATGGCGGCACGCCAACGAGATTCCGCGGCGGGCAGATAATACCCTCCCGATGAAGGAGCCCGCCGGGGCCGGGCAAATCTACTTACCCGTCGGTCCGCTGCTGGGCTGGAATGGGGCGTACGCTCGAGTCGGACCGGGTCTTTCGGGCCCCTCACGGGACCGCGCTTTCCTGTCGGGGCTGGGGCCAGGAGGCGGCGCTGCGCCTCCTGATGAACAACCTTGACCCCGAGGTGGCCCGCGACCCGAGACACCTGATCGTCTACGGCGGACGCGGAAAGGCCGCGCGCGACTTCGAGTCGCTCGACCGCATCCTGGGAGCGCTCCGGACGCTCGGAGACGACGAGACCCTCCTGGTCCAATCCGGAAAACCGGTAGGGGTCTTCCCGACCCACACCGAGGCGCCCCGCGTTCTGATCGCGAACGCCCTGATCGTTCCGCGCTGGGCGACGGACGAGATCTTCTGGGACCTGGAGGCCCGGGGGCTCACGATGTACGGACAGATGACCGCGGGCAGCTGGGTCTACATCGGGACCCAGGGGATCCTGCAGGGAACCTACGAAACGCTTGCGTCGCTTTCGCGCCTCGAGTTCGGAGGGGCCGACCTAGCAGGCAAGTGGATGCTCACCTCCGGTCTTGGCGAGATGGGCGGCGCCCAGCCGCTCGCCGTCACGATGCTGGGCGGCGTGGCGCTCGTGGTCGATGTCGACCCGAGGGCCCTCGAGCGCCGTCTCGAGCACCGCTACCTCGACGCCCGGGCAGCGAACCTGGACGAGGCTCTCGAACAGGTACGCTCGGCGACCGCGGCCCGAAGACCGGCATCGATCGGACTGTGCGCGAACGCGGCCGACGTGTACCCCGAGATCGTGCGGCGCGGGTCGATACCGGACGTCGTGAGCGACCAGACCGCCGCCCACGATCTGCGGGTCGGGTACATCCCGCAGGGGCTGTCGGTCGAACAGGCCGCCGAGGCCCGGGCCCGGGACCTCCCGCAGTACCTCGAGCGCGTCCACCGGTCGATCGCGACCGAGGCGCGCGCGATCCTCGAGCTCCAGCGACGCGGCGCGAAGGCGTTCGACTACGGCAACAACTTCCGCACGCAGGCCCGGGACGCCGGCGTCGCCGACGCCTTCGAGATCCCCGGGTACGTGCCGAGGTACATCCGCCCGCTGTTCGCCGTCGGGAGCGGGCCGTTCCGCTGGCTGGCGCTCAGCGGCGACCCGGAGGACATCCACCGGATCGACCGCGTGATCCTTTCCGAGTTCTCGTCGAACGAGCACCTGTGCCGATGGATCCGCCTCGCTGGCGACAAGGTCCGGTTCCAGGGACTGCCCGCGCGGATCTGCTACATGGGCTACGGCGAACGGGAGAAGTTCGGCCACCTCATCAATGCCCTGGTCCACGACGGGACCCTCCGGGCTCCCGTCGCTATCGGCCGGGACCACCATGACACGGGGAGCGTGGCGAGCCCGTTCCGCGAGACCGAAGGGATGCGGGACGGCTCGGATGCCATCGCGGACTGGCCGATCCTCAACGCGCTCCTCAACGTCGCGAGCGGGGCCACCTGGGTCTCGGTCCACCACGGGGGCGGGGTCGGCATCGGCAATTCGATCCATGCGGGGCTCGTGATCGTCGCTGACGGGACCGAGGCCGCCGACCGCCGGATCGCCCGCACGCTGCACAACGACCCGGGCCTCGGCGTGGCCCGCCACGCCGACGCGGGGTACCCCGAATCGAAGCGGATCGCCGACCGGGCTCGCTTCCGGATCCCGTGAAGGGGTCCGCCCTGCTGCCGGGCGAACCGATTTGAGGGGGGGCGGCATCCGTCGCCGATGAGCGGACCCTCCGTCGATCAAGTCGACCAGCTCGCGCGCAGCGTCCTCACCCGCCGGTTGAAGCTTCGACCGAAGGAGAACGTCACGATCGAGACGTACCCGTCGTCGCTGCCGTGGGCCACCGGGTTCGTCCGGGAGGCCCGCCGACTGGGGGCTCATGCCCTCCTCCACTACGAGGACGAGGAGGCGTACTGGGCCGCCGTCGCCGAGGGCCGCTCCGGTTTGATCGGCTCCCCCGGGGACCACGAGTGGGCCGCGCTCGAAAAGACGGACGTCTACATCTATTTCTGGGGCCCCGAGGACATCGCCCGGCGTGCCGGTCTTCCCGACGCCGTCCAAACTCGATTGGTCGCCTTCAACAGCCGGTGGTACGAGGTGGCGCGGAAGCAGGGGGTTCGGGGCGCCCGGATGTCGATCGCCCGAGTGACCGAGCCGAATGCGGACTTCTGGGGCATCCCGATCGGACCGTGGCGCCGGGAGGTCTACCGGGCCTCCCTCCTCGACCCCGCGCTCCTGCGGCGGGACGCCGAACGGGTCCGCCGCGCGTTCGAGCGCGGCCGCGAGGTCCGGATCCGCCACCCGAACGGGACCGACCTGACGCTCGCGCTCGCGCACCGGCCCGTGCAGGTGACGCTCGGCGAAGTGACCGCCGAGGGCCGGAAGTCGACGTTCGGGTCGATGGCGAACGTGCCGGACGGAACCGTCTATGTGGCGGTCGACGAGAGCACGGCCGAAGGGTCGATGGTCGCGAACCTGCCGACCTCGACCGGGACCTCCCGTCTGCGCGGCGGGAGGTTCCGCTTCAAGGACGGCCGACTCACCGGGTTCCGCTTCTCCGAAGGGGGACGCGCGGTCGCCAAGGATTACCGGGCCGCGGGGGCGGGTCGCGATCGACCGTCGTTCGTCGAAGTGGGGCTCAACCCGGCCATCCGGGGCGCGCCGGGCCTCGAGGAGGCCGCGAAGGGCGCCGTCACCGCGGGCGTCGGCGCGAACGTCGGCTTCGGCGGGAAGACGAAGGTCGACTTCCTCGCCTATCTCACGGTCGCCGGCGCGGAGCTGAGCGTGGACGGGCGCCCCCTCCTTCGGCGTGGCCGCGTGGTGGCGGCCTAGTTACCGCGTGCTAGTCCGTAGCAACCCGTCCAACCCGCCGTCCTTGGCCCGGGCCATCCCCTTATCTCGGGGGCCCCGGGTATTTTCCTTCGGCGGGGACCGCCCCGTCGGCAGGAACGAATGTCAGGAAAGGCAGGATCGAAGCGTAGGATCGTCGCGGCCGGCACGGCGCTCATGGTGGTCGTCGGGCTTCTCGCCGCGTTCGCGGGTACGGTAAGCGCCGCCCCCGTCGCTCCGGCAGGGTCGGCGACCGTCGCGTGGGCGTACGGCGGGCAGAACGCCTCGGGTGGCTCGGAGGACCTGGGGCATCATGTGACCGCCACGTGGAGCGCCTCCGTCGGCGTCGATGTGATCTTCAACGCGACCCCGACGGTGGCGAACACGACCGAGCTCGAAGCGCAGCGGACGGTCGGTGTGACGATCCAGATCGTGATCACCACCCCGAACGGGTCCCTGGCATTCAACTACAAGGCGCTCGAGACGGACACGGCGTACGCGAACATCACCAACGCGTCGAGCGTCAATGTCTCCGGGGCGATGGTCCCCGCCCTCGGGATCGACAACTCGTCGTTCCACGGAACCGCCTCCCTCGCCGAGTCGCTCGTGGCGAAGTTCACCCAGCTGACGGCCAGCGCCTATCTCAACGTCTCGGCCTCGGCGAACGCCCAAGTGCAGTTCGCCCCGGCGCTCGGGCTGGTCCCGCTCAACCTCGACGGCGTGACGGCGTGGAGCTCGAACGCGACCGCTTCCCCGTCCGCGAACTGGAACATCAGCTATGCCTACGCGTTCCACGGATGGAACAACACGACCGCGACCGGCCAGAAGTACCTCGCCGGGAGCTGGGTCACGAGCGGACCGATCTACCTGAACGGGCAGGTCTTCACGCTCGGTCTCCCGGCGTTCCGGGACCACGCGCCTCGGGTCGGGATCCTGCTGACGGTCAGCGGACCCGCGAACATCTACGACGGCTTCATCGTCATCCCCCGCGGGTTCGACCTGTTCGGCGGGGCCCCGCACGACTACTCGAGCGAATCGATGTCGAACGTGACGATCTCGGGAGAGGCCCTGTACCTGAACACCGGCCACGTCCGTGCGACCTCCCTGACCGCCTCGAAGCTGACAGTGGGCGGCGCGGATGGAAAGGTCCCCCTCGTGGTCGCGCCGAAGACCCCGTCCGCCGTCCCGGCCACGAGCGCGATCGGCGGGAGCGTTGTGGCGCAGCCTGAGAGCGTGTCGGCGGCCCAGAGCCAGTCGAACTGCCTCGTCCACGGATGCTCGAGCGCCGCTCCCTGGTTCTCCGGCCTCGTCGCGGCGGCCCTGATCGGCGCCCTCATCGCGGCGGTCGTGGGGACGGTCGGTGTGGTCGAGTGGCGATCCTACGCCCGGCGAAAGAACCGGGCGACCCAGCTGGTCGGCGGCTACGGCGAAGGACTGACCGGCGGCCTCCCCTCGGCCGTCGTCCAGCCCCCCGCCCCGGCGCCGCCGGTGAGCGGCCCTTCGAACAACGACGGGCCCGCCCGACAGCTCTAGAGGGGCGTCCCCCGCCCCGGTGGGTCTCCGCGAGGGGACCCACTCCAACCCTTTCCTTCTGATTTTTTCGGAACCTACCGAGGGGTCACGTGCGGTCCCGAAGCCGCTCCCGGGCCGCCTCGAGCACGGTCCGGTCGGTGCCGAACTCGAGCCGCTCCGCGGCGGCCGAGATCGGGACCCATTCGAATTGATCGAACAACGGCTCGGGACGGACCTCCGCGCCGAGGCTGCGCGCGAGGAAGTAGACCGCAATCTTGAGCACGTTGCGGCTCTCCTTCGGACGGAAGAAGCGGTACGAGACCTCGGCGACCTCGTCCCCGAGCCGCACGTCCGCGAGGCCCGTCTCTTCCCGGACCTCGCGGAGCGCGGCATCGACCAGCGACTCCCCGGGCTCTACGTGCCCTTTGGGGAAGCACCAGCGGTCCTCGGAGGCGTGGTGCAGGAGCAGGACCCTCGGCTCCGGGGGGCCGGGGCCGACCACGACCGCCCCCGCGGCGAGCTCGACCACGATCGGGGCGGCGGGCTTGTACGGGGCGCTCGAGCGGGGCATCGGGGGAGCGACCGGGGCCGACCTACATGGCGTTAGCGTGGGCCGCCGGGGAAGGGGCGGGCCGAAGACTTATCGGCTCCGGCCGGTCGACGGTTTCGGATGCTCGACCCGGGGGAAGAGTACCACGATCTCGCCACGCTCGTCCGACGCAAGGCTGCAAAGAACGGCCCCCGGGTCGCCCTTCGCTTCGCCGAGCGGGCGATCACCTACCGCGAGCTCGATGCGGAGAGCGACCGGGTCGCGAACGGTCTGGCCGCGGCGGGCCTGCGGCCCGGCGATCGGGTCGCCGGGCTGCTCTTCAACACCCCCGAGTTCCCGCTCCTCTGGTTCGGTGCCGCGAAGCTCGGGGCGATCCTCGTCCCGCTGAACACCGGCTTGAAGGGGGAGATCCTGCGCTACGAGCTCGCGGACAGCGACCCGCAAGGGATCGTGGTCGACCGACGCCTCTGGCCCGCCTTCGCGCCGCTGCGGGCGGGGCTCGGCATCCGGGAGGTGTGGGTCGCCGACCCCCTGCCCACGGCCGATCCGCTTCCCGATCATGTCCGCCGGTTCGCCGATCTGCCGACGGACCGCGGTACGTCCAACCGTCCCGCGCCGCGGCCGGAGGATCCGGTATCGATCATGTACACGAGCGGGACGACCGGGCCCCCGAAAGGCGCGATCATCCCTCACCAGAAGCAGATCACGACGCCGCTCGAGATCGGGCTCCGCAGCCGCCTTTCCCCTGACTCGGTGCTGTTCACCGCGCTCCCGCTCTTCCACTGCAACGCGCAGGAGATGACGCTCCTGGTCGCCCTCCTGAACGACCTGACGGCGGTGTTCGACGAACGGTTCCACGCCTCGACGTTCTGGGAGACGGCCGCGGGGTACCGCGCCACCCACGTATCGCTCCTCATTTCGATGGTGACCGTCCTGTTCAAGCAGCCCCCGAAGGCGAGCGACCGCACGCACACGGTGCGCACGGCGCTCACGGCCGGGGCGACGAAGGCGGTCTGGCCCGAGTTCGAGCGCCGGTTCGGCCTGTCGATCATCGAGCTGTACGGGATGACCGAGTGCGGCTGCACCACCCTCATGAACCCCCCGGGCGCGGTCCGCGTCGGGTCGGTCGGCCTCCCGCTCGGCTTCGTGGAGGCCGACGTTGTGGACGACAGCGACCGCCCGGTGCCGCCGAACGCCCGGGGGGAGCTGATCGTCCGGCCCCTCGCCCCGCACACGATGTTCCTCGGGTACCTCAACAAGCCCGAGAAGACCGAGGAGGCGTGGCGGAACGCGTGGTTCCACACCGGCGACTACGTCACCCGCGACGCGGACGGCTACTACTACTTCGTGGACCGGAAGAAGGACATCATCCGTCGCCGCGGCGAGAACCTCGCCCCGTACGACGTGGAGTCGGTCCTCAACCGCCATGCCGCGGTCTTCGAGGCGGTGGTCGTCGGGGTGCCGTCGCCGCTCGGGGAGGAGGACGTGAAGGCGTTCGTCCAGCTCCGTCCGGGCGCGGAGGTCGGCGCGAAGGAGCTGTTCGAGTTCTGCGTCGCGGAACTCCCGTTCTTCATGGTCCCGCAGTACCTCGAGTTCGTGACCGAGCTCCCCAAGACCGCGAACCAGAAGTCGCAGCGCTACCTCCTCAAGGAGCGGCGCGGAGGCGAGGAGTTTGACCGGGAGAAGCTCGGGGTCGTCCTCCGCCGGCCGTGAGACGCGCCGGGTACGCCCCCTGGTGCTCCTCGACACGAACGCCCTCCTCCTTCCGTTCCGGACCCACCTCGACCTGGCGGGAGAGGTCGACCGCGCGGTCCCCGGGGCGGAGCTGGGGGTGCCGGTCTCCGTCCTCGGGGAGCTCGACCGGCTCGCCGCCCGGGGGGTGGCCCACGCGCTCGCCGCGGGGGAGCTCGCGAGGTCGTTCCGGCGCGTCCCGACCCCCGAGCGCGGCGACGCGGCGATCGTCTCGGTCGCTCTCGCCGAGAACGCCGTCGTGCTGACGGCCGACCGCCGGCTCGCGGACCGCCTGGTCGCGGAGGGGGTATCCGTCCTGCTCCCGCGGGACCGGACGCGCCTCGAGCTCCACCGCGGGCGTTCTCCCCGGGCGGCCGCGGCAACCGTTAAGAAGCGACCCCGGCTCGAGAGACGACAGGCGTCCGATGCGCGACGACGACCGCCTGCTTGACCTTCCCGACATCGAGTTCGGCAGCGGGATCGTCGGGGTCTGCGACATCTGCGGGAAGCGACAGGCGGTCATCGTCCTGTCGAAGGAACGGTTCAAGCTCTGCGTCCTCGATTTCCTCAACAAGACCTGGATCAAGAGCGAGAAGAAGCCCGGGGTCCCGGCACGGATCTACCGGAGCGACCGGGTGCTCTTCGAGACCTCCGCGGTCCCGTCGGGAAGCGCCCCGGCGATCGTCCTCTCCCCGACCAAGGTCGTGCGCCATCCCGCGGTCCTGATCGTTCCCGACATCTACGGGATCACGACCACGCTCCTCGACGCGGCGATCCGCTTCGCGCGGGAGGGGTTCGAGGTGCTCCTTCCGGACCTCTCGAAGACCGACGGGATCTCCACCAGCTCGCTCCTCGGCGCCCGGACCTCCGCCCGTCTTCGAGGGGGCGTGGGTACGGCCTCGAGCGAGCTCGTCACCCTCGTGCGCCTCTACCGCGATGCCCTCGAACACCTCCTCGGCCGCGAGATGGTCGACCCCGCGAAGGCGTCCGTGTTCGGCACCGCGTTCGGGGCGAGCGTCGCGCTCGCGCTCGCCTCCGAGAGCACGCGCCTCGGAGCCGTCGTCCTCGCCTACCCCCTGCCCGTCCGCCCCCCCGATCTCTCGAAGCTCGTCTCGGCGCCCCTCTTCTGCGTCGCCGGAACGGCGGATCGGACGGCGGCCCGGGCGATCGCCCAGCTTCGGAGCTCGGGCTCCGGATCGGCACTGACGGTCCTCGAGGTTCCGGGGGCCCGGGCCCATTTCCTGGCGCGCGACCTCGGAGGCTACGACCTCGGCCGGGCCGAGGCGGGGTGGAGCGGGATCCTCGAGTTCCTCCGCGCCCGGATGATGCCGCCGCCCTCCCGGGCCCCGCCGCCTCCCGTGAAGCCGACGGACCCTCTCGCCGCCCCGAGCGCCGCGGCGATCTAGCCCGATCCGTCGACCTCCGCCGGCACGGCGGCCGCTGTCTCCACGAGGGCCTTGGCGGCGCGCGTGAACCGCGAAGCTTTCAGGAGGTTCCCGCGCATCCGGAACGTCCCGTCGAGGATCGACTTCACGGGGTCGATCTCGCCGCGCAGAAGGCGTCGCCAATTCTCCGACGACCCCTCGTACACGAACTCGCTCGCGACGCTCCGCGCATCGGCGTGGTAGCTCGCGCGCGTGCACTCCCCGTGGGCGAGCGCGAGGTGGATCCCGGGAGCCGGGGCGTCGGTCCCGGGCGGTAGCACGCGCAGCAGGATCTCCCCCTCCCACGCCGCGGCCGCTTCCCGGTACTCCGCGCTCGAGTTGAGGGCGACCCGGAACGCCTCGGCCCACTCGTCGGAAGGGAACCTCATCCTCCGGGACGACCCTCCACCGCTCTTGGATTCTCGCGCGCTCGGTCAACCGGGGTACTCGTAGAACCCCTGGCCGGTCTTGCGTCCCAGGCGGCCCGCGTCCACCATTCGGCGAAGCGCGGGCGCGGGGCGGTATTTCGGGTCCCCGAACTCCCGGAAGAGGGTCTGCGCGACCTCGAGGGCGACGTCGAGGCCGATCATGTCGGCGAGCTCGAACGGCCCCATCGGCATCCCGGCGCCGGACTTCATCGCGAGGTCGATGTCGCGGGGGGACGCGACCTGCTCGTCGAGCGCGAAGCACGCCTCGTTGAGGACCGGGATCAGCAGACGGTTCACGACGAACGCCGGCGACTCCTTCACCCGGATCGGGACGAGGGGGTACCGGTGGTTCCGCAGCCCCTGGAGGAAGTCGATCGTCTCCGCGATCACGTCCTCCCGCGTCTCCATGCCGCCCGAGACCTCGACCAGCGGGAGCGTGTACGGCGGGTTGAAGAAGTGGGTCACGAGGATCTCGCGGCGATGGGAGAGGCCCCGCGCGAGCCGGGTGATCGACAGCGACGAGGTGTTCGACCCGAGGATGGCGTGCGCCGGCACGGCCGCGTCGAGCGCCTCCAGGACGGGGCGCTTCACCTCCTCGCGCTCGAAGATCGCCTCGATGACGAGGTCGACGCCGGCAAAGGCGGCGTAGTCGGTCACACCGCGGACCCGCCCGAGGACCTCGTTCGCCCTCGTCGGGCCGAACTTGGGGGCGAGCGTCTCGCGGATCCGCCCCTGCTGGGCCTCGGTGAGCGGGCCGGCCTCCCGGGTGACCCGCTCGATCTCCTTCCCCGCGCGCTCGGCGTGGAAGCGGACGAGCTCGTCGACGATCCCGCGGATGCGGGCGAGGCCCTTCTCGACCGTCGGTCCGTCGACGTCCTTCAGGACGACGTCGATCCCGTTGTACGCGAGGAGTTCGGCGATCGCGGCGCCCATCGTTCCCGCTCCGACCACACCGGCCCTCGCGACGCGCACGGTCCCACCTGGGTGCGGAATCGTACCGTCGCTACATAACCTCCGGCCGCCGGGCCCGATTCCTGGGGAGATCACGCAGGGCGCCGCACCGCGCCCGGACCCGCCGCGAGCGAAGACTTAAGGCAGGGACCCCGCTCGCTCCGATTGCGCGGGGATGGCCCAGCCCGGTAAGGCGCAGGATTGCTAATCCTGTGGTGATTTCACCTCGGGGGTTCAAAGGAGGGCCCGTGCCGACGGGTCTTCGGAAATTCCCCCTCCCCGCGTTCCCCCGGGGCCCCGGACCCCGAATGGGCGTGGTAGGTTTCCCCATCCAAACGCAGGTGGAGCGTGTCGCCCAGGGCGGGAAGGGGTCCGTCGACCACGGCGAGGACCCGCACCCCGTCGGCCACGGAGAAGAGCGCGAGGCGATGGGGGGCGGTCCATCCCGGCGCCGGGTTTGTTAGCTCCGTCGCGGCGGTCACGCGGCCGACACCGGGGACCGGATACGGTGTCGTCTCGGTCGAACCGCACTTCGGGCACGGCGTGTCGGTCGGAAGAAACCGCGTGTGGCACGCCTCGCAGCGGGTGAGCACGATCGGGGGCGCGGGCTTCGTCATCCGGCCTCGCTCCCCAGGATCGTCACGAAGTTGTGGGCCGCGAGCCCCCCGACCGCGTGCGCGAGCCCGACCTTCGGCCGCGACGAGATCGCACGGGCTCCCGCCTCGCCCCGGAGCTGAAGAGCGACCTCCGCGATCCCGGCGAGGCCGGTCGCGCCGATCGGGTGGCCCCGTCCGATCAGACCGCCGCTCGGGTTGACGGGGAGCCGACCGCCGGGTCCGACCCACCCTTTCTCGAACCAGTGGGATCCCTCGCCCGGACCGCAGATGCCGAGGTCCTCGAGGTGGATCAGCGGGAAGGGGGAGAAGGCGTCGTGCACCTCGACCACCCCGAGCTCCTTGCGCGTGAGGTGGGCGGCCTCGTAGGCGCGTTGGGCGGCGATGCGGGTCGCGGCGAAGGTGGTCAGGTCGGTCCGGTCAACGATCCGCATTGTCTCGAAGCCTTGGCCCATCCCGAGGACGGTGGCCGCGCCGACGCCGCGTTCGAGCACGACGGCCACGGCCCCGTCGGCGATCGCCGAGCAGTGGAGGAGCCGAAGCGGGGACGCGACCATCCGGGACGCCCCGACCTCCGCGGCCGTGACGGCGCTCTGGAACATCGCGTTCGGGTTGCGGGCGGCCATCGCGCGCGCGTGGACGCTCGGCGTGTCGATCGCCCCGAGCGGGATCTCGTGCCGCTCCAGGTAGCGCTGCGTCACGAGGGCAGCGAGCGCGGGCATCGTCGCCCCGTGGGCGACCTCGCTGGGATGAAGGGCGGAGGCGAGCTCGCCCGTGATCTCGGGCGTCGTGCGATCGGTCATCTTCTCGGCGGCGACGACGAGGGCCCGCTCGAACCGGCCCGCCGCGAGCGCCTCGGCGGCGATGTGGAACGCCATCGCCCCCGTCGCGCTCGTCGACTCGGCGCGGAGCCCGGAGGCCGCTTCCAGGCTGAGCCGGGACGCGAGCCGGGGGAGCAGCGGCTCCCGGCCCGCCGGGCCATGGCCCAGCATCGTCCCCACGACGAGGAGGTCGATCGGCTTGCGACCCACGCCCTCGAGAGCGATCCCGGCCGCCTCGGCGGCGAGCTCGACCAGCCCCTCGGTCCGTTTGCCGAACCGCCCGATCCCGACGCTCGCGACGTGCGCCGTCATGCGCCCGTTCCGTACGTGGGCTGAAGAACCGAATGCACCCGGCCGACGAAGTGGGAGAGGGGCATCCCCTCCTCCCAGCGGAGGATCCCGTTCCCCTCCCGCGTTCGGCTGATGAGGGGCACGGTTTGGAACACGTAGCCGACGATGGCCCCCTTGGGGCGGGTCCCCTCGAGGAACAGGCGCCAGCACTCCTCGCCGCGGATCCCGAGCCGCCGGTACGCGTAGATCACCATCAGGCCCACGCGCGCGACCGCCGCCCGATGCGCCTCGAGCTGCTCGCTCGCCCGGCCGCTCGCCGCGGTGAACCGGATGACCGAATCGGACGACGCTTTCACCTCGATCGGGAAGGCGAACTCCCGCCGCAGCGCGACCAGATCGAAGCCGAAGGAGCCAGCGGCTCGGACGACCAGGAACGGCTCGGAGATCAGGCGCTCGAAACCGGGCCGGGCCTCCGGGGGGAGGGCCCGCGCATAGGATTTGACGCTCGCCGTGTCGCCCGAGAGGAGCCCCCGGAGCGCGCGTTCGTAGCCCCCGAAGCTGTGGCCGACCACGAACCGAGGAGTCCGGTCGGGAGCTTAAGATAAGTCACTGCAAGACTGGCGGAGAACGGTGGCCGCTCCCGCTGGGCTCGAGATCGCTCCTGCCGAGATACCGGTCGCCCGCGCCCTCGCGGCGGCCGTCGCGGATGCCGATCGCCGACGCACCCTGCGCGGCGTCGCGTCGCAGCCGGCGAAGTTGCGGCTCTCGGAACTGAGGAGCCGGCTCCTCCGGGACCGGGTCTTCCAGGACCCGGCCCGTCTCCTAGGACGCCTGAAACGGCGCGGCCTGCTGGTCGAGCTCCCGACCGGTGGTGGCGACAAGACGTTCCAAGTCCCCTTCCCGGACGAGCTCCGCCAGATCCTGATGGACGAGGCGGTCCGAAGTGACTCCGCCGAGACGGGGCCGCTGCTGCCCGTCCCCGACGAACGCGCCGAGATCCGTTCGATGGACTCCGAGTTCCTCGAGCGCCTGCGCGAAGTGCTCGACGACCGGCTCGAGGCGACCGTCGAGTTCGGCCGGACGTTCAACGTGACGGCCCTGGCGGAATACCTTCGGGGGCTGTTCGGGGAGGAGCTCTACTTCGACTCGCTGATCTCGATCCTCCAGCAGTACGCCCTCGCGGACGCCCCGCTCCTCGCCCCGACGGGCCGCCCCACCGGCGCGACCGGCTTCCACCTCGCCCTGTTCGGCCCGCCGGGGACGGGAAAGACGTTCTCGATCGACGACCTCGTGCGGGGAAATCCCCGAAGCGGCGTTCCGGCCCACGGCCTGCCGGGGCGCAACCGCTACTGCGGGGGGATCACGCCGGCCCAGTTCCTGCGGGTCGGGGCCTCTTACACCGGCCGAACGTTCAACTTCATCGTGCCTGAGTTCAATGACTGGTTCAAGTACCGCGGGATGGTCGAGCCGCTCAAGCTGGTGATGGAGCAGCGCGAAGTGAAATGGGAAACGACGTTCGGCACTGTCGGCCCGTACACGTTCCGCTCCTTCTTCTCGGTCAACTACAACGTCCGGACCTCGGGCGCGCAGGACTACTGGACGACGATCGCCGACCCCAACTTCGCGGCCCTCGAAGACCGGATGCTCCTACGGTTCCATCCGATGACCCGCGCCCGTTTCCGGGCCGTGGAGTCGGCCGCCGAGCGGCTCGAGCTTGGCGAGCTCGAGTTCACCCTCGCGGACAAGATCCGTGACCACCTCACGCTCGTCCACGCGATCGAGACGGGCCACCCCCTGGTCTCCCGTAAGTTCCGCGCCCGCCCCGTGCGGCTTCATCGGTCGCTCTACACCCGACTGCGCGAGGTCTCGGACCGGGCGCTTCGGACCACCAACTTCCCGAAGTTCTCTCCCCGGCTCAAATCCCGGGCGGTGCGTCTCGCCGCCGCGGCCACCCTGCTCACCTACTTTTCCGCCCCGGCCGAGGCGCCGCTCGGCATCGGAGAGACCGAGGCCGATTTCGCCCGCAGGTTCTACGAGGAGGAGATCCGTGCCCGGGAAGGTCGTAGAGGACAGTCCACCCAGTGATAGCCGGCCGCCCGCGAAGTTCCGCCGGCCGGCGGACGAGCTCCTCCGTCGGGTCGCTCGCCGGGTCGTGCGCGGAGGCAAGGCATCGTTCCGCTCCCAAGCGGCGTTCCGCGAGGCGGTCCTCGCTCTCGTCCGACGAGACGAGCCGCTCGCGACGGTGGGCGGGAAACGGCTCCGGCGCCTCCTGATCGGGGTCCCGGGGGTCCGACTCTCGGTGCATTACACCGAACGCCCGGGGGTTCGACCTCCGGAGGAGTGCCCCGTGTGCGGCGGGGAGCTGACCCCCATCCGCAATCGGACCCTCACCGGCGATAGCATCGTCCTGGGACAGCGATGCGCACGGTGCGACTACTGGACCCACGGCAATCGACGGGTTCCGGTCCGCTACGTCTTTTCCGGCGCGGGGATCGACGGCCGCTCGGCCCGCCGCTAGTTCCGCTTTCCCGGCCCGGGGAGGCTGTGGGGCGGCACGTACGGCGAGGGCGGGGGGAGCGTCCGCCGGCGGGTACGCTCCACGGTAAACAGTATCAGTGCCGCGATCGACGCGCCGACGAAGAGCCCCAAAGTGACCCCGGGCACAAAGTTCCCGCCGAAAGGCGAGGGAGCGCTGGCCGAAGGAGACCCGACGTTGACAATGACCGATGAATTCTCGCTCGCGCCCGCTCCGTCCACTACCTGGACCCCGACGGTGTGGGTTCCGGCGGTCGGGAACGACATCGAGACCTCCGCCCCCGTCGCGTACGACCCTCCCCCGAACGACCAGATGGTCGTGAATGGGGGAGTCCCGCCCTGAATGGCGGCGGTGAAGTTGAACACCGTTCCGGCGACTGGAGAAGACGTAGACGGTATGGCCGTGAACGTGGGCGTGAGGGTAGGTTCGACCAGCAGAGTCAGGGTATCGTTCGCGAAGACGTGGGAGGCATCCTCGAAGCTGAAGTTGGCAGAGTGCAACCCGGGTTTGGTCCAGACGTGGGACACGTTCACCCCGGAGGCTGTTTCGGCGGGTCCGAAGTTCCAGGCACCGCTTCCCGGCATCGTTCCGCCCGACTCCCCTCCGAACAAGCGCACATTCAGGTTCACATCCGTAGTCGAGCCGCGAAGTGCGTACGGCGCAACCGACGGCAAGGGAACCACATGGACGGAAGCGCTTTCGACCGAGTAGGCCCCTACGCTGTCGGTCGCGGAGACTGTGACGGGATAGGTACCCGTCGCAGAAAAGCGATGGGACACGGAGGAGCCAACGACACTGTTGCCATCTCCGAAGTTCCAAGAGAACTCGATGGGAGGGGTTCCCCCCGTCGCCGAGGCACTTGCGTAGAACGGTATCCCGACATCTGCCTCAGGAATGGGAAGTGTCCCGAACGACGCGCTCAGCCCGATAGCGGACCCGACGTTCAAGAAAGCCTCGGCGATCGCAGACTGACCGATCGAGTCGGTGACGGTGACATGCACCCCAACCGTGCCATTGGCGTTTGGGACACAGTTGAGGACAAAGACATCCTTTGTAACGCACCCCGAGGGCAGACCCGAGTAAGTCACAGTCGAATCGCCCGCTCCGCCCATGGCTATCACTACGGCTTGTGTGGATTGCCCGACGTCAACGCTCGAAGGTTCGAAAGCGAAGGAGGAGATAGATGGAGGAGCTCCGATTACCCCGATCGTGCCCGATCGAGAATTAGCGGAAAGGATGATGTCAGATCCGTTCAAATCGGGATTCTGCGGCGCATAGGTTGTCAGATCGACGGGACCGAGCCCGTCCTGAATCGTATCCACTGTGCCAGAGAGGCCCACCTTTGAAGCTCCGTCAATTACGCAGATAGTTCCCAAACCCGTGGTTGCAGAGGTCATGGAAACATACACTAGGCCCCTCGATGAATCGAAAGTGAGGCCACTTACACCGGAGTGTGAAGGTAGGCCTAGAGGACTCCCTACCGTTGTCATGAGTGTCGGGTCAATAGCAGTCAGCTCGTCACCAACAGCATACACGAGACCATCGAGGGAGTCGTAACCGAGCGCAGTAACATTTGAGCCGACCACAATTGACTGGGCAATCAAATCCCCAGTAGCAGCGGCAAAGACGGTCACGTCTCCCGAACTCGAGTTTACCGCAAAGATGTCCGATGTCTCGGGGTCGAGCACCATCGCCTGGGGGAATTCAGGGTCAACTGAGAGGTTCGCTCGAACTTTGATAGGATGCAGATTCGTTATCTTCAGCCCGGTCACCTCACCAGCGCCAGACCGCGCAACCCAGAGAATGCCGTCCGAAGGATCCGCTAGTATCGGACCGTTTGGGCCAGACAGTAGATCGTTCGCGACTAGGGCACGACCTGTGACTTCACTGTACTCGATGACAGACCCAGCCAGTCCTAAGAAGAGGATCCCGGTAGTTGGCTCGCTCACGAGCGCGGTTGGGGGTGAGAGCAAGGGGATTGGACGGAGAATCGAGCGACCCGAGGTCACGTTCAGATCATCAATTACCGGCAAAGATCTATCTCCGGTAAAGATGCTACCAGTCGAAGGAGATACTGCAAGGAAGTCCGGCCGCGAGCCGAGTGTCGGAGAGGTGGCCACGACTTCAGCTGAACTTACATTAACAACGGATAGATTCCGGGCCAAACTGCTCCAAGCGAAGATGTCTGTATCGTTCACTTCGGCGACAAGCTCCGAAGGTGCCGGCCCGACAGCAATGGTTGTCTTCGAAACCGAGTATGGTAAGATTGCAGATACGAAGGACAGTTCGTTCCCGGTTTCATTGGCAACTACGAAGGTTGAACCATCGGAAGTGGCAACGACCCCAGCGCCCCCAAGCCCAACCGGGACGAGAGAGGTTTCGACCGCCTCATCTGATGCGTTGACAATTGTCATGTAGTGACTCTGTGGAAAGGTCACCGCAATCGTCTCATTGAGGGCCGAATAGGCCAATCCGAACGCATTCCCAAGGGCGAGAGGAACCCTGGGTTCCGAAGACGTAAGGTTCTTCGCATCGAGGACGGAGAGATACGAGCTGTTGCGATTGACAACGTAGACTAAATTTGCTGTTGGATCAATTGCGAGCGCCGCCGGCGATTTGCCTACGGGGAGATTCTTCGCAACGACGTGGTAAGTGAGGGCGTTGATTACGGTGACATTATTCGAGCCGAGATTTGCCACGTAAATGTACTGGGACTCCGGGTCGCACGCGATCGCCCATGGATGCGAGCCCACCGTAATGTCGGGCGCCACTACAGTTTGAGTAAGGGGATCAAACACCTCAACTGAGTTAGTCGCGGGGTCTGTTGCGTAGAGGTACCCGTTTCCTGAGTCGTAAGCGAATGCGGAAGCATTCGAGAGCGCGGGCACGATTCCTTCAAAGGAGTTGGTGCTGACGTTGTACACCAAAGCCGGAGCCCCGACTGGAGCCGGGGGTCCGTCCGTCGCAACGGGGAGCTCGGGAAGCCAAAGTGTCCCAGTCTTAGGAACGATAGCCGGTGCCCCGATCTGCCAATCGTAAACTGTCGAGGGAAAGTCTCCGTTTAGGGAGCTGTTGTAGTTCGGGAGCAGGGTCTCGATGGTCGAGCCTGCGGAGCTGACCGACTCGGGGGCCGGGACCGACCGGATCTGGGAGTTCCTGGGCGAATCCACCTCGGGGAGTAGATTTTCGGAAACCGGGGTAGGGTGGCGCGCCTCCGGGGCGGCGAGGGTGGGGAGCGCTCCGGCGAGCGCCATGATCGCGACGAGAAGGATCGCAACGAGGACGGCCCGGCGCCGGAACGATCGGTTCGGTCCTCGCATCTCGCCTACCTCTTAGGGAACTTGGGGCTCGCAGTCCGGGTCCGGAACTTAAAGCCGGAGCCGCAGGCGAACGGTGCCTACGAGACCGTCCGGATCACGCGGCCGGCGTGGCCGTCGATCAGGACGATCGTCTTCTCGCCCTTGCGGTCGAGGTGGAAGTACCACACGGGGACGTGCAGGAGCTCCCCTTCGGAGATGTCGACCTTCGTCTGGAGCTGCGAGACCATGCTGTGCTTCTTGTGCGCCGCCTCGCTCTGCAGCTGCTGTACGTAGGCGTTGGCGGCCGTCCGGGCCGCGTCCTCGCCGAGGTCGCCGTTGAGGATCGGCGTCCCGTCAGGGATCGCCTTCCGGTCGAAGAGGGCGCGCTCGGTGAGCGAGAACTGGTAGTCCTTCGGCTGGTAGGTGCTCATCGACTTCACCGCGATGACGGGGTACTCGTACTGCCCCGAGATCGTCTCGGAGCGGGTGGGGTTGACGACGGGTCCCGCCATGATCGGGATCACGGTCATCCCGCCCCGACGGCCGCCGAGGGCGCCGCCGAGCAGCTCCGCCGCCGCCATCGTCCCGACGGTCGCGCCGACGCTCGCCGCCATCGCCTGGTACTGGTAGGTCGTGCTCGCCGCGACGGGCAGCACCCAGAACGGCACGTACGACAGCTTCGCTTCCGAGAGCTTTGACTCCTCGAAGACGTGGTGGTGCATGAAGCCGGTGTCCATGAACTCCTGGACGACCTTCAGGGCGGCCGCCTGGTCGGCGACCTTGAGCGGCAGCATCGTGTGCTTCTGGATCGCCTTCCAACCCTGTCCGCCGAGCGTGACCGAGGCGCCGCAGTACTCGCACGAGACGACCATGTCGCCGAAGACGGGCTTGACCGGCGCGCCGCAGGCCGGGCACTTGAGCTCCTGCGTCCCCGCCGGGCCGAGGGTCGAACCGCCCGCGGCGGGAGGCGGAGGGCTTCCGGAGCTACCGGAGGCACCGCCCGGGGCCGAGACCGTCGTGCCGCACTTCGCGCAGAACCTCGCGTCGTCCGGGAGCGACGTCCCGCATTTCATGCAGTAGATCACGCTCGACACCTACCGGTGGGGGTCGGTCTACGGCCCCATCGCCGTGCCGCAGTTGGGACAGAACTTCGTGCCCCCCGGAACGCTCGCGCTGCACTTCGGGCACGGGCGCGGCGGGGCGACCGCGAGGGAGGCCCCGCAGTTCGGGCAGAACTTGACCCCGCCCGGGGTCGGCTGGCCGCACTTCGGGCACGGCGGGCCGGCGGTCGCGGCGCCGGTCGCCATCGGGGCGCCGCACGCGGGGCAGAACCGGTTCCCGGCGGGGACCATCGCGCTGCACTTCGGGCACGGCTGGCTCGGGCTTCCGCCCGCGCCGGGGCCCTGGTAGACGCCCTGCATCGTTCCGGCCATCCCGTAGCCGACCCCGAGGCCCGCGCCGAGACCGACGCCGGCGCTCGCGAGCGCCCCGGCGCCCCCGGAGGGGTTGGCGGCCGCGGTCGTCATCGCCTGGCCGGCCTGGTACTGCATGTAGTTCACGCCGAGGACGCCCATCGTCGACCGGAGGTCGACCGCCTTCTGGACCTCGTCGGGGAGATTGATCGAGAGCCCCTGGAGCTGCGCGATCTCGATCCCGAGGGGACCGAAATGCTGGGGCGCGAACCCGAGGACCGCCTGCTCGATCGTCGCGAGCTGGCCGGCGAGATCGGTGACCTTCATCCCCTGGTCCTTCATCTTGCCGAGGCTGTTGTAGACGAGCAGCACCATCTGCTCGCGCAGGCGGGACTCGACGTCGGGCGTCGTCGCCGCCCCGAACGTCCCGACGAACTGGTTGATGAAGTTGTCCGGCGCGCCGACCTTCCAACGGTAGGATCCGAAGACGCGCAGCTGGACGAGGCCGAAGTCGGGGTCGCGGAAGACGTACGGCTCCTGGCTCCCGAACTTCCCGTCGAAGATCCGGCGCTGGAGGTAGTAGACCTCCGCCTCCTGGCGCACCCCGGAGAGCTCCTGGACGAGCTTGCCGATCAACGGCGCGTTCATGCTGGTGAGGGCGTACCGGTCGGGCCGGTCGAGGTAGGCGAGGACCTTTCCGTCCCGGTAGAAGACGGCGGTCTCGTCCTCGCGGACGACGATGTTGTCGTTCCACCGGATGTTGCGCGGGACGCGCCACATCACGTTGGGGCCCTTGTAGACGTCCTCCCAGTTGACCGTCGTCGCTCCGATCAGGCTCCCACCCTTCGGGGGTATCGGGTTGTTGGTGACCATGGACCGTTCTCCTGCTCCTACGAAACGCGGATCCCTTCGACCGCCTGCAGCCGCGCCTTGAACGCCGTGTCGAGCTGGCCGACCATGCCCCGGATCGTCGGGACGAGCCCCGCGACCGCGCCCGGGTTCGCGGCCGCGCCCGCGGCGAGCGAGGGCAAGGGGGCGATCGACTGGTTCAACTGGTCCGCGGCGACCGTGAACCCGTAATCGTACTCGTAGAGGCGGTCGAGCTGCTGGGGGTTCGCCCGCACGGCGGGAGAGATCCCCGTGTAGCCCTGCTCGGCGTGCCGGATCTCACCCTCGAGGCGCATCAGGTCCGCGATCACCGGCGCGAGGTCGTTCAGCACCTGGAACTGGCTCGCGTTGGTCAGGGCCGATCGCGAGTTCTCGATGGTCGTGCGCGCGTTGTGGACCTTGTCGGCGACCTGGCGGCGCAGGAGGCTGTCGGCGGCCCGCAGGTCCTCGCCCTCGCGGTAGCCCCGGAACCCGGGGACGAGCAGCTGGAGGCGCTTCAGGACCCCCCGGTCCCCCTCGACCTTCTGGCGGATGTCGAGCGGAGGGGTGCCGGGCGGCGCGGCCGTTCCGGTCGAGCTGCCGTCCTGGACGTAGAGGGAGGAGCCGCAGGCGTTGCAGAACCGGGCCCCGGGAGCGGTGGGCCGCCCGCACTTCGGGCAGGTCCCGGGGGTCGCCGACGGGGTCGGGGGCGGCGGAAGAGGGGGAGTGTTCGCGGCCATCGCTACCTCCCCGCCGGGGGCGGAGGGCTGGGAGGCGCCGGGGCGGCCTCCGGGACGCTCGGCGAGTTCGCCGCCGCGTAGGAGAACGCCGACGGGGCCGGCTCGTTGCGCCAGGCCTGCCGCGGCAGCTCGCGATTGGCGGTCGACCGGACGGCCCGGCCGCGCCAGGCGATCAGGGCGACCGCGACGATCAGCACGATCACCGTCAGGAGCAGGCCGAAGAGCATGTAGATCGTCGAGAGGAGCCCGTAGGAGGGGCCGAGGCCGATCGTCAGGAAGAGGACGGCAAAGCCGAGCCCGAAGAACCCCCAGGCAAGCGAGCGCTGGGCGGTCGGCTCGCGCGAGAACGATTCGGCGAGGTACGAACCGAGGGAGAAGAAGAGCGCCACGACCCCGATGAGGAGGAGGGCGCCGTAGTGCTGGTTCGCCGGCAGGCCGACGTAGATCAGCAGGAAGAGGAGGGCGGCGGCGACGAGGAAAAGCCCCGTCAGGAGCCAGCCGCTCCACTGCTCGCGCACGGGCGTTAGAGGGGGGGCACCGGTCGTCATAGGCGCTTCCGAGGTAACGAGTCGAAGGGACTATTAGAAGCTACGCGGCACGCTCGCTTACAGTCGGGGCTCGTCGTCGGGCTTCTCCCGACGTGGCCGCGGCGCGGGGGGCTCCGGGGCCGGCTCGGGAGGGGCGCTCTTGGGCGGGGGGGTCGGCGCCGACGCGGCGGTCCGTCCCCCGGAGGTCGGGGCGGCGGGCGAGCTCCTCGGTCGCTCCGGCGCCGGGTGGGGAGACCGCTCCGTCCGAGCCTCCGGCCGTCCTTCCGGCTTCGGCTCGGGTCGGGCGACGGGTTCGGGAGCCGAGGAATGGGCCGGCCCCGCTCCGGACGGTTTGGGCCGGTGCGCGGGATTGGTCGGGGTGCCGGCCGAGGCGTGGGGGTGGTGAGGCTCCGACGCGGGAGCGTGGATCGGGCGGAGCGATTCGGGAGGGACGGGCTGGTTGCACTTCGGGCAGTGCGGGAACTGCCCGACGCACGTGTGGCAGAGCGTGGCCCCGCAGACGTGAACGACGGAGGCGACCCCTCCGCATCCGAGGCACCGGGCCGATCCGGAGGCGGCGGATTCGGCGGCGTGGTGACCGTGGGTTCCGGCCGAGGGGACGGCGGAGGGAGCGGGTCGCTCCCCCGGGGCCCCGCGCTCGCCTCGGGCGCCGCGGGCGGGGTGGTCGGAGGTCTCCGCCGCCATCGAGCGCAGCCCCGCCGCCTCCTCGGCGGCGGCCTCCTTCGACGGAGGTCGGAACTCGGGGGAGTACGCCCCGAGGTCGAGCGACGGAAGCGGGGCGTGGACCGCGGAGCCGGCCTCCTCCACTACCTTGATCAGGCGCGCCTTGTAGACGCCGACCCGGAGCGTCCGGACGAGCTGGAAGAGGGTCCGCTGCTCGGGAGGGAGCGCGAGCGCCCGGCGGGCGAGCTCCTCGACGTCCGGCGCGAGCGAGAGGTTCTCCGGCCGGAGGTCGGCCTCGAGGACCGCCCGCAGGTAGCCGAACAGCCGCTGGGACTGGACCAGGGAGTAGGTCGGCGGGGCGAGCGCCGCGACGTCGGCGAGCGTGAACCCCCGGCGCTCGAGCCCGGGCGGCCGGCGGTCGAGGGCGGCGGTCACGATCTGGTAGGAGGCGTTCTCGAGGTCCCGGATCTCGGAGGCGTCCAGGCGGGTGAGGTCGACCTTCGGCGAGAGGCCGATCGTGGAGAGGACCGGATCGAGGAACTCGAACGGCACGTGGAGGGAGACGAACAGGTCGTTCTTCGTCACCGGCCGGTGGAGCTTCGCTTCGAGGAGGAGGGCGTCGCGCCCGAACCGCTGGACCTCGACGTCCCGCGTCTGCTGGATCGCGAGCTTCTTGCCGTCCTTCGCCGGCGCGAAGTCGGAGTCGAGCGCGAGCGCGCGGTCGAAGCTCGCCTGGGCCTCGACGGTGCGTCCGACCTGGATCAGGGCGAGCCCGTGGCTCGTCCACGTTTGCTTGTTCGTCGGCTCTGCCTCGGTCGCCCGCAGGTAGAGGGCGAGCGCCTCGTTCGGGTGCCCGAGCCGGCCGGCGACGAACCCCGCGCGCTGCAGGAGGTCGACCGAGGCGGGGGCGAGCGTCAGGGCGTGGGCGTAGGCGTTCGTCGCATCCGCCCACGCCTGGCGGGCGATGGCGATCTCGGCGAGACGGCTCCACAGCACGACGCTCTTCGGAAGTACCTGGACGGCCTGGCGCATCGCCTCGCTCGCGACGTCGAGGTGCCCCACGCCGCTCTCCGCCTCGGCGAGCTCGAGGAACAGCGCCTCCTGGGGGGGGAGCTGGGGGATCGCCCCGCGCAGGAACTCGGCCGCCTCGGCGTGCTTGCCTTCCGCGATCATCGACTGGCCGATCCCCGCGAGCGCCACCGGAGAGCGCGGCTCGCGCCGGCGGACCTCCTCGTACGCCGCGCGGGCCTCGGAGGGCCGCTCGAGCGCGGAGAGGATCTCCGCGCGCAGGAGGAGGGCGCCGAGGCTGGGCGGGGTCCCGTCCGCGATCGCCTTGAGGCCCTGGTCGAGGACCTCGAGCGAGAGATCGGGACGGCCCGCGGCGAGGCGGAGGCGCGCCCGCCGGATGGAGATCTCGAGCCGGTACGCCGGGTCCATCGAGGCCGCCCGTTCGTAGGCGGCGTTCGCTTCCTCGGGGAGGCCGAGGCCGGCCGCCAGGTCGCCGCGTTCGAGCTGGAGCGTGGGGTCCTGGCCCTCGGGGGCGGCCGAGCGCACGAGCCGGGTCAGCGCGTCGTATGCCTCGTGGGTCTCGCCGGATTCGCGACGGAGCCGGTACATCTCGAGGAGCGCCGCCCCGTCGTCCGGTTCAAGGAGCAGGATCGCCTGCAGCGAGTAGAGGAGCTCGTTCGGCCGGCCGATCGCGCGCCAGGCGTCGGCGCGGGCCTTCCAGGCGGCCAGGTCGTTCGGGTCCTCCTTCAGGAGCGGGTCGACGAGCGCGACGACCTCGGGGTACTGTCCGGCGAGGAGGAGCGTCTCCGCGATGGCGAGGCGGCCGTGCCGGCTCGCCGGCTCGAGCTCGAGGCCGCGCCGATAGTACGCGATCGCGTCGGGGTACGACCCCTGGACGCGGAGCGCCTCGGCGACCTCGAAGTACGCCTGCGGGTCCCCCTTCGCGGCCGCGACGGCCTCCTGGAGGATCCCCAGCGCCTCGTCGCGCCGCCCGGCCCGCAGGAGCACCTGCCCCTTCTTGCGCAGGAACATCGCGTTCGCGGGCTCCCGCGCGAGCAGGAGCTCGAGGAGGCGGAGCGCCGGGGCGTCCTGCCCGAGGTGGGCGTAGACCTCGACGGCGCCCCAGAGGAGGTCGGGTTCGTCGTGGCCCTCGGCGACCGCGCGCTCGTACTCCGTGCGGGCCTCGGCGTACCGGCCGCTCTCGCGCAGCGCGTGCGCGAACTCCTTGCGGATGTCCTCGCGCGCTCCGTTCCCCTCGTGGCCGAGGAACTCGGTGTACGCCTTCAGGGCCCGGTCCCGGTCGTCGACGAGCCGGGAGGCGCGGGCCAGCCCGAGGAGGCTCACATCGATCGCCGCCGGCTCCGTCGAGGCCCGCTCGTACGACCCGAGGGCCGCCCGGGCGGCCCGGTCGCGGTCGGCGGACCCTTCCGGGAGGTCGTAGGCGGCGGCGAGGTAGAAGTTGCCGCGCTCGATCGCGATCTCCGTGCGGGTCGGGTCGAGCCGGAACAGCTCGTCGAGCAGCGGACCGAGCGCGGGCGAGTCGCCCGCCTTCGCCAGGATCTCCTTCTTCTCGAGGAGATAGGAGAGGTCCCCGGGGTGGGCGGCGATGAGGGCGTCGTACGCCCGCAGGGCTTCCGGCGCGTCACCGGACACGCCGAGGGCCCGGGCGAGCTCGAGCTGCGCGCGCAGGTCGTTCGGGTCCACCACGAGGATCGCCCGGGCGAACTCGAGGACCGCCTCCGGCTGGGAGGCGCCGCACGCGAACTCGAGGGCCTTGCCGAGCTCCTGCGTCGCGCGGGGATGCGCCTTGGCGATCGACCGGTACGTCGCCAACGCCTCCTCGGTCCGGCCGGCCGCGGCCTCGAGCTCGGCGATCCCCCGCATCGCGTCGAGGTTCTCGGGCGAAGCGAGGAGGATCGCTCGTCCTGCCTCGAGCGCGGCATCGGGCCGGCCGAGGCGGACGGCGACGACCCGGAGCTCCTGGAGGTTGTGGAGGTTCCGGGGATCGACCTCCCGGAGCCGCTCGCGGGCGGTCAGCGCGAGCTCGGGGCGGTCGGCGACCGCGAGCTGAGCGACCTGCTCGAGCACCGCGGCCTCGGGGGGGGTCGGCGACTCCACGATCGACGTGGCGATCGGCATCGCCTCCTCCGGCCGACCGACCCGGGCGAGGATCTGGGCGTGGAGGAGGGCGAGCGAGAGGTCGTCGGGATGGGCGGCCCGGACCCGGGCGATCGGCTCCAGGGCCTCCGCCGGGCGGGCGAGGGCCGTGAGCAGGGCCGCCCGCGAACGGAGCAGCTCGAGGTCGTCCGGGTGATCCTTGAGGAGCGCCTCGCACGCCGCGAGCGCCTCGAGATCGCCGCCGCCGGCCCGCGCGAGCTCGACCTTGAGCCGGAGCGCCTCGGGGTCCTCCGGCGCCAGCTTGAGGGCGCGGTCGACGTACTGGGTCGACGAGGCATCGAGCCGCTGGGCCTTGAGGTACGACCGGGCCGCTTCGGCGTTCTGGCCGAGGAGACGCAACGCGTCGCCCCGGGTCGCCCAGAGGCCCTTGTCGTGCGGCGCCGCGGTGAGGGCCTGGTCGACGTAACGGACGGCGGCCGGGAGGTCCTCGTTGAGCGCGAGGAGGACGAGCGCCTTGTGGTGCAGGAGCGCAGTGTTCGCCGGGCTCAGGCGGAGACCGAGCTCGACCGCCCGGCGGGCGAGCTGGGGGAGCGAAGCGCGGTAGAACGCCATCGCCGCCTCGTCCACGAGGGGGGCGACCTCGGCGGCCTGTCCCGTGAGCGCGTCGATGTTGCGCTCGGCGGTCGCTAGGAACTCCTTGAGCGCCTCCACGTACCGCTCGCGGTCGGCCCCGGACTCCGCCCGCTCGGCCGCCCGGAATCGGTCGCGGATCTCCCGGACCGGCGAGGAACTGGGGGAACGGGCGGCGGTGGACACGGCAGGGTGGGAACGGGGTCCCTCTCGATAAATACGTTCGTTCCGAGACGCGGCGGAGGTTTCGCCCGGGCGGCGCCCTTTATCGTCCCGCGGCGCTCCGCCGTCGCGTGGCGCGACGCCCGGCCGGGAACCGCGCCCATAAGTCGATCTTCGACCCCGTCCACGGGCCGATCTCCCTCGATGCGAGCGCGGTCGCGCTCCTCGGGACCCCGGAGTTCCAGCGGCTGTGGGGGATCCGCCAAACCGGGTTCGCCCACCTCGTCTTCCCGGGAGCGAACCACACCCGGCTCGAACACTCCCTCGGTACGTACTGGGTCGCCGGCCAGATGGCCGAACGACTGGGGCTCTCGGAGGAGCTCACGCAGCGGGTGGAGGCCGGCGCCCTCCTCCACGACCTCGGCCATCCCCCGTTCTCCCATACCCTCGACGGACCGCTGCGCGAGGTGCTCGGCATCGAGCACGAACGGCTCTCGCGGGCCCGGATCGAGGGGACGGACCCGACGGGCGCCGGCTCGGTCGGCGCTGTGGCGGCGGCCCTCGAGGCCCACGGCCTCGCCCCACGGTCCGTCGCGGACCTGGTCGATCCGGGGCCGCGGCCCGCCTCGCCGCCGTTCCTCGGCGAGCTCTTGCACGGCGCGATCGACGCCGACCGCATCGACTACATGCAGCGCGACGCCCACTACACCGGCGTCGCGCACGGCTCGGTCGACGCGGTCCGCCTCCTCGACACCCTCCGGTCGGCGGCCGGGCACCTCGCGTTCGCCGAGAAGGGCCGCGGGGCGGTCGAGGGGTTCCTCGTCGGCCGGGCCCTGATGTATTCCACCGTGTACTACCACAAGACGGTGCGCGCGGCCGAGACGATGGCCCAGTCCGCCGTAGAGCGGATGCCCGGGTATCCCGACGGCGCCCGCACGCTCTTCGGCCTCACCGACGGCGAGCTCCTGGTCCGCCTGCGGGCCGCCGGCGGCCGGAGCGCGGAGCTCGCCGAGGGGCTGCTCGCCCGGCGCCTGTACAAGCGGGTCCACGGGTGGCGCGAGGTCACGCCGCCGGCCCGCGCGGCCTGGCGGCGACTCCTTCACCACCCCGTCGAGCGGCGCGCGCTCGAGGACGAGCTCGCGGCCACGGTGCGCGGGCCGCCCGGGACGGTGCTCCTCGACCTCGGGGGCATCGAGCCCCGGGGTCGGCCGGCGGAGGACTGGGGGAAGATCGGCCTGCTCGTCGACGACCGGCTCGTCCGTCCGTTCCGCCGTCCGGGACCGTGGCGCTCGCTCGCGGTCCGGCCGCCGGCCGAGTGGGCGGTCAGCGTGTACGTGGCGCCGCGCTGGCGGACGGCCGCCGCCCGCCTCCTCCCGAAGCTCGCGCGGCTCCCTCCCTGAGGAGCGCGCCGCCTAGCCGACGACGAGCCCCTGCGGGGTGATCGCGAACGGCCGACGCTCCGGGTCGTGGGCGTACCCGCGCATCCTCACGATCTTGATCTGCCGGACCGACCGGTCGCCGATCCACTTGCGCGTGAGCAGGATCTCCCCGCGCGTCAGGATCTCCTCGGGGCTCAGCATGCCGGGGTCCGGCGGCGTCGCGGTGATGAGCGTCGTGACCCCGGCCTCCGAGAGGAACCGCAGGAGCGATTGGATCTCCGTCCGCTCCGCCTGGGGGTCCGCCGACGACTTGATCGCGAACCGGCGGATCGAGGTCATCGAGTCGACGACGACCCGGCGGAACGGGGTGTTCGACATCTGCTGGCGGAGCTTCAACTGGATGCCCTGGATCGCGATCTCCTCCGCGTCGCTCGAACGTTTTCCCTCGTGCGTGAGCTCCCGCATCGGCCGGAGGTCGTTCATCGCGCGGATCTCCTGGACGGCGGCCATCCGCTTGAACGCCCGCGTCCCCGGGTTCGCGTCGAGCGTCTTGACCTGTGCGAGGTCCCACCCGAACGAGAGCACGTTCTCGAGGATCTCCGAAGGAGGCTCGTCGACCGCGACCAGGAGGACCTCCTCGCCGCGGCGGAGCCCCTCGAGGAGGAAGGTGAGGCCGAGCAGGGTCTTCCCGCTCCCGGAACCGCCCGTGACGAGGTAGGGTCGGCCCTCGATGAGGCCGCCGCCGAGCATGCGGTCGAGGCCGGGGATCCCGGTCGCCACCCTCTGCTCGAGGGCGCCCGGATCCCCGCTCATCCGCCTCCGGCCGGAGGGGAGGAAGGCGAGGACGGCGGCCGATCCTCCGCGGGGAGCGGTTCCGCGGTCGCGGCGACCACGGGCGGCGCCTTCCGTTTACGGACCGCCCGTCGACGGGGCTTCGCCGCCGGGGCCTCGGCGGGCACCGCGGGAGGGGTGCCGCTGGGCGGAGGGGCGGGCTCATCGGGGGGCGGCGCGGCCTTCTTCCGGGGGGCCGCCACGCGTCGGCGCCGCTTGACCGGGGTCTCGGTGAGACCCGGGGTAGCGGCTGCGCCCGGTCCCTCGGGCGCCAGCGGGGCGACGTTCGGGAGCGGTGGAGGGGACGGACCCGCGGAGCTGGCGGGTGCCGGTGAGGTGCGCGGCGGCGTCGCGCGGGGTGGGGCGGTCCGGGGACCGGGCGCCGGTGGAGAGGCGATCGGGGGCCGGGGAGGCGCCTGGGGAAGAGGAGGGGGCTCCGGGATCGGAGCGGAGGGGGGCACGGGCCGGGCGGCAGGGCGACCGGAGGGGGGCTGGGGTACCGGTGCGGAAACCGGCGGCGGCCGAACGGCGACCGGCGGGGACGACGCGTCCGGTGGGGGGGCCGGAGGGGGAACCGGCGCAACGGTCTCGACGGACGGAGGCGGGGCCGCCGCGGCCGGAGCGGAAGCGGGAGCCCCCGCTCGCGGCGCCGGTCGGGGCCGTCCCGTGGGGGGCGCCGCGGCGGCCGGGGGAGCGGAGGGAGGAACGGCGGGGGCCGGGGGCGTCGCGGGGGCCCCCGCGGAAGGGAGAGGACCCGCGGACGTCACGACGGTCGGTCCCGGTGGAGGGAGCAGGGCGAGGACCTGGCCCAGCTGGGTCTCCAGTACCTCCGGGGCCGGGGGAAGGCTCGGCGGCTGGCCGACGCGCAGGGTCTCGGCCCGCTGGGCGATGCGCCGGTACGCGTCGGCCATCGGGGTTCCCGGAGGCTGCGTGTGCGCCTCCGCCCCGGTGACCGAGGCGGCGAGCGCTCCCGCGAACGAGGTGAGCCGCGCGATCTGCTGGACCGCCTCCTCCGCGCGCCCTCCCCGGGCGGCGGCGAGCGCGGCCTCGGCGACCGCGCGCATCGGACGGACGTCGGCCCCGAGCGAGATCAGGTCGCGCACCTCCTCCGAGAGCGGGCCGAGGATCGGGGTCGCGGGGGCCACGGCGACCACCGGGAACGGCGGCGCGACCGGCCGGGGGACCTCGACGATCTGTCGGGTGTCCCGGGAGATCGTCACCGAGACGTTGACGTCGATCCCGTGCGGGCCGATGCGGTACGGATGGAGCCGCACGTCGTGCGCGCTCCCCCGCAGCTTCTCGACGCCGATCGCCCGTACGGTCACGCCCTCGAGCTCCCAGCGGAAGAGGCGGATCTCCCCGCGCGCCAGGGTCCGCTCGGTCGTCTCGATGTCCTCGAGGGGCGACTCGACGGTGAGCACGGTCGTCGTCCGGAGGTCGGAGAGGAAGCGAAGGAACGTCTGGGCGCCGCCGATCGGGTCGAACCCCTTCATGCAGAAGTACTGCAACGCCGTCAGCGAGTCGATCGCGAGCCGGGAGTAGTTCCGCCGCAGCACCTCCGAGCGGAGCATCTGTTCGAGGGCGGTGATCGTCACCTCCACGCTCGCGAGCTCGGGGCTCCGGCGGATCTCGGGCGGGATCCGGGCGAACGGCAGGATCTCTCGGACGGAGGCGATGTCCTTGAAGGGGGCGCGTTCGTAGCGCATCACGTCGGGGATCGCGTCGAAGACCTCGACCCGGTCGAGCTCGGGCTCGAGCGCCCGATGGTTGATCCGGACCTCGTTCGGCGGCTCCTCGAGGGTGACGAGGAGGACCCGCTCCCCGCGGCGGATCCCTTCGCACAGGAACTGGAGGACGAGCTTGGTCTTGCCGGTCCCCGACGGACCGACGATCAGGTACGGCCGGTGCGGTACGAGGCCGCCGTCCAGCATCGCGTCGAGCGCGGCGTTGCCGATCGACACGCGTCCCTCGGTGGGGTGGGCGGAGGGCGGGGGGTCCGGCACGGTGGAGGTTCCCTTGACGGCGCGCGGAGGCGCTCGTCGCACCGGAGCGATGTAGTCGCGAGATTCATCTACTTTCCTCGGGACCGACCGCGGGCCGCAAGGGTAATCTTCGCGGGCCGACCGCGGCGGCCGATGCCGGGTTCGTTCGTGCCGGGGACGGTGCGGATGCGCGCCCTCGCCGCCGACCTGCCGAACGGGATCTTGAGCGGGTTCCGATCCGGGCGGGAGCTCGCGCTCCCGAACGACGCGGAGTCGCCCCGGGTGTACGTCGTGGGGATGGGGGGCTCGGCGATCGCGGCGGAGCTCCTGCGCGGGGTGGTCGACACCGAGAGCCGGCTCGGCCTCACGGTCCTCCGGTCGGCCGACCTGCCCCGGGCGCTCGACGCGAAGGACCGCGCGGTGCTCGTGAGCTACTCGGGAGAGACGTGGGAGACGCTGCGCGCCTACGAGGCCGCCGGCCGCGCCGGGGCCCGCCGGGTCGTCGTCACCTCCGGTGACAGGTTCTCCGAGCGGGCCGAGGACGACGGCGTGCCGGTGCTCCGCGTTCCCCCCGGCATGCCGTCGCGCGCGGCGGTGGGGCACTTGCTCGGCGGGATCCTCGGTCTGCTCGACCTGGCGTTCCCCGAGTCGAACGAGGCTCGGATCGCCCGGATCGCGGAGCGGCTGCGCGCCGAGATCGGCCGCTACGTCCGCGAGGGCGGACCGGCGGCCGAGGTGGCGGAGGCGATCGGCGTCCGGACGCCCTACATCTGTGCGGAGACCGGGTTCTTCCCCCTCGCCCGGCGCTGGAAGAGCCAGATCGAGGAGAACGCGAAGCGCCTCGCCTCCTTCGACGAGATCCCCGAGCTGTTCCACAATGCGATCGTCGGATGGAACAGCCTGCCCCGGTCGGAGGCGCGGCGGTACGCGGCCGTCCTGCTCGAGTGGACCGAGGAGGAGCCGTCGGTGCGCAAGGGGATCCGGTACTTCGAGCGACTGCTCGCGAGTCGCGGCGTCCGCGCCGTCCGCGTCCCCCTGACGTCCGAGGACCGGCTCGAAGCGATGATCCGGGGAGTGGCGCTGGGCGACCAGGTGAGCCTGCGCCTCGCCGAGCGACGCCGGACCGATCCCGGCCCGGTCGAGGCGATCGACCGGCTGAGGACCGCGCTCGGCCGAACCGACGGACCGGGCCGGTAGATCTCCGGTCGTTCCCCCCCCGCGACGCGCGCTGGGTCGCGGGCCCGTTAGAGACGGCCGCGCGCCAGCGGCCAGCCGTCGCGCAACCAAGGAGTGATCCGGCCCTCCCGGACGATGCCGTCCACCCCCTCTCCGGAGAGAAACTCCCCGCCGGTCGACTCGGCCGGATCGATCCGCACGGGGTCGTCGCTCCGGCCGACGAAGACGGCCACGACCTGGTGCTCCGGGGGGTCGTGGTGGACGAACTTGGCGACCTGGAGGAGGGGCGCCGAGAGGCCGACCTCCTCGACCAGCTCGCGGCCGGCCGCCTCCGCGTAACTCTCTCCGTAGGCCACGTGGAACGCGCACGACGCGTCGTAGCGGTCGGGGAACGTCCGCTTCGCCGGACTTCGATGCTGGAGCAGGACCGAGCCGTCCGCCCGCGAGAGGAAGACCATTCCGGATCGGTGGAGCAGGCCCTCGGCGTGCGCTCGGTCCCGCGCGACCGATCCCACGACGCGGTCCTCGGCATCCACGAGGTAGAGCTGCTCCATCGCGGGAGACCGTGAAAGGTCACCCCCGGCGGCGTCAAATAGCTGAGGCCGTGGGATCGTCCGCTCGACGGGACCTCACCCTCCGGGGCCCCCCCGGGGCGCGTCGAGGCGTCCTTCCGGCCCACCGCGAGCGACGGCGCCCACACCGAACTCGACGCCACCCTGGCGTCCCGGCGGACGACTCCCGTCTCGAGAAACGACACGGTCCGGATCTTCGGGAGAGGTGGGTCGAACCGCCCGAAGGTCCCCCGGGTCCGGAGGGAGCCCATCGAGGCGCGAGAGTGGGGGGTTGGGCGAGAGGGGGGATGTGGGGCCCTCAGTATTTTACACCTCGAGAGGATACCGGGGCGTGCGCGGGGTTCCGCCCGCCCCCTCCGTGGGGGGTTCGCGCCGAAGGCACCCCGGGGTGCACGGGTGGAGCGTAGTCGCGGTCGTGGTTCCGGGTCCCGCCTTTCCCGCGCCGAAATCCCCTCACCCCACGTCCAAGTCCGCGAGTCTCCCGCTGTGGAAGGTGGTCGGCATCACCCTCGCGGTGGGGTCGATCGTGCTCGTCGGCGCGCTCGCCACGATCCCGCTCCCCCGGCCGTTCACCGCGCAGGTCGTGACCGGGCCCGGAGGGACGGGGAGCACGAACATCACCTTCCTTCGCGGCGGCGCTGTTACGGGGGTGTGGTGGACCCACAGCGGAGCCTCAATCCAGTTCGCGATCTCACCCTCCGGCTCGTCGATCTACTTCCCGCCGGCGGCTCCCAACGGTCACTTCGCGTTCACCGCGGACGGTTCCGCGTACACCTTTGCCGTAGGAGGTTCGGACGTGGGGGGGGAGACCGTTCACATCTCGGGGAACGTGTCGTACCCTGTCCTCTGATCGAAACCGGTCGGGAGGGGCTCCGATCCTCCCGAAGTCGAGGAACGAACGTGCCTCGGAGGCCGATCGGACGGACCTAGGATGCCCGCGCCTGCGCGAGAGATCGCGTCCAAGAGGCTCATATCGATTCGAGCGATCTCTCCGACGTGGCGCGGACCACGACCGCGGCGGGTGCGTCGCGCATTCCGGACCGCGGGATCTACGTCGCGTTCACGGTCGCGATCCTTGTCACGGTGGCCGGAACGGTCCTGTGGTGGGCGTACGAACCGGGCCACCCGCTCCACCCCCGGCATCCTCCGGCCGAGGTTCAGGTGTACGAGGTCAACTGGGAACGTTACAACAACTCCCTAGAGACCGGGGTGGGGTTCATCACGTACGTCCTGTGGACCGTGCCGCTCGCCCTGTGGATAGGTTGCCCCGATTTCTTTGGCTCCAACGTCCAGTGCTCGACCGGAAGCGTCCACCTCCTGACCTCGGGGTGGGGTTTGTATTCGACCAACGCCCCTTCCGCTTGGGATAGTGGAACGTCGGGCGCTGACTTCCTGCTCCACGTGACGGTGATCGCCCCCTCGACGAATTTCACCGGGGAGCTGACGATCGACCTCTACTGAGTTCGGTGCGTTCCCCCTCCCGCCGGCCCCGGCTCGCTCGGGACCCCTCACACCCCGACTCGCCGGCCCGACTCCAGCCGAGACGAGAGATCGAAGGGAACGGGTTTGGCGGTGTGGCCCGACACCTAACGGTTGAGCGCGAGTCTACGACGGGTAGAACACCCCGACGGTCGTGCACTTCTCAATTGCGACACTGTCCGAACCGGTCTGATAGTAGAGCTCAGTGTTCACGTAGAAAGTGTAAGGCCCCGCGATCGTGGTCGAGAAGCCACGTACCAGGGTGGCGCTGGTCTCGAGCGTTCCCGTGGGTTGCGACGCGTCGACGTACGCAAGCACGTAGTCACTCGAGCAGTCCGTCGTGGATTCCCCGATGTTAAGGTGGACCTCCGTGTAGTTGCCCGCCGAGTGGGAGAACTCCAACCAGACCACTGCCGTAATGGTCGCGTTTCCGCTGGCCACGGCAAAGGCAATTTGCGCACCGGCATAGTCCGCGCACGAGGAGACGCCTATCCCACCTTCTTGACTGGCCTGCTCGACGATCGGCCCCGACACCCTGGTTCCAGCCGGCCCCGTGGGCCCCGTGTGTGTGAGCGCGATGCCGACGGCCGAGCCGCCCAAGACCAGCGCGACCACGCCCAGGATCACGGCGACCTTAGCCAAGGACGCACGGCCGTCGGAGGGCGTGGCGGGTGGTATCGACGCCGGGGCGACCGGTGACGATTCTCCTCCAGAGAGTTTCGCGGCCATGGGCTAGTAAGACCCCCTTCCGATAACGGCTGCTCCCCACCTCGGTTTCTAGGGACTTCCCAGACAAGCTACCGACGGCCACTCGCCTATCCGGAGCCACTCGGATATCGAATCACCGAGCACTTCCTCTAGCGTGCGGCTCAGTCTGAGCACTGTTCTTCCTGCACGGGCTTACCCTTTGCAAGCTGAGCATAGAGACCGTCTCGGCACACAGCTAAGACGCCCGTACGTGGGCGAGCCGTTCTACCGTTGGAAGAGGGTTAGTCTCGCGGCCAGTACCGGACCTCCTCCCGAAGCCAAGCATAGTTTCGGAGACAGTCCACGTCCCAGAGCAATTGTCCAGGTTGTAGCTCGGCCGGGCCCGGTCCCCGAGCATAGAGCGATCCCGGCGCGCGGCTATCCCGACACCAGGGGCAAACGAATTCCCACGCCGCTATCACGGGCAAGGCCCGTCCCTCCCGTGAATCGTGCGGCAGAGGCGGCAGCGTCGCGGAGGGGCCGCGGAAAACAGGATGGCCCCCGGTGGCCCGGGGGCCGAAGGGGTAAGCTCCCTATCGGTGGAGGACCGAGAGGAGCGGCGTAGTGCGGCGAAATTCCCGTCGAGCTGGGCGAGGTCCCGGGCCGCCGGTGCCCGGAAAGGCTCAAATTCACGGCATATCCCTGAGGGAGTTGGTGCTGAGGTAGCCTAGCTCGGCCAAGGCGCCAGATTCGAGATCTGGTGATGCGTATGCATCGCGGGAGTTCAAAGGACGGTCGGACGCGAGCCCGCCCGTCGGAGATTCTCCCCCTCAGCGCCTCCCCCGACCTGGTCGTTCTCGAGGTCGAGCTCGCCCGGGGGGGCCCGGCCCAGCGAACGACGCTCGCCGTCGCGCGGGGCACTCTTGTCCGGGACGTCGTCCGGCAGGTCGGCGGCTCACCCGAGGGCTGCGCCGTCCTCATCGAGGACATTCCCGTGCCGCTCGACCTTCCGATCGAGCGGCCGCTGCGCCTCGTCGTCGTCCCGACGTTCTCCGGGGGTTAGGAGACCATCGGCGCCGGGTTCGAGATAGACGTCGCGCCCGGGGGCACCCTAGGGGTTAAGGAGCGCGGAACCGTCTTGTCTGCATCGCGGAGGACTTCGGAGGTGTCGAGCTGTCCCATCTGCGAGCAGCCGATCCCGGGCAACTCCGAGCATTGCGACGTCTGCGGGTTCCCGACGGCCCTCGCGATCGAGGGCCTCCGGGCGGCCCGGGTTCCGGAGGCCGAATCGGCGGCCTCGGCCCGCGAGGTCGCCGAGCGGCCGTTGAAGTCGGACAGCCGGCCGACGCCTCCGCCCGAGGCCGAGCTGACCGCCACCCTCGGTCGGGGGCTGCGGGAGCGGATGGAGCTCCTCCGGCCGCTCGGCCGCGACTGCCCCGACGTCACGAACGAGATGTGCGAGGCCGCGCTCAGCGAGGCGAGCGGCCGGGTCACGGAGGCCCTCGACATCCTGCGCGCCGCGCAGGGACGGCTCGACCGGCAGGCCCGGGACGCGATCCGGCGCCGCTTGGAGGCCGCGGAGGACCGCCGCGCGGCGCTCGAGCGCACCGGCGTGAAACTGGACATCGAGCTCCCGACGCCGGAGTCGCTGGCCCCCGATGCGGGGGCGGACACGGCCGACGTGCTTCGTCGCCTCATCACCGTCGAACAGCGCCTCGCGAAGTTCGAGTCCGACTGGAAAGGGATCCAGGGCCTCGTGGCGCAGATCGAGTCGTTGCGCACGGAGGCGGTCGACCTGGGGGTCCCGCTCGGCGAGGTCCCCGCCCAGATCGACGAGATACGCCAGAAGCTATCTGCCGGCCCGTTCCGCGACGGCGACCTGGACTCGCTCGCCCAGGACGCGGCCCGGACCTTGATGCTGCTGCACGAAGCGATCCCGACGTCGCTCGAGGAGGAGCTCGGGCGCCACGCCACGACGCTCGACGCGCTCCCCGAGGGCGGGACGGACGACGCCCCCGCGCGCAAGCTG
Organism: Thermoplasmata archaeon; assembly: GCA_052326305.1. Taxonomy (GTDB): domain Archaea; phylum Thermoplasmatota; class Thermoplasmata; order Lutacidiplasmatales; family UBA184; genus Lutacidiplasma. Next base: position 296,751 of record JBKQPJ010000006.1, on the reverse strand, counting down.
CACGAGGAGGCGTCCCGGCACCTCACCAAGGGCCGCCTCCTCGAGGCGAGCCAGAGCGTGCGGGACCTGCGCCACGCCCTGACGGAGCTCGAGCACCCGGCGCCCCCCCCGGCCCCGGCACCCCGCGCCCCGCCCGCCGCCGCCCCACCGCCCGACGACGCGATGCTCGACGTCCTGCTCAAGAAAGCACGGAGCCTCGCCGGTCGGGTCCGCACCCTCCCGCCCGACAGCCCGCTCGCGCTCGAGGCCGCGGCCCAGATCCGTGAGGCGACCGATCTCCTGCGCTCGGGCCGGCTCTCCGACGCCGACCGGACGCTCACCGAACTGATGCGCACGCTCTCGAGCGAGGAGGGGAAGCACTAGGGATGCCGGAGACCCCGTCCCCGTTCGATGGTCTGCGCCGCCGCCTCGACACGGTCCTGCAGCAAGGGGACAAGCTGCAGCAGGAGGGGCTGCCGTTCCCGACCGCCCAGATCCGCACGACGTTCGACGAGGCGATCCGTTCCGGGGCCGCCGAGAAGGCGACCCTCGTCGTCAAGCGCGCCGAGGCGCTGCTCGCCCGCGTCGGCCGCGACTGGGGCTGGGTGCGGGAGCTCCTGCGCCGGGTCGACGAGCTCCGGGCGATCTCCCAGGAGCTCGGCGTCGATCTCGCGCACCTCGACGCCCGGGTCGGGAACCCGCGCATCCGCCTGCAGGCCGACCCGTTGAGCTCGGGGTCGCTCGAGAAGGCCGCGGCGAGCGCCTCCCTCGCGCTCGCGGTGCTGAACGACGCCGTCCCGAAGTTCTGCGTGCAGGAGGCCCAGGCGCTCGGCAGCTCGATCCGCCGGGCGCGGGACCGGGGCGAGGACGTCTCGGCCGCGGCGATCTCCTTCTCCCGGCTGCTGCAGGCCGTTCAGGACGAGAACCTCCCGACGGCCGCCCAACGCTTGGTCGAGACGCGGCGGATCGTCGCCCGGATCCCGCGCGCGCCGACGGTCGCCCGCATCTCCCCGAAAGAAGAAGAGGAGATACTCCTCGAGGCGCGCAACCTCGCCCGACGGCTGCAACGGATCAAGACGAGCGCCCGCGATGCCCACAGCGCGGCGCGCCTGATGACCCAGGTCCGGGCGGCGCTCTCCGAGGACCGCCGGTTCGGCACCCCGGAGGAGGAGATCGAGGCGCTCTGGCTGGAGGTCGATCGCCTGACGCAGGAGAAGCGCCGCGCGGTCGTCCCCCCTCCGATCGACGCGAAGGACCGGCCGCCCGAGCTCTCCTCGGAGGAGGAGGCGGCCGCGGCCGCCGCGCTCGGGAAGGAGGAGGCCCGGCCCGCCGTGGCGACGGAGGTCTCGGAGGAAGAGGAGCTCGTACGCTCTTCTCCGCCGTTCTCGTTCTACGTGCCGTACGTGCCGCCCGATCTGCCCGAGACGGAGGCGACCGGCGACTCCGCGGCCTCCGCCCGGCGGGGCCGCGCTCGGCCCCGTCCGTAACGCATTAATACCTATCGAAAATCGCTTATATGACTTGGCGCGGGAGTCTGCGCGTCCGACATCTTCGGTGGTCGGGACCGTCGTCGCGCTCACCCCGTCGGGCACCCTGACGGTGCGGGCGGCGGGCGCGACGGTCGTTCCCGAGGGAACGAACGTTTCGGACTCCCGGGGCGTCGTGCGCGGCCGGGTACTTCGGGTCTTCGGCCCGGTCTCCCGTCCGTACCTGTGCGTTCGTCCGCGACGGCCCCCGACCCCGGCCGAGGGAGCCTCGCTCCTCGGCGCCGAGATGCTCCGCGAGTAGGTGGGTCGGATGAAGGAGGGCGAAGCTCCGCCGGCGAACGCCGAGCGGCCCGCCGCTCGTCCGGAGGATGTCGCGGTCCCCACCCGGTGCACGAGCTGCGGCTCCTCCCACCTGACGCGCGACTACGAGCGGGGCGAGCTCGTCTGCGACGAGTGCGGCCTGGTGCTCGAGGAGTCGATGATCGACCAGGGGCCCGACTGGCGCGCGTTCGACGCCGAGCAGGGCGAGAAGCGCGCCCGCACGGGCGCCCCGACGACGCTCACGATCCACGACAAGGGGCTCTCGACGGAGATCGGCTGGAAGAACCGCGACCCGTACGGCAAGTCGATCCCGACGCGCAACCGGGCCCAGCTCTACCGGCTGCGCAAGTGGCAGCGGAGGATCCGCGTTTCGAACGCGACCGAGCGGAACCTCGCCTTCGCCCTCGCGGAGCTCGACCGGATCGCCTCCGGGATGGCCCTGCCCCGCAACGTGCGCGAGACGGCGGCGATGATCTACCGCAAGGCGGTCAACCGCAACCTGATCCGGGGCCGGTCGATCGAGGGGGTCGTCGCGGCGTCGCTGTACGGCAGCTGCCGGCAATGCAACGTTCCGCGGACCCTCGACGAGATCGCGTCGAAGTCGCGGATCGGCCGCAAGGAGATCGGCCGGACGTACCGGTTCATGACCCGCGAGCTCCACTTGAAGCTGATGCCGACCCGGCCGCAGGATTACATCCAGCGGTTCTGCTCGGAGCTGAAGCTCAAGGGCGAGATCCAGTCGCGCGCCAACGAGATCCTGAAGCTGGCGACCGAGCGCGAGCTGACGAGCGGTCGGGGGCCGACGGGGGTCGCCGCGGCGGCGATCTACATCGCGAGCGTCCAGTCGGGCGAGCGGCGTACCCAGCGCGAGGTCGCCGAGGTCGCGGGGGTCACCGAGGTGACGATCCGCAACCGGTACAAAGAGCTCACCGAGAAGCTCAACCTGCGCGTGATGCTGTAGGCCGCGGAGCTACTCCGCCACCCTCTTGTAATTCCCTCCGCTCGTAAGGGCCGTGGCGCGGATCCTCCCGATCGCCGTCCTCGTCTCGGGCGAGGGGACGACGCTCGACGCGCTCGCGGAGATGGCCGCCGGCGGGCACCTTCCGGTCCGGATCGTCCTCGTCGTCGCGGACCGACCGCACGCGCCGGCGATCGAGCGGGCCCGGCGCCGGGGGCTCGCGACGATCGTCCTGCCGTCCCACGGCGTCGATCCCGCGGCCTGGTCGCGCCGCCTGACGGCCGAGCTCGAGTCGGGGGGCGCCGAGCTCGTCCTCAACGCGGGGTTCCTCACGATCCTTCCCGACGACTGGGTGAAGCACTGGTATGGCCGCGCGATCAACCTCCACCCGTCCCTCCTCCCGCGGCACGGGGGCCGGGGGATGTACGGCGCTCGGGTCCACCGCGCCGTGCTCGCCTCGGGCGACCGGGAGACGGGCGCGACGGTCCACCTCGTGACGAGCGACATCGACGCGGGCCCGACGATAGCCCAGGAGCGGCTCCCCGTCCTCCCGGGGGACACGCCCGAGACGCTGCGCGCTCGGCTCCACCCCGTCGAGGTCGAGCTGCTCACCGCGACGCTCCGCCGGTTCGCCGACGGCTCGCTGCCGCTCCCCTACGCCGACTCGGACGGCCCCCCGCCCGAGCGGCGGCGGGACGGCGCCGACGTACGTCGGTGAGCCTCGGCGCCCGGCGCGGCGTCCCGGAGGTCGGCGAGCGGGGTCGGTCGCTCCCCGAGGTCGAGGCGGATCTGGTGCTTCGTCGTCTTCGGCGGGAAGAGGAGGCCTTCGCGGGCCCGCCGCTCGACCTCCTCCTTCGAGATCGAGGGGCCGGGGGACCAGCGGTCGACGTGCACCGCCGCGCTGTGGTAGTCGATCAGCCACGCGGGAGCGCGGACGGCGCCGAGCCGGCGCAGCGCCTCGACGCGGTGGTGGCCGTTCAGGATCACGTGGGAGCCGACGGCGACCCAGATCGGGTAGTGGAGCTCTCCCCGGGCGCGGATCTCCTCGACGAGCCCCGGAATGTCCTTCTCGTCGAACTGCTCGTGCGCCCGCAGCTCGGCGAGCGGCACGAGCGCGAAGCGGGGGGGCGCCTTCATGCCGCGACCCCCGCCCGGGCCTCGGCGATCGCCCGGCGCACGTACACGGAGACCATCCGGCGGCGGTAATCCGGCAAGAGGAAGGTGTTGTGGACCGGCCGAACGCGCCGGGCGATCTCGTCCGAGAGCTCGCGGACCCGTGCCGGGGGGAGGGGCCCGCCGGCGAGCGGATCCGTCAGCTCGTCGAAGCGCCGGGGGTACGGGTCGACGCCGCCGACCGCGACGCGCAGCGACTCGACGCGGTCGCCGTCCCATCGGCCCGCGACCGCGACCCCGAGCTCGGGGAAGTCGAACGCCGGACGCACGCGCAGCTTCTTGTACCGTCCGCTCCGGCCCCGCGCCTCGGCGGGGAGGATCACGGCGGTGACGAGCTCGCCGGGGGCGATCCGGAGCCGGCGGATGCCGTCCCCCGCGAGGTCGTAGAGCTGGGCGAGCGGGATCCGGCGCCGTCCCCCGCGGCCGGCGACCTCGACCTCGGCGTCCGCGACGAGCAGCGCCGGCGCGAGGTCCCCCGAGAACGTCGCGTAGCAGCGCTCCTTCTGCGGGACGACGTGGCACCGGTCCCCGTCGGCCTTCAGGCAGAAACCGAGGCTCTCCCGCCAGAAGTGGCTCTGGTTGAAGAAGAAGCAGCGCGTCTCGACCAACAGGTTCCCCCCGACGGTCCCGCTCGCGCGGACGAGGGGCGTCGCGACCTCGGCGACGGCGTCGGCGACGGCGGGCCATCCGGCGCGCACCGCCGGGTCGCGCTCCAGGTCGGCGAGGCGCACCATCGCGCCCCACCGGTCCTCGGTCCGGGCCCGGAGCTCCGCGACGTCCTCGAGGGAGATGAGGTGGGGTCGCAGGTTGATGTGCATTTTGTAGTTCGGGAGCAGGTCCGTCCCGCCGGCGAGGTAGTCGAACTTCCCGGCGAGCCGCTCGGCGAGCCGGAGCGTCTCCTCGACGGTCGTCGGCCGGTGGAGCTCGAACGGGTCGAGGTGCATGCCCTTACGCCCCCTTCCAGGTGCGGCCTTCCTTCGCCCGAAGGTCGAGGGCCCGCAGGACGCGGTCGGGGGTGATCGGCAGCTCGGTGAACCGGCAGCCGATCGCGTCGTAGAGCGCGCTCCCCACGGCGGGGAGCGTGGCGACCAGCGGTCCCTCGCCCGCCTCCTTCGCCCCGAACGGGCCCCCGGGGTCGTCGTCGCCGACGAGCAGGACCTCGACGTCCGGCATCTGGGCGGGCGCCGGGATCTTGTACTCGAGGAGCGACGGGTTGAGCAGGCGCGAGCCGCGGTAGTTCATCGACTCGCCCATGACCTGGCCGAGGCCCATGTGGATCGAACCCTCGATCTGGCCCTCCACGGCCAGTCGGTTGAGCGGCCGGCCACAGTCGAACGCCGCCCAGATCTTGTCCACGTGGTACTCGCCGGTCTCCGGGTCGACGGTCACCTCGGCGACGTACGCGGAGAACGAGTAGGCCGGCGCCGTGCCCGCGCGGGCCCCCTTGAACGACCCTCCGCGCGGCGACGTCTGGAAGGAGCCGGAGGCGGTCAGCGCCCCGGTCCCCTCCATCGCCCGGTGGAGCGCCTCGAGGAAGGTCACCGCGCTCTCGGGATGTCCCCGCACGTGGATCCGCTCGTGGGCGACCTCGAGCTCCTCTACGGGACGGCCCAGAAGGGCGGCAGCGCCGCGGACGATCTGGCCGCGGAGGTCGAGGGCGGCCGAGCGGGCGGCGTTGCCCATCATGAACGTCACCCGGCTCGAGTACGACCCGAGGTCGATCGGGCTCACGTCCGAGTCGACCCGCTGGACGTGCACCCGATCGAGGTCGACGCCCAGCACCTCGGCGACGATCATCGCGAGGAGCGTGTTCGACCCCTGGCCGATGTCGGCCTGCATCGAGTGGACCGCGATGCCGCCGTCCATGTCGACCTTCAGGTGGACGGTCGACTGCGGCATCTTCGGGGTGAAGTGGATCGGGCTGTTCGACCCCGAAATGTAGAAGCCGCAGCCGAGCCCCACGCCGCGGCCGAACGGCAGCTTGCGGAACTTGGCGTCCCAGCCGCTCCTCTCCCGGGCCGCCGTGAGGCACTTCTCGAACGACGTCGAGGTGATCCGGAACTCGTTCACGGTCGTCGAGTTCGGCGGGAGCGCGTTGCGGCGCCGCAGCTCGAACGGGTCGATCGCGAGCTCCTCGGCGAGGCGGTCGAGACCGACCTCGACCGAGTAGCGGATGTTCGTCCCCCCGTGCGCCCGCATCGCCCCCGACGGGGGCTTGGTCGTGTAGACCCGCCGCCCGTGGTAGCGGAAGTTCGGGACCCGGTACGGGCCCATCGCGAGGACGCCGTTGTAGTACGTCGTCACGGTCCCGAACGAGCTCCACGCGCCGCCGTCGATCACGGCGTCGACGTCGTAGGCGAGGAGGCGGCCGTCGGCGTCGGCGGCGATCCGCACGTCGTTCTGGGTCGGGTGCCGCCCGTGGTTCGTGTAGAAGACGTCCTCCCGGTCGACGAGGATCTTCACCGGGCGGCCGGTCTCGAGCGCGAGCGCCGCGCAGACGATCTCGTGCGGCAGCGGATCCGACTTTCCCCCGAACCCCCCGCCGACCTCCGGCTTGATCACGCGGATCCGGTGCATCGGGATCCCGAGCACCTCGGAGAGCGCGCGGTGCAGGTAGTGGGGGACCTGGGTCGCGCTCCAGACGGTGAGGCGTCCGTCGGGGGTCGCTTCGGCGATCGTGGCCAGCGGCTCGGTGAACGCGTGCGTCACCCCGGCGAAGGTCCCGCGCACCCGCACGGTCTTCGCGGCGTGGGCGAACGCGGCGTCGACGTCGCCGAAGTGCTGGACGACCTCCTTCTGGACGTTCGTGCCCGCGAGCCCCCGCGCGTGGATCGGCTCCGCGACCCGGGCGAGCCCGGTGGGCGGATCGGAGTACTCGGGGAGCGGCACGGTCTCGATCCGGATCGCCGCCAGCGCCGCCTCCGCGGTAAGTTCGTCCTCGGCGGCGACCGCCGCGACGATGTCGCCGATGTACCGGCTCTTGCCCGCCGCGATCGCGGTCTCGTCGCGCGTGATCGGCAGGACCCCGAACGGCGTCGGGTACCGCTCGCCGGTGAGGACCGCGTGGACCCCCGGCATCGCCCGCGCGGCGCGGACGTCGATCGACACGAGGCGCGCGTGCGGCCACGGGCTCCGCAGCAGCCGCCCGACGAGCTGGCCGGGACGCCGGATGTCGTCCGTGTACTCGGCCCGTCCCGTCACCTTGAGGGGGCCCTCCACGTAGGGCACTCTCGTCCCGATGTACCGGAACGGTCCGGCCGGGGGGGACGACATCAGGCCCCCTCGCGGGCCGCCGCCGCGATCGCCTCGACGATCTTCCGGTAGCCGGTGCAACGGCACAGGTTCCCCGAGATCGCCCGCTCGATCTCCTCGCGCGAAGGGTGCGGATGCTCCGCGAGGAAAGCGGTCGCGGTCATCACGAACCCCGGCGTGCAGAAGCCGCACTGGGTCGCCCCGTGCTCGACGAAGGCGCGCTGGACGCGCGACATCCCCTGGGCGGGCGTCACTCCCTCGATGGTCGTGACCTCCCGGCCGTCGACGTGCCGGGCGAGCGTGAGGCAGCTGAGCGTCGGACGACCGTCGAGCCAGACGGTGCAGCAGCCGCACGTCCCGAGGTCGCAGCCCCGCTTCGTCCCGGTGAGACGGAGGTCCTCGCGCAGCAGGTCGAGGAGGAGGCGGGGGCCCTCGCACGGCGTCGCGACCGGGTGGCCGTTCAGACGGAACCTAACGGTTTCGGCGACCGACATCGGTAGCGGTGGGGATGGAGGTGCCAGCACGCGCGGGAGTACGTAAGCTCGGGGGGTGGAGGTCGCGCACGACCTCGGCGACGATGCTGATGGCGATCTCCGCGGGCGATTCGGCCCCGATGGCAACGCCGACCGGGGCGCGGACGCGCCCGAGCGCCTCCCGGGAGATCCCCCGTTCGCGCAGGCGGGCAAAGATGTGCTCGCGCTTGGAGGCGCTCGAGATGAGGCCGATCGTGTTCGGGAACCGTCCGATCGCCTCGGCGAGCACCTCGAGGTCGCGGAGCGCGTCGTAGCCGAGCAGGTAGAGGTGGGTGAACTCCGCGGGATCGAACGTGTCGAACAGATGCCCCGGGGCGACGACCTCCCGACGGTCGGCGTCGGGGAACCGGTCCCGGCCGACGAACTCCGGCCGGTCGTCCGCGACGGAGTGGTCGAACTCGAGCGGCGGGAGGAGGCGGGCGAGCGCCTCGGCGACGTGCCCCCCGCCCCAGAGGAGGAGGTTCGGCCGGGCCGGCACGAACTCGAGCGCGATGTCGACCGAGCCCCCGCACAGGCTCGCGAGCCCTCCGCGCTTCCAGGCGGCGAGGTCGAAGTGGGCGAGGTCCCCCGCCCGTTGCTCGATCGCCCGGACGGCGAGCCGCTTCACCTCCTCCTCGAGGGAGGCGCCGCCGACCGTGCCGAGCGTCGTGCCGTCCGCGCGGACGATCATCGTCGCGCCGACCTTCCCGGGCACCGACCCGGACGCCCGGACGACCGTCGCCTTGACGAACGGCTGATGGTGCTCGATCAGGCGGAGCGCTTCCCGGGCGGTCCGGCGGTCCACTACGCACCCCCGCGGCGGTGCCACTCGTCGAGGGCGGCCCGGAACTCCTCCGGGGTGTCGACGTTCGCGAGCACGCCCGGATCGTCGACCCGGACCCGACGGACCTGCGGCCCGAACTCGGGGATCAGCGACCGGATCGGGGCGTCCGGCCGCAGCGCGAGGAGGTCGCCTCGCACCAGCGACCGCCAGAGGACCGGGTGGCCTCCCCGCTCCTCCGAGTCCGGAATGAACCAAATGGCGAGCGGGTCCGAGTCCCGCGCGGCGAGGAGGGAATCGATCGTTCGTTCCCTGACGAACGGGTGGTCGACCGGCCAGAACAGGATGTCCCGGTCGTCCGGGATCTCCATCACCCCCGCCTGCATCGACGCGGTGCGGCCCTCGCGCCAGTTCTGGGCGTTGACGACCGCGACGTCGAGGTCGCGGAGCGCGTGGGCGACCGGCCCGTGGTGCGCGCCGGCGACGACGACGACGGGGTCGAGCCCGCGCCCCAGGCACCGGGAAGCGAGCTGGTGGACGACCGTCTCCCCGTCGATCTCCAGGAGCGCCTTCGGGAACCCCCCGAACCGGCTCGACTCGCCGCCGCTGAGCACGAGCGCTGCGGTGGTCATCGTCGGCTTCGGGGCGGCCTTTCTCCGCCGGAGGAGCCAGGGGGCCCGGGGTAGTTAAGGAATCGCCGGTCGGGAGCGTTCCCCCGACTCCGGGCCCCCGGTTCTCGAGGGCCCCCGACCCTTTCTTTAAATATCCCGGCCGAGTGGGCGCCCCCTCGATGGTGCACCCGAACGACGTGCCGACATCCGCCCTCCTCGCCAAGCTGGCGGCCGAGCTCAAGAGCCGCGGGTCGGTCGTTCCGCCGACGTGGGCGGAGTTCGTCAAGACGGGGGTCCACAAGCAGCGGGCCCCGGTGGAGGCCGACTGGTGGTACATGCGCAGCGCCTCGGTGCTCCGAAAGATCTACTTGAAGGGGCACATCGGCGTCGAGCGCCTGAGCGCGGAGTACGGCGGGAAGCGCGACCGCGGAAGCGCCCCGTACCACGCCCGGACCGGCTCGCGCGCCATCCTGCGGGAGATCGTCCAGCAGCTCGAGAAAGCGGGCCTCGTCCAGCCGTACAAGACCCTCGGCCGGCGCTGCAGCGCCTCCGGCCAGAAGCTGCTCGACACCGTCAGCCGCGACCTGTTGCGCACGCTCGCGGCCGAACGCCCGGTGCTGGCCAAGTATCTCTGACGCCGAGAGGAGAGCGGACGGTGGGAAGGAATGTCGTACGGCGACGACTCCGAACTCGCCGAGCTGCGCCGGCGGCGCATGCAGCAGATCCAGGAGGCCCAGGCCGGCGACTCCGTGAACGCCCAGGCGTTCGCCGCTCAGGCGGCCGAGCAGCAGCGGCGCGACTCCGAGCGCTCGGAGGCGCTGCGTCGGATCCTGACCACCGATGCCCGGGAGCGGCTCGGCCGGATCCGTCTGGCCAAGCCGGACGTCGCGAACTCCGTCGAACAGCAGCTCCTCGCGCTCGCGGCCAGCGGGCGCATCCAGCGACAGATCGACGACCCGACCCTGCGCGCGCTCCTGGAGCGGATCGCTCCCGAGCGGCGCGACATCCGCATCACGCGCCGCTGAGGAAGATCGATGGCGAACCGTAGGAAGAGCCTGGCCCGCAAAGTGCGCCTGTTCCGCATCGTCAAGCGGAACCGCCGCGTCCCCGCCTGGGTGATGCAGCGGACGAACCGTACGGTGACGCGCCACCCGAAGCGGCACACCTGGAAGCGCGGCCACCTGCACAAGTAGCGAGGGAGGAAGCGAACGATGTCCCCCGAGACCCCGACCCGCCGCGGAGAGGAACTCGAGCGTGAGTACGTCATCCCCCTGCGGGCCAGCCGCCACCAGCCGTCGCGGCGGCGCCGGGCGGGCCACGCCCTCCTGACCGTCCGGCGGTTCATCGCCCGCCACATGAAGGGCAAGGCCGAGGACGTCTGGATCGACCCGCGGCTCAACGAGCACGTCTGGGAGCGCGGCGTCCAGCACATCCCGAGCCTGGTCCGCGTGAAGGCGATCCGCTTCGAGGACGGCCTGATCGAGGTCGACCTCCTCGAGGGCGAATAGCCCGGGGAGGACGGGCCGTCGCGTGCCGGTCGGTCGCACGCTGTTTGCGGGCAGCCCCTACCTCGGCGTCTTCGTGCGCGCCGGAGAGCGCGCGGTCGTGCTCCCGCCGTCGACCCCGGCCCCGCTCGAGCGGGAGCTCGCCCGGGTCCTCGGGGTCGCCACGATCCGGACGTCGGTCTGCGAGGCCGAGGTGGTCGGGGCGCTCCTCGCGTCGAACTCGAAGGGGTTCGTCGTCGGCGACGCCCTCGACCCGCCCGAGCGCCGGGCCCTGGAGTCGTTCGGGCCGGTGACGATCATACCGGACCGGCGGAACGCGATGGGGAACAACATCCTCGCCAACGACGCGGGAGCGCTCGTCCACCCGGAGTTCACGGACCGCGCGGTGGCGGCGGTCGCCGAGGCGCTCGGAGTGACCGCCGAGCGCGGCACGGTCGCGGGGCTCGGGACGGTCGGCATGGCGGGGATCGCGACGAACCGCGGGGTCGTCCTCCATCCGAAGGCGACCGAACGCGAGGCGGCCCAGGTGGAGAAGCTCCTCGGCGTCCCCGTGCACCGCTCGAGCGCGAACTTCGGGGTCCCCGTCGTCGGGGCGTGCGTCATCGCGAACTCCCGCGGCCTGCTCGTCGGCCTGCCGACGACCCCGGTGGAGATCGTCCACCTGCAGGAAGGTCTCAGCCTGTTCGAATGAGATCGACCGTGAACGCGGCGCGCGACGGCGGGACTCCGCCGGAAGGGTCCGGGAACCGCGCGCGGCGGGCCGCCCTAGGTGCCGCGCTTTCGCTTGGTGTAGCGCACCGCGTAGCCGGCGATGCGGTTGGCGAGCTTCTTGTGGACGACCGTGAACTTGCCATCGGTCCCCTGACGACCGAGGTCCGTCAGTTCGAGGACCTTCTGCTTGTTGTGGGCGAAGTCCCCCCCGAAGTCGTCGGGGTAGTGGCGGATCAGCTCGATCGCGACCCGCTTGATGTACGTCTGGCGGATACTGCCCATGTGGGCGGCCCGACCCGGGTTCGGGTTATAACCGTTGGGGAAGCCGAAAAGCGCCGCCGGTCGAGGGGGACGGGGGGGCCGGGTCGTATACCTCCTACTGCGGAACAAACAAATACCCACTCCAAGGTAAATGAAGTCGTGGAGCACGGTGGGCTCGCCCGGCCGCTTGCCCGGGACTGACCAGCGAAGGGCCAGGACTTTGGGCGCACCGCAGTCGGCCTTTCAGGAAGTTACCTCCGCTCCGCCGGAGCTCAAGCACCGCGAGCGGAACGTACTCCTCCTCGATCTCTCGAAGAGCATGCTCGCCCCGCTCCCGGACCCGGGAGGGAACCGGGGGGAGCGTCAGAAGATCGAGGTCGCGCGGACCGCGGTCTTCCGGATCCTCCAGGACGCCGCGACCACCGCGACGCCGTTCGGCCTCGTGACGTTCACCGAGACGGTCCGCGTCCCGGTCCCGCTCGGCGAGGTCCGCCGGGAGAACCTCCCGTACATCGAGAACCTCCTCGCGCTCCTGCAGCCCAGCGGCCGGTCGGCGGTCTGGGACGCGATCGCGGTCGGCGCCGACCTCCTGCGCGTGGGGCCGCAGGGAGTCCACGGCAACCTTGTCCTCGTCACGGACGGGTGGGACAACGCCTCGGCGCGTTTCGGGGTCCGACCGGATCCCAACGTTCCGATGAAGGGCGGGCTCACCGATCTCGTCCCGTACGTCCTCCCGCTGAACTCCGAGCTCAGCCTCAAGATCGTCGGGATCGGCAGCGGCGTCGAGCGCGACCGCGGGGTCGACGCGGGCGCCATGAACTCGTTCCTGGACCAGCTGCGCACCCGCGCCCAGGAGCTCGGGCTCGCCGGGGCGTTCGGCTTCCAGGAGGTCACGACCGGCACGCAGCTGTTCGCCCAGATGGTCCAGGCGTTCCTCGATGTCGGCTACGACGACGACCGCCCGCTCGAGGAGCTCCACCCCGAGGAGCTCGCCCAGCACGCCGCGAGCGCGGCCCGGGCGCTCAAGGAGCCCCAGCAGCATGCGACCGTCTCGCGTCTCCGGGCGCCCCGGGTCAGCGCGCCGGCGGCGGACGCGACCTACATGGAGTCGCCCGACCTCGAGGTCGGGGTCCTCCCCGCCTCCGGAGGGGCGCCCGCGTACCTCAAGGAACGGTACGGCCCGCTCGGCGAGGTGATCGAGGCGTACCTCGCGGGACAGTACCCCCGGGCGCTCGCGCTCCTGGGGGAGGGCAAGTCGGTCCTCCCGCCGGTGACCCGGCTCTACTGGGAGGCGCGGATCCAGTTCGCCCAGCGGACGGTGGTCGAGGCCGCGCGCGCCCTCCTGCAGGCGTGGGCCGAGGCCGAGAAGCTCCCCCCCGCGAGCCAGGCCTCCGTACTTCGCCGCCTCGCACTCCTCCAGGCCCGGATGCAGAACGATAAGGAGACCGAGACGCTCGTGCGGTTCATCGACGACACCGAGCACCGGCTCGCCGGGGCCGACGTCGAGCTCCGGGAGAGCCTGATGGACCTCCTCGCCCGCCTGATGGAGCTGCGCGGCACCTACCAGCTCACCCGGCTCGCCGGGGAGGGCGATCTGCAGGACGCGGCCCTCCGTCACGAGGCGGCGGTCGAGGACGTCTTCGGCCGGCTCCAGGACGCCCGCCTCCAGTTCTCGAGCTCGGGGGCGGTGGTCGAGGGGGCGCTCGACTTCATCGAGATATGCTTGGCCGAGATGCGGTAGGGGAGCCATACCATGGGTGAAGTGAAGGTCACGACTCGATCGCGGCGTGCCGCGGGGACAAAGCGAGAGGCCAAACCGTCGGTCGACTCCGCCCGGATCGCCGTCGTCGGGATCCCGGCCTCCGGCAAAACGACGTACTTCCGGTTCCTCTCCGGCCACTTCGGCCTGAACCTCCCGATCCTGTACGTGCCCGCCCGCGAGGACGGCGGCAACCTCCCGCTGTACGGCGACCTCGAGAACGACATCGCCCTCGAGGAGACGACGTACGAGACGACGGACCCGACCGACCCCGAGGAGAGCCTCGAGACGACGACCCGCTACTACGTCAATCGGCCGATGGAGGACCGGCGCAAGCTCTGGGTCGAGCTGTCGGCCGGGCGGGAGGACCAAGGGATCCTGACGAAGTACCCGCTCCCGACGAAGTTCAACCAGTTCGTCGAGATGAAGATGCACTTCCGCTACGGCGCGCCCGAGGACAAGACCGGCTCCCGCCCGATGGAGCTGAACACCGTCGACGAGGCGGGCGGGATCATCGCCGACTACTTCAGCTACGACCGGCTCTGGATCGACTCGACCGAAGGCGAGGTGACGGAGAAGAGCTGCCGGGTGATCCCGCACTTCGACTCCTGGAGGCCGGATCGACGCGACCTGTGGCGCCGCGGGCTCACGCTGCTCGGCCGGTTCGTCCAGGAAGCGGACGCGATCATCCTGTTCCTCTCGCCCGCGCTCGCGTCGCTGCGCGACCAGGCCCAGCAGATCAACCTCGCCCGGGGCGTCTTCCGCTACACCCGGACCCGCGACCTCCCGCTCGTCATCGCCATCTCGAAGGCGGACAAGTTGAAGGAGTTCTACGGGGAGGTCGACCGGAGCGTCCGGGAGCGGACGTTCCGGAGCCAGTTCGACCCGGTCGACTTCCTGCTCCGCCGCGACGGCGCGGGGATGGGCACGATCCTCGTCGCGCAGGAGGGGCGGGGGATCTCGATCAAGGAGGACGTCTTCCTCGTCTCGAGCGCCGTCTCCACCGGAGAGGGGCACCCGTTGCTGGTCGGCGAGGGAGGGCAGGAGGCGCCCGCCATCGGAACGCCGACCCTCGGGGTCCCGGTGATGGTGAACACGACGCTCCCGCTCGCCCGGGCCTGCGAGCGGATCCTGGCGAAACGCGCGACGAAGGGGTCCTGATGGCCGGTCTCGACCCTCCCCCGATGAGGGCGGTCGCGCCGGTCGCCTCCGTCTGGTGCCGCCAGGTCGACAACGAGGCGGAGAGCCCGGGGTACACGACGATCCCCGACGACTTCGCGGGCCTCCGGGAGACCCTCGAGTCGATCCGCATCGTCGGGAACCTCACGATCAACATCGCCGACACCCACGACTATTGGGACCCCGGGCCGTCCCAGGCGCTCTCGTTCTACCCGAACCTGTTCCTCTATCCGGCCGCGGGCCACCGGTACACCTGCGTCGGCCGGATGTTCCTCTCCACCGAGGACCGGCCGCGCCTCGGGATGAAGACGCTCGTCTTCTCCACCGCCGACCTCCTCGCGAGCGGCGACTTCGGCGGCATGATCCTGCGCGCCCACGCGACGATGGACGGACGCGGGGAGATCCACCGCCTGGCCGCGGACCCGGAACCGGCCGTCTACCAGGCGGTCGGGGACGGGTTCCTCTTCGGCAAGGGGATGACCGACCCCGTCGTGATCGTCGCCAGCGATCAGTGGGAGGCCACGGCGCAGACGGTCCTCGAGCTCGTCGGCGCCATGCCGGCCGCGCTCGTCGCGCTCGGCGCCTTCCTCGTCTTCCCCTACTTCCTGCCCGCGGCGAAGGTGAACCTCTCCGAGCTCTCCGAGCAGCTCCCGACCGCCCTCGCCGTGATGCGCGTCGCCCGCGGCGAGGCGTCCGGCGACCGGCACGAGAAGCGGATGAAGAGCTGGGAGGAGCTCTCCGTCACGCTCCGCGACCTCACGAAGCCGCCGGCCGGGAGGAAGTCCGAGGCGCTCCCGCTCGTGCTCCAGTACATCCGCGAGCACGCCGACGAGAAGGAGCGCGAGGTCGCGCGTCGCGTTGACGCGGTCGAGCTTCCGCGGATCGGCGCCCGCCTCTCCGACAGCGACCGCCCGACCGGCCGCGACCGTCGCAAGGAGATGTGGCGGATCGGCGCCGCGATGGAGACGGCGGCGCTCCTCCTGAGCAAGCCCAAGGGCCGCTCCGTCGCGGTCTCGGGCGACGCGGCCAAGCGGGCGAACGAGTACCTCCAGGCGCGCCCGGTCGAGCTGAGCGCGATGGCGCCCCCGGAACCTCCGGCGGCCTCCGCGTCGTCCGGGTCGGCGGGCCCGAGCGCCGTGCCGGGCGCGGGCCAGCACCCCGCGTGGCTCCGGCCGCCCCCGCAGGTCGCCGTCTCCGTGCCCGAATCCGTCGGCGTCCCGGTGTCCACCAGCGACGATCCTTCCCTCCTTCCGCTGTCCGCCCCCGCTCCGCCCGGTGCCCCGCCTCCCCGCGAGCCGGAGCCCCGGGCCGCTCCGCGGGGCCCCGAGCTCCCGCCGGTCCCTCCGGGCCCCCCGGTCGACCTTTCGACGATCGACGCGCGGGTCAAGGCGTCGGTCCGGGAACAGGAGACGAAGTGGGCGATCGCCGTCGAGACCCGGCTCCGCGAGGCCGAGGAGGCGCAGCGGACCGCGCTCCAATCCGCGCTGAACGAGCTCGGCGGCCGCCTCGGCTCGCTCGAGGCCCGCCCGGCGATCGAATCCGCGATCCAGACCGCGCTCCGCGACCAGGAGGCGAAGTGGTCCTCCGCGATCCAGGCCTCCCGCGAGGAGCTCGACGCACGCCTCGGCACGCTCGAGTCCCGCCCCGCGATCGACGCCCCGGTCCAGGTCGCGCTCCGCGACCTGGAGGCGAAGTGGTCGACCGCGATGCAGGCGACGCAGAGCGAGCTCGACTCCCGCCTCGCCGCTCTCGAGGGCCGACCCGGGGTCGATGCTCCGGTCCAGGCCGCGCTCCGCGATCAGGAGGCGAAGTGGTCCTCCGCGATCCGGGCGGCCCAGCAGGAACTGGCAGGCCGCCTCGGCGCGCTCGAAGCCCGCCCGGCGGTCGACGCCCCGGTGCAGGCCGCGCTCCGCGACCAGGAGACGAAGTGGTCCTCCGCGATCCAGGCCGCGCAGAAGGAGCTCGCGACCCGCCTCGGCGCGCTCGAGGCCCGCCCGGCGATCGACCCGGCCGAGCTCGCCCGCCAGGTCGACGTCCGCGTGAAAACGTCGGTCGACGAGCGATCGACCGGCCTCGGGACCGCCGCCTCCCAGGCCGCCGGCGATGCCTGGTCGACGCGGTTCTCGACCGAGCTCCAGAACGCGATCGAACAGTTCGACGCCCGGGCGGCGAAGTCGGAGGAGGAGCTGCGCGCCGCGCTCGTCGCCCAGCTCGACGTCGAGCTCAGCGAGACGCGGGAGCAGGGGACGGCGCTCCGCGAGGAGATCGAGGGGCGCGTCCGCAAGATCATTGACGAGCGGGGCGTCGAAACGTCCCAGCGCCTCGCCCGCGAGGTCCACGACCTCGAGCAACGGCTGAGCGTGTTCGTCGAGGGCCGCTCGAAGGACCTCGAGACCCGGCTCACCGCGGCCGCGACGGTCCAGAAGGAGAAGCTCGCCTCGATCGCGGACGAGCGCGTCGCCCGGGTCGAGCAGCGGGTCGCTCTCGAGCGGGAGGCCCGGCTCGGCGAGATCGCCGAGGCGCAGACGGAGGCGCTCGCGGGGCTGCAGGTCCGCATGCAGTCGTTCGTCGAGGGAAAGCTCCGCGAGAACCTCGACAAGGAGCGCGAGCAGACCCTCGGCCTCTTCGCCCGCGCGAAGCTCGACACCGAGCAGGCGCTCGCCCGTACCGTCGACGCCGGGCATCTCGATACGCTCCTCAACGAACGGCTCACGGAGCTGCTCGAACGCGCGCACTCGGACCAGTCCAAGGCGGTCGCCTCCGCCGTCGCCCACTCCGAGGGCCGCATCCGCGCCGCGCAGCAGGAGCTGCTCGCGCGCCTCCACCACCTCGAGACGAACGTTCCCTCCCAGGCGGTCGACGTCGGGGCGATCGAGCGGACGGTCCGACGGGAGCTCGACGATTTCGACCGGCGGCTGAAGGTCGTCCACGACACGATCCTGCCGATGGTCCGCCAGACGTGGCTCAAGGTCTCCCAGCAGGAGTTCGGCGGGAGCATCCGCGACCTCAAGGAATCGCTCCAGAAGGAGATCCAGCGGGTCGAGACGACCCTCCTCGCCGAGAACGACCTCATCCGCGAGCGGATGGAGACCGCGGTCGCCCAGCACGGACGCATCTGGCTCAACCTGATCCAGCAGATCTCGCGCGAGGAGGGCGCGCTCGCTCTCGCGCCGAGGGGCCGGGGCCGGGGCGGGTTGCACCGCGCCACCCGTCCCCTGCCCGCCCCGCCGCCGGCCCCCTCCTCCGACGGAACGTTCCCCCCCGAGGCGACCGCCGGCTACGGCCGGCCCCCGCTGACGGCGGCGGAGGCCCGCGCCGAGCGCGAGGCCGCAGAGCCCGCCGAGCGACGTCGCGTCCGCCGACCGACCCCGTAGGTCCGGGCCCGTCGCATAACGCTAAACCCGCGCCGGAAGTGATCTCGGTCGGTCCCCGTGAGCGACGATCATCGCCACTGCAAGATCTGCGGCCGGGTCTGCACGCCCACCGAGGAGACCTGCAGCGCGGCTTGCGCGGAGGAGCGCGACCGGCGCTCCCGCACCCGGCGGACGTACACCTACCTCCTCTACGGCACGATCGCCCTCATCCTCGTCGTCTACCTCAGCTCCCTCCACCTGTAGGGGATCCGCCGTGCCGCGCTACGCCCATGCCGTCCTCGGCGGTACGTTCGACCGGCTGCACGTCGGGCACACGGCGCTCCTCGGGGCCGCCTTCGGCGCCGGACGGAGAGTCTCGGTGGGCGTGACGACGGATGCGTTCGTGCGCCGCCTCGCCAAGCCGGGCGGCGGGTCGATCCAGCCGTTCGCGACGCGCTCGCGGGCCCTGCGCCGGTGGCTGGGCCGTCGCTACCGCGGACGCGCCTGGCGCGTCGTTCCCCTCGCCGACCGCTTCGGCCGATCGGTCGAGGAGGGGGTCGGCGTCCTCATCGTCTCCGCCGAGACGGCGGACGGCGGCCGCGCCGTCAACGCGGAGCGCCGGCGGCGGGGCCGACCGGCCGTGCCCGTGCTCATCGTTCCCCTCGTCCTGGCCGACGATCTCCTTCCGGTGAGCTCGCGCCGCATCCGGTCCGGCGAGATCGACCGGCGGGGCCGCCGGGTCGCTCCCCTCGCCGTCGGGATCGCGACGAACGACCCCGCGGACCGTCCTGCCGCCGCGCGCGCCGTGCGCCGCGCGATCCCCACCGCGCGCGTTCGGGCCGCCGGTCCGCCGGGCCCGCGCCGGGGGAGCGAGACCGCCCGGGCCCGGACCCTCGCCGCCTCCGCGGTGGTGGGCCAGGACCTGGGGATCGGGATCGTACGTCGCTGGGACGGCGGCTGGACCGCGGTCGAGCGCTCGCCGGCCGTCGCGCTCGACCCGCGGGAGCTACCGGGCCGCACGAGCCGCGATCTCGAGCGCGGGCTCGGGCGCCTCCTGCGGCCCGGCCGGCCGCAATCCCTTTGATGCGCCCGGTCCGTAGGGGAGACGATGGAAACGTACCTGCGCCTCTCGTTCAACAGCGAGGGGGCAAAGCCCTCCGAGGTCGCCGACCGCCTCCGGTCGTGCGGGTTCGCCCCGACGCACGGGAACTACGACTTCGTCTACGACTGGCAGGGGTCGCCGACCCGCGAGCAGATCCTCGACCTCTCGGACGAGATCACCCACCAGCTGCGGGGCTATCGGGTGTCGTTCGAGCTCGAGACGGTCTGAGCCTCCCCCGCGGCGGCAGAGGTTTTATCGCGGGTCCCCCGTACCCGCCTCCGTGCAACGGTATCCCGTCCGCGCGAGCCACCGGGCCCACCTCGCGCCCGCCTCCCTCGAGCAGCTCCTGCGGGACTGCTTCGGGGCCGCGACCGTCGAGGGAGAGTCGGCCTCGGCGTCGTTCGGGGCGATCCTCCGGCTCACCGTGCGCGCCGACCGCAAGGAGCTCGCCGTCGAGGTGACGATGAACCCGAAGGTGCCGGACGACGTCGCCCGCGACACGATCGGCCGGTACAACCGGTTCCTCGAGGCGGCGACCGGCTACAACGCGAAGGAACGGGCGAAGCGCCTTCGCAAGTCCGCCGGGGAAGCCCCCGCGGGGGCCTAGGGGATGGTCTCGGGGCGAGATCCCCGGCCCGGCTCGGGAGCGACCGAGCTCGAACGGATCCGGGCGACGGTCGCGACCCGCTTCCCGGTCTACGAGACGCGGGTCGGGCCCCAATCGCTCCTGCTCGCCGTCCGGATCGACCTGACGACGCTCGAGGAGAGGTTCGACCTCCTCCGCCGGGAGCTCGGCCCGCAGGGCTACATCCCGATCCTCCGACGCGACTCCGGCGAGGATTTCATCGAGGTCGTCCGCCGGCCGAAGACGAGCAACCGCGGCCTCTGGGTCAACCTCACCCTTCTGGCGGCGACGCTCGCCACGACGGTCTTCGCCGGATCGATGATCTGGCTGACCTACACCGGGGCCAGCGCCCTCTCCCTCGGGGACGTCACGAACGGCGCGCTGTACTTCGGCCTCCCGCTCATGGCGATCCTGGGGCTCCACGAGCTCGCCCACTACGGGATCGCGCGACGGCGCCACCTGGACGCCTCGCTGCCGTTCTTCCTGCCCGTGCCGCCGCCCCTCCCGTTCGGCACCTTCGGGGCGTTCGTGAGCATCCGGGACCCGTTCCCGGACCGCAAGGCGATGTTCGACGTCTCCGCCGGGGGCCCCCTCGCCGGGTTCCTCACGTCGATCCCGATCTCGATCGCGGGCCTGTACCTCTCCGCCCACACGGCGCTGGTCCCCGCGAACTACTGCGCGCCGACGATCCTCGGCCTCGACTACGGCCACGAGATCTTCTCCCCGTCGCTCCTCTGGACGCTGTTCGGGGCGTTCTTCCCGTCGTCGAGCGGCCCCCTCCACCCCCTGGCGATCGCCGGGTGGGTCGGGATCCTCGTGACGTCGATCAACCTGCTCCCGATCGGGGCGCTGGACGGCGGCCGGGTCTTCCGGGCGCTCTTCGGGGACCGGTCCCGCTACGTCAGCTACGCGGCGGCGATCTCGCTCTTCGCCCTGAGCATCTTCTACTTCGGCTGGTTCATCTTCGGCGTCCTCGTCCTCTTCCTCGGGCTGCGCAACCCGCCGCCGCTGAACGACCTCACCCCGGTGGGTCCCCGGCGCTACGCGCTCGGCGGGGTCGTGGCCGCCGTGCTCGTCGCCGGGTTCGTCATCGTCCCGATCCAGCTTCCGACCGGGGGGATCGGCCTGGTCCCCCAGACGGTCGAGTACCCGACCCCTCCGGCCGGGGCGACGATCGCGGCGAACCTGACCGTGACGGTCCAGAACCAGGACCCGGTCGCCCACGCGTTCGTCTTCGACCTCGCCGTGGAGAACGTCACGGTGGGGCATGCGTTCCTGAACGCGTCGGCGCTCGCGACCTGGTCCGCGACGGCGAACTGGACGTTCTTCCTCCCGGACGGGTCCCGGGTGAGCGTTCCGGCGGGAGCCGACCCGTCGCTCCCGGCGTCCGACTACGTGACGATCGCCGGGACGTCCCGCGCCCCGGTGACGGTCGAGCTCTCGAACCCCCAGGGGGCCGCCGCGCTCGTCATCGAGCTCACCGCCCTCGAGCTCTGCCCACCGACCGGCGGAGGGAGCGCCCGGACCGTCTTCTCGCTCTCGATCCCCTAGGCGCTCCGTTCGTAGGCCCGGAACTCGCGCGTCAGGCTGCGGTGCACGCGGACGGAGACCGCGATCCGGACCGTCCAGGGCGCGGGCAGCGGCGGCGCGCCCGCAGGGGCGACAACGACCAGCCGGCCGCCCTCCCGGACCCGCTCCCCCCAGCGGGGCAGCACGCGGGCGACGATCTCGGAAGGGTCCGCGCCCCCGGTCGACGAGGACCGGCCGTACGGCGGGTCGGTCAGGACGGCGTCGAACCGGAGCCCGGGGTCGTCGAGATCGACGCTCCCCGATTCCCCTTCAACGAGGCGCGTCGCCTCGACCCCGAGGTACGCGAAGTTCCGGAGCGCCCCCCGGACCATCTCGGGATCTCGGTCGATGCCGTAGATGCGGGCCCCGAGGAGCGCCGCCTCGGCGAGCAGCGCCCCGGTGCCGAGGAACGGATCGACGACGCGGTCCCCGGGACGCAGACGGGCGAGGTTGGCGGCCGCCCGCGCGAGGCGCGGGGGGAGCGAGACGGGTCGCTGGAACGGCAGGAGCGGCATCCGGCGCGTCGCGCTCTGCGCGCGATCGACCGCGGCGACCTCGCGGAGGAGCGCCTCGTCCCCTCCCGGCCGGGGCGCGAGCCAGTACCGTCGCGCCGGCCGCCCGAGGTCGATCGACCCTCCGGCCGCGCAGTACGTCCGGCCGGCGGCGAGGACGCCGGCGCCGGCGGCCCCGGGAGAGCGACCGAGGCGGCGAAAGACCGCCGACTGGCCGGCCGCCCCCTCCGCGGCCAGCGCCGGCGCGAGAGGCTCGGCCGGACGGACCGCGACGAGGCACCGGCGGGCGAGGGCGAGCCGGTCCGCCAGGCGACCGAGCGACGCGAGGTCCGGCAACCCGACCCCGACGAGCCCCTCGATCCCCGACGGCCGGCCCTCTCCGCCGAGAGCTTCCGCCGCCGAGATCGCTTCGGCCCGGGCGAGGTCGGGCGCCTCTCCCGAGAGCTCGACGTACGCCTCGATCATCGGGTCCCTTCGGCCGACCAGAGGGCGAACTGCGAACGGATCCGGGCCGTGTGCGTGCCCTCCCAGTACAAGTGGCCGCACTCGTCGCATCCCCAGACCTCGAGCCCGCGCTCGACCCGGTCGCGGGGGAGGCCCTCCTCCCGGGCCGGGTCCGTTCCCATCCGGTACGGGGCGAGGAGCCCGTTGCACAGGGAGCAGCGCTCGAACCGGAGCTCGGTCGCAAGGTCCGGCCACTCCGCCCGGACAGCGCTCCACTGCTCGCGAAGGTGCGGGCTCCCGATCAGGAACCCCCGGGGAGCTCGTCGGGCGAGGTCCCGGTCCCGGGTCAGGACGACCCGGTCCTCTCCCCGGGCCCGAGCGAGGATCTCGTCGTCGCTGAGCCCCCGCAGATACAACGTGTCGCAGCCGACGAACCGGAGGTAGCGGGCCAACCGGCCGAGCATTTCGTCGGCGAGGTACCGCGGCGGCGCCACGGCGACGCAGGGGGCGCCCCGGGAATAACCCTTGTGCGTCTTATATCGACGGTCGTCTCACCGACGCCGGGCGCACGGTGACGCGACTGTTCGGGACCAACGGCATCCGAGAGATCGTCGGGAACCCGCTGACGGCCCCGTTCGTCACCCGCGTCGCCGCCGCGATCGCCTCCGTCGTGGCTCCCGCGCGGCCCCTCGCCGTCGGATGGGACGGACGGACCTCGAGCCCGGCGATCGCGCGCCTCGTCAGCGCGACGCTCGCGCTGGCCGGCCACCGCGTCGTCGAGCTCGGACTGCTTCCGACGCCCGCGATCCAGTACAGCGTGCCCCGGGTCGGCGCGGAGCTCGGGATCGTCGTCACCGCGTCGCACAACCCGCCCGAGTTCAACGGCCTGAAGTGCATCGCGGCCGACGGGCTCGAAGCGTCCCGCGCGTTCGAGGAGTCGATCGAGGCCGCCGCCGAGCGGGGCGACACGGCCTCGGCGCCGTTCGACCGCATCGGTGAGATCACCTCGGAGCCCCACGGGGCCCACCGATACCTTGACGGGATCCTCGCCCAGGTCGACCGGACGAAGATCGCGGCGAGGAAGTTCACGGTCGTGCTCGACTGCGCGAACGGAGCCTCGGTCGTGACGAGCCCGACCCTCCTCCGCCGGCTCGGCTGCCGGGTCGTGACGATCAACGGGCAGGTCGACGGGACGTTCCCCGGACACCATCCCGAGCCGACCGAGGCGAACCTCGCCGACCTGAAGCGGACCGTCACGGCGATCGGCGCCGACCTCGGGGTCGCCCACGACGGCGACGCCGACCGGGCCGTGTACGTCGATGCCTCGGGACGCTACGTCCCGGGAGAGGAGATGCTCGCCCTGCTCGCGAAGGACGCGGTAGGAAGGCACGGCGGCGGCGTGGTCGTCACCTCGATCTCCTCGCCCCAGTCGATCGAGGACGCGGTCCGGCCGCTCGGCGGCACGGTCGAGTACACCCGGGTCGGGTCGCCCGCGATCTCCCATGCGATGAAGCTCCACCACGCCGTTTTCGGCGGCGAGGACAACGGCGGGCTGATCTTCCCGGAGTTCCAGCTGGCCCGGGACGGCGCGATGAGCGTCGCCGCCACGCTCGACCTCCTCGCCCGGACCGGGCGAACCCTTCCCGAGCTGCTCTCCGAGATCCCCCGGTATCCGCTCGTCAAGGAGAAGGTCGTCTGCCCGGTCGCCGTCCGCGACCGCGTCCTCGCGCGGGTCGCCGAGACGCTCCGCCCCGGGGCCGAGCGCGTCGTGACGATCGACGGGCTCAAGGTCTACCGGGACGGCGGATGGGTCCTCGTCCGCCCATCGGGCACGGAGCCGCTGCTCCGCGTGATCGCCGAGGCGAAGGACCCCGCGATCGCGCGCTCGCTCGCCGACCGGGCCCTCGCCTCCGTCCGGGATGCCCTCGCCGCGGGCGGGTGAACGCGCCCCGCTCAGCGGACCCACGGGCCCAGCACGAGGAGCCCGAAGAGCAGCAGGACGAAGACGGTCAGGGCGATCCCGGCGAGGGCGCGCTCTCCTCCGCGCTGGAAGTAGTAGAGGCCCGAGAGGACCCGGACCAGCGGGGTCGCGACGAGGAGGAGCACGGCGAGGGTGAGGAAGGCGACCGGCGAGCCACCGGCGAGCCCGCTCGCGAGCCCGGGCAGATTGAGGAAGCCCCCGGAAGGGTTCGCCTCCGAGGAGGACCATCCGGCCCGCGGGTGGAGCGCGAGGTAGGTCCCGATCGCGCCGAGGAAGATCGCGAGGGAGGCGACCAGGCCGACCCGCAGGACGAGCGCCATCCGCTCGTACGCCTCGTCCGGCAGCCGATCCCGCGCCGGAGGAACCGCCCCGGTCGCCGTCGCTCCGGTCACGGCAGCCCCAACCCCCGCAGGATCACTTCGACCGCGAGCACGGCGATCACGGGAAGGAACAGGAGGCGGACGGTCTGGTTCCGAAGGCCGGGAAGGACCCGGCTGCCGAGGAGCGCGCCGGCCGCCGTGCCGAGGGCGGCCGGGGCCGCGATGAACGGGTCGATGTAGCCGGCCGCGAGGAGCACGCCGGCGCCGGCGGCCGCCGTGACGCCGATCATGAAGTTGCTCGTCGCGGTCGCGACCTTCATCGGCAGCCGGAGGTAGTGCTCCATGGCGACGACCTTGAACACGCCGCCGCCGATGCCGAACATCCCGGAAACGAGGCCCGCGCCGAACGACACGCCGAGGGCGGGATCGGTCCGCGCCGCCCGGTAGTGGACGGCCCGTCCGGTCTCGTCGACGTACGTGCCGACGAGGCCGAGCCGGGCCGAGCGCGCGTCCGGTTCCGCCACGACGCCCGAGTCGTCGCTCCGGCGACGGATCACGCCGGGGATCATCGCGAGGAACACCGCCCCGAGCGCGATCAGCAGCACGTGCTCGAGGTTCGCGTGGGACAGGAAGACGGTGAGCGTGGCCCCGAGGAGCGCCCCGGGGACGGTCGCGATCTCGAGGAACATGCCGATCCTCAGGTCGCACAGCCGATCCCGTAGGTAGGCCGTCCCCGTCGTCGCCGAGGTCGCGAGGACGGTGATCAGACCCGCCCCCGCCGCGACCGGGAACGGGGTTCCGAACCCGATGAGGAGAACGGGGATCACGACGACCGCCCCGCCGAGGCCGGTGAGGGAGCCGACGAGGCCGGCGACCGCGCCGGTGAGGATCAACAGGAGCACGAAGACGAGGAGCTCCACGCGGCTCGGTACTCCGGCGGTCGGAAAAGGCCGCCGGACCCCCCGCCGGACGCCCCGCCCCCGGCAACCCCTAAGGTCGGCCGCGGCTCCGGGGGGTCGGAGCAACCTCGTGCAGCCCCGGGGGGACCGCGTGGCGTTCGGCGCGCCCGGGATCGAGCCGCGCTGGTCGCACAGCAACAAGGACGGCGTGGGAACGGCGTACTCGGCCGACGCCCGCCTCTGGTTCACGCTCTGGCGGGGGGTCGTCACCGAGGTCTACTACCCGATGATCGACCGACCCCAGCTCCGGGACCTTCAGTTCCTGCTCACGGACGGCGCGACGTTCGTACACGAGGAGCGTCGGCACCTCCGCTCGACGACCGTGCGGCCGAACGCCCGGGCCCTCGGGTACACCGTGACGGGAGAGGAGCCCGACGGCCGGTACCGGATCTCGAAGACGGTCCTCGGCGACCCCCATCAGCCGTGCCTCCTCCTGAGGACCCGGGTCGACGTCGGCCCGGCGCTGGCCGGCCGGTTGCGCCTCTTCGTGCTCGCCGCCCCCCACCTCGACGTCGGGGGGTGGGGGAATCACGGCACCGTCTACGACCTCCTCGACCGGCCCGTCCTCGCCGCCGAGAAGGACGGGGTCGCGCTCGCCGTCGGCGCCTCGCTCCCCTGGGCGCGGTGCTCCGTCGGCTACGTCGGGGCGAGCGACGGGTGGACCGACCTGATGCAGCACCGCTCGCTCGACTGGGAGTTCGACCGGGCCCCGGACGGGAACGTCGCGCTCACCGGGGAGCTGCCCCTCGGCGAACGGACCGAGTTCACGCTCGGCCTCGCGTTCGGCGATACGATCGAGTCGGCGGCCACCACCCTCCTCCAGTCGCTTGCGACACCGTTCGAGGTCCACCAGCGGCGGTTCATCGAGCAATGGAACCGGACCTCGGCCCGGGAGCTGCCGCTCGCCGACCGCGCGGGGGACGGCGGGCGTCTCCTGCGCTCGAGCCATTCGATCCTGCTCGCGCACGAGGACAAGGTCTACCCGGGCGCGTTCATCGCCTCCCTCTCGATCCCGTGGGGGTCGGCGAAGAGCGACCGCGACCGGGGCGGCTACCACCTGGTCTGGACGCGGGACCTGGTCGCCACGGCCGGCGCCCTGCTCGCCGCCGGGTCGCCGGACGCCTCCCGCCGGGCGCTCATCTACCTCGCCGCGCGCCAACGGCCCGACGGGGGATTCCCGCAGAACTTCTGGGTCGACGGGACGCCGTACTGGCAGGGGGTACAGCTGGACGAGGTCGCGCTGCCGATCCTGCTCGCCGCCCGCCTGAAGGAGGCGCGCGAGCTCGGGGAGTTCGATCCCGACCCTCTCGTCCGAAGGGCGATGCGCTTCCTCATCCGGTCCGGCCCGGCGACCGAGCAGGACCGCTGGGAGGAGGTCGGCGGCTACTCCCCGTCGACCCTCGCCGCGACGATCGCCGCGCTCACCGTCGGCACCGGGTTCGCGCGGGCCCATTCCGACCCGGCGACCGCGGCGTTCGTCCAGGAGTACGCCGACTTCCTCGAGAGCCGGCTCGAGCGCTGGACGGTGACGGGGAACGGGAGCCTCGTTCCGGGGATCCCGCGCCACTACGTGCGCATCCGGCCCGCCCGCGTGGACGACCCGACGCCCGACGAGGGCCCCGCGCTCGGAACGGTGCGCCTTCCGAACGTCCCGCCGGGGGAGCCGGACCGGTTCCCCGCGGACGACATCGTCGACGGAGGTTTCCTCGATCTCGTTCGCTACGGCATCCGCCGGGCGGACGACCCGCTGATCGTCGATTCGCTCCGGGTGGTCGATCGGGTCCTCCGGGTCGAGACGCCGTTCGGACCCGTGTGGCGTCGCTACAACCATGACGGGTACGGCGAGACACCGGACGGGCAGGCCTACGCCGGCTGGGGGGTCGGCCGGGCCTGGCCGCTCCTCGTCGGGGAACGGGGCCACTACGAGCTGGCGGCCGGACGCTCCGCGCAGCCCCAGCTCGACACCCTCGAGCGATTGGCGACCTCGAACGGCCTGCTTCCGGAGCAGGTGTGGGACGGGCCCGACCGGCCGGCCCTTCACCTCGTGCTCGGCCGCCCGACCGAAGCGGCGATGCCGCTCGCCTGGGCGCATGCGGAGTACGTGAAGCTCTTGCGGTCGGCCTCCGACCGGGTCGTCTTCGACCGCGAGCGGGCGGTGGCGGACCGGTACCTGTCGTCCTCGCACCGTCGCCGCCCCCTCGAGATCTGGAAGTTCAACCGTCGCCCCGCCACGGTCGCCCCGGACGCCCCCCTGCGGGTGGTCGCCGACCGGACGTTCCGCCTGCATGCGAGCGCGGACGACTGGCGGACGACGACCGACCGCGACTCCCTCGCGACCGGCCTCGGCCTGCACTACGTCGACCTCGAGCCGCTCGACCGACCGGGCCACTCCTGGAGGTTCACCTTCTACTGGCCGGAGGCGGACCGCTGGGAGGGGAGCGACTTCGCGGTCACCGCGGTGCCGGAGCCGCCCGCGTCTACTCGACCTTGAGCCAGCGGGCCGATACGAAGTAGCCGACCACGAGCGCGATCGCGCCGAACCCCACGATCCCCCACAGGTTGTGCCAGGGGACCGGCTCGCCGAGCACGAACGCGCGTCCGAGCAGCGTGGAGTACGAGATCGGGTTCAACCGGGAGATGATCAGCATCCACCACGGGAATCCCGCGGTCGGCACGAGCGCTCCGCTCGCGAAGGTGAACGGCATCGTGACGAAGTTCGCGAGTACCGCCGGGGTCTGCCAGTCGGTCGACGGAGCGGTCACCGCGAGGAAGAGGCTCGAGAACCCCATCGCGAGGAAGAACAGCATCAGCCCCCAGGCGGCCCAGTCGATCGGGGTCACCTGGCCGAGCGGTACGCGGAACGCGACCGCCGCGAGGATCATGACCGGGATCTGCACGAGGCCCCGGGTCGCCGAGCCGAGCGCTTTCGAAAGGAAGATCACTTCCTTCGTCGTCGGCGTGATCAGGATGCGCTTCATGAAACCGAACCGCTTGTCCTGGATGGTGCTCATCGCGCCGAACATCCCGACCGAGAGCATCGAGGTGGAGAGGACGCCGGGGAGCAGGAAGGCGATGTAGTTCGACGTCCCGAAGATGGCGAGGTCCTTCGAGGCGACCTGGCTCCACGCCGACCCGAACAGCGCGAGCCACATGAACGGCTGGACGAGGGTGAGGAGCAGGACGAGCGGATTGCGGAACGTTCGCACGATCTCGCGGGAGTAGAGCCCCCAGAATTGGCTCTTCACACGCGGAGCCTCCGCATCTGCTGGTAGAATTTCCGGATGTCCTTCGCCGGCTCCTCCTGGCCCATTCGGCGGCCGGTGAGCTGGAGGAAGACGGTTTCGAGGCTCGGCTTCTCCACGCTGATCCGTCGGATGCGGTCGGCGGGGACGGCGGTCAGGAGCCGGGGCAGGAACTCTTCCGACGAGTCGACCCGCAGGATCCACCCGTTCCCTTGGGATCGGGTCTCCTGGATTCCGGGCAGGGAGGTGACGAGCTTCGGGTCCGTCCCGTCGGAAAGGGTCAGTTCCACGATGTCGGCCTTCACCCGGGCCTTCAGTTCCGTCGGCGAACCGTCCGCGATGATCTTCCCCGCGTCGATGATCGCGATCCGGTCGCAGAGCGCATCGGCCTCCTCGATGTAGTGGGTCGTGAGCAGCACCGTCACGCCGAACTCCTTGTGGACCTCCGTCACGATGTCCCAGAGCATCCGGCGGGTCCCGACGTCGAGCCCGATCGTCGGCTCGTCCATGAAGATCACCACCGGCTGGTGCAACAGGGCGAGGGCGATCTCGAGCTTCTTGCGCATCCCCGTCGAGTAGGTGCTCACCTTGTCGGCCTTGCGTTCGGAGAGACCGAAGTACGCCAGCAGCTCCTCGGCCCGGCCCTGCCAATCGGAAAGTTCCTGAAGGCGGGCCTGCAACTGGAGGTTCTCCCAGCCGCTGAAATCGTCGTCCAGGATCACCTCCGCGGCGACCCAGCCGATCCGGGCGCGGACCTTCAGGGATTCGCGCCGAACGTCGAACCCGGCCACGCTCGCCGTGCCCTCCGTGATCGGACTGATCCCGGTCAGCACCTTGATGAGCGTCGTCTTGCCCGCGCCGTTGGGGCCGAGGAGGCCGAAGACGGTCCCCTTCGGGATGGAGAGGCTCACATGGTCGAGGGCGAGCACGCTGTGCGCTCCCGACCCGTACCGCTTGGAGAGGCCCTGGATGACGATCGCATCGGAGTCCGGCACGGTCTCACTTCCCCCGGGGGCCGGGGCCGCGCCGGGCGGACGAAAGACGCCGCTGCGCCGTGGCCAGCTCGGCCAGGGCGCGGGCCCGTAGGGCGCGAGCCGCCGGCCCCGAATCGGTACCGCGATCCACGAAATCGGCCAGCGCGCCCGAAGCGCGGCGTACCCGCTGGAGCATGAACTCTCCGGGATCGTCGACGCCGACGATGTCCGCCCAGAGGACGGAGAGATCGGGAACCGAGGCCGGCCGGTCCCGCCGGCGTCGGATCTCGCGAAGCAGGACGCGGCCGCGGGGGGTGAGGCGGTACTCGAGCCGCCGGTTCCGGCGCTCGGCCCGGGCGAGCCCGCGAGCGACCAGCGCTCGCAGGGCCGGGTAGATCGCGCCCGGTCCCGGACGCCACCCCCCCTCCGTCCGCTCGGCGATCTGGCGGGAGATCCGGTAGCCGTAGGCGCTCCCGTCCCGGTCCATGCACGCGAGAGAGTACAGACCGAGGATCCGCGGGGGCATAGAGGGTCCGGGCCGCGCCACCTATCGATTTCGATATAACCCCGTCGCCCGGGGCGACCGAGGGAGATAGGGCGAGCCCCCCCGGCGGCGTCCCCATCGTGGCCGGGCAAGCGTATTTAGCGGGAGGTCGCGCCTCTACTTCCTCCAGGGCGCCGGAAACCGGCGATCCACGGAGAGGTCGGGTTGCGGGGAGAGGAGGAACGGACGACGGACGAACCCGCCCGCGATCGGTACGAGGCTCAGGCCTCCGCGGCCGGGATCGTCCTCCCTCCCCGCCGCCGCCTGAACGCGTGGACGGCCCTCGCCGTGGTGGCGGTCCTGGTCGGAGCCTCGATCGGGATCGGGGATATCACCGGCTGGGCGATCGGGCCGCGGGTGGCCGGTGCGCCCGGGCTGTACGGACCCCAGCAATGCGCCAACGCGCCGTCCTACCTCTCGGTCAACCTGTCGGTGGCCGCGAGCGGCCGCGCCGACCCCGAACTGCCCGCCGCGCTGACCAGTTGGGGGGCGGGATTCTCTGCCTGGAGCGGAGGATGCGTTCATCTCGACGCGGCGTCGAGCGCGGGGGACGGCTACCTTCCGGAGCTGGCCGGTCACCAGGTGGACGTGGTCGCGACCGACACGCCCCCGAACGCCACGGACCGAACGGCCCTCGCGGGCTCCACGGATCTCCTCCCCGAGGCCGCCGTGCCAATCGCCGTCGTCTACAACCTTCCGGACCTAACCTCCCCGCTCCGTCTCAACGGCTCGGTCCTGGCGGAGCTGTACCAAGGTTCGATCACCTCATGGAACGACCCGGCCGTGGCCGCGTTGAATCCCACGGCCGACCTCTTGGGCGCTCCGGCGGTCCGCCCGGTCTTCCGCTCCGACCCGGGAGGACTGAACACCGTGTTCACGACGTTCCTGGCCGAGTCCAGCCCCATCTGGAACGGCTCGATCGGCTCGGGCCCCCAGGTCTCGTGGCCTTCGGGAATAGCGGTAGACGGCTCCGGAGCGATGGAGTCCGAACTCTCCTCCACCCCCGGCGCGATCGGTTACCTCGAGGCGACCGGGTCGGTGCCGGCCAACACGAGCGCGGCGATGGTCCGAAACCCCTCGGGATCGTTCGTCGGGCCAAGCTCCGACGGCGCCTCGGCGGCGGCGACCGCCCGGGAGAACTCCTCCGATGCGAAGCACGACGACTGGGCGAACGTCTCCCTGAACAACGCCCCGGGCCCGGCGAGCTACCCGATCACCGAATTCCTGTTCTTCGCCCTGTATCAGGATCTCGGCAAGGGATACTCCGGTACGCTGAGCCTGACGAACGCGACCTGGCTCCTCACGTTCCTCTGGTGGCTTGCGGTCGATGCCGGTCCGTACGTGAGCACGCTCGGGTTCGGCCTGCTCCCGGCAACGTTCGTCACCCTCGACGAACAGGCGCTCGAGACCGTCACCTTCAACGGCGGTTCCATCCTCGAGAGCGGGGAAGGCGGAGAAGGGGGGGAGACCGGCGAGTTCTAGGCCGCCGGGGGCCCACTACTAGCGTTCTAAATACCCCGCCCTCGCGTATTCATCGACAACGGCCCGCGGAGGCGTCGCTCCGCCGCCGGGCACGGTCGACACCATGGACGGCGGGTTCTGGATGTGGGGCGGCCTCACGGGCGCCGCCGTCGTCGTGACGGTGGGGCTGGCCGTACGGCCGTCCCGTGAGGACCGTCCGTTCGCCGTCCGGCGCGGGTCGATTCTCTCGCTCGCGCTCCTCTGGGTCGCCCTCTCCGCCGTGACCCTTTACCTCACCGGCCCGACCGCCCTCGAAGAAGCGGGTCTCGCGGTCGCGGGAGCCGTCCTCGCCGCCGCGTTCCTCCTGACCCGCGAAGGGGTGAACGGACGCCGCCGAGACACCGAGCCGCGAACCACCCCGGGGACCCTCGCCGAGCGCTCGGGGCCGATCGCTCTCGCCGGCTTGATCATCGGGGCGGACCTCCTGTTCGGCAGCGTCCTTCTGGTCGCCGGCCTGGCGCCCGCCCTGCCGGGGGTTTCGTCCCCCTGGGCCGCCGCGGCCTCCCTTGTCCTGTCCCCGGGCTTCCTGCTGGTCGTCTTCGCGCAGATCGTCCTCCTCGCCGGCGCGGGCGCGAGGGGAGTCGATTACCGTCTGAAGGTCCTCCTCCTCGCCCAGGGGACGATCGTTCTTCTCTCCCCCACCCTCTCGCCGCACGCGGACTGGGGGCTCGGCGCGGCGCTCGCGGGCAGCGCCGTGATCGTCGCGATGTTCGTCGTCGCGCTTCAGTTCCTCTACCGGACCAAGCAGATCTCCGTCCCGGTCTCCCGCTACCTCGTCGGCTGGGCGCTCGCCGCGGTCGTCACGACGGCCGGCTGGTTCCTCTGGGACCTCGATCGCTCAGCCCTGTTCCTCGCCGTGGCGGTCGTCGCCCAGCTCGCTCTCGCGCTCGGGGCCGTGCTCGTCGCCCCCCCCGAGAACACCGGAGAGCGCCGGCCCTGGCTGGTGAGCCCCTTCTGGGTCTTCCTGTTCCTCCTCTTCACCTTCCTCGCGGAATTCTTTCTCGGAGCGCTCCTGGACCTCGAGATCGGAGGGCGCGGATTCCTCCAGTACATCCCGTTCACCCACCCGGCCGGCTCTTTCGTCGCCGTCCTCGACGCGCAGCTCTACAACGGCCTCTGGTTCGCCGCGGCGATCCTCGCCTCGGCGTGGTTCCTCGCCGCGCTCGGGTTCACGATGGGTCCGCTGGTACTCCTCAAGATCCGGGAGACGCACGAACGGCCGCAGAAGTACCGCCTCGGCCTGACGGTCGCGTTCTATGCGGTCGCCGCGGTG
Organism: Thermoplasmata archaeon; assembly: GCA_052326305.1. GTDB lineage: Archaea > Thermoplasmatota > Thermoplasmata > Lutacidiplasmatales > UBA184 > Lutacidiplasma. Next base: position 263,843 of record JBKQPJ010000006.1, on the reverse strand, counting down.
TACATACCGAGCTTCACCTCGTCGACGCCGCTGATGAACATCCCGGCACTCGCGAGCCTCCCCGTGCTCGGCTGGGGGTTCGGTCTGCGCGCCGGCGGTCCGTTCGAGGCGAGCGTCTCCCTCGCCATCCTCCTCATGTACCTCGGGGTCGGGGTGCTGACCGTCCTCTTCGGCCGCAAGGCGCTCTGTTCCGTGATGTGCGGCGCCGCCCTCATGTACCAAGGCACGGCGATCCACGAGATGCGTCAGTTCAATCAGACGTCCAAGGTCGGGCGGTACTTCCTCGGGAGCCAGCTGTCGACGGCGTACGTCGTGATGTCCGGCATCGCGGTCGCCTCGCTGTTCTCGGTCTCGCTGCTCGCGTTCCTCCACCTCCTTCCCGCGGTCCAGGTCGCGAACGGCCGGCTCGACTCGGCGGCGCTCCCGCTCCCGATCGAGCTGTACTTCGGGGGGGTCTGGTTCGTGATGTTCGTCTCGACGCCGTACATCGGGACGTACAACTGCGCGACGACCGGCTTTTGCCACTGGGGCACCCTGAGCCTGCCGTTCGCGAAGTTCGGGTTCTTCCGGCTCAAGGTCAAGGACCGGAAGGTCTGCCAGGAGTGCACGACGTTCGACTGCGCCAAGTCCTGCCCCGTCGGCCTCGTCGACATGCCCCTGTACTTCCGGACGACCGGCGAGTACCGCAGCTCCAAGTGCTGCGGCGTGGGCGACTGCGTGGGAGCGTGCCCGTACGGGAACATGTACCACCAGGACGTCCGGTTCTGGCTCCGGCGCCGCCTCGGTATCGAGGCGCCGACGACCCCGAGCCCCACGCCCCGGGGGATCCCGCTTCCGATGGTCCCGTCGATCGCGCCGGTCCCGGCCGCGAGCCGCGCCGGCCTCGGGACCGCCCCCCCGGGGGAGTAGCGACGATGACCGACGGACCGGCGAGAAGGCTCGGGAAGCTTCCGCCCCGGTTCGACCGCCGGACCTTGCGGTTCGGCCGCTACCTGACGCGCGACCTGCCCGCGCCCCCCGGGTCGGTCGATTACGCGACGCCGGTGAAGAACTGGCCGATGATGGGCAACGACCGGACGGGCGACTGCACCTGCGCCGCCGCGGGGCACATGATCGAGGAGTGGACCGCGAACACCGGCAAGCCTCGGATCCCCTCGGACTCGGCGATCCAGACGGCCTACGAACACTTCGCCGGCGGCGACCCCGACCGCGGCGTGGCGATGCTGGACGTGCTCAAGTTCTGGCGCGTGACCGGGATCGGCGGGGACCGGATCCACGCCTTCTCGCAGCTCGAGCCGGAGAACTCCTCCGAGGCAAGGGACTCGATCTACCTCTTCGGCAACTGCTACGTCGGCCTCGCCCTCCCCGACTTCGCGGTCGCGCCCGGCACGGATTTCCTTTCGACGCCGTGGAGCGTCCCTCCCCAGGGAGCGGTGGGCGGCGCCGCTCCGAACCCGGCGAACGGTCATTGCGTGCCGCTCGTCGCCTACGACGCCCGCCGCGTCTGGGTGGTCACCTGGGGCGCGCTGAAGCCGATGTCGTGGCCGTTCTACGAGACGTACATGGACGAGGCGTACGCGGTGCTGAGCCTCGACTGGATCAACACGGAGCTCGGACGGTCTCCCTCCGGGTTCGACCTCGCCGGCCTCGAGCAGGACCTTCGGTCGGTCACGGGCGACTGACGGATCCCGCTCCGGAACCGGCCCGGCGCGACCTTCGGCCCGCCGTTCTCGGCCGTCGCCTTCCTCGGGCGGGACCGGCCCTAGTGCTTCGAGTACGCGGGATACGCTGGAGTCCACTGCGTCGCGAGCACCTTCGCACGGAGCTCCTCCGCGGAGGTCGCGGGGGCCTGGCCCGTCTTCTGCGCCTCGAGCCCGACGGCGACGGCGATCTCCACCGCCAAGGCGCGCAGGTCGTGGACGCGGGGGAGCAGGGGGGCCGAGGGATCCTTTCGGGCCGGGGAACGGTCGGCGAGCGCGTACGCCGCCGCGAGGATCATGCCGTCGGTGATGTGCTGGGCGCCGCTCGCCACGGCGCCGAGACCGAGCGCGGGGAAGATGTAGACGTTGTTGCACTGGGCGATCGCTACCGAGCGCCCTCCGAAATCGACCGGCGGGAACGGTGACCCCGTCGCGATCAGGGCGCGTCCCTCCGTCCAATGGAGGAGGTCGCGCGGGATCGCCTCGCTCTTCACGGTCGGGTTCGAGAGCGGGAAGATGATCGGCCGCGGGACCGCCCCGGCCATCTCCCGGACCAGGGGCTCGTCGAAGACGCCCGCAACGGTCGAGAGCCCGATGAGGATCGTCGGGTGCACCTCCCGCACCACCTCCCCGAGGCTGATGCGCCGAGAGTCGGCCTTCGCCCATCGCCCGACCTCCGACCAGGGCCAGATGTACGTTCGCTGCCCCTCCCGGAAGTCGGAGCGCTCGGATTGCAGGAGCCCCCCGCGGTTGATGATCCAGAAGCGCCGGCGGGCATCCTCGTCGGTGCTTCCCTGCTGCACCATCGCCGAGCGCAACGCATCGGCGACGCCGATGCCGGCGGAGCCGGCCCCGAAGATCACGACGCGCTGCTCGCGCAGCGGAACCCCGGTGACATGCAGCGCCGAGAGGATACCGCCCAAGGCCACGGCCCCGGTCCCCTGGATGTCGTCGTTGAACGTCAGCGCCCGGTCCCGGTACTTCTCGAGGATCGGCCGCGCGTGGTCGGCGCCGAAATCCTCCCACTGCAAGAGCGTGTCGGGCAGCGCCTCGCCGACGGCCCGAACGAAGTGCTCGATGAACTCGTCGTACGCGGGCCCGGTGACCCGCTCGTGCCGCCAGCCGAGGTACTCGGGGTCGCGGAGGCGGTCGAGGTTGTTCGTGCCGACGTCGAGAACGATCGGTAGCGTCCGTTGCGGCGGGATCCCGCCGATCAGCGTGTAGAGGGAGAGCTTGCCGATCGGGATCCCCAAACCCCCGACGCCCTGGTCGCCGATGCCGAGGATCCTTTCCCCGTCGGTGACGACGATGACGTCGACCTCCGGGTTCGGGCGGTGCTCGAGGAGGGCCGGTATCGAGTCGCGCAGCGGATACGGGATGAAAAGCCCCCTTGGCCGACGGTAGATGTGGCTGAACTCCTGGCACCCGAGCGCGACGACCGGGGTGTACACCACCGGCATCATCTCCTCCATGTGGTCGAGCAGGAGGCGGTAGAACAGCACCTCGTTGGTGTCCTGGAGCGCCCGGAGGTAGATGTGGCGCTCGAGGTCGTCCGTCTTTCTCCGGAACGCCTCGTGCGCGCGGGTCGCTTGCTGGTCGAGCGATTCGACCTGGGGCGGAAGGAGGCCGTGGAGGCCGAGCGCCGTGCGTTCGGAGTGGGTGAAGGCGGTACCCTTGTTCAGGAGCGGCGTATCGAGGAGCTCCGTGCCCCGCAACCGGGGCAGTGGCTCCAGCTTGGGGGGAGGCACGCTCGGGGCCGAAGTGGCCGGCTGTAGGTGGGCGGCGCCCATGCGGCGAAGAACATTTCGGACGCAGATGTAAGCGAGGTCAACGGCGTTTGACGGGCGTCGCGCGCGCGAACGCCCTCGAGCGAAATCGACCGTGGGGTGGCGGGCGATTCGGACCCGCAACTCGGCGCCGGAGGGGAATCCACTCGGTGTGGTGGACGGGCCGGTCCGAGGAGCTCGGCCCTAGCGTCCACGGCCGGACCCTAGAAGGGGCGACGGGGAAGGACATTAGCTGGGTTCTCCTGTCGACGGCATGGACGAGCTCGGGGCCATCCGGCGGTGGTACGACTATCTCGCCGATACACGGATGGGATACCTCGCGGCGCTCCAGGGGCTCTCGGTCGAACAGCAGAAGTTCGATCCCGGAGCGTCGTTCCCGATCCGGGACATCTTCTTGCATATCCTCGATGCGTACCGCTGGTGGTTCCGGTACGCCTATGCGGACCGGCTCCACGAGTTCGTGCCTCGTCGGGCCGAGCTTCGGCTCCGGGCCCGGATCCGCGACCTGGAGGAAGCGCGCCGCGAGGCCGACGTAACGGACCGGGAGGTGAGAGGAATCGTGGATGCCCTCGTTCCCCTCGATCTGGATCGCGTCCTCCAGTTCGCGTCCCCCACCGACGAGGACCCCTCCCGATGGGAGCCCCGTCGGGTCACGATCCGCGAAATGCTCTGGCACATGGTGGAAGAGGAACTTCAGCACCGGGGTGAGCTGAACGCCCTTCTGTGGCAGCTCGGTGTCGAACCCCCGATCGTGGAGTGGATAGATTGGGCTCAGCGAAGTTCGGAAGACCGATCCGCCGCGGGAGGCGCGGGGGAGGCGGGCGTTCCCCGCGCCGGGGCCTGATCAAACCGACCGGCGGTCGGAGCGCGGGCACGGTCCGGCAGCTCGCCGCCATCAGATTCTCCTATCTCGTCGGGTTACACCCCCGCGTTCTGGTCCGACGAGGGGAACGGATATCCTCCCGCGGGGGACCCGGTCGGCCGCCTCAAGCACGGCGGCCTCTCTTCGAGGCCCGGGACCGGTCCCAGTCAGAACTAAGTTCTCGGAGAGCTTAGGAGTTTGCGGTGGGTGACGTGGGTGTACGCCCTGCGAGACCTGCCGCGAATCGAATCCCTGCGAACTAGCGCGTGTCGGCCGTCCCTAGTGTCTCTGGCGATCGTCCTAGGTGTGGTTTCCCTGCTGCTCCTGGGGGGGGTGCCCGTCCGACGGATGGGAACGTCCCCTTCTGCCGGTGAGGTCGGGGAAACCCCCGGGGCCATCCCGATGGCGAACGCTCCGGTGTCGGTCGCCCCTGCGACCGGCACCTCCTTCTGGGAGAACATCTCGTCGGAAGCCGGTCCCGCACCTTCCCCCCGGACCATGAGTCAGTATGCCTATGATCCCGCACTCGGAGCCGTGGTCCTGTTCGGAGGATACAATGGCTTGGGAGGGAACGTTGCGATCGGCGACACCTGGGAGCTCGCGGGCGACCAATGGACCGCGCTCCCGAACGCCACCGGGTCCCCTCCGGCCGGCTGGGGTGGCGCGATGGTCTACGATGCGTCGGACAGCTACATGCTCCTTTTCGGAGGGCGAAACGACACTGGCTTCTTCAACGACACGTGGGCGTACAACGCGACCGGCTGGCATCTTATCGTGACAGCTCAGGCTCCATCGCCGAGAGCTTGGTTCGCGATGACGTACGATCGGGCCGACAACGATGTCGTTCTGTTCGGTGGAGGGTTTGGAAATCTCCCCCCCACCTACACCCGAACTTTCTTCTCCGATACCTGGACGTACCACGCGGGGGTCTGGACGAACATCACCGCAACGGCGGGGTCCCCACCGGCCGCGCGGAATGTGGAGGGCCAGATGGCGTACGATGCCGCCGACGGGTACGCGCTCTTGACCGGGGGATGGCTCAATGGCCTCGTGTGTCCGTTCGAGAGCTCGTACGGCCAGACATGGGCGTTGATCGGAAGCAGCTGGTCCCAGTTGAGCCCCCTGGGCGCCGCACCGCCACCCGGACGCGGGGCGATTGTGTTCGATCCAACAAGCAACACAACTCTCTACTACGAATCCGAACAGAACGAATCACCCTCGTCGTGGTGCGACCAGTACGGGACCGCGGTCTGGAGCTACTCGGGCGGTAGTTGGACGCTGGTGACCAATTCGAGCTACGGAGCACCGTCGCCCCGGACCCGGCCGATGTTCGCAGCCGATCCTTTGAACCAAACGGACATCCTCTTCGGAGGGGAGGGGCCATCCGCTCAGTACCTCAACGACACTTGGGCACTCTATCCCGCCGGCGATGGTCCGGCCCTCTATCCGGTGACGTTCTCGGAGACGGGGCTTGAGAACGGGACCGCGTGGGACGTGACTCTCGGTGCGAGGACCCTATTCTCCGCCAACTCGACGATCGTCTTCTGGGTCGTGAACGGCACCTACTCCTACACGATCGGGACCACCGAGGGTTATTCGCCCACTCCTTCGACGGGATTCGTGGTCGTGGCCGGCGCGGCCGTCTCGGTGAACGTAACTATCACCCTGGTGACCGTGACGTTCACGGAGACAGGGCTACCGAGGGGCCGGGAGTGGACCGTGGTCCTCAATGGAGCGCCGGAGACGTCTACCGCGAGTTCGATCACCTTCTTCGGCGTACCGAACGGCCCCCAGGCCTACTTCATCCACAGCGAGGGGGGGTTCCGCGTGTCGGGCCTCCCACCCCAAGGGACGATCGCGGTGATCGGATCGGAGGTGACGGTCTCCGTGACGTTCGTTCGCGGCACGACCTATGCTATCACGTTCCACGAGGTCGGCCTCCAGATCGGTACCCGGTGGTGCGTGACGGTCGTCTCGATGTTCTGCGGCCGCGCGCCGGGGTCCCTTTCGATCAAGGGCCTCACCCCGGGCGCGTACTCGTACGCCATCGGGTCGGTCGGGGACCTGAGGACCGTCGCGAAGGTCGGGGCCGTCCCGGTCGCCACGAACGGATCGCTGACGCTCACCCGCAGCTTGGCGTTCCAGGTCCGATTCGAGTACGCCGTTTGGGTCGAGGAGATCGGTCTGCCCAACGGGACGACGTGGTCGGTGTCGATCGGCGGGTCGACCGAAAGTTCGACGTTCTCGAGCCTCCTGTTCTACCTCACGAACGGAACGTACCGGTTTAGCGTCCACGGGATTCACGGATATGCGGTGACGCCACGGTCGGCATCGCTCCTGATCGCAGGACCCCCGTCGACGATCGTCGTGACCTTCACCCTCCGAATCCTCGTCGTGACGTCCGGCTCCGCCGCGGGGCCCCCGGCCTACGCCCTGGCGCGGGCGAGCGAGGCCGCGGACGCCGGGTGAACGGGCCGGCCGGGCCCGCGCCACCGCTCAGCTTCATTAGGCCGACCCCGCATGGGCGCGCGGGCTCGTTCGTGAAGATCTCCGAAGGCGCGGTATGAAGGCCCGTTCGAACCAGCGCCTCGCCTGGACGGTGTTCCCCCGGTACAGCTACCGGCTCGACGTGCTCAATCGCAACGCGCGGGTCGGGGCGTGGGTCCGGGCCCACGCGGACCTCCCGACGTTCTCGGACCGGCAGGCGCTCTACCGATTCGTCAACGAGACCCGCTTCCAGGGGGGGGCGATCGACCTCCTCGAGTTCGGGGTGGGGGGAGGACGCAGCCTTCGGTGGTGGTCCGAGGTGAATGCCTCGCCCGACAGCCGGTTCGTCGGCTTCGACACGTTCGAAGGGATCCCCGAGGACTGGCTGCCCGGGTTTCCCAAGGGGAGCTTCAGCCAGCAAGGCAAGATCCCCCAGTTCGAGGATCGGCGCGTGAGCATCCAGAAGGGACTGTTCCAGGACACTCTACCTCGGTTCCTCGAGAAGTTTCCCGGTCGGAGGAACCTGGTCGTCCACCACGACAGCGACCTCTACTCGTCGACCCTGTACTGCCTGACGAAGATGAACGACGTATGCACCCCGGGGACGGTTCTCGTGTTCGACGAGTTCACGGTGCCCCTGGAGGAGTTCCGTGCCTACGAGGACTACCTCCAGAGCTACCGGCGCGCCCTACGTCCTATCGGCACCGTCCTGCGGTTCGGGATCCCCGACGCGGTCGCGTTCGTCTACGACTGAGGGCGGGGGCCGCCGCGGCCGGGACGATCCGGCCCCGCCTCGACCGGAGCCGAGCGGGAGGGCGATATCCCGCTCGGACGGAAGGGACGCGCCGGGCAGGCCACACTCCACCGCCCTAGCGAGGGCTCGTCCGGCCGGCCCCGCACCGGGAGGCCAGCGGAACGCGACGGCGCGGCTAACGCCTCTTGCTCGAGGCGCGACGTTTCGCCCGTCCCTTCGCGACGGGCGACGTCCGGATCGAATTCTCGACCCCTCGTCGTCGCCTTCGCCTCGGCGCGGCTCGTTCGCGGACCGTCCGCGGGAGCTCTTTGGTCCGCCGCCGATACTCCCGCATGTACGCCGCGCGCTCCGCCTTGTGCGCCTGATACCACCGGGCCACCGAGGCGCGCGTGGCCTTCCGCTGCTTTCTCTTGGACTTGTAGGGCACGGGGATTCGAACCTCGGCTGGAGCCGATAACAGTTCCCGGTTCCGAGGGGGACCGAGTGCGACAGGTCGGGGCGGTCCGCCCGTTCCCCGAAGGGACCCCGCCGACCTACGTCGGTTTCGTGAGCCCCAGCCGGGCGAGGTCGTGCTGCATCTCCTCGCGTTCGGCCGGGGTGAGCGGAAGGAGCGGAGGGCGCACCGGTCCTCCGGCCATCCCCATCAGCTCCCCCCAGTACTTCACCATCTGCACGGGCAACGCGCCCCCGGTGCGTCCGGCCACCCGTCCCCACCACTTCCGGGAGACGGCCTTGATGGGCCAGATCTTCGAGTAGAGCGCGCGCGCCTCGTCCCACTTTCCCCGGGTGGCGAGGTCGATGAACCGGACGTAATGGTGGGAGGCGCCCGTGTCGAAACGCCAGTCGCTCGTGTTGGCGAACATCACCTGCTGGTGGATCCCGTACGCTTCCCCGACGAAGAAGATCTCCTCGTCCGGCATGCTGACGACCGCCTTCGCTCCGGCCTCGAGGTGGGTGTCGATGGACAGCTGGAGGTTGAAGCTCGCCTCCTTGATGGCGACGAGCGTCTCGAGATCGGCCATCCGCGACATCGCCTTCGCGGAGAGGACCACCCCGAACTGGGGGGAGTTGTAGAAGGCGAGGCCGATGTCCACGCGCGCCGCGACCCGGGAGACCCAGTCGACGACCTGTTCGTCCGACCGCGTCACCAGGTACGGTGGGGCGAGGATGACGATGTCGTAGCCGAGCTCCTCGGCCCGTTGGGCCATGGCCACGACGTCCTTGAGCGACGTGTCGGTGACCTGGAAGGCGATCCGGGCCCGGCCGCGGACGAGCGGTGGAACGAGCTCCATCAATCGGTACCGCTCGTCCCGGGTCAGGCTCCAGAACTCTCCCATGTTCCAGGAGAAGCCGAGCCCGCGGGTGCCGAGCTTCAGAACGTGCTCGATGTTAGCCGCCAGCCCCTTCTCGTCGAGCTCGTCCTCGGGAGTGAACGGAGTGACCATCGTCGTCCATTGACCGACCAGATTCTCCCTCGCCCAGGCCTTCGCCTCCGACCGGGTGTACTGCATCCCCATCCCCTCCCCGAACGCACGCCGCGCGCAGGGAACATCACGGCGAGCTTATCACGGCACCCGAGGCCGGCAGGTCCGAAGGGCGTTCTCGCTTCGCGATGAGGACCTCGAACGACCCGTCCCGGCGCAGGTCCTGGACGATCCGGTGCCCCTTGCGGTCCGCCCAGGCCCGCACGTCGATCCGATTCGGGACCTCGTTCACGACCACCCGGGCGACGCCGCCCGGGGGAAGGTTCGAGAACTTCTCCTCCAGCCGGGCGATCGCGCCCTTGCACGTCAGCTGCGTTCCATCGATCGTCACGGCGACCGCCGGGGCCGTCACGAAGGGACCCGGGGGGCGAGCGGGGCGGGGTCGACGAACACATCGATCTCCCCCGACAGGCGCTGCTGCAGCTCGGAGCGAAGCGCCGCCACGGCCGAGGCGACGACGGCGCCGCCTTCTCGGTCGCCGCGGGCGCACACCGCGCCGCGGACGCCGACGATATCCGGGTTGATCCGTACCAGGGTGTGGAGATTCGCCACCTTGAGGGCGCCCGAGAGGGCCGTGCTCATGCCGGCCTCCTTCGCCTCCAGAACGAGCTCCTTCAACCGGCGCTCGTCGAGGAAGTCGAAGAGGTTCCGGCCGTCCTTGACGAGCGTGTCGATCAGGATCCCGTCACTGCGGCTCTCCCGACCGAGCTTCACGACCAGCGTCGGATCGATCCCCTCGTAGAGGTGGCTGTCGGCGAACGTCGCGGCGATGAGCTTGGTGTCGGTGCCCTCGAGCGCCCGCCGGCTCTCCCGTAGGATCCGCAGTGCGGTCTCGTAGTCGCTCTGGACGAACCCGACCTTGACGGACGTCGCTTCGAGGGCCGCGGCCCCGTAGACCGCCAGGGCCACCGTCCCCGCCTGATTGGGCGCCACCCCGAGCGTGACGCTGACGTGGATCCGCTTGGGGAACGCGCCGCGCACCTGCCGAATGACCGGGGGAAAGTTCGACCCCACCATCATTTCGCGCAGGTTCTTGACGTCCACGATGTCGGCCCCACCGGCGACCGCCTCGAGCGCCTCCTCGAGGTTCTGAACGCTGACCATCAGCATCATGGGGTTTCCTCCCCGCGGGCGCTGTCCCGTCGGCCACGCTTTCCGACACCGCGCCCGGATCGACCGGCCCGCGACGCGAGTCCGGGGGATGGGAAGGGAACCGAAGCCGCGACCCTTCGCGCCACCGGCGATTCCGCGCGACTCGTCGCCGTCGTCTCAGCCATAGGTGGAAATGCAGGGGAGGGCGGAGAAAGCCTAGATGTAAAACGAAGTTGACGTGCCGGACCGAGGGGTTGCGGGAACTTGGGGGACCACTTCCGGGCTAGGCGAGCGCCACCGCGCGAATCTTCGGTGGCGGTACATCGGCCCGTTCGGGAGGGACCCATGATCTCGATCCGGCAGAGCTCTGGCAGGTCCGTGGTCTGCCGACCGCGCGCCCGAGGACGGACCCCCATCCGGTGACCCTTCGCCCCCACGCACGGCCGCCGCGGGGGCCGGATCCCCGCGGAGGGGAAGGAAAGACGGGGCAGTCCCCTCATCTAGATATCCCCCGCATGGGTTCCCCCGCCGGAGTTCCCGTGGGCTGGACGTCGTACCTTCCCACGATCGTACCCCTCGTGGCGGCGGGTGTGCTCGCCGCCGGGGGATACATCCTGTCCAGCAGCGCCGCTCGGTGGCTCCGCCACCGGGACGCGCCCCCGGCCGCCGTTCGCTGGGCCCGGTTCGCGGTCTCCATGGTCGGATTCGGCCTCGCCGCCGCCGTGCTCTTCGTCGCCTTTGGGCCCCTGAACGAGAGCTCCGGCCTGACGCTCTCCGCGGTCGTGGGTCTCGGGGTGACCCTCGCGCTGCAGACGACGATAGGGAACGTCATCGCGGGGTTCATCCTGCTGCGCGACCGGGTGCTCCGACTTAACGACTTGGTTCGGATCGGCGGGGTCTCCGGGAAGGTCGTCCGGCTGGGCCTGGTCACGACGTGGCTCCGCCTCGAGGACGGGAGCGTCGCTTCCGTAAGCAACTCGAACCTTCTCAGCGGGCCGCTCGTGAACCTTAGCGCCGCGGAACGTCTGAAGGGCGAGTATTAGCGGGGCGTTCGACCCCCCCCGGCGCGGCGACCCTGCCGGGGTTACGTGGCGCCGGGCGCCCGCCACGCGCGGGTTCGAGAACGGGCGAAGAGGACCGCGAGAAGCACGACCCCGATGGCGAGAAGTCCGCCGGCGATCCCGACATCGGGCGCCCCCCGGGGCCCGAGGAACGCGATCAGCCAGGCCAGGACCACGGCCAAGGCGGCGAGACTGAGCGCCGGAGCCGCCCGACGCTCGCCGCCCGTGGGCCGGCCGGGGTCGGCGGCCAGCCACAGAAGGAGCACGAGCCCGCCTACTCCGGCCAAGAGCTCGGCGGACGGTCCGGGAGGGGCCGCGATGACCAGGATCGAGATCGCCAGCAGGCCCGGCAGGAGGAATCCAGGGCTCGCGCGGGCGGAGCTCGCCCGCCGCCACGCGACCGAGGCGCCGACGCCCGCCACCCCGAGCACGCTCCCGATCGGCAACGGAAGGCCGGTGAGCAGCCCGAGCGCCCCGGCGGTGGTGCCGAAGAGCAGGGCGGCCGCGGCGCCTCCGCCGCTAAGATCGGCGCGAAGCGGGGCGCTCACACATTCCTCCGGCGGACCGGAGCGCGCAGGGACCGCACGAGGCCGTCGAGCGACCAGTAGTTCTCCCAATCGATCACGGGGCCGTACGACCAGAGGGAGGCGAGCCGGGCCCGGCGCTCGAGCTGCTCGATCCGCCGCGCGAGCGTGTCGTCCGCCGAGGCGAGCCCTCCCATCCCTTCGCGCATCCGGATCGGGGAGGGGCTCAGGGTGACGACCGGGAACCCGTGCCGGCGGAGGTACGGGGCCAGGTCGAGGGAGGGGTCCTCGGTCCAGCTGGAGATGATGAGGGTGGTGATGCCGGGCGGGAAGAAGCGGCGCAGGCCGACGGCGCACCGAAGGGCGTCCTCGGCGTGGTCGGCCACCCGGCAGGCCAGGATCCCCCGAAGCACCCGGACCCGGTGCAATCGGCCCGTGGAGAGGGGAACGGCCTCGACGAACTCCCCGAACGATGCGAAGCCGAGGCGTACCTTGGTGCGGAGGAACGACAGGGCGATCCCGTAGGCGGCCGCTCGGGCGATGCCGAGAAGCCGCGCATCGTAGGCCCGGCCGAGGGTGCTCGGACGCAGGTCGAGCAGCACGATTAGATCGCCCGTCAGCTCTGCGTCGTACTCGTTGGCCACGAGGCGTCCGACCCGCGCGCTCGCGCGCCAGTTGATGCGTCGGAACGGCTCGCTGGTACGGGCCGGACGAAGACTGGCGAACTCGCCGCTCTCCCCCAGACGGCGCGAGGGCGTTTCGCCGTAGAGCGGGATCGTCCGCTCGAGCCGGACCGAGGTCAGCGTGTGCAGCTCCGGGGGGTACCGTTCGATCGCCAGGGCCGGGCGGGTCCCGGGGAGGCGCCGCTCGCTCAATCCCATCGAATCGCGCCAGATCACGGGGGGCGCGGCGACGGACGTGATCGTGGGCTCCCGGACCCTCCAACGCGTGGCGAAACGCACTTCTCGGGGGCTGCGCTCGAACTCCAGGTCCCGCGTCATCGTGATCCCGGCGGGGGGCGAGAGTTCGATCGAGATGTCGGGCGCCGAGGCTTCGAACGCCCCGCGCAGTGATCCGCGGACCTCCATGTCGGCCCCGATGCCGACCTCCCCCCAGGCGAGGTTCACCCGCGCGAGTTGTCGCGGACTGCTCATCGCCGCGGCGAACGGGGCGATCAGGAGGGGAAGGGCGAAGAAGACCGGGACGGGGGTCCGGAACGCGACCGCGACCGCCAGGAGAGCCCCCCCGAACGCGAGGAGTACGTAGGTCCGGGATGTCCAGCGGTCGACCCCCGGGGAGGGCGGTGCACCGCTCACGAAGACCCTTCGATCGCTTCCACGCGCGCCGTGAGATATCGGCGGAAGGTCTCGTCGGGGGCGTGAATGATGTCCTTGAGCTCGGCGGACGACCTCAGGGGAAGATTCGGGGCCCTACCGGCCCGCTCGATCCGGTCCAGGAGGAGCACCAGGTCCTCCCGGCCCAGCGTCTGGGAACGGAACGCCTCCCGCACCCTGCCGGGGGACACCGGGCCGAGCTCGGGGGTCCCGAGAGGATCCGCAGCGGGGCGGCGCACCACTCCCGCGAGGGCGAGGCTGGCGGTCACGACGGCGAACGTCGCCCCGCTGATCGCCAGCACCGGGTCGTCCCGGCCGACGATCGCGATCGCCGTCGCGATCCCGGCCAGGGTGGGCCAGATCCAACCGAACGGCAGGCTCATCCGGCCACGCCCCCGCGAATCAGGTCGTCCCGAGCCAGTCGGACGGCGTCCCCGAATCGGTGGGCCCACTCCGATCGGATCGGATGGGTGGAGTAGCGTGCCGTTTCGAACAACCGGGTAAGCGCGAGGGCTGCGGTCGGCCGCACCCCATTCCGCTCGAGGTGGCCTCGGCGTATCTCCTCGGCAGTCCAAGCCCCCATGTCCCCGGTCCGTGACGAAAGGTGCCGTAGGAGCTGACCGTACAGATGGATGATCGTCTCGCGGGGGTCGTCGTTCCTTGCGAGCGCCGTCTCCGCTTCCGCGAGCGCAGCCCGGATGCTCTCCACGCCCTCCGGCGACCAAGCCCCTCTAGAACTACCGCTGGGCGGAATTCCTCGGGAAGAACGACGGGAGACCCGCTTCGGCGCGGCAAGGATCGCGATCAGAGCGCTGCACACGACCGCTACGATGAGAACCGACCACACCGAGAGATAGACGCGAAGGCCCGGGATGGGGCCACGGGGTGAGGTCGCACCGCTGGAGGAATTGTGACTTTTGCTACCGTTCGTGCTTCCCGATCCGTTGTGAGTGCCATTGTTCGAGCCCGTTCCACCGCTGGACCCGCCACCCGTCCCACCCCCGGATCCTCCGCCAGATCCTCCACCCGTTCCTCCTCCCGAGCCACCACCGGTCCCTCCGCCCGTTCCACCCCCGGAGCCTCCACCAGTGCCTCCGCCCGTTCCGCCCCCGGAGCCTCCACCGGTCCCTCCGCCCGTTCCGCCCCCGGAGCCTCCACCCGTCCCTCCGCCAGAACCACCCCCGGAGCCTCCGCCTGATCCACCCCCGGAGCCACCACCGGTGCCTCCGCCCGATCCGCCCCCGCCGGCACCTCCGGTGCCGGACGAGCAACTGGTGCCAGAACAGGAGCTGCCGCTCGACCCGCTAGCAACGGCTGTCGGCATCGGACCCAAGAGGAAGCACGCCGAGGCACCTACGCAAACCGTGATCGCGAGCAGAAGCACTGACTCGAATACGCCGAGAGCGGCTCGGGGACGCCGCGTCATATCTGCTCGGTCTCCGGTAAGGGTCCGGACTCCGATAAGCTTTCTCAAACGTCAGTGAAGGATGGTACTGGCACTCGACAGGTTGCGCCCGGAAGAAGGTACTTGTTTCAACCTTCATTCGGTGGATTTGGCATCCCCCGCTGCGTCTTGGGCCGGATAGGATTCCGCGCGGGCCTTACCCCCAAGGGGGCGGCCGCCTGCCTGCCATCCCCGGGTTCTCGGGGGGGTAGTTGCGCATCGTTCGGCCCCCCGATGAAAGCGGTATGTACGTCGAGGCGTGTCGGAGAAGGGGGTCCTCACCATGGGCCGATCGGGACCGCGACGCGCCTCCCGGGTCCTCCGGACCGGTTCGATCGGGCCGGTTCTAGTCGCATTCCTCGTCGCGCTCTCGGCGCTCACCGTGGCGGCGCACGCCTCGTCCGGGCGGGAGGGCTCCGGAACGGCGACACCCTTTGGGTCGGTCCCCGGGAGCGGAGGAGGTGCCTTTCGGGCTTCACCGCTTTCCGGGTCGGGCACGCCGGTCCATCCAGCATCGCTGACCTGGGTGCATCAGCTCGCCCCCTCGCCCCTTGTCGACCCCTCCTCCCCTTCCGTGGCGGGGACTCTGATCCTCTCAAATCAGACCCTCCTTCCGGGAAACTACACCGGCGGGGTCGCGACGGATCCCGGTGGTGCCGTGTACGACAACCGCACGGGCGAGATCTTTGTAACCAACCTGAACTCGAACAACGTCGATGTGATATCGGACGCGACCGACAAGGTGGTCGCACAGATCGACGTAGGTGGCGATCCCGTAGGCATCGCCCTCGATTACCGTACGGGCGAGGTGTTCGTGAGCGATCACAACTGGGACACCGTCAGTGTCATCTCCGACGCGACCGACTCGGTCGTCGCGACGATCCCGGTGATCTCCGGCCCCGAAGGCCTGGCGTATGATTCCGCGCTGGACGAGGTCTACGTCGCCAGCTGGAATCTTGCCTCGTACACGGGCAGTGTCGAGGCCATCTCGGGTACCTCTCACTCGGTCGTCGCCAACATCTCCGTCGGCTCGTACCCCAGCGGGGTCGCCTACGACAGCGCGCGGTCGGAGATTTTTGTCACAAACCAGAACCCAGGGTACTCCCAGGGAACCGTAAGTGTCATCTCCGATTCTTCGAACTCGCTCGTCGCGACGATTCCGGTGGGGGAAGACCCTTACGGGATCGTGTACGACCCGGCCCTCGGAGAGCTTTTCGTTGCCAATTCCGACAGCGGGAACCTGAGCGTGATCTCCGACGCCTCGAACACCGTCACGGCCGCCGTGGAAGGGGTAGGGGACCCCGACGGCGTCGCGTTCGACGACTCCTCGGGGATGGTGTTCGTCACGGAACCGGGAACGTGTTACTTCTCGTGCTCGCAGGGCCGGGTCGCCGTGGTCTCGGCGAGCACGAATTCGCTTGACGCTACGGTGGCGGTAGGAGCCGCCTCCCTCGGCCTCGCCTACGACAGCGGGGTAGGGACGCTGTTCGTTCCCAATCAGGGGGGAGGGTGCGCCTCGATCTTCGGGATCTCCCTGGGGTGTGTCGGGAGCAGCGTCAGCCTCGTTTCCGGCGTCTCCGACGCGGTGATCGGAACGATCTACTTGTCGACATCTCCGGTGGCCGTCGCCTACGATAGCAGCACGGGAGAGTTGTTCGTCGCGGACGATGCGTTCGACGAGGTGCTGGTCCTCTCGGCCACTACGGGGGCCCTCGTCGCGAACATCCCGCTCGGGTCCAACCCCAACGGCCTGGCCTACGACAGCGGGAAGGGAGAGGTGTTCGTTACCGAGGGTCTTCCTTTCGGCAGTGGCAACGTCAGCGTGATCTCGGACACGACAAACACCGTGGTGGCCAAGATCCGTTTGGCAGCCGGGTCCTATCCGCTGGGGATCGCGTATGACGGCGGCAAGGGAGAGCTGTTCGTCGCGGACAACAATCACGACTCCGTGGCGGTGCTCTCCGACACCAGCAATTCCTGGGTCGCCAACGTGACGGTGGATTGGTATCCGACCGCGGTCGCGTACGACGGGTCCCGGGGGGAGGTATTCGCGGCGAGCGAGGGAGGTTGCCTCTACCCTTGGTGCAGCTCCGTCACCGTCATCTCCGATACCACGAACACGGCCCTCGCCACCATTCCGGTCGGGGCCGACCCTTCCGGGCTGGCCTACGATGGCGCGACGAACGAGGTGTACGTCGCGACCCGGTTCGGTGAGATGAACGCGATCTCCGTCGATGCCGACCGCGTGGTCGCGTCGGTTCCGAGCGAATACGACACGAGCGCGGTGGCCTACGATCCGTCCAATGGCCTCCTCTTGGCGGCCAGCACCCTGAACAACACGGTCGGGATCTTTCTCGGGGGGATCAACAGTCCGGTCGCCACCCTCCCGGTCGGACGAGGGCCCGTGGCCATCGGGGTGAACCCCTCGGACGGCACCGCCTATGGCGTCAGCTCAGGCGCGGGCACGATTTCCATCCTCGCGCCGGGAACGGCGCGTTACCCCGAGTATCATCTGGTGGTCTTCACGGAGACCGGGCTACCGAACAGCCGGAACTGGTCGGTGGCCTTCAATGGAGCCGCGGTGACCGAACCGGCCGGGGCGGCCATCGCCTTCGCGGTCACCAACGGCACTTACTCCTACCTGGTGCTCGGTGTCGGACCGTTCCGAGTCTCCGGTACTGCGGCCGCCGGCACGATCACGGTGAACGGGGCGAACGTACCCGAGGCGGTGGCGTTCTCTCGAGGCCCGACCGTCACCCTCACCTTCCGCTCGGTCGGCCTCGCGGCCGGGACCCGATGGTGTGTGATGCTCGGCGAGACCCGATGCTCAACGACCGCGTCGGTGCAGTTCAAGCACCTCGGACCCGGGACCTACACCTACCGGATCGGATCCCCCGCCGGCATGACGAGCCTAGCCAAGGTCGGGGGCGTGTGGAAGGTGGCTGCCAACGGTTCGGTATCGCTCGCGCGTGGCGCGACGATCCACGTCCGATTCGCCTACGCGGTGACCTTCACGGAAACCGGTCTGCCCAGCGGGACGAGCTGGAGCGTCACCGGCCAAGCCGAGACGGTCAGCTCGACGACGAGCTCGGTCGTGCTGTACATGACGAACGGAACGCACGGGTTCCTCGTCCATGCCGTCGTCGGGTATGTGCGATCGCCGGCCAGGGGGATGGTGACCGTGGCGGGAGACCCGACCGGCAGGTCGATTGTGTTCTCGACGTAACGGAAGGGCCAATCACCCGGCCCGGGTGGGGATGGGTGAACTGACGCGGGCGTTCCATGTAGCCCGCCTTGAGCCCCGGGCCCCGCTTCGGGGAGAAGGGCGACGAAAGCGGTCAGCGCGGGTGCCGTGTCGGGGTCGCTCGAGGGGGAAGAGAACCGAGATTCAATGGCGTCCGGATCGCCTGAGGCTTAGAACCCCGAGCCATTCTGGGCCGACGGTGGCCGTGGAGTATCCTCCCAAGAGGCCCTATAGAACTTGAGCCGTGCCGTGCCCCGTGGGGCCCCTCCAAGTCCTCGACACCTTCCCGGCCTTCGAGCGGTACTGGGCATCGGCTCGTTCCCAACCCCTCGAGGCCCAGATCGACCGCTGGGAGAACGGGTACATGGCCCAATGGCCCGAACTCCTCGAGAAGCTGAAACGGAACTACTCCGACGACGGAGTGGATTGGAGACGGGTCGCGCGGACCCGGATCTTCCCCCACCTGGCCGGCCGACTTCCCCGGATGCGTCGGCTTCATCGGAGGCTCCTGAAGAGCCTTCCCAGCTCTTGGCAGAGGACCCGTCAGGTCCTGGATCTCGATTTCCAGGTGGGTTTCGTCATCTACGTCGGGATCGGGGTCGGGGCGGGGTGGGCCACTCGATACGCGGGTCAACCGGCTTGCCTGTTCGGCTTAGAGAACGCGGCCGAGCTCGTCTCGGGCAGGAATGAAGGAACGCCGGGGGCCGTCTCGCACGAGGTCGCCCATCTCGTTCACGATGAGTGGAGACGCCAAGCGGGCCTACGGGGCATCGAGGAGCCCGGCGGACCGTTCTGGCAACTCTACGAGGAGGGGTTCGCGACGGAATGCGAACGTCGGATCGACGGCCCGCGACGGTTTGGACTCCGGACCGGAAGATCGGACTGGCTCCTGTGGTGTACGAGTCATCGGGCCTGGCTCGCTACCAAGTTCCTCCGCGATGTGAAATCCCGTCGCTCGCTGCGTCCGTTCTTTGGATCGTGGTACAACATCCGTGGACGGATCGAGTGCGGCTACTTCCTCGGAGCCGAGATGATCCGCGAGTGGACCCGAGCCGCACCGTTGCGGGAGGTAGCTTTGTTGCCGGAGGCCACCGTTCGTAGGAGGATACGGTCCACACTGAAGCGCATGTCCGAATCGAGATCTGCCCCTTCGAAGATCGGTGATTTCCAACGCGCGGAGGGACGGACCGCCCGACCCGTGCAGAAGGCCCCCGTCTCGGGCCGGCCCTGCGCAGGACGGTCGGCTCGAACGTTCGATGCCGGGCATGTCGTCCCTATTGGTAGAGCAAGATCGGGAACGGCGGAAGGGTAGCGTTCTATCCCGGGCGTGAAGGGACTGAAATCCCCCGGGGGTCCGAGTCCAACCGAGCGGCACCCACCGGGCGGGGACCGATAATCCCTCATTCCGGCGGGACGTAGCCAGACTCCGTTCGATGGGTCGCTACGAGTCGCAGTTACACCGTGCGGACCCTCAGTTCCAGGAGTTAGTCCGCCGGATCCCCCTACAGGATACCCGCCCCCTCGCGTCAAACTGGCTCCGATGCGAGATGCTGGAGAGATTCCAGTTGCTTCAGCACGCAGCCCTCCGGGAAGGCGATTCGGTCTTGGAGGTTGGATCCGGTGGCCATGCGATCTCGACGGTGCCGCTCGCGTTTTTGGTGGGAGCGGAAGGTTGGGTTCTCGCCGTCGAGCGGAAACGATGGGACCACTTCCGAACCATTGTCGCCGCCAGCGGAATGGCGGACCGCATTCGGGCCGCCGCGGGCGATGCCCTCCGATTACCCGTTCGCCCGGATGCGGTGAGCCTGGCCGTCTGCATCCACGGGATCCGCTCGCTGGGCGACGACCGCAACGTCGTCGGAGTCCTCCGCGAGATGCTGCGCGTCGCGCCTCGAATCGCTATCGCGGAGACGTTGCCGATTGCTCGTACCGAAGCCCAACGCGCCCACCTGGTCTTGTACAATCTGCGCGAGGAAGTCCTCCTGGATTCTACCGGCCACCCGGACGACCTGCCTTACCGACCGCTCGCTAGACTCGTATCCCTCGTACGGGAAGCCGGCGGGGCGGTCGGGGAGACGCACATCCTTGACGTGGATCTACCCCACGCATTGGCTTACTTCCCCCGCGCGCTCATAGAGTCGATTCCGAACGGCGGCCGGCGCGAAAGACTGCTTGCCCGCTGGGATGAAGCCAACGAGAGGCGTCTCCAGTCGGGGGAGGACCACCCTCCGGTCGGAATGATCGTCGCGACCCGTCGTACTCTACCCCCCGCTCTTCGGGACCGCCAGGCAACCACCTCCCACCCTAGTGCCAGTAACCGACGTAATGTCGGAAACGGGCGCGGAGGGATTTGAACCCTCGACCCCCGGGTTAGGAACCCGGTGCCCTATCCAGACTAGGCTACGCGCCCCTTCGAACGCTGGTCCCGGGCCATATCAACGCTTCGGGATGGGGGAGGAAGGCTCGGGCGGCAGGAGCCGGTCGTAGCGGTGGTCGACCGGCACCCGGAAACCCGCGGCCGGCTCCTGGACGATCTCGATCCCCTCCAGGAACTCTTGAAGGGTGGGAAGGACCGGCCGTCGAACGGCCCGGATCTCCTCCGGAAGAGGGGCGGATCCCCCCATGGCGCCCAGGAGCCACCGTTCCGGGCCGACAGCGAAGAGGAAGGGAAACACGCGGGACTCTCGCGAAAGGGTGGCGAAGAGTTCCTCCGGCCGGGCCCCGGCCCTCGGGGTGCCCGAGATCAGTACGACCTGGTCGGCCGCCCTTCCCTGGAAGGGCGGGAGCCGGGAGGGGTCGAGGATCGATCGGTGGACCACCCACCCACGCTGGAGCAGCCGTCGTTGGGAGAACGGGAGGCCCAGCGGACCGATCAGGTGGGCGCCCCGCCCCTGTTCCGCGGCCACGAACGGCCGGCGCAAGAGCTCCCCGACCGCCCACCACTGGTGGGAGGTGAGGGGGATCGACGGGTCGCTCGCCGGGGCACCGTCCATCCCGCCGCCCAGGCCGTGCGGGTAGGCAATCGTCCCGGGGAGCCCGGCAACGTTGCACCAGAGGCCCTCGAAATCGAAGTACACCGGCACCGCCGGCCCGTCGACCCGTACGGTGACGCTCGTGGGCTGGGGCATGAGTCGGTGCCGTACCAGCCCGTCGGTCAACCTCGCCAGTTCCGTTTCTTTGGCGTGGAACAGTACCGCGAGGGCGACCTGAGCGCCGGTCCACAGGACGACGGTGCGGGGATCCGTCGAGACGAGCTGCACCGCCTCCGCGAAGCGGTCGGCGTACGGCCGCAGCAACACGAACGAGACGACCGGACGCCCGAGGGGCACCGGATGGGGGACGTACCGGTCGCGAAGCCACCCCTCCTGGTAGGCCCGTCGACGCACGGCGTGGTAGGTCGAGCGCGGCACGTTCACGACGCGCAATCGCTCACGTTCGCGGTCGGGCTGGGCCGCGAGGAGCACGGAGATCACCCGCGCCTCGGAATCCGTCAGCGTCCGCAACGGCGGCGACCCTCCCTGCTGCGAAGGTCTAGCATGGGGTCCAATGCGATGGAGGCGCGGCGAAACTCCGGCTTAAGAAGCTCACCGGGAATCTGTCCCTCGGAGAGAGCCGTGACCGGAGTCACCCCCCAGTGGTTGCGCACGCGGCGGACCTCGGCTTGGCTCACAGTGACGTCCGCCCTCTTGACCGTATGCGTCCTCGGGAGTGGAGGGGCGACCGCCGCCCCCGTTGCCGCGACCTCCTCCTCGGCGCCGACCTGGGCGTACGGCACCCTCACGACGGCCGACTTCCACGGGATCGCCGGGACCTCGGGGTACGCCTACCAGGGGAGCGCCACCTTCGGTTTCTCGACCGTGTTCAACGAGACCCGGAACACCTCCGAGGGCCTGATCACGGTCCACGTGGTCCGCACGATCGGGGCGCTCGTGGCCATCAAGTACTGCCTACCCGATTGCTCGCGTCCGCGGGCCGTATCGAACTTCTCCTACCATGCCTGGGAGACGACGAACGCCTGGGCGAACCTCACGACCGCGGGTACCGTCCTCGAGCCGAACGGCACGGTCCCCGCGCTCGCTCTGCTGAACTCGAGCGTGGGAATCTCGGCCAAGCTCCGGGAGAGCGGCGACTTCTCGACGGGATCGACGGTGCTGCGGGACCGGTCGTTGGAGGTCAACGTCTCGGGGCGTGTCTCGGTGAACCTCACCACGCCCCTCGGTCTGGTCCCTCTCACGTTGACCCCCGGCGCCGAGTGGAACTCCACGAGCGCGTTCGCGGCTTCGGGCTCGGCCACCTGGTCTTCGTACTACACCGACGTGGGCACCCTCGTGACCGCGCCGCAGCACGTGACCGGCGGCGGGACGGTGGCCGCCGAGAAGTCCGGCACCGTCACCGTCAACGGGAGCTACCGGGCCCTCGACGACTTCGGGTTCCAAGGAGCCACGTACCCGGCGGTGGTGCTCACGATCACGGGTCCGTTCTCCCTTCGCGAGGGGGTCATCCTTGTCCCCGCGGCGGTCGACCTGTTCGGTTCGTCGACCCACCCCTGGTCCGCGGACCAGGACGGCTCGGCGGTCGTCACGACGGCCCGCCTCGATGTTCACCCCGGAAAGTTCTATCGGGGGCACCTTCCGATCGTTGCCTCGGCCTTCGCCGTCGAGTCGGCGACGAAGAACGTCGCGGTGAGCGTCGCCCCGGCGGCGGGACCGGTGCCCGCGGTCGGGATCGCCGCCTCGACCAACAACTCGACGTTCGTCCAGGGTCAGCCGGAATCGGTCGCGGCGGCCCAGTCGGACCAGAACTGCCTCGTCCATGGGATCGGTTGCGGCACGTCGGGGGGTCCGAACCTCCCGCTTCGCCTGATCGTTCTGGCCGGGGTCGGTTCGGTGGCCGCAGCGGTGATCGCCCTCGCGTTGATCGCCCGGCGTCGACCTCCGGCGCCGGTCTACCCGAACTCCGCGCTCTACCCCCCCGGAGCGACCTCGGTCGGCGCCCCGCGACCCGCGCCGCCCCCGAAGCCGGCCGAGGACGACCCGCTCGGGAACCTGTGGTAGGGTAGCGTGGGAGGTGGTGACCCCCTCCGGGGCCGCTACGCGTACGCCGAGCAGCGGTAGCAGTAGTTCCGCTGGTACTCGGCGATCCAGGAGAGCGGAGCACCGCAGCGGGGGCACGCGGGAGGGGCCGGGGTCCCGGGCACCCCGAGTAGGGGGGACCGGGTCATCGTATCCAGCTTCAGCCAGGCGATGAGCAGGACGATCCCGTCGACGACGAAGAACAGGAGACCGAGGACCATCCAGACCAACAACCGGTCGCGCGCGACCGAGTACTGCCGCTGGGAGACGAGCGGGCCGATCGACGGGAGCTCCCTCCAGATCAGGTAGTTCACGACCGCCGACACGAGGCAGTACCCCGCCCCGACGAACCCCCCGAATCCGGTGCCCAGGAAGGCCCGGACGATGCCGAGGCTGAGGAGGACGAGGAAGAGCAGGCCCGCGACGAGGGCGAGCAGGAGGCCGAGGGTTCGGGCGAGGTCGAGACCCGAGAGAACCGTGAGCTCGTCCGGGGACGAAGGGACGGGGGGGGCGGGCGGCCCGCTCACGGCGGGCGCGACGGGGGACGGATCGGGGGTCGCCATCGAGGGCGCGGCTAGCCCGGAGGGCCGCATTACCCCTGCGACCTCGGCCGGAGCGGGACGACCGTGGCCATCGGGTACCGGAGGATCGCCGCCACGCCTCCGAACGCCTTCGCGAGCATCTCGCCTTCCTCGCTCTCGGTCGACACGAGCCGACCGGTCGCCCCCGACTCTGCCGCGCGGCGGAACAGCCCTTCGACGTAATCCTCGGAAGAGGTCTCGGTGACGGAGCGGGCGGCGCAGCTCGGGCACGGGGCGTCGAGCACCAGGTCGATCTCGGCATCCGGGAGCGACCGGCGGAACTCCGCCTGGCAGGCGGTGCACCGGAACGTCACCCGGCGCTGGCGCAGCCCGTCGGAGACGAGCAGCGTGTCCACGGCCCCCAGCTCGAGCGCGTGCGCGACGTCCCGCTCGCCGTACGCGGCGAGACCGGTCTCCGCCTTGCGGATCTCCCCGAGCAGCCGCTGGATGATCCGCTTCTCCTCGGTGAGCTCGAGCCCGTGGAGCGTCTGCGTGGCCTTCTCGACCATCTCGCGGAGGCCGTACTCGTCCGTGTAGCCGGTGTCGAAGAGCGGCTGGACGACCTTCTGCTGGAGCTCGTAGTGGAGGAATGCCTCCTTGAAGAAGAACTCCTTCGTCGCGCCCGGTCCCCCCAGGAGGATCCCCTTCAGCTGGTCCTTCTTCGGGAGGAACATCTCGCCGCACATCTCCGCGATCCGCACGAAGAACTCGTGGGCGGCGTGCTCGATCATCCGCTCGAACCGGTGCGCCGACTGGCCGCCGCGGCCGTGCTTGCTCGGGACCTGGGACTGCTTGTTGCGCAGCGCCTCGACCCGCTTCCCCCGCAGGTAGCCGAGCGTGACCTCGGCGCGGTCGAGCACGATCAGCCCCCACAGGTCCGGCTCGTGGACCATCGAGAGCAACGGATCCAGGAAGAACGTCGAGTCGCACCGGTAGAGGTAGGTGTTCAGCGGCTCGGGCGGCTCGACGATGAACGTCACCGGCTCCGACTTGTCCGCCCCGATCGCCTTGCTGCCGACGAAGAAGGCGACGCCGTTGGCCGGGGGTTCCTTGAACCCGCGGACCCGACCCATCAACGACTCGATCGCCCACATCACGTTCTTGCGGGTCGTGCGGCTCTTGATGTTCGAGCTCTGGGCGTACTCGTTCCGGAGGTAGCCCATGACGTCCGAGATCTGCTTTCCCGGCGAGACGTAGAGGCTGATCAGCTCGGTCGCCCTTCCGCGGCATGCGGCGATCTCGTCGAGCTTGCGCTGGAACGAGTAGCGGGCGAGCTGGATGTCGACGCTCTCCGGCGTCATGGGCGCGCCTCGACGCTCAGCGGGCGCGGAAAGCGATCACGGAGCGCCGGGGGAGCCGGATCGGGCGTCCCGGCGTCCCGCCCGTTCCCCGGGCCGCGGAGTCACAGCAAGCGGCGGATGTGCTCGTCGATGACCTCTTCGGGGTACGCCCCGACGATTCGGTCGACGAGCTTGCCCTGCTTGTAGAACAGGAGGGTGGGGATGCTCATGATCCCGAGGGCGCCGGCCTTCTCGCCGTTGTCGTCGGAGTTCATCTTGCCGAAGGCGACCTTGCCCTTGTACTTCTCGCTGAGCCGGTCGACGATCGGGGAGACCATCCGGCACGGCCCGCACCAGGGCGCCCAGATGTCGATGACGGCGGACGAGCTGCCCTGCGTGAACTTGTCGAACGTCGCACCGAGAACCTCCTCAACGGCCATGTCGCGATTCCTCAACGACCGAGGGGCCCCGGATATTAAAGAGGCTCGTGAGAACGGAGTTACCGGGGGACCCGGAGGCTACCTGCCCCGCCCGTCCGGCGGGGTTCCGGGCGGTTCTGCCGGGGTTCACCTCCACGCACGGACGAACAGTCTTTGTAGCGTCGGGCCCATAGGGATGGCATGGTTTCTCCCACTCCACCTACTGGAGCGGACCGTTTTTTGAACACGACCTCCCGGGTCCCCGGGGAGTCGGTGCCCTGGGTCGATCGGGTCGGAGCGCGGGCGTCGGTGGTCTCCCCCGCGGCGAGGAAGGCGATCCGCCAGCGGATGCTCTTCTTCCGACAGGCCGCGGTCGACCGGATCGCGGCCCTGGCCGGAGTCCCCCCCGCGCGTTTGCAGCCGTTCCGTCGGGAGCTTCGGGAGGGCGACCTCCCCGAGATCCTCTTCCAACGCGGAGCGGGCGTCGCGTTCACCCACGAGCTGCCCCAGGGCGCTCTCCTCTACCTGCTCATCCGCGCGACCCGCCCCCAACGGGTCGTGGAGACCGGCGTGGGCCCGGGGTACTCCACCTCGTGGCTGCTCGCGGCGCTCAACGCGAACGGATCGGGCGAGCTCGTCTCGCTGGGGCCGGGCTCGACGGCGGGCCGGACCTCCGGGGTCCAGAACGTCTCGGTCGGCCAGTTCGTGCCCCCGAGCTTCCGCTCCCGGTGGACCCTCGCCCTCGGGAACTCCCAGGAGCGGCTTCGGCAGATCCTCTCGAGCGGCGAGCGGGTGGACCTCTTCTTCTACGACAACGGACCCGACGCCTCTCGCGTGCGGTTCGAGCTGCGGAGCGCGTGGGACGCCCTCTCCCCCCGCGGGATCCTGCTCGCTCACCACGTCGAGGCGAACACCGCCTGGGCGGAGTTCTGCCAGCGCCAGGGACTCCCTCCCCAGATCCTCGACCCCGGGCCGCCCCCGATGGGGGCGCTCGGCGTGCGCTCGGGCGGCGCCGACGGCGGGACGCTCTAGCGCTCGAGCTCCTCGACGAGGTGGATCGCGGCGGGCACGATCAGCTTCTCGATCGCCGTGCGGACGGCGCGCTCGCTGCCGGGTAGGGCGAAGATCGGCTTGCCCCGGAGGACGAACAACGACGCGCGGCTGATGATGGCGAGCGGACCGACCTCGGAGAAGCTGAGCGACCGGTAGATCTCGCCAAATCCCTCGAGACGCCGACCGCCCATCGCCTCGAGGGCGTTGACAGTAAGGTCCCGCGAGCTGACGCCGGTCCCGCCGATCGTGACGACGGCCTCGATGGCCGTCTCGCTCAGCCACGGCTCGAGGCGCTCCCGAAGGTCGGCGACGGAGTTCGCCACGAGCGCGTAGTGGACGACGCGGTGCGCCGCCCCCTCGATCAACTGGCGGGCCAGGTTCCCCGACGGGTCGTCGTCCTCGGTGAACGTGTCCGAGACCGACAGGACGCCGAAACCGAGGGAGCGGGTGCCTCCCAGATGGTGGCGGGCGGTCGACGACGTCGGGGAGGGCGCTCCGTTCACTCTGGGCCCGCCTCCCCCTTTTCCTTCGACTCGACCCGGACCGGCCCTAGCGACGTCCCCGGATAGAGGCCGCGGCCATCCTTCTCCAGGTACTTGACCATGTCCCAGACCGTGAGGAGCGCGACGGTCGCCCCGACGAGCGCCTCCATCTCGACCCCGGTTCGGTCGAACGCCTCGGCGTAGGCGCGGACGCGGACCGAGCGGGGTCCGACGCGGACCTCGACCCCACCCCCCGTCAATCGGACCGGATGGCAGTGCGGGATCAGGTCGGGCGTGCGCTTCATCGCGAGGAGGCCCGCGAGCTCTCCGGTCGCCACCGGATCGCCCTTGTCGACGTGGCCCGTGCGGATCGCTCGGCGGGTCGACGCCGATACCGTGAGCTCGCCGGTCGCCACCGCCCGGCGCGCGACCACAGGCTTTCGGCCGACGGACCGCTGACGCGCCATCGATCGACGCCTAGGCCCGGGCCGACGGGCCCGCGGCGATGTGGGCGAGGACGGCCTCGAGCTGGATGCGGTCCGAAGCCCCCTGGGCGAGGCGGAAGTCGACCTCCCCGAGGTACTCGATCAGGCGCACCTTCTCGCGCGCCGGAAGGACGGTGTCCGGGATGTCGGGGAGGTAGCCATGGATCGCCCGGAGGACCTCCTCCCCGGAAGTTCCCCGGTCGGTGAAGAGGGCGAACAGACGGTCCCGCGCCTCGTTGAAGTTCCCCCGGAGCGCCGCCGTGAGCATCGCCTCGACCTCGCGGCGCAGCGGCACCGTGGCGTACTCCTTCACGCTCGCGATCGTGACGTGGTCGGAGTGCGTCGCGGTGAGCTGGAGGAGGTTCGTCGCCCGGCGCAGGTCCCCGGCGCTTGCGGTCACGATCGTCTCGAGCGCCTCGGGGTCGACCTTCGTGCGCTCGGCCTTGGCGATCCGCTCGATCTGGGCCCGGACCGCGACGGGAGAGTAGGGGCGGAACCGGAAGACGGCGCACCGGGACTGGATGGGGTCGATGATCCGCGAGGAGTAGTTGCACGAGAGGATGAACCGGCACGAGGCGGAGTACCGTTCCATCATGCGGCGGAGGGACGCTTGGGCCTCGGAGGTAAGATTGTCGGCCTCGTCCAGGAAGAGGATCTTGAAGCCCACCCCGCCGATCGGGGCCGTGCGGGCGTACTGCTTGATCGTCGTGCGCACCGTGTCGATGCCGCGCTGGTCGCTCGAGTTCAGCTCGAGGAACGACTGACGCCATTCGGCGCCGAACAGGTCTCGGGCGAGCGCGAGGGCGGCGGTCGTCTTCCCGGTCCCGGGAGGGCCGGCGAAGAGGAGATGCGGCATCGACCGCTTCGAGGCGTACGATCGGAGCAGCGGGACGATCGCGTCCTGGCCGACCATCTCGCCGAGCGAAATCGGCCGGTACTTTTCGACCCAGACGGCTTCCCCCGCGCGGCCGGCCATCGTCTTCCGAAGGCGCTCTCGCGGGTAGCCTACTAAGCTTTTCCCCGAGGGACGTCCCCGGGCTCGGGGCCTCCCGCCGAGGCGAGGTCCGCCGACTCGGCCCTCTCGTCCGAGAGGTGGCGGCGCAGCGCCTCGGCGAGGAGGAGCCCGTACTGACCGAGGGCCTGGCGGTGCCCTCCATGGTCGTCGGCCTCCACGATCCGATAGAACCACCAGAGCTGTTCGAAGGAGACGACAAAGCGGCGATGCTCGGATTCGGGCCCCGGCGCTTCCCCGATCCGCGGTCCAGGGGACACGCCCTTGCTCGATGCCTCCGCTAGATGGGCGCGGAATCCCTCGTCGAGGGACTCCAGGGCGCTTCGCACCTCGGCCAGTGGGCGCGCATCGAAAAGGACGAGTCCGGAGCTCAGCTGGTCGAACGAGCCGATCCGCGAATCGAGATCCGATCTCGGGGAAATGGACACGGGGATCTCACCCGATGCCGCCATCCGCTCGGTACCGGGCGGAGGGTCAAAAGCGGCTCAGAGCGCGAGACGCGAGCGCCGATCGGCCCCCGTGCGGGTCCTCCGTCGATCCCCCCTACGGGAGGGGCGGCGCCAGATCGCCGTGAACGCCTACCGGGGCCCGCTCCGAGAGGGGGATCGCGCGGGCATCGATCCGCTCCCCGAGACGATACTGGAGATAGGCGAACAGCGCGGCGACCCCGAGGATGCCGGGGACCGAGAAGTCCACCGGGACGTCCCAGGCGAACAACGCCGCGAGCATCCCGGTGGCAAAGTAGAACTCCGATTTCTCGAGCCGTTCGGCCCCGACCCGGCGCA
This sequence comes from Thermoplasmata archaeon, assembly GCA_052326305.1. Taxonomy (GTDB): domain Archaea; phylum Thermoplasmatota; class Thermoplasmata; order Lutacidiplasmatales; family UBA184; genus Lutacidiplasma. The sequence goes on along the minus strand of JBKQPJ010000006.1, from coordinate 234,901 downwards.
GTACGTACCCTAGGACAACGAGGTTCAGGCCGACCAGGAGGAGGGCCGCCACGACGGCCGGAACTCGACCCCCGGCCGATAGCAGTATCATGACCACCCACGCATCGAACCCGACGGTGCCGGCGAGGAACAGCCCCGTTCGCCCGGCCCGCCCCGGGCCATGAGCGACGGCGAGGAGATCGCGCGGGGCACGCCAGGCGAGGGCGAGAAGGACGGCTACGACCCCGAGGAAGAACAAGAGCGCTTCCCGGCTCGGTCCATGGCCGACGACGAAGGCGAAGATCACGACCTCCGCGAGGTAGATCGACGCGATCGAAGCGATCCCTCGGCGGCCGAACCACCGCTCGCTCCGCGCCTGGGGGAACCAGAGGAAGACGAGCAAGATCGGCAGGGCGATCGAGTACGTCGCATGGAACGCGGTGAGACCGAGCGCCCACAACCAGTCGACGCCGAAGGCGTGGCCGTAGACGGCCATCGCTCCGACGGGTTGACCGGACGTCTGGAAGAACGTGTGCACGGCGAACCCCTCCTCCGCGATCCCGTACGCGGCCCCGAGCAGCAGGATCGACGCCCACCCCTTGCGATACACGACGACGAACTCGCGGATCAACAGGGCCCCGGTACCGTAGAGGCCGATATCGAGGAGGAAGGAGATCGCGAACTGGGGCGGGTCGAAGAACAGGCGGCTGATCGGGGTCGACCCGGTAAGGAGCTCGGGGATCGCGGGCGCGAACAGAGCGAGCGTGATCGCCGGAAGGTTGCGCGAGATGGACCGGACGCATCTCGACGGCAGGGGAACGCGGGGCTGGAAGGGGCCCACCAGCCCTCGTGGGATGAACCCCTACTTGAAGTTCCGGCCCCGGCGCCGCAGCCCGCGTTATAACCGCCGGCGGGCTCTTCGGACCCACCTCCCCATGCGCGCGTACCTGGCCCATGTGGCGTTCCGCGGCACGATCCGGGAGCGATCGGTCGAGCCGTACCTCCGAATCCTCAAGGAGCTTCGTTCGCGACGGCGCGTGCGCGGCGTCCTCTTCGATATCTCGAGCGGAGGCGGCGAGGCCGTAGCGTCGATGGACCTCTACCTCGCCGTCAAGCGCCTCGACCAGGCGAAGCCGGTCTTTGCCTCGATCGGGGGGGTCGGGGCCTCCGGCGCCTACCTCGCCGCCCTGGGGGCCCGACGCATTCTAGCCTATCCCGAGTCCCAGGTCGGGTCGATCGGGGTCATCTATCCCCACATCGCGGTTCGCGAACTGCTCCGCCGTCTCGGGGTCTCGGTCGATCTCCTGCACGTCGGCGCCCACAAGGACGCCTACCAGGGGTACCGGCCGCTCACCGACGAGGAACGCTCGAAGCTGCTCGCGGTCGCCCAGGAGAGCTACGACGTCTTCGTCGGGCGCGTGGCCGAGGCGCGCCATCGCTCCGTCGAAGAGATCCGGGCGCTGGCCACCGGCGAGATCTGGTCGGGCCGACGCGCGGCCGAGCTCGGCCTGATCGACGGGCTGGCGGACCGAGAGGTCGCGCTCGAGCAGCTATCGGGGGCCGTCGGCGTGCCGGTGCGCCGGGCCGTCCGAATCGCCCCCCCCCGGCCGCTGTTCGAACGCCTCTTCTCCCGAGGCCTCGCGAGCGGGTTCGACGGACTCACCGCCGGCCTCCGCGAGTCGCTCGAGGACGCCGTGGTCGATCTCGGCGGACCGATGGGGCGCTGGTAACCGTTATCTAACGGGCCGGCCCTCGATCGGGCGATGCCCGAAGGCAAACGCTCCGGATTCTCCAGCGCCGCGGGGCTCATCCAGTACTACGACATGGAGGAGACCCGGTCGCTCAAGCTCAATCCGTACCTTGTCATGAGCATCGGGGTCGTCGCGGCCTTCGTCGTCGAGATCCTCAACTGGCGGGTCGGCTAGACGGGGGCCGCCGCGAGCGCGGCCGGCAACTCCGGCCGAGGTTCCCGACCGGGGAGATACCGGTCGGCCCCGGATCGGCCCAGCAGCACGACCTTCGATTCCGGGGACTCGTCGAGCACCCGGTACCCGGTCCGATCCGCGAGACGGTGCGCGAACGCGGCGATCTCCTCGTGCTCGGGCACGTGATCGCGCCCGAGGCGCTGGCGCGAGCGACCCATGTACACGTACCCTTTCGGTTCGATGAAGTCGGGCCGAGCGATCGCATCGAGCTCGGCGTACGACTCCACCCACCCGAGGTTCCAGCCCCGGACGAGGGTGTGCCGGATCACGCGCCGGGTCCGGAGGTCCCGGACGATCCCGAGCGACTCCCGAAGGCGGGACCAGGCCCCGTCGTCGGTCGGGAGGGTCAGCCGACGGAAGATCTCGGCGTTCGGCGCGGTCACCGACACGTAGAGCTGAGTCGGGAGCGGATCGAGCGCGCGAAGGCCGTCCGGGTTGGTCCCGTTCGTGACGAGGAACGTCGTGATCCCCCGTTCGTGGCAGAGCTCGAGGAACCGGTTCAACTTCGGATAGAGCGTCGGTTCGCCGGTCAGCGAGATCGCGATGTGCCGGGGGGATTGGGATTCTTCCCACCGTTCGATCGGGACGAGGGGATCCCCCTTGAACCCGGAGAGGATCCGCCGCTGGGCATCGACCGACCGGTCGAGGAGGAGCTCGGGGTCGTCGTACTCCGGCATCATCCCGTCGTTCTCCCATCCCTGGTTCCGCCAGCAGAACCGGCAGTGGAGGTTGCACGAGTCGATCGCCGGCGACATCTGGAGGCATCGGTGGCTCTCGATGCCGTAGAACCGGCCCTTGTAGCAGTCCCGGCCCCGGGAGAGGGACTCGCGGGTCCAGTAGCAGAGCTTGACCGCGCTATGGCGGCCGGTCAGCTGGTAACCCTGGCCCGCGAGCTCGTTCGACAGGTCCTGGTCGCCCATCTCCGACCGCTCGACCAGGCCTCGACCCATAAGGTTTTTGAAAACGCCTCTCTCGGCGGCCCTCCTCGGGGGGAGGTCGGTGGACCGCAACGTGCGCTGGCTCGGCCTCGGGTCCGTCGTCCGGGCGACGGGGGTCAGCCTGGTCCTCCCGTTCCTCGTCCTCTACCTGCGCAACGTCCTCGGGGTCGGGTACGCGGAGATCGGCCTTCTGGTCGCGCTCACGGGAGTCGTACCGCTCCTGATCGTGCCGTTCGCCGGACTCCTGACCGACCGGATCGGCCGGCGCCGGGTGTTCCTCTCGGGGCTCGTCGCCGAGGCGGGCTGCATCCTGGGGTTGTCGGTGATGATGGAGGCCCAATCGCTGGTGGGGGTGCTGGCGCTCGCCTCGGCGGTCCAGGTCGTCGGGACGATCGCCGGGCCGGCGATCTCGGCGTACGTCGCCGATTTCGTCCGGGGCTCGGACCGGACCATGGGATTCACCTGGGTGCGGATCGGGTGGAACGTCGGATTCACGATCGGCGTCTTTGCCGGGGGCGTCCTGATCGGGTTCGTCGGCTTCGTGGAGGTCGCGCTCCTCGCCGGCGGGGTCCTCCTCGGAAGCACCGGGTTGCTCGCCGCGTTCCTCGACCCCTCGCCGTACGACCTCGGCCGAGCCGTTCCTCCCCCGGCGGCGCGGGCCCCGGGCGCCCCGGCCCGATCCGGGTCCGTTCGGGAGAGCCTTCGGATCCTCCGGCGCGACCGGCCCTTCCTTGCCATGTGCGGCGCCGTCGCGCTCGCCCAACTGACGGTCGGCCAATGGGGCACGATCTTCCCCCTGTACGTCAACACGGTCCTCAAGCTCCCCTACGCGATCCTCGGCGCGGGCCTCGCCCTCAACGGCCTCGTCGTCGTCTTTGGCCAGGCCCCGATGACCCGGGCCTCGCTCGGCCACCGGCACACGTCGCTCCTGCTCCTCGGTCTCGCCGCCTACGCCGCCGGCTTCCTGCTCTTCGGCGTGGTGGGAGAGTTCGCCCTGTTCCTCGTCCCGGCGTTCTTCGTCGTCGTGTTCGTGCTGACGATCGGGGAGAACCTCGGCTCGATCCCGGCCACGACCCTCCCCTCGAACCTCGCGCCCGCCGCCGAGATCGGCGCCTACAACGGCGTCTTCTTCGCGATCGTGGGGGTAGGACAGCTCGTGGCGCCGGCGCTCGGCGGGGCGATCCTGGCCGCCAGCTCGAGCCCGCTCCTGGTCTGGGGGACCCTTGTCGCTCCCGCCGTGCCGGCGGGGGCGATCCTCGCGTTCTACGTGACCCCCCGGCTCCGCACCGAGGCGAACCGGGCGTAACGGGGCCGAGGGGTCGCCTAGGCCGGCGGGGAGGTCGAACCGTCGCCGGCCATGAGGGCGAGGTAGGCGTCCTCGAGCACGAGGGAGGCGCTCTGGTAGGAGAGCACCGGCCCCACCCCGACGAGGCCGCGCAGGAGCTCGATCCGAGTGGCCGTCTGGCCGTCGAACCCGATACGGAAGCGGCGTTCGCCCACGACGGTAACGTCGCGCACGAGGTCTCCCAACGCCCGGATCCGGTCGACCAGGATCGGGGTCGCGAACTCCACGTCGACCGCCTGGGACCGGAACCGTTTCGCGACGTTCTCCACCGAGTCGCGCAACAGGATCTGCCCGTCGTTGATGAAGATCACCTGGTCGCAGATGTCGGTGACCTCCTGCATCAGGTGGGAGCTCATCAGGATCAGGTGATCCTTCTTGAGGACGTTCAGGAGGTTGCGGATCAGGATCCGCTCCTTGGGGTCGAGTCCGGCGGTCGGTTCGTCGAGCAGGATGATCCGCGGGTCGCGCACGAGGGAGGCCGCGACGGCGACGCGCTGACGCTGACCCTTCGATAGCTGTCCGCACCGGGCGTCGAGCGGGGGGAGCTCCAGCTGTTCGTTCAGGTCGCGGATCTCGCGCGCGATGTCCCCGGTGTGGCCGGCCCGGAACTCGCCCACCATCTCGATCGCCTCGGCGACGGTCTGGGACGGGTACGGTTCGGGGCTCTCGATGATGGCGCCGACGTCGGCGAGCGCGCGCTTGTGGTCCTCGCGGACGGAGATGCCGTTGATCCGGGCGGTCCCGTGCGTCGGACGGAGGAGCCCGGTGAGCAACTTCAGCGTCGTCGTCTTGCCGGCGCCGTTCGGTCCGAGGTACCCGATCGCTCCCGACCCTTCGTAGCGGAAGCTCACGTTCTGGAGCGCCGGCCGGCCCCGCGTGTAGTTCTTGGTGAGATCTTCGACCTCGATGCTCGCGGCGGTCATCCTCGCGACTCCTTGTTCTGGTAGATCACGGCGCTCAGGACGAGGCAGATCACGAGGTAGGCGGCCATGATCGCGATCCCCTCCCAGAGGTAGGGGGTCCACGAGTGCAGCGTGAGGCCTCGGCGGCCCATCAGGTGCGTCACGGTGAGATGGGGCTGACCTTCGAAGACCAGTGCCATCGCCTGGCCCGCGTAGAGGATCGAGAACCACGGCTCGACCGACGTGATCGAGAGGATCCCGTCGATGATGTCGAACGCGAGGAAGAGGACGAGGATCGTCACGACCATGCTGATCGCCGGGCTGCGGAAGAACGAGCTGAACAGGAACGCCGAGGCGAGGACCGCGAGCGCAAAGAGCGCGGAGATCGCGATCGAGAGAAGGAGGTCCAGCCACGGGAGGGCGAGGCCGTAGAACCAGACCGCCCCGACGAGGTTGATCCCGTAGAAGACGAGGAGGAGCGTGAACGCCGCGAGGAAGGCGGCCGCGAACCGACCGAGGAGCAGGACGATCCTCCGGACGGGCAGCACGAGCGTGAAGTATCCGGTACCGCTCCCGAAGTCCATCGCGATCGCGTCGCCCCCGATGAACGCCCCGACGATGACCCCGAACGTCGACAGCGCGACGGTCCCGGAGTACAGGAAGTCCGCCGCCGACGACCCGGCATTGCCGTACGCGATCTGAACGGCGGTGATCGCGACGCCGACGATCAGGACGAACAGCAGGAGACCGACGAACCGCCAGGTCTTCAGATAGAATCTAAGCTGCCGGCGCAGCGCGGTGATCCATTGGGCGGCATCGGACGGGAGACTGGCGACGTCCATGAGCGGTCGCTCTCGACGCGCCGGCCCTCAAAACGGTACGGGGAGCGCGCCACATCGTGACAGGGCCCGCGCTCCGAGGTCAGGCACCGGACGGCCGCTCTTCGCGGCGCTCGGGGCCCGGGACGCGCGGCCGGACCCCGCGAGGGAGGGCCCAACGCAGAGAGAGGGAATTGAGGACCACGGTCGTCGAGGAAAGACCCATCGCGATCGCCCCGAAGATCGGAAGGACCCGGTAGACCGACAGCCCGAACCACGGGACGAGCGCCCCGAGCGCGATGGGCAATAGGACGACGTTGTACCCGATGGCCCATACGAGGTTTCGGCGCACCCGGGACACGATCCTCCGCGCCATTCCAAGGGCCGCGGGAACCCCTCCGAGATCCGGACGTACGAGCAGTACCTGCCCCGCCTCCCGGGCCACGTCCGTCCCGGCTCCGATCGCGATCCCCACCTCCGCGCTCGCGAGGGCGGCCGCATCGTTCACCCCGTCTCCGACGAACGCCACCCGATGGCCTTCCCGCTGGTACTCGGCGACCAGCTCGACCTTGCGCTGCGGCGTGCATTCGGCATGCACCCGCTCTATCCCGAGCGCGCGGGCCACGCTCCCGGCGGCGGCCGGGTGGTCCCCCGTCACCATGACGACCTCGATGCCCATCGAGCGAAGGGCCCCGACCGCTTCGACGGCCCCTGGAGCGATCGGCGCCCGGAACCGAAGGATCCCGACGAGCCCGCCGCCCTCGAGGACGGCCGACCAGGAGTCCCCCGCCTGCTCGGCCGAGCGGAGGACGGCGGCGGCCGGGGAAAGGTCGATCCCCTCCTGCCGCGCGGCCTCGCCCCGCAGGATCGCGACGGGGCGTCCCTCGCTGTACCCGCGCACCCCTCGTCCGGGGTCGGCCCGAAACCCCTCCACCCCGGACGGCACGACGCCCAGCTCCGCCGCCCGCCGAAGCACGGCCCGACCGAGGGAGTGCTCCGAGCCGGCCTCGAGTCCCGCGGCCAGCGCGAGGAGAGAACCTTCCGTCGCCGGGGGGAACGCGGTGACGCCGGAGAGCTCGGGGGTCGTGGTCGTGAGGGTGCCGGTCTTGTCGGCCAGCACGAGGTCGGCGCGGGCGGCGCGCTCGATCGCGTCCTCCCCCCGAAAGAGGATCCCCGCCTCGGCGGCCCGGCCGGTGCCGACGAGGATCGCCGCCGGGGTGGCGAGGCCGAACGCGCACGGACACGCCGTGATCGCGACCGTGACGAAGATGAGGAGCGCGGTCGTGAAGTTCGCGCCCCCGAGGAGGTACCACGCAATCGCTCCCGCGGTCGCCGCTCCGAGGACGAACGGGACGAACACCGCGGCGATGCGGTCGGCCGTCCGCTGGAGCGGCACCCGGGACATCTCGGAGGTGGTCAGGAGCTGCCCGACCTGGGCGACGAACGTGTCGGATCCGACCTGCGAGGCCTCGACGTCGACCATTCCCTCGACGTTGATCGCCCCGGCGAGGACCCGATCCTCCGGCCCGCGCGCGACCGGCATTGATTCCCCGGTGAGGAGGGATTCGTCCGAGCTGGTGCGCCCCGAACGTACGATGCCGTCCGTCGGGAACCGCCCGCCCGGACGCACGCGCACGAGGTCGCCTACCGTGACCTCGCTGATGGGAACCGAGACCTCGACGCCGCTTCGCACGAGCCGGGCCTCGCTCGGAAGCAGCTCGTTCAGTCGTCGAAGCGCCGATCCCGCCCGGGAGCGGGTGAACTGCTCGAGATAGTTCCCCGTCAGGATGAGCGTGACGATCAGCGAGGAGGCGTCGAAGTAGTACGCCGGAGGGAGCCGCCCCGGCAGACCGATCACGGCGACGCTGTACGCGAACGCCGCGGTCGTTCCCACGGCGATGAGGAGGTCCATGTTCGCGAGGCGCCCGCGGACGGAGTCGTACGCCCCCCGGTAGAAGATCGAGCCGGGGTAGAGCTGCACGATCGTCGCCAAGCCCGCGGCGAAGTACGGCGCGAACGGGACCATCGGGCCGTAGGTGAGCACGAGCACGACCATCGAGAGCGGCCACGCCACCCCGAGCCGGCGGAGGAGACGGACCCGTTCGCGTTCGGGCTCGGCGAAGGAGAGCAGGCAGCTCTCGGAGCAGAAGTAGTAGGTACGGTTCTCCCGCTCGAGCTGGAGAGCGCCCGGGCGGGGGTCGACGAACATCCCGCAAACCGGATCGGTCGCCATCGGTCGGTCTCCCGCGGGCAGGGGTTTCCCGGGCGGTCGTCTACCGCGCGGCCGGGTGGCTCTTCTCGTAGGTCTTCTGGCACGCGACCGAGCAGAAGTAGACGGGCTCCCCGCCGTAGGTGCCGTGCGCGGCGGCTCGCTCCGTGTCGACGGACATGCCGCAGACCGGGTCCCGGGCCTTCATCGGCGCTCGGTACCGCGGGGCCGATTTAGGCCTGCCGGTCCGGGGGCCCCGCCCGAAACGCCTAAGCGCGCCCCGAGGTCCGACCCGCGGATGGTCGAGGAGCTTTCGCCGGAAGAGGTCGCCGAACTCCTTCGGAAAGAACCGGACCGGATCGTCCTCCTCGACGTCCGGGAACCGTCCGAACGGATCCGGGCGGAGATCGCCCCTTCGATCCACATCCCGATGCGCGAGGTCGCGGGGCGGACGGCCGAGATCCCGCGCGACAAGCAGGTCGTCGTCTACTGCCACGGCGGGACGCGCTCGATGATGGTGGCGGCGTTCCTCGAGAACCACGGGTTCGGCTCGGTCGCGAACCTCTCCGGTGGGATCGACGCCTGGTCGGTCCGCGTCGATCGGTCCGTCCCCCGGTACGGGTGAGCCTCGCTCGCCCGAGCGCGGCGACGGGTGGGGGCGCTCCCGGCCCGAGGATCCCTAGCGGCGGCGCGGCGCGCGGCCTTCGGAGGCTTGGCCGAGGACCTCGACATAGGCGCGCATCTTCCAGTACGTATCGAGGAACTCTTGCCCCCGGGACGTGACGTCGTAGACCGGCCGGCCGTCGATCTCCTCGCTGCGGAGGAGGCCGAGCGCGAGGAGGCGCTCGACGAAGTTCCGCAGGCGGTCGACCGGCATCCCCGCCCCGTAGGAGACGCGGGTGATCCGGGCCGCGCCGTGGTAGCGCTTGACGACCTCGAGGACCGTGGCGTACAGGTCCGTGACCTCCCGTCGCCGGCCGTTGCCCGGCTCCGGACCTCGGCCTTCGAGCATCCCTCCCCGGTTGGACTACAGGGGGAATGCCGGCAGGGCATCGACCTTTCGGGGCGGGGAACGGCACCGTACGCCGGACCCGAGCTGGACCGACTGGGTGTAGACGACCTCGTCCACCTCACAGCCGTCGCCGAGTCGGACCGTCGCCCCGAAGATGCGGCGGGCTTCGGCCTTGTGCCCGAGCTCCACCCGCTCGCCGTAGACGTCCTCGACGCGCGCCCGGCTATCGATCTCCACCCGTCCCCCGACGAGCGGACCGGAGGCCCGCGATTTCGGGCCGAGGCGGAGCAGCGCCGCCTTCGCGCCTTCCCGGGTGGAGATGGCGCCGCCGATCTCCGCCCGCCCGCTGAAGATCGCGCGCCGGGCCTCGATCTTTCCGCCGACCTCGAGGTCGACCGCGGTGAGCACCTCGCCGACCGAGATCGTCCCGCCGACCTCGAGGTCGCCGCGGAGCGTCAGCGAGCCGTGCACGTCGAACTTCCCGCCGATATCGACCCGCTCGCCGATCCCGTTCCCGCCGATCGATCCGATCCCCCCGATGTCGAGGGACGTGAAGGTGAGGTCCTGGTCCGAGGTGAAGAGGCCGCCGACGTCGATCGTGCCGCCCCGGGCCGCCCCCTCAAGGTGGACGAGCCCCCCGACCTCGAGGCCCCCGAACGCGAGCGGACCGGTGGAAACGCACCGGCCCCCGACGTCGATCTTGCCGCGGACGGTCCCCCCGGCGAGCCGGACGGTCCCGCCGACCTCGATCGACTCGATGTCCACCTCGCCGAGATCGGCCGAGCCCCCGGCCTCGACCGTACGTCCGGTGAGCTTGCCGCTCAGGCGGAACCGACCGCCGACGGAGACGCGGGTCGCCGCGAGGGTGTTGTCGCCCTCCAGGACTCCGCCGACCTCGAACTCCTCCGCGGCCGCCGGCCCGGCGACCCGGAGCTTCCGGTCGACGTCGACCTTCCGCGCGGTGAGACCCCCCCCGATCTCCAGTCCGCCGTCGTGGGCCCGGAGCTCCTCGCGGACCGTGACGTCCCCTCGGATCTCCACCATCCCGTCGACGACCTCCAGGGACTGGCACTCGAGCGGCCCATCGACCTTCGACGACCCGTCGAACCGGGCGGCCCCGGCGACGACCAGACGTCCGTCGACCTCGATCCGGGCCCCGGAGGCGACCCGCAGATCGCCCGGAACCTCCCCGAGGCGGACCCGAGCCCCCCGGGGGACCTCTGTCTCGCTCATCGGAAGGGGATGGCGGCGGGCATCTATATCCATAGGTCACCGGGGGTGACCACCCCAGCGTCGCGTTCCGGTACGCCATATCCAACGTCCCGCTCGCGTCCCCGTGGCCGATCGACTCGAGCAGATCCGGGCCGAGGTGGTCGCCTGCGTCCGGTGCCCGCGCCTCGTCGAGTACCGGGCGCGGATCGCGACCGAGAAGAAGCGGGAGTTCCGCTCCGAGGAGTACTGGGGCCGTGGGGTTCCCGGCTTCGGCGACCCGTCCGCGCGCCTGGTCGCCGTAGGGCTGGCCCCGGCGGCCCACGGATCGAACCGGACCGGTCGGGTCTTCACGGGGGACCGTTCGGCGGCGTTTCTCGTGCGCGCCTTCCATCTCGCCGGGTTCGCGAACCAGCCGACGTCGCTGCGCCGGGGGGACGGACTGCGGTACAGCGACCTCTACCTGACCGCCGCGGTCCGCTGCGCCCCGCCGGGCAACCAGCCCCGCCCGGCCGAACGGGCGAACTGTGCCCCGTACCTCGAGCGGGAGCTCCGGCTCCTCTGCGAGACGCGGGCGATCCTCGCGCTCGGAGGGTTCGCCTGGGAGGCCCTGCGGGAGGTCGTCGCCCGGGTCTACGAGGTGGAGCGGCCCTCCGCTCCGTTCGCCCACGGCGCCTGCGTGCCGCTCGGACCCGGAAAGCCGCTCCTGTGGGGGTCGTACCATCCGAGCCCGCAGAACACCCAGACCGGCAAGCTCACGTCCGGGATGCTCGTCGACCTCCTCCAGCGCATCCGGGCCTCGTACGGCGGTTCGCCGCCCCGACGCCAGGCTTAACCGGCCCCGCACGTCGCCCTGCCGATGGTCGACTTCGAACTGCTCGAACGCGACGGACTCGCGCGGCTCGGGCGGTTCACGACGCCGCACGGGACGATCGAGACGCCCGCGCTGCTCCCCGTGGTGCACCCGGATCCGGAGCGCCAGACGTGGACCCCCTCGGTCCTGCGGGAACGGCTCGGCGTCCGGGCCGTGATCACCTCGGCGTACATCACCTGGCGGACCCCGCCGCTGCGGGAGATCGCCGAACGGAGCGGGATCCATGGCCTCCTCGGGTTCGACGGCCCGGTGATGACGGACTCGGGCGCGTTCCAGCAGCACGCCTACGGGTCGGTCGAGGTCGGGCCGGCGGAGATCCTCGAGTTCCAGGGCCGGATCGGATCCGACATCGCGACCGTCCTCGATCTGTTCACCGAGCCCGAGGCGCCGCACGGGGACGCCGAGGCGGCGCTCGGCACGACGCAGGAACGCTCGCGCGCGGCACGGGCCGCCCGCCCCGGACTGCTCGCCGCTCCCGTGCAGGGCGGCCTCTACCCCGACCTGCGCTACCGGGCGGCGGCGGCCGCGAGCGAGGTCGCCGACGTGCTGGCCGTGGGCGGGGTCGTTCCGCTCTTCGAGCGGTACCGGTTCGCCGACCTCGTCCGGGTCCTCGCGGCCGTCCGGCCGGGCCTCACCGCCGCCGCTCCCGTCCACCTCTTCGGCACCGGTCACCCGATGACCTTCGGCCTGGCGGCGCTGTTCGGGGTCGACCTGTTCGACTCCTCGGCGTACCACAAGTTCGCGCGACGGGGCCAGTTGATGTTCCCCGAGGGAACGGTGCCGGTCGAGTCGATCCGCGAGCCGATCTGCCGCTGCGCGCTCTGCGTGGAGACGCCCCTCGCGGAGGTCGCCCGATGGCCCGCCCAAGCCCGCGAGGAGCGATTGGCGCTCCACAACCTCTCCGTCTCCCTCGAGGAGATCGGACGGGTCCGCCAGGCGATCCGCGACGGGACCCTCTGGGAGCTCGTCGAGCGACGCGCCTCCGCCCACCCCGCCCTGCGGGCCGGCGTGGAGGAGGCGGCGCGCTGGCCCGAGGTGTTCTGGCCGGCGGAGCCCGAGAGCCGGCGGGCGTTCCGGGAGATCGGTCCGGAGAGCGTCCGACGGCCGGCCGTTGTGCGGTTCCAGAAGCGGGTCGCCGCGTTCTCCGCCGGGCGTCTTCCCGCCCTGCCCATCGCGCGGATCGCCTTGCGGCCCGAGTTCCTCGGGCGGCTGCCGGCGCGCGACCGGTCCGACCGGCCTTTGTGGTGGACCGCCGGCACGCCGCTCGGGCCGGTCCCCCTCGAGCTCACCGACCTTTACCCGGTGGGACCGTACCTCGGCCGCGCGGAGTTCGTCGAGCCCCCCCGGCACCGGGCGCCGTCGGAGATCACCGCCGAGGCCGCTCGGATCCCGGGGCTTGACGCCGAGCTCGACCGCGACTGGACCGCGGAGTGGACCGCGCGGCAGGTCCGCGCCCTCCTCGAGTGGCAGTACGGCGCGGCGGCCGCGGAATCGTTGCCCCGATCGCTGATCGGCGAGCGGTCCCGGCGGACCGGGCGCCTCCGCACGATCCTCTTCGGCCGGGAACCCGTTTTCGTCGTCGGGACCGACGGGGTGCCCCGCCCGACGTTCCGGGGCGGGGGGATGTTGCTTGCCGCCCTCCCGCTCGGCCGCCACCGGGTCGTGGTCGCCGACGATGCCGTGGAGTTCGTCCGCGAAGGGCGCAGCCTGTTCTCCCGCTTCGCCGCCGGCAGCGACCCGGCCCTCGTCCCCGGGGCGAGCGCCCTTCTGGTCGACCGGTCCGACGCGCTGCTCGCCGTCGGCCGGCTGCTCCTCGCTCCGCACGAGATGGGGCGGCTGCGCCGCGGCGTCGCGGCGTGGGCGACGGCACATGCCCGACGGCCGCTTCCCGAGGTGGAGGAGGAAGAACTGCCCCCCGAGCTTCGGATCCCGCCTCCCGGTCCCGAACCTATTAAGCGGGACGGCGATGACGACGGAATGCCGGGCCACTCCGGCGCACGATGACCCAGACGTTCCTGCTCCTGCAGCTCGACAGCGAGGGGAGCCCCTATTCGGAGGTGGCGACGACGCTCGAGAACCTGGGGTTCCGGGCCGAGACCGAGGGATACGATTTCGTCTACGAATGGGGCCGTCCCGCGAGCGTCGGCGAGACGCTCGAGTTCGCCGACCGGATCCAGGCCGCCCTCCAGGGCGCGAAGGTCCGGTTCCGCATCGAATCGACGGAAGAGTGAGCTCCGGCGGGAACCGCCGGGTCGAGGTTCCACGGCGATGGTCGTCCTCGGGATCGAATCGACGGCCCACACCGCCTCGGTCGGGATCGTGAACGAGCGGGCCGAGGTGCTCGCCCTCGAGTCCGACATGCACCGACCGGTCGCCGGCGGGATCCACCCCCGCGAGGCGGCGAACCACCACGTCGAGGTGCTTCCGGACCTCGTCCGGCGCGCCCTCGAGGCGGCGCACGTCCGACCGTCCGAGATCGACGCCGTCGCCTTCGCGCAGGGACCGGGCCTCGGGCCCTGCCTGCGGGCGGGCGCGACCGTGGCCCGGGTGCTCTCCCTCGCCTGGGACCGCCCCCTGGTCCCCGTCAACCACTGCGTCGCGCACGTCGAGATCGCCCGCGTGCTCAGCGGCCTCGAGGACCCGATCCTCCTGTACGCGAGCGGCGGCAACACCCAGGTGATCGCGCACGGTCGCGGGCGCTACCGGGTGCTCGGGGAGACCCTCGACATCGGCATCGGAAACTTCCTCGACAAGCTGTGGATCGGCCTGGGAGGCACCTTCCCCGGCGGTCCGGCGCTCGAGGCGGAAGCGAAGGGCGGCGGGGAGCTCCTGCCGCTCCCGTACTCCGTTCACGGGATGGACGTGGCGTTCTCGGGGATGCTCACCGCGTCGCTCGCGCTCTTCGCGCGCGGCACCCCCCGCCCCGACCTCGCCTACTCGGTCGAGACGACGGCGTATGCGATGCTCACCGAGATCACCGAGCGGGCGCTCGCCCACCGGCGCAAGGGATCGGTCGTCCTCGGGGGCGGCGTGGCCTGCAACGAGCGGCTCCGCTCGATGGTCCGCGCGATGGCCGAGAACCGCGGCGTGGGGATGTTCGCCCCTCCGCGATCGCTGTGCGTCGACAACGGGGCGATGATCGCCTGGACCGGCCACCTCGCCCGGTCGGCCGGCGTCTCGGTCGCGGTCGCGGACTCGGCCGTCCAGCCGCGCCAGCGGACGGACCTCGTGGACACTCCCTGGCGAGCCAACTAGGCGTGCCGTTCCGCCCCATCCTCCGGTCGGCGGTCCCCCCGTCGAGGTCGAACGTCGCTCCCCGGCCCCGGGGCTCACGCGGGAGCGACCCGTTCCTTCCGGGCGCCGTTAATAGCGGCGGCCCGCTCGACAGAGCGTGACGGATGTGGACGTCCTCGTCGTCGGGGGCGGGCCCGCCGGCTCGACGGCCGCGCGCGACCTCGCGGCCGAGGGGCACCGGGTCGTCCTCGTCGAGGAGCACGCCCGGATCGGCCTGCCGGTGCAGTGCGCGGGCCTCGTCTCCCAAAGGGTCCTCGACCTCGCGGGGCCGGGCCCGTTCGTCCGCCAGTCCGTGCGGGGAGCGACCGTCTTCGGGCCGAGCCTGCGACCGTTCTCGTTCCGGGCCGACGAGCCCCGCGCGTTCGTGATCGACCGCGCCGGCCTCGACGCCCGCCTCGCCGAGCGTGCCGCCGCCGCGGGGGTCGAGATCCGCACGTCGACGCGGTTCGACGGGGTCGTTCGCAGGGAGGCGTCCGCGGTCACGGTACGACTGACCGGCCCGGACGGTACGCCGTCCCGGGTGAGCGCCCGGCTGGTCGTCGGCGCCGACGGGGTGTCGAGCGCGGTCGCGCGGGCGTTCCGGCTCCGCCGGCCTGTGGAGATCCTCCCCGCCTTCGAGGCCGAGTTCCCCGAGAGCCCGGGCGATCCGGAGACGGTCGAGGTGTACCTCGGCCGAAAGTTCGCCCCCGGGCTGTTCGGCTGGTGGATCCCGGACGGCCGCGGGGGCGCCCGGGTCGGGATCGCCGCCGACGCCGACGGCACGAGCGCCCGGGTCTACTTCTCCCGCCTGCTCGAGCACCTTGGGAGCCGGTTCTCCCGGCCGTTCGGAAGCCCGACCGCCTACCTCGTCTCCGGGATACCGATCGGGACCGTTCCCGCGATCTCGGGCGAGCGCGTCGTCCTCGTCGGCGACGCGGCCGCCCAGGTGAAGCCGCTCTCCGGAGGCGGCATCTTCACGGGGATCCGGGCCGCGGAGATCGCCGCCCGGGTCGCGGGGGAGGCGCTGCGCGCGGACGACCTCGGCGTGGCGCGCCTCGCCCGGTACGACGTGGCGTGGCGGGCGGAGTTCTCCGAAGAGTTCCGCAAGGCGCTCTACCTGCGGCGGCTCTTCGCGCGCCTGTCGGACCGGGAGCTGGACGCGGTCGTCGACGCCCTCGGCCACGGATCGCTCGGCCGTACGGTCGTCGCGTTCGGGGACATCGACTTCCCGACGTCGGTGGCGCGCGAGCTGTTGCGCGAGTCGCCGGGGTTGATGCGCCTCCTGCCGAAGGCGATCGGAGCGTGGGTCGCGTCGGCGGGAGCCTATCCGGCGCCCGCGGTGGACCCGGGGCCGCGCCTCGAGTAGACCCACGCCCCCGCCGCGAGCAGGACGAACGCGCCGGCGAGGAGCGCCCCAAGGGCCCACGCCCAGTCGGAGGAGCTGACGAGCAGGGCCGTCTCGGGAAGGACGCCCGAGACCCCGAGCACGCTCAGGTTGAGCGTCGGGGTCCCGTTCGGCTCCTCGGTCGCGCGCGTCCACGTGGCGGCCGAGAACCAGCCACGGGACTCGAGCCGGTAGTCGGTCCCCTTCAGCACGAAGGAGAGCGCCGTCCGGACGGCGTACGTGCCGGACGGGGTCCCGGACGCGGTGGAGATCCCGACCGACCCGGCGAGCGGGGCGCCGGAGGCGAGCGACGGGGTCGAGACGTTCACGAGCGCTCCGGAAGCGGTCGCGTTGCTGAGCACCGGGGCGTTCGACACGGGAAGCTGGGCGCTCCCGTCCCCGGGGTACCCGTTGAACGCGTACACCTGGAACGTCAGGACGACCCGGAGGAGCGTGCCCGAAGAGGCGAGCGCCGCGGGTTCCGCGAGGCCGAACTGGATCCGCGTCGAGCCAGCGGGCGCGATCGAGGGGGCGGAGAGGTTCCCGAGGAACTGGCGGTCGAGCGAGATCGAGAGGTTTCCGAACGAGGCGGGATCGGCGAGCCCCGGGAGCGCCAGCGGACCGACCCGCACGGCCGCCCGGGCGCTCGAGGAGGGCCCCACGGCCACGAGGAGGAGCGCGACCAGGAGAGCGAACGCGGGCCGAAGTAGGCGGGCTCGTACCCCCCTAGGCACCGGGCGCCTCCGGGAACCGACCGCTCTCGGCGAGGTCGACCAGCCGCCGGATCCGCTCCACCGCCTGGCGGCGACCTCGGGGTCCGCCGGGGCCGAGGAGTCCCGCCAGGGCGCGCGGCCGAGCGGGGGCGAGCCGGCTCGCCTTGTAGATCGCCCGGGCGAGCGCCCGCGGATGGCCGGTCAGGCCGACGGCGTGCAGGTCGGCCTGGAACTCCCCCCGCCGGGTGAGCGAGTCGGCGAGGATCGCGAGCACCGGGTCCCAGCGCATCAGCCGCGAGAACGTCCTCAGGAAGGTGAGGTACCGGCCGTCGAGCTCGGTCAGATGGCCCAGCTCGTGGGCGACGACCGCCTCCCACTCGACCGGGGTCAACTCGGTAAGAAGGCGTTCGGAGACGAGGATGACATCCTCCCGGCGCCACGGAGCTCCGAGCGCGGGAACCAGGAGCGTGAACATGAGGGCGTCCGCCCGGTCGGAAGGATACGCGAGGAGCCGCGTCGGGGTCGTCGGGGCCGGAAGGCGGTCGGGCCAGGCGATCGGGCGGGGACGCAGGACGATCAGGAGACCCCGCCCGACGAGCTGGCTCAGCAGAAAGGCGACCAGGAAGACGAGGAAGGCCCCGGCGGTTCCGAGGACCCAGACGCGGCCCGCGGACGGTGCCAGGAGCGCCCCCGGGGTGCGGAAGAGCCGCTCGGCGGCTGCGATCCCCCCTCCGGCGATCACCCAGACGAGCGCGGTGGTGGCGAGGATCGCCCAGCCCGCCAAGAGAAGGACGCTCACCCGGAAGAGCGTCACCGATCTCGACCGGGGGAGGGTCAGCGCGAGCGCGACGCCGACGGCGAGGACCCCGACGACCGGCGCGAACGCCCACGGACCCGACAGCGGCCCCATAGTGCCGGGCCGGAACTCAATCGAGACCGAGGCGTCGGCGGAGCTCGCGCTCCTCGGACGGCTTCAGCTTCGCGATCTCTTCGTTCAGGTGGACGACCCCCGTCGGGCCGAACATGGCCACGACGCCGCGCAGGAGATTCAGGAGGTATTTCTGCTCGACGTTCGCGGTACGGTAGATATACCGCGCTCCCCCCCGGCACGGTTCGCGGCGCCGGCGCACCAGGCCCTTGTCGAACAGTCGGGAGAGGATGGTGGCGACGGTGGTGTAAGCGACCCGGATCCCGCGGCGTTCGAGCGCCTTCCGGACGGAGGCGGCCGGGGCCTCGTCGAGCTCCCGCAGGGAAGCGAGCACCTCCGTCTCGAGCGAGCCGAGCATCGCGCCTCGCCCGGCAATGAGCCGCGGGGCCACCTTAAGGGATAGGGCGGATTCGAACGGACGGGTCCGTTCAGTACGAACCGGTTGGACCTATCGGCCGCCCCGGCGCCCCCCCATAGGGTTTAACTGGCCCCCCCGTTCGCGCCGCCCGTGACGACCCCTCCCCGTCCGGCCCGGTCTGTGCTCGACCTGATCGGGAACACCCCGCTGGTAGAGCTGCGCCGGGTCGGCTCCGAGGTGCCGTACCGGATCTGGGCGAAGCTCGAGTTCATGAACCCGGGGGGGTCGGTCAAGGACCGGATCGGCCCGCTGATGGTCGATGCGGCCGAACGCGACGGGGGCCTCAAGCCCGGGGGCACGATCGTCGAGGCGACCAGCGGCAACACCGGGGTGGGGCTCGCCCTCGTCGCCGCCGTTCGGGGCTACCGGATGGTGTTCGTCATCCCCGACAAGATGAGCTCCGAGAAGATCCGGCTGTTGAAGGCCTACGGCGCGCGGGTCGTCGTCACCCCGAGCGGGGTGCCGCCGGAGCACCCGATGAGCCACTACTCGGTCGCGGCGCGCCTCGCCCGCGAGATCCCCGGCGCCGTGTACCCCAACCAGTACGCCAATCAGGCGAACCCCGAATCCCATTACCGAACGACCGGCCCGGAGATCGACCGGGACGGGGGGGCGGAGCTCGCCGCCGTCGTCGGGACCGTCGGGACGGGGGGCACGATGAGCGGGATCGGGCGGTACTTCAAGGAGCACCGGCCCGCGGTCAAGATCGTCGCCGTGGACCCCCGGGGGTCCGTGCTGGGCCCCTTCTACCGGACCAAGGAGACGCCCCCGGCCGTCCCCTACCTCGTCGAAGGGATCGGCGAGGACATGGTCCCGAAGTCGATCCACTTCCAGTACTTCGACGAGTTCGTCGAGGTCGGGGACCGCGAATCGTTCGACACGGCGCGCCGTCTGGCCCGCGAGGAGGGCCTCTTCGTCGGGGGGTCGTCCGGGTCGGCGGTCGCCGGCGCGGTGAAGTGGCTCGAGCGCCGGCCGATCCCGGAAGGGTCGGCCGTGGTCGTGATCCTGCCCGACTCCGGGGACCGGTACCTGTCGAAGTTCTACTCGGACGACTGGCTGCGCGAGAACGGTCTGGTCGGATCGGGGGCGACGGCGCGCGAGGTGCTCGGGGGCAAGGTCGACGTGCCCGCCCTCGTCGCGATCGACCCGACGACGAGCGTGCGCGCGGCGCTCGAGACGCTCCGCGCGCACCACATCGCCGAGATGCCGGTGCTCGACGGAGCCAAGAACCTGGGGTCGTTCCGCGAGGACGAGGTCCTGCGCCGGAGCTTCGACGACGGGACCGTGCTCGACCGGACCGCGCGCGCCGTCCTCGCTCCCCCGTTCGCCGAGGCGTCGGCCGACACTCCGGTCTCGGAGCTGATCCGCCGGCTGCGGGAGGAACGCGCGCTCCTGGTGCGGGACCCGGCCACCGGGACCCCCCTCGGAGTCCTTACGAGGCACGATCTCGTGGGCCGGTCGTCCGAGGAGGAGAGCTCCGATGCGGTTTAGCACGCGCGTCATCCACGCGCAGCAGCCCGCCGACCCGCTCACCGGCGCGGTCAACGCCCCGATCTACCTGTCCAGCACCTACCGCCAGTCCGCGCCCAACCGGAACCGGGGCTATGTCTACAGCCGGTCCGGCAATCCGACCCGGGCGGTCCTCGAGGCGACGATCGCCGACCTCGAGTCGGGCCGTGTCGGGCTCGCGTTCTCCTCGGGCCTGGGGGCGTTCACGACCCTGCTCGAGATGTTCCCGAGCGGGAGCCGGATCGTCGCGGGCGACGATCTCTACGGCGGCACGTGGCGCCTCTTCGAGCATCACCGGCGCCAGTTCGGGATCCGCGTCGAGTACGTCGACCTCGGTCGCCCGGGGGCGGCGGCCGCGGCCCTGAAGGAACCGGCCGACCTCGTCTACGCGGAGTCCCCCACGAACCCCCTTCTCAAGCTCGTCGACCTGCGGGCGGTCTCCCGCCTCGGCCATCGGGCGGGCGCGCTGGTGGCGGTCGACAACACGTTCGCGACCCCGGCCCGGCAGCACCCGATCGAGCTCGGGGCCGACATCGTCCTCCATTCGACGACGAAGTTCCTCGGCGGGCACTCGGACATCATCGGAGGCG
This sequence comes from Thermoplasmata archaeon, assembly GCA_052326305.1. GTDB lineage: Archaea > Thermoplasmatota > Thermoplasmata > Lutacidiplasmatales > UBA184 > Lutacidiplasma. Next base: position 214,815 of record JBKQPJ010000006.1, on the reverse strand, counting down.
CGCTGGTCGCCCGCGACCGGAAGGTGGGCGAGCGTCTCCGGTGGCTCCAGAACGCCGTCGGGGCCGTACCGAGCCCGGTCGACTCGTTCCTCGTGCTGCGCGGCATTCACACGCTCGCCGTCCGCATGACCGCCCACGAGGCGAGCGCCCGGGCGGTCGCCGCGGTCGTCGAGGACGATCCCCGGGTGCGCGCCGTCCACTACCCCGGGCTCCGGTCCCATCCGCAGTACGCCCTCGCGCGCCGGCAGATGAGCGGTCCGGGCGGTATCGTGACGATCGATCTCGAGGGCGGGATGGCCTCCGCGCGCAAGTTCCTCCGACGGCTGAGGGTCTTCACCCTCGCGGAGAGCCTCGGAGGGGTCGAATCGCTCGTCGATCACCCGGCGTCGATGACGCACGCGAGCGTCCCGCGCGCCGAGCGGGAGGCGCACGGGGTCACCGACGGGATCCTGCGCCTCTCCTGCGGCATCGAGGACCCCGCCGACCTCGCCGACGACGTTCGTCGCGCGCTCGGGGGGCTCTAGCGGTGCGCCGCGTCAGCCTGTACGATTCGCTGAGCCGGACCACGCGCGTCTTCGCGCCGCTGAACCCGCCCCGCGTCGGGCTCTACGTCTGCGGCCTGACGCCCTACGCCCCAGCGCACGTCGGCCACGGCCGGACGTTCGTCGTCTTCGACGTCGTCGTGCGCGCCCTGCGGCGATGGGGCTACCGCGTCCTCTACGTGCAGAACGTCACGAACCTCGACGACAAGTTAATCGCCCGCGCGGCGGAGGAGGGGATCGACCCGCTGCTTCTGGCCGAGCGCCGGTTCCGGGAGTACCGGGACGCCATGGAGCGCCTCGGCGTCCGATCCGTGGATTACTATCCGTTCGCGACCGACTACCTCCCCGAGATCGTCGCCCAGATCCGGAGCCTCGTCGAACGCGGTCACGCCTACCCCGCCCCCGACGGTTCGGTCTACTTCGACGTCTCCAAGTTCGACGGGTACGGGAAGCTCTCCGGCCAGAAGGTCGCCGGGCTCCGGGCGGGGGCCCGGGTCGAGGTCGACGAGCGCAAGCGCTCGCCCGAGGACTTCGTCATCTGGAAGGCCGCGACCCCAGGCGAGCCGTCGTGGGAGAGCCCGTGGGGACCGGGCCGTCCCGGCTGGCATATCGAGGACACGGCGATGACCCTCCGGCTGTTCGGTCCGCGCTACGACCTGCACGGGGGCGGCATCGACCTCATCTTCCCGCACCACGAGGCCGAGGTGGCGCTCGCCGAATCGACGACCGGCGAGGCGCCCCTCGTCAACTACTGGATGCACGGGGGCCTCCTGACCCTCTCCGGAGAGAAGATGTCGAAGTCGCTCGGCAACGTCGCCGGGCTCGACGAGGCGATCGACCGGTTCGGCCCCGGAGCGCTCCGCCTCTTCTACCTCAACGCCCTGTACCGTAGCCCGCTCGACTTCGACCCCGACCGGACCCTGGCCGAGTCGAAAGAGGCGTACGACCGCCTCCGCCAGCCCGTCGAGCGGATCGCGGAGATCCTCGCCCGCGAAGGGGCGGATCGGACCGGGGCCGCCCCGTCCGACGAACTTCTGACGGAGGCTGGGGAGCTCGTCGAGCGCCTCGACGCGACCCTCGCGGAGGACTTCAACACGCGGGCGGCCATCGCGCTCCTCTTCGGATGGACCCGCCGCCTCTCCGAGCGCGCGGAGGAGCTCGCCACCTTCTCGGGAGCCGGCCTCGCAGCGCTCCGCGGCCCGTACGACTGGGGGGCCGAGGTGCTGGGCCTCTTCTCCGAAGGGCCGGCGGCGTCGTCCGACGGATGGGCGAACGCGGTCGCGCCGGCGATCTCGGCCCGCGCCCGCGCCCGGGCCCGCGGGGACTTCGCGGAAGCCGACCGGATACGGGACGACCTGCGCGCGGCGGGCATCGAGCTCGAGGACGGCGGGCCCGGGACCCGGTGGCACCGGCGATCGTCGGGGTGATCCGTTTGCGCGGCTTCGGCTTCACCGAGCACGGCGGGCTCGACCGGGTCGGGTTCGTCGAGGTCCCCGAACCGAGCCCCGGGCCGAACGAGGTCCGGGTGCGGGTCCGGGCGGCGGCGTTCAATCGCCTCGACCGGTTCACTCTGGAGGGGATCCCCGGCGTTGCCGTGGAGCGCCCCCACGTCCTCGGATCGGACGGCGCGGGGGTGGTGGACCGTGTCGGCCACGGGGTCGACGACCTCTCGATCGGCGCGAAGGTCCTTCTCAACCCCGGGATGTGGGACGGGACCTGCGACGCCTGCCGCGCGGGCCAGGAGGCGCTCTGCCGCACCTACCGGATCCTCGGGGAGCACACGCAGGGGACCGCGACCATGTTCGTCACGATGCCCCGGCGCAACGTGCACCCCCTGCCGGGAACGATGTCGTTCGCCCAGGGGGCGGCGGCTCCGCTCGTCTTCGAGACCGCCTGGAGGGCGCTCCGCACGGTCGGCGCGACGGTCCCGGGAGACCGCGTCGCGATCGTCGGCGCCGGAGGGGGGGTGGCGACGGCCGCGATCCAGGTGGCGAAGCTCCTGGGGGCCACGGTCGCGGTCGCCTCCCGGACCGCCGCCAGGGAAGCGCGCGCCCGGTCGCTCGGCGCCGACGCCTACATCGTATTCGACGAGGAGCACCCGCTCGACCGGGGGCTCTGGCAGTGGAGCGAGAAGCGAGGGGTCGACGTCATCTTCGACTCGGTCGGGGCGCCGACGGTGCCCCGCTCGGTCCGGGCGCTCGCCCGCGGCGGCCGTATCGTCGTGATCGGCGCCACGGCCGGTCCCCTCGTCGAGGTCGACCTGCGCACGCTCTTCTGGCGCCAGGCGTCGATCCGGGGCAGCATGATGTCGAGCCCGAGCGAGTTCGACGAGGTCCTCGGGCACCTCGCCGCGGGGCGGCTGCGGGCCGTGATCGACACGGAACTCCCGTTCGAGCGCGCGGCGGAGGCGTTCCGCCGGTTCGACGCCGGGGACCTGTTCGGGAAGGTCGTCGTCGCGGGGCCGACCGACTGACGGAACCGCGGCGTCGCTGACGGGCGATCCCGCAATCCAAGAGGTAGGATGTGATTTTTTATATAGGGGAACTCGGCCTCTCATCGGATGTGAATCGCTCACGGGAGTACCCTCCCGCGACCGGAGGCTCAGTGCTAACGACCCGTCGATCGACGTTGGGGACCGCGGCCACCCTGCTCGTGGCCGTGCTCATGCTGGCGAGCGGCCTCGCGGCCATGTCCCTCCTTCATGCCTCCGGGCCCGGCTCGGCGGCGTCCCCGGCCGCTTCGGCGTCGCCGTCAGCTCCCGCCGCCTTCCACGCCGCCTCGGCGGCGCCCCAACCCGCCGCCCCCACGACGCACGGCGACCTCGTCGTGACGTCGGGCGAGACGTACTACATCAACTCGACGCACGGGGCCCCGGTCTACTTCCAGGCGGGGAACATCACCGTCGAGTCGGGAGGCACCCTCAACATCAACAAGGTGAACCTCTCGTTCGTCCAGTTCATCGGTTCCGCCGGCACGCCGAAGGTCCGGCTGAGCCACATCGTCCACTTCCTGGTCGACCTCGGCGGGACCGTCCACGTCCGCAACTCGACGGTCACGACCGACATGTTCGAGATCAACGCCTACCCGAAGCTGAACCTCACGGTCGAAGGGACGATGGTCCTCGAGAGCTCGACCTTCGCCTTCCCCGGCTGGGTGAACGTGCAGGGGGCCGGCGCCTCGCTGACCCTCAACCAGTCCACCGTCACCCGGAACCCGGATATCCTCGACTTCAAGGAGTCCACGCTGCTCCACGGCGCGGAGGACTTCGCCCCGACGCTCCGGGCCTCGGCCGGGGGCGTCGTCAACATGTTCAACAGCACGTTCTCGGCGACGTTCGCGGACAATCTCAGCGCGAACAGCACCCCCCGGCCGCAACCGCTCCAGGTCGGGGACAGCCGGTTCGCGAACGGGACGCCCCGAGCGAACGTGAGCCTCGTTCCCGGAGTGAACGAGAACCTGACGATCCTCGACACGTCGAACACCTCCGCGGCCCTCGCGCAGGACTGGCTGTACCCGTCCGGGGTCACCGGCGGCGAGGTCGTGATCTACTACAACAACTCGGGGTTGTACACCACGACCGCCAATGTCGCGGCCTGGTACGACGGACATTCGTACGCCCTCGGCACGGCGACGCTCCAGAACGGCACGGTGGGCGAGAAGGTGGTGCTCGACTTCCCGGCAGCGCTCACGCACGCCGTCAACACCCTCGGGATGATGGATTACCTCAATTTCACGGGCAACTTCGGGACCGCGGCGGCGATCTCGATCGACCTCTCGGGGATCACCAACAGCCACGACGCCATCATCGTCGCCTCGGGGATCTACTTCCTGCTGAACCCGCCGGTCGCCTACGACCTCCTCGCGACCGGCGCGGGAACGCACGTCAACTCGGTCGACACCTCGCTCGACCTGACGTTCAGCCCGGTCGGCGCCGATTCCCTCTCGATGCACCAGCCGTACCCGTGGCTCGCCAACAAGCTGAGCCTCACGGACGGGGCGAACGCGAGCCTCGGCAACCTCGTGGCCCCGCACGCGATCCCCGGCGTCTTCGAGTCGTCCGCGGTCCTCACCGACGCCACGAGCCACGCGTTCCTGTTCCGGTGGGCGCAGGTCAACCTGAGCGGGCTCGGCGGGGCGCTGCCGGTCGACGGCGGCCACGTCACGGCCTACTACGCCTACAATTCCGTTCAGCAGAACAACGTCACCGCCAACCGCGCCAACGCCCTCAAGACGTGGGACCTCCCGATCTGGGGCTACCTCCAGTACTGGGACAAGCAGCACGCGCTGCCGTCGTACGCCACCTCCGGATTCGGCGGCAAAGCCTCGATGCTGCTCGTCTCCAACGAGATCACCGGCTCGAGCCTGCCCGACGGGATCTTCATGGGCGGCTACCACTTCATCGTCGTCATCCCGGTAACCTCGGGGAACACGCACGCCTTCAACGGCTCGGTCAGCCCCTATCCGGTCGGGGTCGCCCTCGGTACGCCGGGGTACGGCATGGCGGACTTCGCGCACCCCCAGAACTTCCCGTCGTACTTCGCCGGGATCTCCGTCTCGAAGCTCAACGTGACCCTCGCCGGGGTCATCGTGAAGGACTCGACCGTGCGGATCGGGGACATCGTGGGCGCGCTCGTGACGATCACCGACACCGGTACGGCCCCGATCGCCTCGCTCGAGCCGGCGCTCCACTGGAACTCGACGAGCGCCGCGCCGCTGAGCACGCTGAACCGGACGGTGAGCCTCACCGCCGTGGGCCAGACGTCCACCTTCGAGCTCAACTGGACGGTCAACGAGAGCGTCACCGGCGACCGCGGCAAGGCGTTCGTGAATCCGTTCGACCTCGAGATCCTCTGGAACCACGGAGAGCTGGCGATGGGCGGGGGCACGCTCCCCGTCACGGTCAACGTCACGATCGAGCCGAGCCGCATCGTGATCGGCAAGCTGTTCAACGCCGGCCTGGTCGTGCCGGCCGCCGGCCAGAAGACCCCGATCTACCTCGCGGACCAGTACTTCGCGAACGGCAAGGTGCTGTTCAACGGCACCGGTTCCGCCTCGATCACGCTCTTCGCGACCCCGACCACCCCCGGCGCCGCCCCGGTCGTGGTCGGTGCGACCTCGCACGCCCCCGGCAAGTTCACGATCACGTGGCTCTCCCCGCTCTCGGACCGGCTCAGCGCGGGAACGACCTACACGCTGACCGCGCGGGCGTCGTACAACGGCGTCTCGTACGTGTTCAACGTGACCGGGGAGTACGAGGTGCCCGCCCCGCCCGCGCCGGCGCACAACTTCCTCACGCAGAAGTTCCTCGGCCTTCCCGTCTGGGCCTGGATCGCGATCGCCGCGGCCGTCGCCGCGGGGATCCTCGCCTTCTTCTTCGTGGCCCGGCGGCAGGCCGCCGGCAAGGTCGTCGAATGCGGCGAGTGCGGCAACCTCGTCCCGGAGACCGCGACCTCGTGCCCGAAGTGCGGCGCGGAGTTCGAGTCGGACCTCGTCCGCTGCAGCCGGTGCGCCTCGACGATCCCGGCGAGCTCCCAGTTCTGCCCCGAGTGCGCGGCCCAGCTCCTGGGTAAGCCCGGCGAGGGCGGCCGCGACCCCGAGCGCGACGGGTTCGCCGACTTCACGGAGCGGTTCCGCGCCGAAGCGAAGAAGGAGCTCGGCGAGAACTACACCGAGGGCTCGTTCTGGGACTGGTGGAAGCGCCAGCCGACGTACACCTCGTTCAGCCAGTGGCAGCTCCAGCAACAGCAGGGCGCTCCCCGGGGCGGCATGATGGCGCCGCCGGCCCAGACGGCCGAGCGACCCGCGATGGCCCCGCCGCCCCGGAGCCCGCCGAAGGGCGGGGCCCCGCCGCCGGCCTCCGCGGCCCCCGGGGACCGCTCCGGCGGAGCCCGGCGCACGCCGCCTCCCGACTCGACGCCGCCGCCCCCCGCCGCGGCCCCCGCCGCCGGCGGCCTGAAGCCGTGCCCCAACTGCCGCAAGGAGATCCCGCCCGAGTACCTCGTCTGTCCGTTCTGCGGGTCGGTGACCCAGTAGGGCGTCGGGTCGCGGCGAACCCCTTCCCTACCCCCCGGGGGCGGCGGCCCCCGGAGAGCCTATATCCCGCCCGTGGGCTCGCCGCGGCGATCCGTCGATGGTCGGGGATCTCGAGCGCGGCCGGCTGAAGATCGAGTGGGCCCGCTCGCACATGCCGGTCCTCGAAGGGATCCGGCGCCGGTTCGAAGCCGAGCGGCCGTTCAAGGGCCTGACCGTTTCCGCCGTCCTGCACGTCGAGGCGAAGACGTGCGCGCTCGCCCTCGCGCTCCAGGCCGGCGGGGCCGACGTGCGCCTCGCAGCCGGCAATCCCCTTTCCACGGACGACGACGCGGTCGCGGCGGTCCGGGAGGCCGGGGTCGAGACCCACGCCCGCAAGGGCGAGTCCGTCGCCGAGTACCGGGCCGGCGTCGCCCGCCTCCTCGCGGCCGATCCGGACGTGATCGTCGACGACGGGGCCGACCTGGTCGCGCTCGTCCACACGGACCGGGGCACGCGCGGGCGCGTGCGCGGATCGACGGAGGAGACGACGACCGGCGTCACGCGGCTCCACGCGCTCGAGCGGAGCGGCAAGCTGCTCTTCCCGGCGATCAACGTCAACGACGCGGCGATGAAGCACCTGTTCGACAACCGCTACGGCACCGGCCAGTCGACGATCGAGGGGGTGCTCGCGGCGACGAACCTCCTCATCGCCGGCAAGGTCTGCGTCGTCGCCGGGTACGGATGGTGCGGGAAGGGGGTCGCCGCCCGTCTGCGCGGGCTCGGCGGCGACGTCGTCGTGACCGAGATCGACCCGGTGCGGGCGATCGAGGCGCGGCTCGACGGGTTCCGCGTCCGCCCGATGCTCGACGCGGCGCGGGAGGCGGACCTGATCGTCACGGTCACCGGGTCGACCGGCATCGTCCGGGAGGAGCACCTGCGGGTGCTGAAGGACGGGTGCCTCCTCGCGAACTCCGGCCACTTCGACGTCGAGGTCTCGACACGGGACCTCGAGGGGCTCGCCGTGAGCCACCGGACGGCCCGGCCGAACGTCGAGGAGTACCGGTTCGCGGACGGCCGGCGGGCCTACCTGCTCGGGGAGGGCCGGCTCGTCAACCTCGCCGCCGGCCAGGGCCACCCCGTCGAGATCATGGACCTCTCCTTCGCCCTGCAGGCGCTCTCCGCGGAGCACCTCGCCCGGCACGGCCTCGGGATGACCCTGCGGGTCCACCCGGTGCCGGCCGAGCTCGACCGCTCGGTGGCCGTCGCCGCGCTCGCGCCGCTGGGGATCGCGCTCGACGAGCCGACGGAGGAACAGCTAAAGTACGCCCAATCGTGGCAGGGGGGGACGTGACGTCATGGAGACCGGAAAGATCCCCCCCGAGCTCCGCTACACGAAGACGCACGAGTGGCTTCGTGTCGCCGGATCCAGTGTGACGATCGGTATCACCGACCACGCCCAGTCCCAGCTGACCGACATCGTGTTCGTCGACCTGCCCGCCGTCGGAAAGGCGGTCGAGAAGGGCAAGGGGGCCCTCGTCCTCGAGTCGGTGAAGACCGTCGCCGACGTCTACGCGCCCGGCACCGGTCGGGTCGCGGAGGCGAACGCCGCGCTCAAGGCCCACCCCGAGCTCGTGAACCAGGACCCGTACGGGAGCGGCTGGCTCGTCCGCCTCGAGCTGTCGGGGCCGCTCGACGAGACCGGCCTCCTGTCGGCCGAAGAGTACCGCGAGCTCGTCGCGGCGAGCGGTTAGACCGCCGGTCACTTCCCCTGGAACGCCGGCTTTCGCCGCTCCAGGAACGCCCGCATCCCTTCCGCCCGGTCGCTCGTGCCGAACGTGTGGCCGGCCGACTCGGCCTCGAGGTGGAGCGCGCTCGAGAGCGACGCGTCCATCCCGCGGTCGATCACCTGCTTGACCCAGCGGACGCCGAGCGGGGCGCGGGAGGCGATCGTCTCGGCGAGCGCCTGCGTCTCCTCGCGGGCGGTCGCCGCCGGCACGACCGTCGCGACGAACCCGAGGCGGAACGCCTCCTCTGCGCTCACAGGAACGCCGGTGTAGGTCAGGAGCTTCGTCTTCGCCCGGCCGATCAGGCGGGTGAGCCGCGTCGCCCCGCCCATCCCCGGGTGGATCCCGATCGTCACCTCGGGCAGTCCGAGCCGGGCCCCCTGGGCCGCGACGATGAAGTCGGCCGCGAGGGCGATCTCGAGCCCGCCGCCGAGGGCGAACCCCTCGACCAGCGCGATCACGGGGGCCGGGAACCGCTCGATCCGCTCGGCGACCCGCTGGCCGACGAACCCGAACTCGATCCCCTCCGCGAGGGTCTTCAGCTCCATCTCGGCGATGTCGGCGCCGGCCGCGAAGACGGACGACGACCCGGCGAGGACGACGACGCGGATCGACGGATCCGACGCGAGCGCCTGGAACGTCGCCTCGAGCTGCTCGAGAAGGTCGGTCGAGAGCGCGTTCAGTACCTCGGGGCGGTCGAGCAGCACCCAGGCGACCGGGCCGCGGCGCTCCACGCGCACGTAGGCGATCGGCCATTTCGGCTCCCCGCGCACCGAGCGCTCGTGAAGCTCGCGGGAGATCGGGAACTGGCCGTGCCAGCGGCGGGCGTACTCCTCGGTGAGGTGGAGCCCCTCGGCGAGGCCGAGGGTGTTCAGCTGCTTGAACGGGCCCCACCGGCGGCGCAGCCCGACGACCGCGCCGCGGTCGGTCGCCTCGGCGGTGGCGACCTTCTCCTCGACGAGGCGGGTCGCGATGCCGATCGTGAGGCCGAGGAGGCGCTCCCGGACGGCCGCCTTCTTCTCGGGCTCGACCGCTGTCTCCTTCCACGGCCAGAGCGTCCCGGCCCGGAACTGCTCCTCGAGCAGCTTGGCGGGCGCGTACGCGGGGCCGAACGCCTGGTGGAGGGTCGTTTGGGCGTGGAAGGCGATCGGGATCCCCGTGAGGTTCATCAGCTCGAACGGGCCGAGGGCGGCGCCGAACAGCTCCCGTCCGACCTCCTCGATCGTCGCGAGGCTCGCGAACTGCTCTTCCGCCATCCGGGCGGCCTCGTTCAGGTAAGGAACGAAGTAGCGGTTGACGCAGAAGCCCGCGCGGTCGGCCGTCTCGATCGGGAGCTTGCCGAGCAGCTCGGAGAACTCGACGAGCGCGGCCCGGGTGGACGCCTCGGTCGACTCCCCGCCGACGACCTCGACGAGCCGGTTGATCGCCGCGGGGAAGAAGAAGTGCAGCCCGGCAAAGCGCCCGGGATCGGGGAAACCGCGGCCGAGCGCGGTCACGGAGAACGACGACGTGTTCGTCACGACGATCGTCGTCGGAGCGACGAGCGGGGCGACCTCGGCGAAGAGGGCGTGCTTGACGAGCTCCTCCTCGAAGACGGCCTCGATCACGAGCGACGAATCCCGGACCGACTCGGCGAGGTCGGTCGTGAACGTGATCCGGGCCATCACCTCGTCCCGGCGGGCCGGGGTCGACTTCCCCCGCTCGATCGCTCCGTCGAGGGTCTTCTCGATCAGGGAGCGGCCCCGGGCGATCGCCGCGGCGTCGACGTCGCGGACGCGGACGTTGAAACCGACCTCCGCGCAGGTTTGGGCGATGCCGCTGCCCATCGTCCCCGCACCGAGCACCGCGACCATCGCCGGAGGACGGATCGAACGGTCCGGCGCGCTCTCGGAGGAGGTCACGGGTCCAGCGGCAAGGGGACCCGACCCGAGTATAAACGGTGCGGTGGCCCCCCCCACCACCTCGGGACGACCGCGGGCTTAACCGACCGGAGCGTTCCCGGAGCATGGACGGCGCTTCGACGGAGCACGCCGTGGAAGCCGCGCTCGCCGCGGAGCGCAAGTTCGTCCTCGCCCTCGGCGGCTACGCGCTCGAGATCCCCGGCGCGATCCTCGTCACGCACGAGAAGATCCCGAGCCCCCGGTTCAACTTCGTCGCGGTGACGGGGATCGCGGTCGATCGCCAGGCCGCGTTCTTCGAACGGGCGCTCGACCATTACTTTCAGCGGGCCCTTCGGCCCCGGTTCCGGATCCCCCGGCCCGTCCCCGAGCACCTCGATCGCGGCCTGCGCCGGTTCGCCTTCCGCCCGGCCGAGACGCCGCTCGAGCTTCTCCTCGACGACGGGCGCCCGGTCCCCGCGGCCGACCCGGTCGCGGAGGTGCGCCCGGCCGCCGCCGAGGAGGTCGACCTCATCGCCTCCTTCTGGACCGAGGTGCCCGAGCGGCCCGAGCTCCGCGCCGCCCTCGACGTCGCGTGGCACCACCCTCCGCCGGGCGAGGAGCTCGTCCCGCTGATCGCGCGGATCGACGACGTCCCGTCGTCCGCCGCCCTCGTCTACCGGGCCGGGCGCTCGGCCGGCATCCACCTGGTCACCACGCGGCCCGAGGCGCGCGGCCGGGGCGCGGCGTCGGCGCTCGTCGCCTACGCCCGGTCGCACGGTCCCGCGGACGGGGCCGTTCGCCATGCGATCCTTTCCGAGGCCCCCCGGGGCTCCGCCCACCTGGCCACGCTCGGGTTCTCGCCGGTGGCGTCGTTCACGGAGTACGTCCTGCCGCGGGACGCGGAGCTCGCGTTCCCCCCGCCCGGACCCCCGACCCCGCCGCGATGGCGGCCGCCGCGCTAGGGGAGCGGACCCGGTCACTCGCGGCGACGGATCCCGTCGAGCTTCAGCCGCTGCTCGAGGGAGGCGATCGTCCGCATCGTCGAGAGGACGGTGTCGGCGTTGAGCGAGATCGAGTCGATCCCCTCGCGGACGAGGAACTCGGCGAACTCGGGGTAGACGCTCGGTCCCTGGCCGCAGATCCCGACCGTCCGGCCCTCGGCGTGCGCCCCCCGGATCAGCATCTCGATCGCCGACTGGACCGCGGGGTCGCGCTCGTCGAAGTACCCCATCCGCCCGAGGGTCTCGGAGTCGCGGTCGGCCCCGAGGACGAGCTGGGTGAGGTCGTTCGAGCCAATCGAGAAGCCATCGCAGTGCTTGGAGAACTCGCGGGCGAGGAACACGGTCGACGGCACCTCGGCCATCAGGTAGAGGCGGAAGTCGCGCGAGCGCCGGAGGCCGGCCGATTTCATCGTCGCGGCGATCTCCTCGAGCTCCCAGGTGTTCCGGACGAACGGGAGCATCATCATGGCGTTCTTCAGGCCGAGGTCGGTCCGCACCCGGTGGAGCGCCTCGAGCTCGCATTCGAACGCCGGCTTGAACACCGGCGAGATGTACCGGGAGCACCCCCGCCATCCGATCATCGGGTTCTCCTCGACCGGCTCGAACGGCTCGCCGCCCGGCATGCCGCGGTACTCGTTCGTCTTGAAATCGGACGTGCGAACGATCACCGGGCGCGGATGGAACGCCTGGCAGACCTTCCCGATCCCGTCGGCGAGCCGGCGGACGAGCTCCTCCTTCTTCCCCTTCTTGAGGAGGGCGAGCGGGTGCTCGCGCACGTGGGCGGTGAAGATGAACTCGATCCGGAGCAGGCCGACCCCCGCGACGGGGAGCCGGGCGTACTCCTCCGCCTTCTCGGGGACCCCGACGTTGACGAGGATCTTCGTGGCGGTCACCGGGGCCGATTCGCCGCCGGAATGTCCGCCCGAGACCCCCCCGGCCGCCCCCGAGGAGGCCGGAACGGGGGCCGGGACCCGGAGACCGGGGTAGACCGACCCGTTCTTCCCGTCGACGGTGATCTCGCTCCCTTCGGCGATCACCCGGGTCGCCTCCCGGGTCCCCACGACGCACGGTACCCCGAGCTCGCGGGAGACGATCGCCGCGTGGCAGGTCATCCCGCCCTCGTCGGTGACGATACCGGCGGCCCGGGACATCGCCGGGACCATGTCCGGGGTGGTCATCGTCGTGACGAGGACCTCGCCGGCCTTGAGCTTCTCCATCTCGGACGCCCCGCGGAGGATCCGCGCGATGCCGCCGGCGATACCCGGCGACACGCCGAAACCGCGGACCAGCGGAGCTTCATTGCCCAGGGGACTGGGTCCGGTCGGGCCCCGGACGGTGGACGTGAGGATCGTCGTCACCGGACGCGCCTGGACGATGTACAGCGAGTCGGCGTCGCCGCACCACTCGACGTCCATCGGCCGGCGGTAGTTCGATTCGATCACGCGGGCGAGCGAGACGAGGCGCAGGAGGCGCTGGTCCGGCAGCTTCTGGCGGGAGCGCTCGGCGGCCGGGACCTCCTCCCGCCGGTTCCCTCCGCCCTCGGCCCGGACGATGCGGACCTGTTGCTCGGAGATCTGCTTGTGGACGATCTTCTGCGTCACCCCGTCGATCACGTAGTGGTCCGGGGTCACCTCCCCTCCGACGATCGCCTCGCCGAGCCCCCAGCCGGCCTCGACGATCATGTGATTCTCCCCCGTGTTCGGGTCCCGGGTGAACAGGACGCCGCTCACGGTCGCGTCGACCATCTTCTGGACGAGGACCGCGAGCCGGACGCTCGCGTGGTCGAACCCCTTCGCCTGCCGGTAGACGAGGACGCGGGCGGTGAAGAGCGACCCCCAGCACTTGCGGATGGCAACGAGGATGTTCTCCGTCCCCTCGATGTTGAGGTACGTCTCCTGCAGGCCCGCGAACGACGCTCCTTCGAGATCCTCCGCGGTCGCGCTCGAGCGCACCGCCGAGAACCGCACCGCGTGGTGCCGCGCGAACGCCTCGTAGGCCGCCGCGATCTCGGCCCGGAGCGCCTCGGGGAACGGGGTGGACTCGAACGCCGATCGGATCCGATGCGCGGCCGCTTCGACCGTCTCGGGCGCGGAAGGGTCGATGGAGGCGAGCGACTCGGGGAGGAGGGTCTTCAGATCGGTCGCCTCGACGAACGCACTGTAGGCGTCCGTCGTCACGACGATCCCCGGGGGCACCGGCAGGCCCTGCCGGACGAGCTCGCCGAGCTTCCCCGCCTTCCCCCCGACGACCGCCAGGTCCGCGTCCGAGACGTCGGCGAGGTTGAGGACGAGCGGCATCGGTCCCCCCTCAGCCCTCGGCCCGGGCGAACGTGAACCCGAGGAGGTCGGCCTCGGCCGAGTACGGATGGACCACGCGGACGCCGACCGTCTTCCACTGCCCGATCGGTCCGAGAGAGCCCGCGATCACGTCCCCTCTGTGTTCGAGCTCCGACCGAAGGACGATCTCGTAGTAATGGAGCCGTCCCCGCGGCGCAACGACCTGTGCCACCGAGGGAGCGTACTTAATTCCTTCGTGAGGGAGGTTCAGGATCGCCCGCTCGAACGGCTCCCGGCCCACCAGAAACTCCTCGACGCGGGCCTCGACCGGCCGGACCCGCGCCCCGAACGGATAGCGCGCGAGCGTGCGCCGAAGGAGCGCGATCGCCTCGGGGTTCGCGTCGACCGCGACGATCTCCCGGGCGCGACCGTCCCGGGCGATCTGGACCGAGAACGGCCCCACGCCGCAGCAGAGGTCGTACACCCGCTCCCCGTCGCGCACCTCCGCCGCCACGCGCGCGTGCTCGAGGGCGAGCCGGGGCGAGAAGTACGCCCGCTCGAGGTCGACCTCGAGCTCGATATGGTTCTCCCGGTGGACCGTCGTCCAGTCCCCCGTGCCGGCCAGGCGCTCGATCCGACGGCGGCGCTCGGGTCCGTGGACCCCTCGGTCCCAACCGACGATCCTCGCCCGGGGGACGAATCTCAGGAGGGCGTCGCCGATCTCGGGCCCGCGTCCGCGGAGCTCGGGAGGCAGACGCACCAGGACCACGTCCCCCACGATGTCGAACGACCGGGGGAGGAGGTCGCGCTCCTCCTTCGGCCAGGCGATCAGATCGCGGTAGTCGGAGGGGGGCTCATCGGCCCGTGGCTCGAACTCCACCTCTTCGAGGGTCCCCCACTCCACCGGAACGGCTCGCTCGCCGACGATGGGAAAGACGATCGATCCCTCGTCCGCCGCGATCTTGAGGTCGGTCCGCAGGAGCCCGGCCGCGGCCAGGGCTTGTCGGACGGCCTCTCCCCGCGCCCGCGGAACGACGAGCGCGCGGGCCCTCATGGGGCGTCGGGGGAGAACGGGTCCGAAAGGAGGAGGGAGAGGACCTCTCGGCCCCGCCGCTGTCCGAGGGAGCCGCGGCCGGCGGCCTCCTCCCCGAACTTCGGAAAGGGAGCTCCCGGGTCCGCGGGTACGCCGCGTCCGACGACGAGGAGGGGGACGGGGTCGTCGGAATGGCCCCGAAGGATGCAGGGGGTCGCGTGATCGGCCGTCACCAGGATACGGGCGCCCTCCAGGTCAAAGCCGTCGAGGAACGGGCCGAAGAACGACCGGTCGATCGCTTCGACCACCTCCTTCTTCGCGACGGCCCGGCCGTCGTGACCGGGCTCGTCCGGCCCCTTGAGGTGAACGTAGACGAACGGAAAGCGCGCGGCCATCTCCCGGACCGCCCGGGCGCGCTCCCGGTAGCCGGCGTCCCGGTCCCCCGTCATCGGTCCGAGGTAGCGATCCTCCAGGCCGAGGGTCCGGGCGATGCCCCTTTCGACCGGCATCTCCGTGACCGCGGCGCCCGGGATCCCGTAGCGCGTGCGGAACGACGCGAGCGGAGTCGGGGGAAGGGCGCCCGCGTTCCGCACGAGGATCGCGTTCGCGACCTTCTTCCCGCCCATCGCCCGGCGGGCATTGACCCGGTGACCGGCGAGCAGGGGGGTCGACGCGGCCAGGAACCGGTTGACCGCTTCGGCCGACCGGGAGGCGGTGGCCGACTCGTCGAGGGGCACCACGGTGCGGACCGTCGCCCGTTCGGGGGTGCGCGCCTGGCCCATCCCCCCGACCTTGTCGTAGAACGGGTCCGCATTCGATATCGCGGGAGAGAGCGGGCCGTCCCGGGTCGGGTGGAGCCAGAGGACCCCTCGGTGGCCAACGGTCGCCCGCACCTCGGCCCGTATCCCGAGGTCGGCGAGCAGGTCGGCGGAGGTCAGGGTGCGAGCGAGATCCTGCGACTCGGCGGTCCCCAGCGACCGGCCGACGCGCGAGTCGACGATCGTGCCGGCCCCGTCGGTCGTGGCGAAGTTGAGCCGGAGCGCGATGTCCCCGGGGACGAGGGGAACGTCGACCCCGAGCGCCTCCAGGACCCCGCGCCCGGGAGAGTCGCGGGCCGGATCGTACCCCAGCAGGGCGAAGACCCCGGCGTCCGACTCGGGGGCGACTCCCGGGCCCACGACGACGACCTCTCCCATCCGACCCCGGCGGGCGAGTCGGTCGAGGTTCGGCGTGCTCGCCGCCTCGACCGGGCTCCGACCGCCCGTGTCGGGATGGGGCCGGTCCCCGAGGCCGTCGAGCACGACCAGGACGTGGGATACGGTGGGGGCCGACGGTTCGGGGGAAGGAGCGGGCATTACGTAATTAGGGTACCCGGAACTGGCGAGCCGTTCCGTGGCGCAGCAACGGCTGGTCGGTCTTAGGGGTTTCGTCCAAACGCCGGTCGGCCGGATCCTCCTTCTCGCCCTCGCGATCGGGCTCGTCGTCGGGGCGTTCTACATCACGGTCCTCCTCGCGATCCCCGCGATCCTGATCGCCGGTCTCTGGCTGCCGATCTACTTCGGGATGAAGCGGCCGCGCTACCTGGCGCTCTCCGGCCTCGTGATCCTGCTGCTCGTCGCACCGATCGTCACGGCCACGTTCACGAACGAGCTCCTCGCCCCGATCGGAGCGGCGAGCTCGAGCTCGGTCGGGGTCGATTGGAGCGTGACGGTCGGAAATGCGACGGAGAGCTCGCAGACGAGCGTGATCACCTTCGAGCTCCCGAGCGGTTCCCAGAACTACACGATCGCGCCGATCGCCGGCTTCGCGACGACCGAGAAGGGGAGCGTCGTCGTGGGCACGAGCGCCGTCTCGGTACCGGTCGCCTTCTCCTTGGTCAAGTATGCGGTGACGTTCACCGAAAGCGGGCTCCCGTCCGGAACCTCCTGGGGGGTCAGCGCCGGGGCGAACTCCACGAGCTCCGTGACCCCGACGGTCGTCCTGAACCTCCCGAACGGGTCCTACCCGTATCGCCTGGCGTCGGTGGCCGGGTTCACTCCTCCCTCCCCCACCGGGAACTTCCGGGTCGACGGGGCGGCCTTCGGGCTCTCCGTTTCGTTCAACCGGACCGCGTACCCGATCACGTTCTCCGAAACAGGACTTCCGCCCGGCACCGCCTGGAGCATCAGCGCGGACTCGACGATCGCAACCGCCCTCACCCGGTCCATCGTCCTCGATCTGCCCAACGGAAGCATCCCGTTCATCGCCCGCTCGATCCCTCCGTACGGGGCCAGCCGGGGCCATGCCGTGGTCGCGGGAGCCCCCGGCTCGGCCGCGGTCGCGTTCGAACCTATACTGTATCCTGTAACGTTCTCCGAGAGCCACCTACCGGCGAGCACCCTTTGGACGGTCACGATCGGCGGCGTCCAAGTGCATTCCCGGTCCATCACGGTGGGATTCAATCTCTCGAACGGGACCTACGGGTACGAGATCGGGGCGCCGGCGGGCTACGCGCCGCTCGCGGGGAGCGGGAATGTCACGGTGGACGGAGCCCCGGCCGCCGCCTCGGTCAGCTTCAGCGCGACCCCGTTCGCGGTGAGGCTCACGGAGCCCGGCCTACCCACCGGAACCCCCTGGACCGTCACGATCGACGCGGCGATCGCGACGACGACCTTCGACACCCTCGGGTTCAACCTCACGGACGGGACCTACCCGTACTCGGTGGGATCGATCCCCGGCTTCACCGTTCCCTCCGCCGGGAGCGTCACCGTCTCGGGCGCCGCCGTCGCGAAGGCGGTCTCGTTCGCCCCGGTGAAGTACGGGGTGACGTTCACCGCGAGCGGCCTCGCCGGCTCCGGCTGGAACGTCACGCTCAACGGCGTCCCCCACAGCTCGATGGGGCCGAAGATCGAGTTCAACATCACCAACGGTACCTACACCTACCAGGTCGCGCCGCCGGGGGGCAAGACGCCTCCGGCCACCAACGCCTCCGTCGTGGTCAACGGCCGCCCGGTGGCCGTCGCGGTGCCGTTCGCGTCGAAGGTCTACGCCGTCACGTTCGTAGAGTCCGGGCTGCCCTCGGGTGCGGCCCTCGAGAACGCCTCCGTCTCGCCGTTCCATGGAATCAGCTCGACCGAGTTCACCTGGACCGTGACCGTCGCCCCCCGGTACGTCGCATCGACGGATTCGAGTCCCCTCTGGGTCGAGCTGTACATCAGCACCTGTCCCGGCGCCACCAGCAACGCGTCGTCCGTCTGCTCGGCCGGCTACCCGTTCATCGTCCTCACGGACTACTTCTGCACGGACCCGTCGACGATCGCGACCTGCGAGGCGAGCGTCACGCCCCTCGCGCAGCCGGTGACGGTCTCGTTCAACTACACGATCGGGTCGAACGGGATCTGGGAGTGGCAGATGGGGCTCGGGGTCGAGGACCTCGCCGCGCACACGCCGACGTACACCCTGCTGGTCGGGGACCCCCAGTACAACGGGCTCGAGGGCCCGGTGGTCGGGAGCTTCGGGACGATCTTCGAGGTCGTGCTGCCGTCGGTCTACCTCGAGGACTTCCTCTACCTCGGGGCCCCGTTCTACGCCGTCCTCCTCCTGTATGCCGTCTTCAAGAACCGCGAGCGCAAGCGCGAGGACGCGAAGGAGCGCAACGCGGGGCCGATCCCTCCCACCTCCGCCGCGGAGACCGCGGCCTCGGGCGCCCCGACCGCCGCGACCCCGCTCGGTTCGGCGCCCGCGGCGAAGCCCCCGTCCGGCCCCGGGAAGGGCGAGCTCGCGTGCCCCAACTGCGAGGCGGTCGTCTACCCGGGCGAGGCGAAGTGCTGGAAGTGCGGCAGTTCGCTCACCGGGAACGCGTCGGCTCCGCTCCCCCCCGGGTAGCGCGAACGGCCGAGCTCACGTGATCGTCACGTGGTACGTGTCGTAGATGTACCCGATGATCGGGGTGCCGGCGGCGGACGACTTGATGGTGAGCCAGAGGTGGAGGATGTACGTTCCTGCGGCCATCCCGCCCCACCGCGTGCTGGCGCCGTTCAGGTTGACCAGCGTCGAGGCGCCCTGGGTGACCGAGGTGGAGGCAATCCCGGTCCCCGGCAGCTCGTAATCGTGCACCGTGCCGCTGGACGTGTTCGCCCACATGATCCCGCTGAAGGTGACCGTGGCCGGCCCACCGAGGGCCGTGGTAAAGTTGTCGTAGACCGTCACGAACACGTACGGGCAGTTGGCCCCCCCGCCGGAGACGACGCAGCTGTGGCTGAAGGTGGCCACCTTGCTGCCGAGGGCCCCGGTGCCCGAGGAGGTGACCTGCACGAACCCACGGACCAGGTTCTGCGTGCTGAACGCGGTCGATCCGGTCGCGGAACCCACCCCGACCAGCACCGTCGGAGCCGAGATCACGACGGAGCTGTTGAGCAGCCACGTGTTGAAGTTGGACGCCACCTGGCTGAAGACCGTCATCGAGGAGGGCCCGGTCATCGAGACGGGGGTCGAACCCGTGCCGGGGATCGTGTTCAGGACGTTCTTCACCGTCGACCGCCCGCCCGCGAGCTGGCTGATCGTGAAGTTGACGTAGAGGGAGGCCGTCTTCGAGCCCGTGTACGTCACGGTCGCCCAGAAGTACGCCGCGGGGGTTTCCTGGGGCAGCGTCGGCGGCTGCGGCGACATGCCCACCGTGACGGTCAGCTGGGTCGGCGGGGTGACCACCGTGGTCGAAATCTTCACCGCGATGGAGGTGGAAGCGATCCCGCCGAGGCTGTTGGTCGCGTACAGGAAGCCGTAGTACGTGCCGCTCGTCGTCGTCGCGCCGGAGGCCACGGTGTACGTCCAGAGCCCGTTCCCTCCGAGGGTCATCGTCTGGTTCCCGCTCAGGCCGGGGATCGACGCGATGTTGATCTTGACCGTTCCGCCCGTGAGCGTCCCACCGAGAGAGGCCCAGAACTGGAACGTCTGTCCGATCCCGACGCTCGAGGGGGTGATCCCATACGCGAGGATCGCCGGCGGGGTCGTGATCACGAGACCGGGGAGCACGACCGAGTACAGGAGCTGGTTCGGGGTGACGACATAGACCGTAATGTTGTCGGGGATGTGGATCAGCTTGGTGAAGGTCGTGGTCCAGTACTGTCCAAAGCTCCAGGAGCTCGTCGAGGAGTTCCCCGTGAGGCCCCAGTAGACGGGGATCCCTCCGGAGATAGAGAACTGCCAGTTCGGCTTGTTGACCGCCGTCTCCAGATAGACGTGGTCGGATCCGGGGACCGCCGGACCGGCGAGGTGCTCGATCGTCAGGCCCGAGATATACGAGTTGTTGGCCGTCCGGATGATGGACGCCTGGAACTCGTTGACGTTCTGGGGCGTGGGGGAGGGGAAGGATCCGACGAACGCAAAGATCGAGGCGAACAGCGTAACCGTGAGCCCGAGGATGAGGATCGTGGCCACGACGTCGGAAACGCCTCGCCGGGACCGCCGACGCCACCGGGGAGGGTGTCGGGGAATTCGGATCGGAGTCGCGCGCTGACGGCGGGTGGAAGGAAGTGTCATCGGTCCACGGGCCCTCCGGAGGTCGCCCGTACGATTGAAAGGCGGGCGGCCCATATTTAGACATTCGGGTCTTCAATGTCGCCGGTTCCAGTCGGCAGCGGCGCTCCACCCCCGTACCGTCCGAGGGGGGCCCGTCGGTGGTGAACTACGTGGGCCAGCCGCTCGGCAGGTCGAGATCCTGATAAGACAGGGAGCGTCCCCCGGACCCGCAGGTCCGGGAGACGCCCGGGAGAAAGGGTTGTTCTGAGGGACGATTCGACGTTACAGTAGCGCCGAACCGCTCACCGAGCTCGTTCCCGAGCTGTAGGCGGAGATGGTGTAGCTGTTGCCCGCGACCTGGATCGCCGAGATGACCCAGAGCTGGTAGCCGTTGGTCAAGGCGACCGTCGTTCCCGTGACATAGGTCCAGCCTCCGGAGGCACTGGTGTACAGCGCCACAATATACCCCGTGGATGGGCTCGTCAGGGCAGCATACCAGCCCCCCGCCGTCCCGGTACAGGACGTCGGGACATTGGTCGCCGCCGAGATGCTGCAACCTACGCCGCTCGCAGCCACTGCGGGGAAGGTGGTGGCACCGGGCGTGATGACCTTCAGGCCCATGGCGCTGGTCGTCAGGCCCGACGTCGGCGACAGGGAGAGTACGTCCGTCCACGTCGCTCCGGAACCCCCTGTGCCCGGCTGGCCCGATTGCATTCCCAGTTCGTAGGGGACGCTCGCGCCGCTACGGGTCAGACCCGATACCAGCACGTAGAGCACGGCGGCAAGGACGACCGTGATGGCGACCAGCAGGATCGTCGCGATGATCGGGGATACCCCCCGCTCCGACTTTCGGCGTCTCGCTCGTCCGTCTCGAATCTTGCTTCTCTTCGCGTTCATTTTTGTTTACCTCTGCGTTCCTTCCCGTGCGTGAGTATCCGTTCTCATGCTCCTAGACTATAGGGTACCCGAGCCGGAAACAGACGACGTTCCGGTCGAGAACGCGGAGATCGTGTAGTCGTTGCCGGTGAGCTGGGTGAACGAGATCACTTCCAGCGTGTAACCGCTGTTCAGGGCGATAGTGGTCCCGGTGTTGTAGGTCCATGTGCCGACGCCGCCCGCGAGCAGGTAGGTCGCCTGGATGGCGCCGGTCGCGGAGAGGATCAGCCCATACCAGCTCGCCGCTGCGGGTCCGTTGCACCCTGTCGCTCCCGGCGCAAACTGTACGCCGAGAGTGCAACCGCTTCCGCCGACCGCCGGGGCCAGGGCATAGGTTACGCCGGATGGGTTAGTGACCGTCAGTCCGAACATGGTCGTCGTGAGACCCGAGGACGGGCTGAGGGCCATTTGGTCGAACCAGTTGGCTCCCGATCCGGTCTGCCCGCCGACGGCCGCTGTCATCCCTAGACTGTACGGCGTGCTCGCCCCGGACCGGGTCAATCCCGAAACCAGAACGTACAGCACCGCAGCCAGCACGACGGTGATCGCCACCAGCAGGATGGTCGCGATGATCGGCGACACCCCCCGCTGACGCGTTTTTCTCCACCTTCGCGCGTTCTCGCCAATGACGTTCATCCTCTCGTTTCCTCCGATGGGCCTTTCGACCCGCGGTTTCCCCTATGTCGAGGGTCCACTATATGAATGTAGACCCCAGTGGAAACGTCCACAGTCGAATCATACATCGACAATAGACGCATTACGCATTGATGCGCATAGACCCACACCGCTGCTGACGGCCCGCCAAACCGGGACGCGGGCAATCCGGGGCGCTGCCGATCGGCCGGACCCTCCGGAACGAGGTTATACTGACTTCACTGCGCGCGGATCCGCTGTTCGACCCAGCCGCGATTTGTTCGACACGTCAGAAATCGATTCCGAGACCGATAATGTCAACGTCCGACCAGGCCGCGTGCCCTAGTTTAAGTATCAGGATTCCACATCCGTTTGCTTGGCTGTGTTCGACAACGCTCCGAACGGGAAAAAGGCTCGTCCGACCGAGCCCGAGGCCCCCCGGCACGAGGCGGAGGACGCGCGCATCGCCCTACGGTGCAACCGCAAGGAACTCCAGCTGGTCGACTCGTTCGTTTCATCGGGCGAGTATCCGACCCGCTCGGAGTTAATGCGGGCAGCGCTGCATGCGTTCCTCCGCTCTCGGGCTTTGTCGACCGCACCGACCCCCCCGGTCGACTCCGAAGGGTACGTCGAAGTACCCGTTCGGCTGACGCCGGAGGAGTTCGCCGAGTTCGAGGCCTTCGCCCACCACATCGGCAACCGACACGCCGTCAAGGACGCCCTTGCCGTGTTGGTCCGACGCGGTGCGCTGGAGCTGAAGGTCACCGAGCTCGCCCACAAGGCTCGCGCGCAGGCGCGCGAGGCGGCAGAGACCCGGACCCAGGTCGGCGCCCTCCGAGAGAGCGCCAAGGACCTGGAGCGCAAGGGTTGGGTCGGTCGGTAGCGCGGAGTGGTGGAGGACCGGTCGAGGGGGGGTTGTGACAACCTACGAGTCCGAGCGATCGAGGGGCGAGCCGTCCGCGACGAATGTCCTGGAACCCGGCGAAGCGGGCTGGGAGAACCGGCTCCGACTGGGCCAGGACGTCCGATTGATCTTCGTGGCCGTGGGCGGCGGGGCGATCCGCGTCGGCCACGAGGTCGCCCGTCGCCACATCCGCCACCTCGAGACGGTCGCCATCAACTGCGACCCGAAGGTCGAGGGCTTCGAGGAGTACGACCAGAGGGTCTACCTTGGGCCGGATTCCGGGGTCGAGCGGGACACCGGCGGCTCCCCCGTCGTCGGCGGAGTGCTCGCCCGGGCGGCGGAACCGGCGCTCCAGCGGATCTTCCGCGGGGCGACCTTTGTCGTCATCGTGGGGAGCCTCGGGGGCGGCACGGGCAGCGGCGCCTTTCCCCACATCCTTGACATCGCCTCCCGGAACGCCGAGGTCGTCAGCGCGTTCGTCATCAAGCCGTTCCGCTGCGAGGGGGAACGCCGGGCGCTCGCCGACCGGGCGATCGGACGGCTCCACTTTGTGGAATCGTTCGCCGAGAAGCGGGAGCGCGGACTGGCGATGCTCCAGACGCTCGACAACGAGAGTCTGATCCCCACGTTCGGCCGGACGGCCTTCCGAGAGATCGGCCGCCACTGGGCGCACCTCCTCGAGGAGCACATCGAGAGCGCGTTCCTCGGCCCGGCCGAGGCGCTCCTCGAGGCGCCCCGCCTGACCCGCCTGGCGCAGTCCGCTCCGTTCTCGGACACCGGGGCGGTCGAATCGGCAGCGCTCACCGTCGTCCCGCCCTCCCCGATGCACGGTCCCGAGATGCCTCCCCTCCTGCCGGCGGCGCGGTCGGCGGCCTCCGAGGTGGAGCTCACCCTCGAGGTCGTCAGCCCGCTTCGGCCCGCCGCGCCTCCCTGAGCGTCGACCGGCGGGGAGAGCCCCCCTCTCCCCGCCCTCCCCCGCCTGTCCAAACTTATAAGGAGCGTAGGCTCCGCTCGGCACCGATGGACGGCCGCATGTTCACCGTGCTCCTGTTCCTGGTGCTGCCGGCCGCGCTCATCGGCGTCACGGTCGTCGCGTTCTCTTCCAACCCGATCGCGATCCTCGTCCTGATCGCCCTCATGATCATCGGGGGGTTCTACCTGCTGACCTACCGCGAGACGTTCGCCTGACCGTTCGCAGAGGTACGCGCGCCGGGCGCCCCCTCGGGTCGGCCGTTGCCCTGCGCTGGCCCTATCCGTACATTCCGGGGGTAGGGGGGGACTCGCCGGCCGTTTCGGAGGGGGCCCCCGGTCGCTTCATTGCGGTACGGAGCATCTTCTCGATCTGTTCGGCCTGCTTGCGCAACGGCCCGGTGTCGATGCGGAGCTCGGGAAGCAGACGGTCGAGCGTCTCGATCAAGGCCGCTCCGGCCCGGTGATCGGGCAAGCCCTCCGCGGATCGGGCGCTCACGAGCAGGGCCGCCACCGGGACCGTTCGACCGATCCCCTGGACCAGCAGCGCTCCGGAGACCCCGCCGATCACGCCTTCCTCCAGGGAGTGGGCGTTCGTCTCCTCGAACGCCTTGACCAGGTCGGGGGCCCGGCGCGAGAGCGCCACCCAGATGTGTTCCTCCGTGTCGTCGACAGGGGCCGCCTCGGAGTCGCCCTCGTCGTCCCCCGTCGGGTGGGGCACGACCCCTTCGAGGCAGATGATCAGCCGGGCCTTCCGCCGCTCGGCCCCGTCGAGGATGGTCCGGGCGATGGCGTTCGCCTGATTCGGGGTGGGGGGGAACTCGGAGAGGACCAGGCCGAGGTCCGAACGCCCGTACACCCGGATCGTCGGGTGGACCTCGCCTCCCTGGACGACGGCGACCGGCGAGAGGTCGGGGGAGTCGAAACGGCCGATGCGGGGCAGCTTGAGGGCCCGGACCATGTAGTGACCCGCCACCGTCGTCGCGAGGCCGGCGCTCGGGAACGAGGAAAGGAGCACGTTGCCTGCGTTCGGCGCCGCGGCGGCCGGCGTTTCCTCGCGCCACACGAACTCCATCGGATCCTCACCGGGTCGCGAGGCGCGCGGGCCTATAGCGGGGAGGGGTGCGCCCCGCCGAAGGAACGCCGTTCGCGCCAAGCCCAAGTACTCTGCGCCGCTCGAGCGTCGCATGGGGCTCCCGCTGCGGGAGATCGTCACTGCCCAGGAGCTTCCCTGGGAAGCGCTCGCGGGCCGGACGCTCGCGGTCGACGGCTTCAACGCGGCGTACCAGTTCCTCGCGACCCTTCGCCAGCGGGACGGCCAGCTCTTCTCCGACGCGGAGGGCCGGGTCACGAGCCACCTGATGGGGGTCTTCTACCGGACGACCTCCCTGCTCCACGAGGGCGTGCTGCCGGTCTGGGTATTCGACGGGAAGCCCCCGGAACGCAAGGCGGGGACGATCCGCCGTCGGATCGCCTCCAAGGAACGCGCCGAGGAGGAGTGGCGCCAGGCGCTCGCGGCGGGGGACCTCGATACCGCCCGACGCAAGGCCGCCCAGACCTCGCGGCTGACCCGACCGATGGTCGACGAGCTCGTGGCCATGCTGAAGGCCCTCGGCGTCCCGGCGGTCCAGGCCCCGGGGGAGGGAGAGGCGCAGGCCGCGGTGATGTCCGCCCGGGGGATCACGTGGGGGACCGCTTCGGAGGATTACGACGCCCTGCTCTTCGGCGCTCCGCGGCTCGTCCGGGGCCTCGCGGCCCGCGGGCGGGGCGGCAAGGCGGCCGACGCGCAGTTGATCGACCGTGCGGACCTGCTCGCGAACCTCGGCATCAGCGACGAGGAGCTGATCCTCCTCGGCGTTGTCGTCGGCACCGACTTCAACGAGGGAGCGCGCGGTTATGGCCCCAAGAAGGCTCTCAAGCTCGTGAAAGAACACCTCGGGTTCGACGCCACCGTGGCGCGGGCCGGGATCGAGCCGGCGGAGGCGAGGGAGGTCGTCGAGATCTTCCGGCGACCGAACGCGGACGACGTCGCGCCTCCGGCGTTCGGGCCGGTCGACGAGGAGGCGGTGCGTCGGCTGCTCGTTGACCAGCACGGGTTCTCCGAGGAGCGCGTCCGGGCCGCGATCGGCCGCGCGCGGCATCGGCCGGTGCCCGCGAGCTCCCCGACCGAGGCCCGGAGCCGCCAGACCCTCCTCGATACCTACGGAGGGTCCGGGGGGTCGGGCGAATGACGCCGTTCGAGTGCGTGCCGAACTTCTCCGAGGGGCGCGACGGGGCCAAGGTCGAGCGGATCGCGGAAGCGGCCCGGTCGATCGCGGGGGTGACCGTGCTCGATGTCGAGCGGAACGCCGACCACCACCGCTGCGTGATCACCCTTTACGGCGACGGCGAGCCCCTCCTCGAGGCGGTCTACCGGATGATGGAGGTCGCCACGGCGACGATCGACCTCACCCAGCATCGCGGGGAGCACCCGCGGATGGGAGCGACGGACGTCGTGCCGTTCGTTCCGCTCGGCGCGTCGACCGGGGCCGAGGCCGTCAAGCTCGCGGAGCGGCTCGGCGAGCGGGTGGCTCGCGATCTCGGGATCCCGGTGTACCTGTACGCGCAGGCCGCCCGGCGGCCCGAGCGGACGGACCTCGCCCAGGTGCGGGAAGGCGGCTTCGAAGGGATCCGCGACCGGATCGCGACGGATCCGAGCCGGGCCCCGGATTTCGGCCTGCCCCAGGTCCACCCGACCGCCGGCGCTGTCGCGATCGGCGTGCGGCCGGTCCTGATCGCGTACAACGTGTACCTTTCCACTCCCGACGTCGCCGTCGCGAAACGGATCGCGCGGGCCGTCCGCGGACGCGACGGCGGCCTTCCCGAAGTGAAGGCGCTCGGCTTCGAGATCCGCGAGCGCGCTCTGGCCCAGGTCTCGATGAACCTCACCGACTACCGTACGACCCCGATCCACCGGGCGTTCGACGCCGTTCGCAAGGAGGCCGAGGCGAGCGGCACCGGCGTCGAGGAGTCGGAGATCGTCGGGTTGGTCCCCGAGGACGCTCTTCTCGACGCCGCGGAGCACTATCTCCGGCTCCGCACCTTCGACCGTGCGGGGGTCCTCGAACGCAAGGTCGCCGCGGCCGAGGCGACCCGGCCCGGCCACGAGCCGATCGGCGCGTTCGCCGCCCGCCTGGCCGCCCGGACGCCGACCCCGGGCGGGGGAAGCGCCGCGGCGGTCGTCGCCGCGCTCGCGGCCGCCCTCGGCGAGATGGTCCTCGCCTACTCGATCGACCCCAAGGCGCCGGCCCCGTCCCTCGTCGAGCTCCGGGCGAAGCTTACGGTCGCGCGCGCGCGATTCCTCGAGCTCTCGGACGCGGACGCCCGTTCCTACGACTCGGTCCGGACCGCCCGCCGCGGGCTCCGCGAGCGGCCGAACGAACCGTCGTCGCGGGAGGCGTACCTGGACTCCCTGCGGAACGCCTCCCGCGTTCCGCTCGATACCGCCCGGGCCGCCGTAGAGTGCGCGGGCGCGCTGGGGGCCGTCCGGGGCCAGACCAAGGCGGCGCTCGGCAGCGATCTCGTCACCGCGCTCGCCCTCTTCCGGGCGGCGACGGAGGGGGCGCTCGCGAACGTGGCGATCAACCTCGACGACCTGCGCGCCGCCGGGGTTTCGACCGAGGCGATGGACCGGGAGATCGAGCGGCTGCGGCCGTCCGGGTGACGCGCCGATGGGCGATCGGCCGCCGCGGGAGCCCCGCCCGGAGGTGTGGGTCAACTGCGCCGCCTCGGCCGACGGCCGGATCGCGTTCGCCGCGGGGGCCCGCGCCCGGCTCTCCTCGGCGGAGGACCTGCGGCGGGTCCAGGAGCTGCGGGCCGCGGTCGACGGGATCCTCGTCGGGGTCGGCACGGTGATCCTTGACGATCCGTCCCTCCGGGTCCACTGGGACCTCCTCGGGCGGACCCCCGGGCCGGAACCGATGCGCATCGTGGTCGACGGGAGCGGTCGCACCCCGGAAGGGGCCCGCGTCCTCGACGGCACGATCCCCACGATCGTCGGGGTCTCGGAACGGAGCCGGCGCCGGTTCCCCGAGCACGTCCGCACGATCGTCGCGGGCGCCGCGCGCGTCGATCTCGAGGAACTGTTCGTGCGTCTCGCCGGGCTCGGGGTGCGGCGGCTGCTCGTCGAAGGGGGCGCGGAGATCCTCGCGAGCGTGCTCCGCGGGGGTTCGTTCGACCGACTCACCGTCTACTACGCCCCGGTGCTGATCGGCGCCGGCACCGCGCCCCCGATCGTCGCCGGAGCCGCCGCGGGATCGTTCGACGACGCCCGCGGCCTCGAGCTGGTCGGGGTCGACCGGGCCGGCGAAGGGTACGTGGCGTCGTACCTTCCCCGGAAGACCCCCTCGGGACAGGACGCGCCCGAGCGGGTAGATTGATATCCCGGACGCCCCGTCTCCGGGTCGCGGTCCTCGTCCGCGGGAGCCACGATGTCGTACAGTTCGAACGGGCCGGGATACACTGAGCCGTCGCGACCGCTCGGCGTCGCGGTCCTCGCGGTGCTCATCGGGATCTTCGGATTCCTGTGGATCCTCGGCGGGATCCTGATCCTCGCCGGGGTCGCGGCCTTCGCGTTTCTCAACTCGGTCGCGCTCACTGGGATCATCGGAATCACCGGCCTCGTGGCGGGGGCGATCGTCCTGATCGTCGGGCTCATCATCCTCGGGATCGCGCTCGGCCTCTGGCACCTACGGATGTGGGCGCTCGTGCTCGCGCTCCTCGTCCTGATCGTGCTGATCGTCTCCGACGGGATCGCCCACGCCTACAGCTGGGGGTTCGTCGTCGGGATCCTCCTCTTCGTGTACCTGCTCGCGGTGAACCGGCACTTCCGCTAGGTCCGGCGCCGGCCCTCCCGCGGCGCGCATCCGTTATCAAGGAGAGGAGTTCCTCGGGTCCCGAGGTACCCCCGTGAAGCTCGTCCACTTCACCCTGCAGGACCAGTTCCACTTCGGCATGATCAACGACGCGAACGAGTTCATCGATCTCGACACCGCCTGCCGCGACTACTACGGCGTCAATCCGGTGAAGGGGGCCGACCCGAGCCGGTTCCGGGACATGCAGGGGTTCTTCGCCGGCGGGGCGGACTCGGTCGCCCTCACGAAGAAGATCGCCGACTACATCGACCGGCGCCGGGCGATGGGCTGGACCCCCCGGGCGGCGACCGGAGCGCGCTTCCTGTTCAAGGCGGAAGAGGGGGTGAAGCTGCTCGCCCCGGTGCCCCACGGGCAGAAGGTCTACTGCCTCGCGCAGAACTCGAAGAGCCACCTCGCGGAGCAGGGGAAGCCGACCCCCCCGCGTCCGTACGCCTTCTGCCGGTACTTCAACAGCCTCGTCGGCCCGAGCGAGTCCCTCGTCCTCAGTTCGGTGGCGACGTTCCCGGACGTCGAGCTCGAGCTCGCGGCCGTGATCGGCAAGTCGGGCAAGCACATCCCCATCGCCCGGGCGATGGACCACGTGGCCGGCTACACGATCGCCCTCGACATGGGGTACCGCGACCTGCAGTATCCCCCGGGCGGGGCCGTCGACTGGGTGATGGGCAAGGGGTTCGACGCGACGATGGCGATCGGACCGTGGGTCGTGCCGAAGGAGGAGGTCGGCGAGCCGTACCCGCTGAAGATGGAGCTGAAGGTCGGCGGTACCGTCCGCCAGCTCGGGGACACCACCGACTACATCTTCCGGATCCCCGAGATCATCTCGCACTTCTCGCAGGGGATCACCTTCGAGCCGGGGGATATGATCTCGCTCGGCAGCCTCGGCGGCACCCCGGGCTACGAGTTCGGCAAGGAGAGCCGACGCCTCAAGCCGGGCGACCAGATCGAGGCGTCGATCGAACGGATCGGCCGGCTCGTCATCCCGGTGAAGGCGGAAGCGCCGCCTCCCCCCGAAGCACCAGGAACGTCGCCACCGGCGTAGGCAGCTCGTCCGATTCGCCCGGGTGCCCCCGCACGCCTCCGCCGGGGAACGGGTAGCTCAACTCCGCCGTGTACGTCAGCCGGGTCGTTCCCTCGTCGGGGGCGGCGACGAGCGCGTCCCGGAACGGGTCGAACCCGGCGACCTCGTCACGACCGAGCGGGACGACCCGCAGGCCGGTGCCCCCGTGCCGGGAGTTCGGGAGCCGGATGAGCCGATGGATGTCCGTCGTCACCGGCGCATCGGTCTCGCCCTGCACCTCGATCGCCGCGCGGGGAACGATCGCCGCGAGGAACTCGGCCGGGCTCTCCTTGCGGAAGACGTCGATCGTGAACGACGAGCGGACCTTCTTCGCTCCGCCGTCCGTGATCAGGACCTTCGCCCACCGCTTGGCCTTCCCCGGGTCGATCCCGGCATCGATCATGTCGGCGGCCGCCGCCTTCGGCCCCTGGGCCTCCCAGCGGTCGAGCACCGCGATCACGGCGCGGGTCGTCCGGCCGCGCCAGCCCGGCGCGTCGCTCGGGGCGAGCTGCACCGTCGGCGGCCCGGCGCGCCCCCGTCCGCCGCCCCCGTCCTCGCCCTCGACCGGCGCGAGGGTCGGTCCGCTCCGCACGTCCGGGCGCCGCAGCTCGACCACCCGCAGAGGGTCGACGCCGGTCCCGAGGACGTAGTCGACGAGCTCCCGCCGCTCGGGGCTCGTCAGGGGCAGGAACCGCTCGTCGCGGATGTGGACGTGGTAGCCGCGGCCGCCGGAGAAGACGATCGAGGTCGACCGGGGGTCGACGCCGAAATCGCGGAAGAGGAAGTCGTCGACGAGCGAGACCAGGCGCTCCTTCACGAGCGCGAGCTGGCCGGCGTAGTCGCGGGACTCGGCGCCGCGCAGGTGGTCGGCGTCGAGGTCGAAGATCAGGTCGGCGCCGAGCCACTCCTTCCCGGCCATCGACGGCTCGGCGGGGTGTCGGTAGTACGCGGACGAGTAGTACACGTGCCGGGGAACCTCCCGCGCCAGGTACTTGCGGAACTCCTCCGGGGTGCGCAGCGCCGCGTGCCGTCGCATCATCGTCTCGGTCGCGAACGGGAACGCGGCGAACTCCCGCCGGGCGAGGCGGTTCGGGGGGTCGATCTCGGCCTCGTCGTAGTACTCGGCGAACCTCCCCCGCACCCACGAGAGGGTGGACGCGTCGAGCGCGACGGTCCGGGCCACGGCCTACTCCCCTTCGAGGTCCGGCACGACCGGGACGTCGGCCTCCGCGGCTGCCGCCTCCTTTCGAAGGCGGGCGAGGAGGTGGAAGACGGTCGAGTGCTCGCTGCCCCGCAGCAGCATCTCGACGGCCCGCGTGCCCCGCTGGAGCTGCTCCTCCTCGCCGATCAAGGCGACGGTCGACCCGTAGACGCTCATCGAGCAGCCCGAGAGCTCCTCGATCCGCGTCCTCGCCCGGCCCCGCGTTCCGATCACCCGGGAGCGGATCCGTCGGAGGACCGCTTTCTCGCGCTTGCCGGTGGTGAACTTGATGTCGAGGATGCCGAGGAACGTGTTCTCCTTCAGGAGACGCATCGCCCGCTCCGGCGAGAAGCCCCGGCCGATCGCCAGCACGATGTCCCGGGCGCGGAGGGCCCCCATCGGATCGGTGTCCGGGGCCGACACGCGGACCTCGCCCTCGGCGGCGTCGATCGCGACGTCGGTGTGCGTCCGGGTGGCGATCTCCCGCTTGGTCCGGCCGCCGGGGCCGATGACGACCCCGATCCGGTCCTCCGGGATGCGGGCGTAGAGCACCGGCATGGTCAGGCTCGGGACCTCGGAGGGGGATGGATCTCGTCGCCCCCGACGGCGGCCAGGAAATCGTCCGGGTCGATCGGATACCCGAGACGCGTCAGGAACTTGGAGAAGTTGGCGAGGTCGCGTTCGATCAGCTCGCGAGCGTTGGGATGCGTGGACGGCACCGCCTGGGCTACGTCGATCACCACGACCCTCCCCTCGTAATAGAGCGTGTTGTACGGAGAGAGGTCGCCGTGCACGAGCTTGGCCTTGCGGGTCATGAGCCCGATCTCCCGTACGAGGTCCTCGTAAAAGGCGGCCGGGTCGTCGATCGACGCGTCCCGCACGCGAGGGGCGACGCCGTCCGCGTTCCCGATCAGCTCCATGACGAGGACGTTCCGCAGGTGGCCGAACGGGCGGGGCACCCGCACGCCGGCGTCGGCGAGACGGCCGAGGATGGTGTGCTCGCGGCGGGTCCACGCGAAGATCATGCCGCCGTAGTTCCGCGCGCTCGCCTCCCGGCGCAGTTGCTCGACCGCGTACGGGGGGAGGTTCCGAAAGACCGAGTTCCCGATCCGGTAGATCTTCACGGCCCGGAGCTCGGCCCCCGCCGTCGCGCGGAAGACCCCTCCCTCCTTTCCGGTGGAGATCGGGAAGTCGACCGAGTCGATCTGACCTCGGGTCACGAGCCGGGAGACCGTGAGAAGGGTGGAGTGGTCGAAGAATTCGTCGAGGAGCTTGCGCTGGGTTCCCTCCTTGCGTCGCTCCTCGACGCGTTCCCACCGGGGGAACACGACGTCCTGGGGCCGGGGCATCGGACCGGGCAGCGGAGGCCGGCTCATAGGCCCTCGGGCCGCGACGGGCGCGGCCGGGTAGGCTCGTGGCGTCGGTGCCACCGACCGTTTATCCCCCCACCCGGCCATCGGAGGTCGATGTCCCGCGCTCCTCTCGACCCTTCCCCCCGTCCTTCCGCGCCCTCCGGCCCGTCGGGCGCCCGCGCTCTCGCCGCCGCGCTCCCCGAACTCGGGAAGCGCCTGGAGCGGCCGGCCGATTACGACGGGGTGTTCCGGGTCGTACGGGCCGTCGTCCTCCGCGTCCTCGGCCTCGAGCGCCCGGGGCTCGGGCTCGCGCTCTCGAACCTCCCGCCCCAGCTGGGGGCGTACTGGCCGGTCACGGGCAACCTGATCGTCCTGAACGAGGGCCTGGTCACAGCGATGCGAGCCTCGGCGACCTCGCCGCTCGAGGTCAATTCGTTCGTCTACGTCATCCTCGCGCACGAGTACCTGCATGCGCTCGGATATCTCGACGAAACGGCCGTTCGCCGCGTCACCGCGCAAGTGACGCGGGCCGCCTTCGGCCCGGACCACCCCGCGACGGCCATGGCCGAGGGGGACCTCTGGCAGATGTACCCGTTCCTCGCCCGCGCCCCCCCCGGGGACGGACGGCGGATCCGGATCGTTCCCCTCTTCGACCTCGCGTCGACCCAGAGCTACATTCGCTGACCGAACCCCTGCCCCACCGCACGCGCGGTCTTTATCTCGAGAAGCTCCCTCCCCGCGCCCGGCGTCCATGGTGATCGACTACACGATCGGGATCCTTGTCGTCATCATCGGCATCGTGCTCCTCGCGTTCGAGCTCGTGCATCCCGGCGCGCTCCTGTTCATCCCCGGCTCGATCCTCCTCGTCGCCGGCTTCCTCTACCTGTTCTTCCCGACATACCTGCTCGACAGCCCCTACGGACCGATCGCCATCGTCGTCGTCGCCGTCCTCTCGACCCTCATCGAGATCTTCTACTACCGATGGGTCGCGCCGACCCACAATCCGCTCAGCACGACGACGCACGGCCTCGTGGGCGAAGTGGGCGTGGTCACCGCCGCGATCGTGCCGGACACGCTGAAGGGGAAGGTCCGCGTCCGCTCCGAGATCTGGTCGGCGAAAGCGTCCGTCCCGATCCCCGCCGGGGCCCATGTCCGGGTCGTGAAGGGCGAAGGGGTCGCGGTCTCGGTCGAGCTCGTCGACCCGCCGCCGGGCGGCTGAACCGCCTCGCCCCGCATCAGCAACGGTTACGTACCCTTCGGCGATTCGCCCTCCCGTGTCCGACCGAGAACGCGACTCCGTGAGGCGGCGGTAATGGCGGACTACACGCTGATCTTCGTCATCCTGCTGCTCGCGTTCATCGTGATGCTCGTGCTCATCACGCGGGCGATGTACACGATCCAGCCGTACCAGCAGGGAGTCGTCACGCTCCTCGGGTCGTACAAGAAGATCATCAACCCCGGGTTCAACGTCGTCAGCCCGCTCTCGAACGTCCTCAAGATCGACCTGCGGACGCAGGTGCTCGAGGTCCCCCGGCAAGAGGTGATCACGAAGGACAACTCGCCGACGAACGTCGACGCGATCATCTACATCAAGGTCGTCGACGCACCGAAGGCGATCTTCCAGGTCCAGGACTACCACGTCGCCACGGTCGCCCTCGCGCAGACGACCCTGCGGAGCGTCATCGGCGACATGGAGCTTGACGAGATCCTCTACAACCGCGAGCGGATCAACACCCGCCTCCGCGACATCCTCGACGAGGCGACCGACCGCTGGGGGGTCCGCGTCGAAGCGGTCGAGATCAAGGAGGTCGACCCGGTCGGCCCGGTCAAGACCGCGATGGAGGAGCAGACGAGCGCGGAACGCCAGCGGCGGGCCGCGGTCCTTCGCGCGGACGGCGAGAAGCGGAGCGCCATCCTCGTTTCGGAAGGCAAC
This sequence comes from Thermoplasmata archaeon, assembly GCA_052326305.1. Taxonomy (GTDB): domain Archaea; phylum Thermoplasmatota; class Thermoplasmata; order Lutacidiplasmatales; family UBA184; genus Lutacidiplasma. The sequence continues at coordinate 180,893 of JBKQPJ010000006.1, read as the reverse complement.
AAGCGCTCGCGGATCCTCCAAGCGGAAGGGGTCCGCCAGTCGAAGATCCTCGAGGCCGAGGGAGCCCGGGTCGCGACGATCCTCGAGGCCCAGGGAGAGGCCCAGCGCCTGCGGATCCTCTCGCTCGGCGCGGGCGTCCTCGACGCCAAGGCGCTCACGGTGCTCACGCTCGATACCGTCGCGAAGGTCGGGGACGGCCAGTCCACGAAGATCCTCTTCCCGATGGAATTCTCCCGGTTGATGGAGGGAGCGAGCGAGTACCTCGGGACCGGTCGGCAGGTTCCGGACCGCCCGTTGAACTCGATCGAAGAGCTCGAGGCCAAGATCGGGTCGATGGACGACATCCTCGGACCCATCCCGAAGCAGGAGGAGCTGATGACCGAGATCCGATCGATCGAGGAGGAGATCAAGGCCGACTCCGTCGACGCGACCACGATGGCCTCGCCGTTCGCCGGCAAGACCGCGAAGGTCGCGGGCGCCCCGAGCGGGGAACCGGTCTTCCCCCCGGCCGACGACGTCGCCCCACCTCCTCCCCATCATCTGATCCGCCCCCGCGGCCCGGGAGCCACTCCCGAGACGTCGGCGCCGCCTCCCCCGAGCGTGGCGGCCTCGGCCGGCCCGCCCCCCTCGACCGGGAACGACCCGCGCCGCCGCCCTCCCCCGACGTCCTCCACCTGAGTCGTTCCCAGAGTACCGGGCGTCCCATTTTTACCCCCCGGAGCGTCGCGGCCCCCCGCCATGGGAGCGATCGCAACGCGACACGAGGGGCCCGTGCGGACGATCACGATCGACCGGCCGGACCGGCGCAACGCCCTCGACCCTCCCTCGATGAGGGAGCTTCGGTTGGCCCTCCAGGCGGCGGCGCTCGACCCGGGGACTCGCGCGGTCGTGCTCACAGGGGCCGGTTCCGCGTTCTGTGCGGGAGGCGACGTGGCGGCGATGGAGGAGCACCGGGCGAGGGGCACGCTCCCCGAGCTGTTCCACGAGCTCACGGGCGAGCAGGAGCTCTCCGTACGGGAGATCGTCGGGATGAACAAGCCGGTCGTCGCGGCCCTTCCAGGGGTCGCCGCCGGAGGCGGCCTGTCGCTGGCGCTCGCCGCCGACTGGAGGATCGCCTCGGAGGCGGCCGTGCTCGTGCCGGCGTTCCCCGGGCTCGGGGCGGTGCCCGACGGGGGCCTCACCTACTTCCTGCCCCACTATCTCGGGCTCGGGCTCGCCCAGGAGATCCTGTTCACGAACGCGCGGCTGGATGCCGCCCGAGCGCGGGAGCTCGGCCTCTTGCACGAGATCTGCCCCGGCCCCGAGCTCGCGGCCCGGGCCGCGGCGCGCGCCCGCGAACTGGCCGACGGCCCGACGTTCGCCTACGGCTGGACGAAGCGCCTCCTCGAAAGCGCGTTCCACGGGAGCCTCGCCTCCCAGATGGCCCTGGAACGCCGGGGAGCGGTCGAAGCCGCCCGCGGTGCCGAGCTGCCCGAGGGGATCCAGGCGTTCCGCGAGAAGCGGCGCCCCCGGTTCCACTGAAGGGGCGGCCCCTCACGAGCCCGGCGCCGGGGCGGGGCCGGGCCACGGCCGTTCGAGGAACCGTTCGAGGCGGCCCCGGACCGACGGCCACTCGTCGGCCAGGATGCTGAAGATGACCGACGAGCGTCGGTAGCCGTCCTGGACGACGCGGTCGCCCCGGAGGACGCCTTCGCGCACGGCCCCGAGGCGAGCGATTGCCCGTTGGGAGCGCTCGTTCCTCAGGTCGGTCTGCAGCACGACCCGATGGGCTCCCTCGGTCTCGAACGCGTGGCGTAGGAGGAGGAGCTTGATCTCGGTGTTCACGGGGGTGCGCCAGAGGTCGGAGTCGAGCCAGGTCCCGATCTCGACCGAATCGTTCGGCCGGTCGATGTGAAGGTATCGCGTCACCCCGACCGCGCGCTCCTCGGGCCCCTGGAGGACGGCGAACGGGAGGTCGGTGCCCTCAGCCTGGCGCCGTAGCAGGAGCGCGATGTACGCCGCGACCCCCTCGGCGGTTCGACCCGGAGAGGTCCCGAGAAGGCGCGAGACCTCGGGGTCGCGCGCCGCGTGCCGCAGCGCATCGCGGAAGCCGGGACCGAGCGGCACGAGCGTGATCCGGGTTCCCCGGAGCGTGACCGGAGGACGGAAGCTCTCGGCGCGCACGGGCCCGCCCAGCCGGCGGTCTCGGATAACGGCCCGGGCACGTCCGGAACGGCCCCGGACGGGAGGGCGCCGGTCGCCGTTAAATAACGCCGCTCGGTCTCACGGCCGCTCCTTCGTGAGCAAGGGCACGTTCGATGGGAGCGGGTGTGATCACGTTCCTCGCGTTCGCCGCGGTGGCCGCCGCGTTCGGCGTCGGTTCGCTGGTCGCGAACCGCATGCTGGGAGCGGGGCGCCGCCAGTCGTACCTCCAGCTCACCACCTACGAATGCGGCGAGGAAGCCGAGGGGGAGGCGCAGATCGATTTCCCGACGCAGCACTACACGTTCGCGATCGTCTTCGTCGCGGTGGACGTGCTCGGGTTCATCCTCGCCCTGTGGGGACTCACCTTCCGGGGCCCCAACTCGGCCTGGCTCCCGGTGTTCATCGCAGTCGCGTTCACGGCGCTCGCGATCTCGGGCATCTACTACGCGCTGAGCGGGGAGAAGAAGTGGGTGATATGACGACGACCCCGCCCTCGGTTCACGTCGCGAAGGCGGGCGAGGCCCCACCCGCCGACCTTCGGATGGTCCAGGAGCCTGCCGTCCCGTTCGTCGAGATCGAGACGCTCCGGGTGAAGGAGTTCATCCCCGCGGCGAAAGAGGCGCTGAGCGACCTCATCGCCGAGCAGGGCCAATCGAAGCTCGTGCGACCGGTCTTCAACTGGGCGGGCCGGAACTCGCTGTTCCCGCTGCACTGGGGCCTCGCCTGCTGCGCGATCGAGTTCGCCGCGGGGTTCGGGGCCCGGTGGGACGCGGAGCGCTTCGGGGTCGTTCCCCGGTCGACGCCCCGCCAGTGCGACCTGTTGGTCGTCAACGGGACCGTCACGTGGAAGGTGGCCCACAAACTGATCACGCTCTACGAGCAGATGCCCGAGCCGAAGTGGGTGATCGCGATGGGGAACTGCGCGACGGGGGGCGGCCCGTTCCGGACCGCCTACTCGGTCGTCCCCGGCGTCGACAAGCTCGTCCCGGTGGACGTCTACATCGCCGGCTGCCCGCCGCGCCCGGAGGCGATGCTCGACGGAATCCTCCGCCTCGAGCGGTTGATCCGGGAGCGCAAGGAGTAGCCGGCGCGGGGGCCGGGAGCGGGAGGATCGGGGAATGCAGCCGGAGGACCTCGCCCGCACGCTCGCCCCCAAGCTCGGCGCTCACTTGCTCGGCGTCGAACCGTTCGCCGGCATGGCCGGGCGGGTCCGCTTCGGCCGGGAGGGCGCGCTCGACGTCTTCCGCTCGGTGCGGGACGACCTCGGGTTCGCCCACCTCTCGATGGTAGGGGCGGTGGACTGGGTCGACCACCGGGAGGTCTTCTACGTCGTCTGGTCCGACCGAGAGCGGCAGTACGCGCTCCTCTCGACCGACCTGCCCGCCGCGGATGCGCACGTCGAGTCGGCGACGCCGGTCTGGCCCGGCGCGAACTGGCACGAGCGCGAGGCCTGGGAGCTGGTCGGGGTCGTCTTCGACCACCACCCCGACCTCCGCCACCTCCTGACGCCGGACGGGTACGCGTTCCACCCGCTCCTGCGCTCGTTCAAGCTCCACGAACCGGAGGAGCTCGAGGTGAAGTCGCGCCATGTCTGAGATGTGGATCAACATGGGGCCCCAGCACCCCATGACACACGGCCTCTGGAACCTCCGGGTCCGGATCGACGGCGAGATGATCCTCGATGTCGACCCCGAGATGGGCTACCTTCACCGGGGCATCGAGAAGATCAGCGAGGACCGACACTACAACGAGGTGATCACCCTGATGGACCGGTGCTGCTACGTCGCCGGCCTCACCTGGGAGCACCTCTACATCCTAGGCGCCGAGCAGGCGCTGCACATCACGCCGCCCGAGCGGGCGTTGTACCTTCGGATGCTCTGCGACGAGTTCCAGCGGATCGGCTCCCACATAATGTGGTACGCCGCGTTCGTCCAGGACATCGGGCTGATGAGCCCCTTCCTGTACGGGATGCGGGACCGCGACCTCATCCTCGACCTCTTTCAGAGCTACACCGGCGCCCGCCTGACGTACGAGTACATGCGGGTCGGCGGGGTGCGGAACGACCTACCTCCGGGGTTCACCGACCAGGCGCGCCAGGTGCTCGACTGGCTGACCGAGCGCTTCCGCGAGTACGAGCAGCTCTGCCTCGGGTCGACGATCTTCCGCCGGCGCTGCGACGACCTCGGGATCCTGAAGGCGAACGACTGCGTCGCCTACGGCGTCACCGGGCCGATGCTCCGGGCCGCGGGGGTGCGGCGTGACCTCCGCAAGGACCGGCCGTATGCGGCCTACGACCGGGTCGACTTCGACGTCGCGCTCGCCGAGAGCGCCGACGTCACCGGGCGGTACCTCGTCCGGATGGAGGAGATGCGCCAGTCGGTGCGCATCCTCCGCCAGGTCCTGGACTGGCTCGACCACCATCCCGGGCCCGTCCTCGCGGAGGACCTCCCCCGTTGGCTCGGGGCCCCCTACGCCCCCGTGGGCCTCGAGGGGTACCTCCTGAAGCGGCGCTATCCGAAGGGGGTGGGCTTCTCCTCGGTCGAAGAGCCCCACGGCGAGGCCCAGGCGTACGTGGTGAACGAGGGCGGCGAGCACCCGTACCGGGTCAAGTTCCGGTCCCCGGTCTTCGCCAACATGAGCGCGGCCCGCCAGTACCTCGTGGGGTACCACGTCGCGGACATCCCGCCGATCATGGGGAGCGTCGATGTCTGCGTCGGGGAGGTCGACCGGTAGGTCGCGGGGTCCATGTCGACGGTCACGCTCTACTCGGTCTCGTACGACATCTCGGTGTTCCTGCTCCGCGCCCTCGGCTCGATCCTTCCGAGCGCCGGTCGGGCCTGGGTGACCGGTCCGTCGGTCGAGACGGCGCTCGCGGTGCTGATCTTCACGGTGATCCTGCTCGCCGCCAGCATGATCAACACGATCATGCTGATCTGGTGGGAACGCAAGCTCCTCGGCCGGTTCATGGACCGGCGGGGCGCGATGCACGTCGGCTACGCCGGGCTCCTGCAGAACTTCGCCGACGGGATCAAGCTGTTCGCCAAGCACACCCTCAAGCCCCGCGACGCGGACGCCGCCGGATTCTACTTCGGCCCGACGGCGTACATGGTCTCCTCCCTCGTGATCTTCGGGATCCTCCCGATCTCCTCGGGATGGAGCATGGGGCTCCTGCCGCTGAGCCTCCTGCTCGCCCTCGTGATCTTCTCGTTCGCCCCGTTGTTCATCTTCGTCAGCGCCTGGTCGAGCAACAACAAGTACTCGCTGATGGGCGGCATGCGCTCCGCGGCCCAGATGATCGCCTACGAGGTGCCGCTGCTCCTCGCGGTCGTCGCGGTCATCGTCGTCTCGGGAAGTTTCAACCTCACGACGATCGTCCTGGAGCAGCAGAACTACTGGTTCTGGGGCCCGCTCTTCGTCGCGCTGGTCGTCTTCGTCGCCGCGATCCTGGCGGAGATGGAGCGGATCCCGTTCGACCTTCCCGAGGCGGAGGCGGAGCTCGTCGAGGGATGGAATACGGAGTACGGCGGGATGCTCTTCGCCTACTTCATGCTCGCCGACTACCTGCGCGGCCTGATCGGCAGCATCCTGGTCGTCCTGTTGTTCCTCGGCGGCTGGACGCTCCCGACCTACGTCCCCTCGCTGCTGACGTCGTTCCCGCTCGCGGGCATCTTCTGGTTCATGCTGAAGACGTACCTCGTCTTCGGGCTGTTCGTCTGGGTCCGCGCCTCCCTCCCGCGCGTGCGGACGGACCAGCTCCTGCGGCTCGGCTGGAACCGGATGATCCCCCTCGCCCTCCTCTCCGTCTTCCTCGCCGCCGCGCTCGTGACCGTCCGGTGCCTTCCGGTCTTCGGCTGCCTGCCGTCGCCGGGCGTCTGAGGGGGGAGAAGGTCGGTGGCGAGCGACGCGGATCCGGTCGAGCGGCCCTCCGCCAACCCGGTCCTGTGGGTCGCCCGGCCGATGGCGACCGCCGCCCGGCAGTTCGCGAAGAGCCTGTTCCGGCCGTCGACGATCATCTACCCGTACGAGCGGCTCGAGGACCCCGAGTTCCGCAAGAAGGTCGGCATCGGGCCCGGCCGGCCGATCGGCGTCGGCGCCGTCTGGGACAACTACCGGGGGGTCCACGCCCTGAACATCGCCACCTGCATCAGCTGCAATCTGTGCGCGTTCTCCTGCCCGGACCTGTGCATCGAGATGGTGACGGTGCCGGGGGGCGACCCGAAGCACCCGAAGAAGTGCCCCCAGATCGACTACGGCAAGTGCAGCTACTGCGGGTTCTGCTCCGACGCCTGTCCCGAGGGTTGCCTTTCGATGACGACGCGCTACGAGCTCTCCACCCCCCGGCGCTCGGAGATGGTCTTCTCCCCGCAGAAGATGCTCCAGATCTTCGAGCACAAGCTCCCGATGAACCCGATCCGGATCGCGCGGCCGGCGAACGAGGACGCGATCCTGCTCGACCCGCCCCTGTGCATCGGGTGCAACGCGTGCGCGCGGGACTGCCCGACGCAATGCATCACGATGCTCGACGTCCCGAGGGCCGAGCCCAAGCCGGGCGAGAAGCCGGTCCGGCGGATCTGGAAGGAGCCGGTGATCAACGACTCCGACTGCGTCCGGTGCGGGACCTGCATCAGCGTCTGCCCGAAGGAGTGCCTCTTCTGGGGGACGCACCCGTGAACCTCCCCGAGCTCGCGTTCTTCGCTCTGGCCGCGACCGCGATCGTCACCGCCGGCGCCGCCCTCCTCGTGCGCGAGCTCGTCCACACGATCATGTGGATCGCCGTCTTCTTCGTCGACCTCGCCGCGATCTACTTCCTCCTCGAGGCGCCGTTCCTCGGCGTCCTCCAGCTCGGGGTCTACGCGGGGGCGGTCACCGTCCTGCTCCTCCTCGGTATCATGGTCACCCGCAAGCGGATCTTCTCCCGCGAGGCGGCGACCGGGATCGGTCCCGCGGCGCTCGCCCTCGCGCTCCTCGCCTTCGTCTTCATCGTCACGGCGGTCGGGGAGTTCCCGTCCGCCCCCGAGCCGATCCGGTCGTACGCCGCCTCGGCCCTTTCCGAGAACCTCTTCGGCACGAACGGCCCATGGCTCCTCCTTCTCGGCCTCGTGATGCTCGCGTCGGTCGCGGGAGCGATCTACCTCGTGCGGGAGGGCCGGGAATGATCGCGCTCCCCCCGATCGGGTTCGTCGCGCTCTCCGGAGCGCTCCTCGGGGTCGGGATCTTCGGGATCCTCACCCGTCGCAACTTCGTGCTCCTCCTGATCGCCATCGAGATCGCGATGAACGCGGCGATCCTGAACTTCGTTTACTTCGCCGCGTACGCGCCGAGCCCCGCGGCGGGCCTCTCGGGCCAATCGATCGCGGTCGTGCTGGTCGGCTTTGCGGCCACCGAGGTCGCGGTCGGACTGGCGATCGTCCTCGCCCTCTACCGGGTCAAGGGGACGATCAACGTCGCCCAGGCGACCGAGCTCAAGCTGTAGGGGGGAGGGACGCTGGGGCTCGACGCGCTGTTCGATTACGCCTTCCTCGTTCCCCTCTTCAGCGTTCTCGCCTTCGTGATCGTCGGCCTCGCCGGCACCCGGCTGTCCCGGCTCGAGTGGGGGGGCTGGGTCGCGGTCGCCTTCGCGGGCGCGGCGATGGTCGTCGGGGTGCTGATCGGCGTCGCCGAGATGATCTCTCCCGGGACGTACACCGACGTCCACTACACCTGGCTCCACCTCGCCCCGGCGCCGGGGACGTTCCCGAAGGGATTCTCGATCGTTGTCGGGACGCTCGTCGACCCGATCTCGGCGCTGATGCTGATCGTCGTCACCGTCGTCGGCTTCCTCGTCATGCTCTACTCGATCGGCTACATGCACCAGGACCGCGGGCTCCCGCGGTACTACTCGGAGCTCTCCCTCTTCCTCGCCGCGATGACGGGGCTCGTCCTCTCGGACAACCTGCTCGAGTTCTTCCTGTTCTGGGAGCTGGTCGGCGTCTGCTCCTACTTCCTGATCGGCTTCTACTACGAGAAGCCGAGCGCGGCGAGCGCCGCGAAGGAGGCGTTCCTCGTCACCCGGGTCGGCGACGTGATGTTCCTGCTCGGGATCTTCCTCTACTTCGCCACCTACGCGACCGCCGGGCCGATCGGCTCCTCGGGCTGGGCCGCGCACGGGTTCCTGTTCGCCAACGGAACGCAGCCGTTCCTCCTCAGTGCCATGGGCGGGCACTCGACCGTCCTCACGGTCGCCGGGATCATGATCCTCGGCGGGGCGGCGGGCAAGAGCGCCCAGTTCCCGCTCCACGTCTGGCTGCCGGATGCGATGGAGGGCCCGACGACCGTCTCGGCGCTGATCCACGCGGCGACGATGGTCGCCGCCGGCGTCTACCTGCTCGCGGTGACGAGCCTTTTCCTCGGGTTCACGCCGATCGATTCGCTATTGATCGTCGCGATCGGCGGGTTCACGGCGTTCTTCGCCGCAACGATGGCGGTCGTCCATCCCGACATCAAGCGGGTGATCGCCTACTCGACGATCAGCCAGCTCGGCTACATGGTGCTCGCCGTCGGCGCGGGGTTCGCGATGGTGGGCCTGTACCACCTGTTCACCCACGCGTTCTTCAAGGCGCTGCTCTTCCTCGCCGCCGGCTCCGTCATCCACGCCATCGGCACCCAGGACCTGTTCAAGATGGGCGGCCTGAAGAAGCCGATGCGGCTGACCGCCGTCGCGTTCGCGATCGGCGGGCTCTCGCTCGCCGGGATCCCGCCGTTCGCCGGCTTCTGGAGCAAGGACGACATCCTCTCCTCCGTCTACGGGACGCTCGGGAGCCATCCGGACTACTGGCCGTTCTTACTCCTCGCGTTCGCGGGCGTGTTCCTGACGGCGTACTACATCTTCCGCGCCTGGTTCCTCGCGTTCTCGGGCGAGCGCGCGCGCGACCCGGCGCTCCCGCACCCCCACGAGGGACCGTGGGTGATGCAGGTGCCGCTCGTCGTCCTCTCCGGCTTCGCCGTCGTCGCCGGCCTCTTCGTCTTCTTCCCGAACTTCGCCTCCCTTCTCCCGGAGGCGGCCGGCGTGGTCGGGATCCCGCCGCACCTCGGGACGACCGACCTGGCCCTCTCCGCGGTGAGCGTCGGCCTCGGCGCCGCCGGGATCGCCCTCGCCTGGCAGCTGTGGGGGGACGGTCGGGTGTACGTGCTTCCCGCGGCGAGCCCGCTCCAGTCCGTCCGCCGGCTCCTCCTGAACCGGTATTACATGAAGGCCGGCTACGACTGGATCGGCGCGAAGGGGATCTACACGATCGCCCGCGCGGCCGACTTCGTCGACCAGTTCGTCATCGACGGGACGGTCCACGGCTTCGAGCGGGGCTTTGCCGCCCTCTCCGACCGGCTGCGCCGCGTGCAGACGGGGCTCGTCTCCGACTACGCGGCGTACTTCATCGGGGGACTGATCGCGGTCTTCGCCCTGCTCCTGCTCGTCGCCCCGTACCTGATCGCCCGCTTCGGAGGCGGCTAGATGTTCCCGTACATCTCGCTCGCCCTCGCGACCCTGCTCGTCGGCACGGCGGCCACGTTCCTGTCGGGGGCGAGGGCCCGGTGGGCGGCCCTCGCGACGGCGGTCGCGTTCCTCGGCGAGGTCGCCGGGATGTTCTCCGGGTACACCGGCTGGCCCGGCTACAACGGCTCCCTCGTGCCGGGGTTCGCCGAGGGCGAGACCCACGCGTGGATCCACCTCTCCTGGATCCAGATCAACTACTCGGTCGGGGTCGACGGGATCTCGCTCGTCCTGATCCTCCTCACCGCGATCCTGCAGATCGCGACGGTCGTCTACTCCTGGGGGGAGGCGAAGCGCCCCGCCGCCTACTTCGGGCTCGTCGGCCTCACCTGCCTCGGCTCGTTCGGGGTGTTCGTCTCGCTCGACGTGCTCCTGTTCTTCCTCTTCTGGGAGGCCGTCCTCGTTCCGATGTTCTTCCTGATCGGGGTCTGGGGCGGGCCCCGCCGCCGGTACGCCGCGTTGAAGTTCTTCATCTACACCCACGTCGCGTCGATCGTGATGCTGGTCGGCCTCCTCGCGACCGTCTTCTACTCCGGCGCGACCTCGTTCGACTTCTCGGCGATCTACGCCCAGACCCACGGGGCGGGGTTCTCCGCCCTCATCGTCCTCCAGACGTTCCTGTTCCTCGCCATGTTCTTCGGGTTCGGCGTCAAGTTCCCGATCGTCCCGTTCCACACGTGGCTGCCCGACGCCCACGTCGAGGCCCCGACCGGCGGGTCGGTGCTCCTGGCCGGCCTCCTGCTCAAGCTCGGCGGCTACGGGCTGATCCGCTGGGCGGTCGAGGTCCTCCCCCAGGGGTTCGCGCACGCCCGACCGATCCTCCTCGCCGTCGCCCTCGTCTCGATCGTCTGGGGGTCGGTCGTCTCGCTCGCGCAGCGCGACCTGAAGCGGCTCGTCGCCTTCTCCTCGATCAACCACATGGGGATCGTGCTCCTCGCGATCGCCCTGAACAGCTCGCTCGGCCTGCTCGCCGCCGTCCTGCTGATGTTCGCGCACGGGATCGTGAGCGCCCTACTGTTCATGACCGCCGGCAGCCTCCACCACACGTACGGCACCCGGGACCTCTCCGCGCTCGGAGGGATCACGCCGTCGACGCCGGCCCTCTCCACGATGATCATGGCCGGCTCCCTCGCGTCGCTCGGCCTGCCGGCGCTGATCAGCTTCCCGGCCGAGTTCGCGGCGCTCCTCGCCACTTGGGACGCGATCGGCTACTGGGTGTTCGTCCCGCTCATCATCCTGGTCGTCACGGCCGCCTTCTACCTCTGGATGATGCAGCGCCTGCTCTTCGGCCCGCCCCGGGACGTTCCCCCGGCCGTGCACGACGTTCCGTGGTACGAGGGCCTCGGCATGGGCCTCCTGGTCGTCCTCGCCGTGCTCTTCGGCATCCTGCCCGGCCTGCTCGTGAACGTGATCGCCAACTCGCCGGTGAAGGGCTTCCCGGGGCCGTGATCCGATGGACCTCTCCTCGTTCGCCGGACCGTTCGTCCCCGAGATCGTCCTGCTCGGCGCCGCGCTCCTCGTCTTCCTGTGCGACGTCGTCCGGGTCCGACGGACGGAGATCGTCGGGGCGATCGCCGCCGCGGGCAGCTCCGTCGCGCTCCTCCTCGTGGTCGCCGACCTCGGGTGGGCGCCGCTCGCCCTGCTCCGGACCCTGGCGGCCGCGCGGATCGACGCCGCCCCCGGCGCCCCCCCGGCGCTCTACGCCTTCTCCTCGCTCGGGCTCGTCTTCCAAGCGGTCTTCCTGACGGCCACGGTCCTCGTCGCGCTCGCGTCGATGAGCCGGCGGAGCGACGACCGCGGCGCTCCGATCTTCTTCGGCCTCCTCCTGCTCGCCTCCCTCGGGATGCTCCTCGTCGCGATCTCCGCCGACCTGATCTTCCTGCTCCTCGCGATCGAGGTGACGAGCATCTCGACGTACGTCATGGTCGGCTACACGCGCAAGGACGTCCGGTCGCTCGAGGCGGCGATGAAGTTCTACATCATCGGGGCCCTCTCGTCGACGCTCTCGTTCTTCGGGGTCTCTCTCCTCTACGGCGCCTACGGCACGACGAACCTCCTCGCGATCCGGGCGATCGTCGCCGCCGGCTCGGTCGGGTTCCCGGTCCTTTCCCTGCTCGGCTTCGGCCTGCTGATCGCCGGCCTCGCGTTCAAGACGACGCTCGTGCCGTTCCACGCCTGGGCGGTCGACGTCTACGACGGCAGCCCGTCGGAGGTCGGCGCCTACCTCGCGGGCGCGTCGAAGAAGGTCGGCGTCTTCGCCTTCTTCCTCGTCTTCATCGGTCCGGTGCTGTACTTCGGCCCGGGGAGCGGGGACCTCTTCTCGGGCGGGCCGGTCGACCTCGGACCGATCCTCCGGCTCACGTTCGGCGTGCTCGCCGTCGTCACGATGACGTTCGGGAACGTGCTCGCGCTCCTCCAGAAGGAGATGAAGCGGATGCTCGCCTACTCCTCGATCAGCCAGGCCGGCTACATCTTCCTCGGGATCGCGATCGGCACGGCGCCCGCGCTCGCCGGCGCGACGTTCCAGGTGTTCGCGCACGTCTTCATGAAGACCGGGGCGTTCCTCGTCATCGCGGCGGCCGCCGCTCTCGGGGTCGGCCCGCTGATCGACGACTGGCGGGGCGTCGGGGCGCGCCGCCCGCTCTTCGCGGTCGCCTTCGGGCTGATGCTCCTCTCGCTCGCGGGGGTCCCGTTGACCGTCGGGTTCGTCTCGAAGTTCGTCCTGTTCAGCGCGGCCGTCCACGCGCAGGGGTACTACGTCTGGCTCGCGGTCGCCGGCCTGCTCAACAGCGCGCTCTCCCTGTTCTACTACGGCCGCGTCCTCAAGGTGATGTTCTTCGACGACCCCGCTCCGTCGGTGCTCCCCGACGGCTCCGGGGCGGGAGGCTCGGGGCCCTCGGCGCTGTCGTGGGACGGGATCGGGTACGGGCGCGGGGTCGCGATTGCCGCCGTCGCGGTCGCGATCGTCGCCTTCGGCCTCTACCCGCAACCGGTGCTCGGCGCGATCCAGAGCGCGGCCACCCATTTCCTGGTCTCCGGGGCGTGAACCGGTGGACCGGTTCGACGTCGCGGTCGTCGGCGCGGGGCCGGCGGGGGCCCTCGCGGCCCGCGCCGCCGCGGAAGGCGGGGCCCGGACCGTCCTGTTCGACCACCGGCGCGAGATCGGCCAGCCGGTCCAGTGCGGCGAGTTCCTCCCGTCGCGCGAGGAGCTCTCCAACCTCTTCGACTGTCCGTCCCTCATCGCCGCCGCGTACGACGTCCCCCCGACGACGGTCCTGCGCGAGACCCGCTGGATGTCGTGCCTATCGCCGTACGGGCACCGGTACCGCTTCCCGCTCGGCGGCTGCACGGTCTCCCGCCGGGCGTTCGACAAGGCGCTCGTCGCCCGGGCCGAAGGCGCGGGCGCGGAGGTCCGGTTCCCGCGCGGCGTGACCGGGGTCTCCGACGACGAGCTGACCTGCTCGGACGGCAGCCGGATCCGGGCCCGCGTCATCGTCGGGGCCGACGGACCGACCTCGACCGTCGCTCACGCCCTCGGGTTCCACCCCGAACGGACGATGTTCCGCATGATCACCGCGACCGTCGACGGGCCGCTCGAGGACGAGATCTGGCTGTACTTCGGCCGGTCGGCCCCCCACGGATATGCCTGGTGCTTCCCCCGCGCGCATGACGCGAACGTCGGGCTCGGGGTCGCCCATCTGCCGCCGGCAACGAGCCTGGGTCGCCTGCTCGAACGGTTCGTCGCTCGGGAGGGGCTCGGCCCCGTCCGAGAGCGGACCCCCTGGTGGGTCCCGATCGGACCCCCGCCCGAGAGCCTCGTCGTCGGCCGCGCCCTCTTCGCGGGCGACGCGGCGAACCTCGTCATGGCGACGAACGGCGGCGGGATCCCCACGGCGATGCTGAGCGGCTGGCTGGCGGGGGAGGCCGCCGCGCGCCACGTGCGGGACGGGGCATCGCTCTTGGAGTACGACGCGGCGTGGCGCCGCGCGCTCTACCGGCCCCTCGCCCGGGCGGCCCGGATCCAGCGGTTCTCCGACCGGTTCGGCCGCTGGGACCCCCTCCTGGCGCTCGGAATGCGATATATCGGAGCGACGGGTCTGGATGCCATGATGCGGCTCCGGTGGCCCCCCCGGCTCGGCGGCGCGTCATGACGAGCCCCTCCGCCGCGGACCCCCTCGAGCCATCGGTCGAGCACCTCGTGACCCAGACGCTCGGGGCGGAGGCGACCCGGGAGCTGGCGGAGCTGTTCCCGGTGCTCTCCCGGGACCTCGCCGACGTCGATTGGCGGCTCAACCAGGTCCTCGGTTCGCGCTTTGCCCAGCTCACCGAGGCCGCCCGGTACGCCTGCTCGACCGGCGGCAAGCGGGTGCGGCCGCTGCTGATGGCGGCCGCCTTCCGCGCGCTCGGCGCGGAGTCGGCCCAGCCGATCGCCTCGCTCGCGGCGGCCTTCCAGTTGATCCACACGGCGACGCTCGTCCACGACGACGTCATCGACCACGCCGACACGCGGCGCGGCCGGCCCTCGATGCCCCGCGCGTACGGGATCCCGTTGTCGATCGTCTCGGGCGACTACCTCTTCGTCCGCGCGTTCGAGCTCGCGGCGGAGTACCCGAAGTCGATCATCCTACGCTGCGGCGAGTCGTGCGCCGACCTCGTCGAGGGCGAGGTCCTCCAGGAGTCGACCCGCTTCGACCTCTCGAGCGGCCGGGAGCATTACTTCCGGGTCGTCGAGCGCAAGACGGCCGCGATCATCTCCGCCGGCCTCGCCTCGTGCGCCGAGATCTACGAGGCGGCACCCCCGCGGATCGACGCCCTCGCCACGTACGGCCGGGCCCTCGGGATCGCCTTCCAGATCCGGGACGACCTGCTCGATGTCTTCGGCGACCCGGACCTCCTCGGGAAGCCGCTCTTCGGCGACTTCCGCGAGGGGAACCCCACGCTCGTGGCGCTCGAGACGTACGCGCGGCTCGAGGGCCGGCGCCAGGGAGAGTTCGAGGAGCTCTTCCAGCTCCGGCGCAAGCGCACGAAGCATCTCCTTCGGCTCCGGGAGCTCGCCGAGGTCGCCGGCGCCCCGGGCGTCGTGGCGGCCGAGGCGCACACCTGGGCGGAGCAGGCGGTCCGGTCGCTCGAGCCGGTGCCCCCGGGTCCGTACCGCCACCTGCTCGAACGGCTGGCGCACGGGGCCGCCGATCGCCGGTTCTAGAGACCGGACGGCCCGGCGGCGGGACGGGCGCCCCGGCACGGGATCGGGGGAAAGGCGCCTGCCCTTCGAACGAAAGGTACATTTGCGGTAGCGGGGCTCGTGCGGGCGCTCGGACCCGAATGACCGGCACGTCCACGGCCTCCGCATCGGCGACCGGCCCGGCCGGACCCGTGGAGTTCGACCGGCTGCCCCCGGCCTGGGAGCCGACCCCCGTGCGGCCCCGGCTACCGATCGGTGTCGCCGTGATCTCCGTCGTGATCGCCTTCCTCGCGGTCGTGATGGTCCTCGCCGGCCTCCTGTTCGTGCTCAACTCCGCCTTCGGCGCGATGGTGCCCTCGTCGCTCGAGATCTTCCAGTCGATCGACCTCCAGGGGGCGGCGATCCTCATGATCCTGGGCATCGCGCTCCTCACCGTCGCGACCTCGCTCTGGCGCCAGGAGACGTGGGCCCTCTGGACGATGATCGTCCTCGTCTTCGGAGCGACGGCCTACCTGTTCTTCACCGGCCTCATCACGGTCCTCTTCCTCGTCTTCGTCGGGCTGCTCGTCTACCTGCTCGCCGTGCGTCGTTACTTCTACTGATGCGGCTCGTGCTCGGCCAGCTCGCCCCCGTCCCGGCGGAGCCCGGCCGTAACCTCGAGCGGATCGCCGAGGCCGTCCGCGCCGCCCCGGCCGACCTCGCCGTCTTTCCCGAGCTCTTCGTTTCCGGATATCGGCTCGGGGACCGATTCCACACCCTCGCGCTCACGCCCGGAGGGACCGACCCGAGCAGCGAGGCGCTCCGCCAGATCGCCCGGAAGAGCGGAACCCCGATCGTCGTCGGGGCCCCGGTCGGATCGGGCGAGCGGCGGGGCGAGATCCACAACGCGGCCGTGCTCGTCCTTCCGACCGGCGAGCTCCACCTCCAGGTGAAGAGGTACCTCCCGAACTTCGGCCCGTTCGAGGAGGGTCTCGCGTTCTCTCCGACCAATGCGAGCCGACCGTTCGACGTCGCCGGCCACCGGGTCGGGCTCGAGATCTGCTACGACGTCTTCTTCCCCGAGGTCGCCCGCGACCTCGCCCTCGCCGGCGCGGAGCTGATCGTCAACATCTCGGCCTCCCCGGTGACGAGCCGGCGACTTTTCGAACGACTCCTGCCCGCCCGGGCGATCGAGAACGGGCTGCCGGTCGCCTACGTCAACCGAGTGGGAGTAGAGGACGGCATGGTCTTCGGGGGTGGAACGGGGGCGTGGGACCCGCGCGGGGAGCCGCTTCTTCTCGAGCCGGTGGCGATGTCCGGCCTGTCCCTCGAGGAGGGGCTCTTCCGGGTGGAGATCGATACGGGCGCGGTCGGGCGGTGGCGACCGTTCCGGCCGGTGCTCCGGGACGTAGCCGCACGGCCCGCCCCGGCCCCATCTCGCTGAGCGGCGTTCGCCTCGACCGCCGCCCTTATACTGCGGCAGGGCCCCGAGGGAACCGGTGCCTCCCACCCCCACGATCGCCCAGCAGCTCGCGGCAAAGCAGCGCGAGATCTCGGTCGCCGAATTCTTCGAGCGGAACCGCCAGATCCTGGGGTTCGATAACCTTCAGAGGGCGCTCCTCACGACAGTGAAGGAGGCCGTCGATAATTCCATCGACTCCTGTGAAGAGGCCCAGGTCCTCCCCGAGATCACGGTGGAGATCTCGAAGGAGAGCGAGGACCGCTACCGCGTCGCGGTCGCCGACAACGGGCCCGGCATCCTGCGCCGGGAGATCCCGAACGTCTTCGGCCGGTTGCTCTACGGCTCCCGGTTCCACTCGAACCGCCAGGCGCGCGGACAGCAGGGGATCGGCATCTCGGCGGCGGTCCTCTACGCCAACCTGACGACCGCCCGGCCGGCGAAGATCACCTCCAAGGTGGAGGAGGAGGACGCCGCGCACGTCCTCGAGCTTTTCCTGGACACCCAGAAGAACCTCCCGAGAGTCGTGTCCGAGGACGTGGCCCTCTGGGACCGACCCCACGGCACCCGCATCGAACTCGTCCTGAAGGCGAAGTACGTGCGGGGGCGACAGTCGCCGCTCGAGTATCTGCGGGGAACCGCGATCGTGAACCCGCACGCTCGGATCGTCCTCACCGAGCCCGACGGCAGCCGGGTGACGTTCGAGCGGGCGACGACCGACCTCCCGCCGCTCGCGAAGGAGACGCTCCCGCATCCGTACGGCCTCGAGCTAGGGGAGCTCGGCTACCTCCTGAAGGGAACGAAGCGGCCCACGCTCGCCGAATTCCTGGGGAAGGACCTCCAGGGGGTCAGCGCTCGGGCGGTGAAGGACGTCCTCGCGAGCGCCGCGCTCCCCGGCACTGCCAAGCCGACGTCGATCCAGGGCGACTCCCAGGAGCGGCTCCTGTCCGCGCTCCACACCGTCCCGCTCGTCGCCCCGTCCGCCGACTGCCTCTCCCCGATCGGCGCCATGCTCATCAAGCGGGGCCTGCGCAACGTCCTCGGAGAGCTCCGGCCCGAGTTCTTCGCGCCGCCAGTGAGCCGCCCTCCGAAGGTTCGCGGCGGCTTCCCGTTCATGGTCGAGGTCGGACTCGTCTACGGCGGAGGGCTCCCGGCCGACCAGCCGATGCAGATCCTCCGGTTCGCGAACCGCGTCCCCCTCCTGTTCCAGCAGGGCGCCTGCGCGATCACCAACGCGATCGGA
Source organism: Thermoplasmata archaeon (assembly GCA_052326305.1). GTDB lineage: Archaea > Thermoplasmatota > Thermoplasmata > Lutacidiplasmatales > UBA184 > Lutacidiplasma. The sequence goes on along the minus strand of JBKQPJ010000006.1, from coordinate 163,321 downwards.
ACGGTCGATTGGCGACGCTACGGGCTCGACCAGAAGGGAGGCGCCGGCGTGCCGGTCGGCCCGGCCCTCGTCCTCGTGCACGTCGCCTCGACGAAGGTGCCGTTCACGAGCGAGGCGAAGGAGGCGGTCGCCGAGGACCCCGAGATCGACAAGGAGCTGACGCTCGCGCTCCAGGCAGCCGCCCGGCACCTGAGGACCCACCTCTCCCGGAAGAGCCGGCGCGACTTCGCGAGCGAGAAGTTCGCGATCATCCAGCGGATCCTGCCAAAGCTCGCGGAGAAGGCGTGCCACCTCGTGGACAAGCCGGTCCCGGACCTCACTCCGGTCATCACCCGGATCATGGACGTCGTGAACGTGGAGACGACGTTCGCCGGGGATGCGACCGGGGTGCGGGCTCCGGTCGAAGTGACGAACTACACACCCCGGGCCCGGGTCCTTGAGCTGTTCCTCGAGGTCGATCCCGAGCTGTTCGGCCTGGCGAAGTTCTCCCCGGCGCCGGACGGCACCGAGCGGAACCTGGGCCGGGCCTGGTGGACCCTTCCGAAGCTCGCCCCGAACGGCCGGACGGCCCTGTCGATCACCTTCCCGCCGAAGACCGACGTCGACGCGAGCGACCTCGATTGGTACGTCGCCGGGATCGACGAGGGTCGGGTCCTCGGCGCGGACCCGCTCCCGGGGGACTGGGACGTGCGGCTCCCGCGAACGATCGTGGAGGCGGCCGAGGCGGCCGCGCAGGAGGCCGGCGGAGAGACCGGCGAGGAACAGGAGGTCGATTACGATGCCGCCGAAACGAGCGCGGGCGTCCGCGACGAAGAGTGACGACGACGCGCCGAAGGTGCGGGCCGACGCCCTCACCCCGACGGTCGGGCTGGCCGGTCAGATCTACGACCAGCTCGTGCGCGGGGAGATCCCCCGGATGCGCCTGCCGCTCCGCACGAAGCAGAACCTCTCCTTCCAGTCCCGCGAAGGGGTCTGGCGGCTCGGCCGGGCCATGGGCACGCGCAGCGCTCGGAAGCTTGACGGCGCCCTAATGCTCCTGCGGACCTTCTACCTCGTCGATTTCATCAACGAGATGGCGGTCGACAAGAAGACGTCGACCCTGCGGGAGCTCTACTACATCAGCGAGGGGTGGCAGGACGCAAAGTTCCACAGCGAGGACGAGTCGAACCTGCTCATCGAGGACCTCGAGGTGATGTGCGAGCGGTTGCGGGAGGATTTCCGCCTGCACCCCGAGGAGAACGGCGCGTCGGTGATCGGCGATCTCACGATCAAGGAGCGCAACCGCAAGGGGATCGTCAAGAAGATCAACTGCCGCGACGACGTCGGCGACGGCGGCTACTCGCTGCCGTTCAACGTCGAGAAGGAGAAGATCGAGTTCGTCAGCTCGAACGCGAAGTTCATCATCGCGATCGAGTGCGGAGGCATGGTCGACCGGCTCGCCGAGAACGGGTTCGACGAGAAGCACAAGGCGATCCTCCTCCACCTGAAGGGCCAGCCGGCCCGCTCGACCCGTCGGTTCCTGCGCCGCGCCTCGGAGGAGCTCAAGCTCCCGGTCGTCGTCTTCACCGACGGCGACCCCTGGTCGTTCCGCATCTTCGCGAGCGTCGCCTACGGGGCGATCAAGACGGCCCACCTCTCGAACTACCTCGCCACCCCCGCGGCGGAGTTCCTCGGCGTCACCGCCTCCGACATCGAGAACTACGACCTCCCGTCCGACAAGCTCTCGGAGCAGGACGTCCGGGCGCTGGAAGCGGAACTGACCGACCCCCGCTTCGGCACGGCCGAGTGGCGGAGCGAGATCGAGCTGATGCTCAAGAACGGCAAGAAGGCCGAGCAGCAGTCGCTCGCGAAGTACGGTCTCAACTACGTCACGGACCACTACCTACCCGAGAAACTCGGCCAGATGGGCGTCCTGTAGGGGGCACCCCCCGCCTCTCGTGGCCGTTCCCTTTGGTGCGAAGGTTTTAGAGCGGGACCGAGGTGTCTTTTCGCCGATGACATGGTCTTCCGGCCAGCGGTATCTCGCCGAGTTCCTGGGAACCTTCGGCCTGCTGGTCTCCATTACCGGGGCGGCCCTCCTGTCCCTCAACACGGACTTGGGCGCGGACGCCGACGCCCGAGTGCTGCTCCTCAGCCTGTCGCTCGGCCTGGGCGTGCTCGGAATGATCTACGCGTTCGGTGACATCTCGGGCGCCCACTTCAACCCGGCCGTCACGGTCGCGATGGTGATCGCAGGCCGGACGAGGGCGACGGACGCGGTGGCCTACATCCTCGCCCAGGTCGCGGGCGGCATCATGGGAGTCGCGGCGATCGCGGGCGTCGCCTACGGTTCCCCCTCCCTTTGGCATGCCGTTACGGGGCCGGGCGCGGCGTTGGCCGCCCAAGGGTATGCCGGGTCCGGCTCCCATTACACGGTCTCGATGGGGTCGGTCTTCCTCCTCGAGGTGGTCCTCACGTTCTTCCTCGTGACCGTGATCCTCTTCGCGACCCGCTCGGAGGGGTTCGCGAAGAACCTTGCGCCGATCGGGATCGCGCTCACGCTCGCGATGACGAACTTCGTGGCGATCCCGATCGACGGCGCATCCATCAATCCGGCACGGAGCTTCGCGCCCGCGATCCTCTCGGCCCGCTTCGCCGGGGATAACTGGGCGCTCCAACAGAACTGGCTGTTCTGGATCGCGCCGATCGTCGGCGGGATCCTCGCGGCGGTCGTCGAGCGCTTCCTGCGCCCGGAGCCGTAGGGCGCGCCTACGCGATCCCGAGCGCAGCGAACCCTTTCGGCGTGAGGAGGAGCCCGGCGAACTCCGCCGGGGCGTAGACGAGGAAGCCCGACGGCCCGTCCGAGCGCTTCCACTCGACGCCCTGCTCGCGGAACTCGGGGCGCTCCGCGCCGACCTCGACGACCGGTTCGGCGGGGACCATCGCGAGGTCGAGGCCGTCCCGCGAGATCCGCAACGAATCGGTCCCCTCGTCGAGACGGACCCAGGCGAGCGGCGCCGCGAGGCGCAGGTGGACGAGACGGGGCCGGAACTGGCTCTCGCTCTCGGTCTCGGTCCTCGAAAAGACGGCGAACTCCGTTCCGCCGACCGCCGCGAGCCGCTCGAACTGGAACGACCGCTGCCGGAAGTCGAGAACGTTCACCTCGAGGTCCGACGCTGTCAGCACGAGGGCCGAGAATCGGAACCGATAGTTAAACTCCTCCCGGGACAGCGGCCGGGCCGCGCCCCCGGAGGCCCGCGGCGACGCCTTCTCGCCGGGAACGCCGAGGTAACCCTAATAAACGGGCACCGATAGGCGCGCCCGCAGTCGGACGCGGGTGGAATGAAACGCTCTTCTCGGGTTTGGAAGAAACGCGGCCACATGCGGTGGAAGTGGCGCAAGAAGCGGATGCGCCGCCGCATGAGAGCCCAGAAGATGCGCAAGCAGTGAGCCGCGTCTTCGCTGCTCCCCGCTAACCCATTCCTTCCTCCCTTTCCCCGTGGCTCCTGCGACCGGACCTCGAAGCTGACCCGGGGCGAGGGCGCTGGAGGGCTCACGAACCCTTCCGGAACCATTCACCTCAGGGCCGACCGCTCCGGCGTTCGGCACGGCCTCGCGGAGGGGCGGCGGCCGGCTCGAGGCCCGGCCCGGGTCACCAGTCCAGGCGGTCGAGCTTGCGCGCCGCCTTGGTCGTCTTCTTCCACTCCCGATAATGGTCGCGGCAGAGGGGGGCGCGCCGCCCCTTCTCGGGAAGGTCGGGGAAGCCGCGACGGGCCTCCGCGAGCGCGAGGTGGCGGACGGACGGCGCGCCGCAGTTCTTCACGATGCACGGCTCCGGTTCCTCGGGGGTCGCCCCTCCCGGGCGCTCGGGCGTCATCGGCCCGCCTCCGGCGCGACGAGGCCGGCCACGAGCTCGGGGATCTCGTACGGGAACCGGGCGACCCGGGCCCCCGCCCGCTCCAGGGCGGCGACCTTCGTCTCCGCCGTTCCCTTTCCCCGGGAGATGATCGCGCCGGCGTGGCCCATGCGCTTGTCGGCCGGGGCGCTTCGGCCCGCGATGTAGGCGACGACCGGCTTGGTGAAATGGTGCTGGATGTACTCGGCGGCGTCCTCCTCGGCCGTGCCGCCGATCTCGCCGACCAGGACGAGGACGTCCGTGTCGGGGTCCGCCTCGAAGAGCGGGAGGGCGTCGACGAACGACGTGCCGACCACCGGGTCGCCCCCGAGCCCGAGGCACGTCGACTGGCCGAGTCCGTGCTCCTTGAGGCCGCTCACGATCTCATAGGTGAGGGTGCCGCTCCGAGAGACGACCCCGATCCGGCCCGGCCTAAAGACGACGTTCGGGATGATCCCGACCTTCGACTTCCCCGGGGCGGCGATCCCCGGGCAGTTCGGACCGATGATCCGGGCGCCCCGACCCTTCGCATAGTGGTACATCACGAGCATGTCGTGGAACGGGATGTGCTCGGTCACGACGACGGTGAGGCGGATCCCGGCGTCCACCGCCTCGATCAGCGCGTCCTTCGCGAACGGGGCGGGCACGAAGATGCAGCTCGCGTTGGCGCGGGTGGCCGCCACCGCCTCCCGGACCGAATCGAAGACGGGGACCCCCTCGACAACGGCGCCGGCCTTCCCCGGGGTCACGCCGGCGACGACGGACGTGCCGAACTCCTTCATACCGCGCGTGTGCACCGTCCCCTGGTGCCCGGTGATCCCCTGGACCACGACCCGCGTCGCGGCGTCCACGAGGACCGTCACGGAGCCCTCCCCGCCGCCGCCACGACGGCCTGCGCGGAGGACTTGAGGTCGGGCACGGCGGAGATCCCGGCCGCCCGCAAGATCTCGATCCCTTCCTTCTCGTTGTTGCCCCGGATCCGCGCCACGAGCGGGAACCGTTCCGCGGGAGGGACCTGCTGCATCGCTTCGACGAGTCCCTTCGCGACCGTGTCGCACCGGGTGACCCCCCCGAAGATGTTCAGAAAGACCGCCTTCGGACGTGCCTGGGCCATCAGGAGGAACGCCTCGGTGACCTTCTTGGGGTCGTCGGTCCCGCCGAGGTCGAGGAAGACCCCGGGGTTCCCGCCGAACTCCTTCAGGACGTCCAGGGTCGCCATCGTCAACCCGGCCCCGTTGGCGATGACCCCGATGTTCCCGTCGAGCTGGACGAACGCGATCTCCTTCTCCCGGGCGATCTCCTCGAGCGGCGTCCGGTCGTCCTGGATGGCGGCGTACTCCGGATGCCGGAACCCGGCGTCGTCCTCGATGACCACCTTCGCGTCGAGCGCGACGAGACCGTCGCCGACGAGCGCGAGCGGGTTGATCTCGACCAGCTCGGCGTCCTCGCGGTTGAACAGCGTCCAGAGCGCGGTAAGCAACCCGTCGAGCGACCTCGCCGCCCCGCCGGCGAGACCGAGGCTGCGGGCCGCCTGGCGGCGTTCGTAAGCGGCAAGACCGGGGAACGGGTCGATCGGCTGGCGGTCGATCGCCGAGTCGGCGACCGACTCGATCTCGACCCCTCCCTGACCGCTCGTGATGAGGACCGGAAGGCGGGAGCTGCGGTCGAGGGCCAGGGAAACGTACAGCTCTCGGGCGATCGCCACCTTTCCCTCGAGAAGGACCTCCTTGACGCGCTCGCCCTTGAACTCGAGCGCGAGGATCGCCTCGGCCGCCAACCGGGCCTCGGCCGGGGTGGAGGCGAACCGAACGGCCCCTCCCTTCCCCCGTCCCCCCGAGAGCACCTGGGCCTTGACGACGCACGGCAACGGCACCGCCCCGGAGACGACCGCCCTCTCGGCCTCCTCGGGCGAGCGGGCGACCTGCCCGGGGGGCAGCGCGATCCCGTACCGGCGGAACAGCTCCTTGCCCCGCCACTCGGCCAGCTTGACCATCGGAAGCCCCTCGCCGCGAGCAAGGTTCCTCTCTTAAGGGCGGCGGGACCGAGGCGACGGCCGGGGCGAGGGACCCGAGGGCGGCCCGATCAGCGGCGGATCGGCCGTCCGCGTCCCGCGTTCTTCCGGGAGCCCGCCTTCCGGCGGGGCAGGGGAACGACGGGGAGGTTCGCGAGCTCCCGGCCGAGGTCGTCGAGAAGCTTCCCGGCGACCTCCGGCTTCGGCCCCCGGAACCGTCGGGGACCCTCCCCGCGCGAGAGGACCAGCGCCGCGGTATCGGCCGAACCCATCGAACTCGAATCGTTGGCGACCACCCAGTCGGCGCCGGTCTCTTCCTGAAGAAGGCGGCCCTCCTGCTCGAGGGCCGACTCGGTCGCGCCGGCGAGAAGCTTGAACGCCACCAGGCGGGTCGGCGCCGGGGCGAGCTTTCTCAGCTCGGGCAGCACCTTCGGGGCCCGGGTGAGCTCGAGCGTGAGCCGGTCTCGCCCGCGGGATGGGATCTTCCCCGGGGAGGCCCGCAGCGTGAAGTCGGAGAGCGCCGCCGGTACGACGATCGCCGCCGCCTGGGTCAGATCGGCGCGACGACGCCGGGCCAGGGCGAGGAGGTCCGAGACGCCCCGCCACCGGGTCATCGGTATCCAGGAGGGCACGGGGACCTCGAGCGAGCCCGCCCACAGCTCCACCTCCGCTCCCCGGAAGTACGCCTGCGTCGCCCAGGCCACGGCGGTCGTCCCCGAGCTCTCGTTCGTCACGGAACGCACCGCATCGATCGCCTCGCGCGCGGCGCCCCCGATCACGGTCACCCGACGACCTCGCCACGGGCCCCGCGCCAGGGTGTGGATCACCGCGGCGGCGACCTCCTCGGGAGAGGCGACCTTCGCCTCCCCCTCGGCCCGAGGTCCGAACAGGAACGAAACGCCCCAACGGGAGAGCTTCTCCCGACTCTCGCGGACCGCCGGGTTCTCGCCCATGAGCGAGTGCATCGCCGGAGCAACGAGGATCGGGACGTTGCCGCCGAGCGCCACCGACGCGCAGGAGGTGACCACGGTGTCGTCGATCCCGTGGGCGACCTTCGCGATCGTGTTCGCCGTGGCCGGCGCGATCAGGAAGAGGTCGGCTCGTCCCTCTCCCGGGCCGAGGAGCGTCACGTGCTCGACGTTCCCGGAGAGGCGAAGGATCGGTGGATGGCCGGTCGCGAACTCGACGGCCTCGGGGGTGATGATCCGCACGGCGTCCGGGCTCATCACGGCCCGGACGTCCGCCCCGTGACGGATCAGCTCCCGCGCGATCTTGGGAACTTCGACCGCCGCGATCGACCCTGTGATCCCGAGCACGATCCGTCGGCCGTCGAGGAGCTTCGTCGTCCGGCCTCGGATCGCGTGGCTCGGATGCATCGCGGGGGTACCTCGCCGCCCGAGAGCAGGCGGCTAACCACTATTACTCCGGGCCACCTCGTCGGTCTTTAAAGGGGGCGACGCTCGGCCCCCTCGATGAACGCGGCACCGTCCTCCCGCGCGACGGCTCGACCGGCACCGGGGCCCTCCGGCGACGGCCCGATCCACCTTCCGATGGCGAACCCCCCGGCCTTCGCCGTGGAGCCGGCTCCCCCGCCCTCCGTGCGCCGTCCTCCCCCGGCCCCGAGCGCGGTCGAACGGGGGGTCGTCCTGTTCGACCTCGACGGGACCCTCCTTGACGATCTCTCGGCGATCAGCCACGTCGCGGGCGAGGTGATGCACCGGGAGTTCGGCACGCCGCCCGACGAGGCCCGGGTCCACTACCTGGCGACGACCGGGATGCCGTTCGAGGCGCAGCTCGCGCAGCTCTATCCCGACGCCCCGGCCCCCCTCCGCCTCGCGGCCGCTCGGACCTTCCACCAGCGCAAGGTGACGGAGGCGTACGCCGAGGCCGCTCCCTTCCCCGAGGTCCCGAAGCTCCTCAAGCGGCTCTCCGTCGAGCGCTGGACGCTCGCGATCACCACGGGGGCCGAGACCGAGATGGCCGACCTCATCCTCGAGCGCGAAGGGCTTCGCTACTGGTTCGAGGACGTCCTCGGCTCCGCCGAGGGCACGAAACGGGAGCACCTCGCCGAGTACCGGCGCCGGTACCCCGCGGCCCGGCTCTTCCTCGTCGGGGATTCGCGCTTCGACATGGAGGCGGCGGCCTCCGTGCCCGGGGTCGTGGCCCTGGGGCGCGCGAGCTCGCTGCCCGGCTGGACGCTCTCCCCGCGGGACCTCAAGGAGTGGGGAGCCGCGTGGGCGGAGTACAGCCTCGCGGGCCTGCCCGAGGCGCTCGGGACCCTCGAACGGGCCCGTGCGCGGAAGCGCCCACCGTCACGACGACCCACGCGTCGCTCCCGAACTTAGGGCCGGGACCGAGAGTCTCACGGACCGGGGGTCGGCCCCGCTCCGCTTTGAACCCGGGTCGAGGGATCCACAGTCCCCCAGGATAGGCCAAGCTACCCCATCCCGGCCACGGCGTTCGAAGAACTTGGGGCCACGTAAAGGTTTGCCCGGATTTGGCCCTCAGAAGGGCGGTCCGCCGGGGGGAGGGGGTCGTCCTTCCTCGACGGCCCGTAGGTAATCGGCCCGGTACCGGCGTTCCTCCCGGGCCACGTGGACGAAGAACGCGCCGAGGGCGACCGAGACCGCGACCGCGAGCCAGGCGCCGAAGAACTCCGCTCCGGCCCCGGCCCACGCGAGGCCGGCGGCGAGCAGTACCCCGAGGGCGATCGTGATCCCCCCGCCCAGGAGGAACGTCGTCTCCCGCTCCATCCCTAGGGTCGGCACGCGGCCGCGGTCGGCGTCCAGCGCGCGTCGGTCACTTGTACGCCCACACCACGGCCTGGCCGAAGAACCGCCAGGGGACCCCGACGTGGGCGAACCCGGCCCGGCCGAGCCGGACGGTCTCGCTCGAGAGGGTGCAGGGATGGTCGAACCGCTCGTGCTCGTGCCAGACGGCCTGCGGGCTGTTCCAGGAGCCCCCGCCGCGGGACCCCCGGGTCGGGCTTCCCGCGATCTGGGAGAAGCGGGTATCGAAGACCGGGTCCTCGGGCAGGTGATCGTCCCCGTCGCCGAAGTACCCCCCCGACGGGAGCGAGCGATGGATCCGGCGGAACAACCTCCACTTCTCCCGGTCGGCGAGATGGTGGATCGCGAGCGCGGAAACGACCGCGTCGTACTCCCCCTCCCGGAACGCCTCGAGAGGGCCATGGACCAGATCGACGCGGTCCCGGTAGCGCTTCAGCTTCGTCCGGGCGCGGGCGATCATCTTCGGAGAGAGATCGATCCCCGTGACGTGCGCGTGCGGATACTCGGAGAGGAGCAGCTCGGTGAGCGTCCCGGTCCCGACCCCGAGCTCGAGGACCCGGAACGCCCGGGTCGGAAGGAACGGGATGCCCCGGCTGAGCATCCAGTGCAGGTCCGAGTACCCCGGCATCGACGCACGGGCCGTGCGATCGTAGTGCTTCGCCTCGCGGTCGAACTCCAGTCGGGGCGTGGTCGGCTTCCTCACCCGGCTCCTCGGGAGCCCATACCGCGCGGGGCTTAGGGGTTGGGGGCCGTCGCGCAACTGTTTTCCTTGAGGCGGGCTGGTTCCCCCGGAGCACGGACGATGGCCGGCAGGGGAGACCGAACGATCGGCGCGGCGTTCGGAGTGCTCGGCGCCGTCCTGTTGGTCCTCGAGGGGCTCCTCGACCTCCTCCGCGGGGTCTACTACCTCGCCCTCGGGCGCGGCCTTCGGGCGTTCGGTCCGTTCGACCAGTCGATCGTCCTGATCGTGGTCGGAGCGGTGGTCGCGATCTTCGCGATCCTCGGAGGGGCCCGTCGGGAGGAGCGCTCCCTCGTTTCGGGCGCGGTCCTCGTGGTGGTGGCCCTCGCCGGCTGGCTCGTCCTCGGGTTCGGCTCCGGCGTGCTCTCGCTCCTCGGATCGATCCTCGTCCTGATCGCCGGGGTCGTGTTCCTGGTCTCGGCGCGCTAGGCCGGGGCGGGTGGCTCGGCGGGGATCGCCCCCGGTCGCCGCGACCGACACGGTCCCGGGCGCGGCGGCGTTAAGAGCGTCCCATCCGGTGGGTGGGCGTGCCCCTCGTCCCGATCGATTCCGTCGACCGCTCGACGCTCCGCTGGCTGCGCACCGGGGAGTCGACGCCCGAGTACACGCTCCTCGCCGGGGAGTCGGCGGTGGCGGTCCTCAAGTGGGCGCGCCCGCGGGGGGCGCGCGCGACGGCCGAGACCGCCCAGGGGACCTGGACCCTCGGGCGCGGCGGCTTCCTCGTCCCTCACCTCACCGTGCGACGCGCGGAACGCGAGGCCCCGATCGCCCGCCTGACGAATCGGCTCGGCCACCACGAGATCGAGGTGGGCGGGGGTGGATCGTACCGGCTCCAGCGGGCCGGTCTTCTGCTTCCGGCCTGGGCGCTCTGGGACGAACAGGGCCGCGAGCAGATCCACATCGAAGCGGTCGCGGAGGCCCGCCGGCTCGAGGGCGGCGCGGTGATCGCGAGCGGTACGGCCCCGGCGCCCGAGCTCCTCCTCCTGGTCGTCCTGAGCTGGTACCTCATCGTCCTCCTCTGGATCGAGGACGAGGCGGTCGAGGCGCTCGTCCCGTTCGAAGGTCCGGACGCCCCGGCGCGGCTCGGCTAGGCAAGGGATCGGGCCAGATCACGCGGGCGGGATCGACTGTTTCCACAAGGCCCGGAAGCAGTCCGAGCACAGGTTGTGCATCGTCGCCCACTCGGCGTCGGCGGGAGTGGTGATGCGCGTGATCACGTTCTGGCAGGCGTCGCAGATCAGCTTCTCGTTCTGCCGCACGCGTTCCTCCGCTCGGGGACGGTCGGGCATCCCGAAGGATACTAAAGAGGCGCCCCGCCGCGCCCGTCGGCCGCGAGCGCGCTGAGGAGCCGCGGGATCATCACGTCGTAGCGCGGCCCTCCGTCGGCGTGGACCCCGTCGAACTCCTCGAGGTCGACGCGGGCGCCCACCGACCGGGCCTTCGCGGCGAACACCCGCGCCCCGAGGTCGAGGCCCCACTCGTCCCGGAGCCCCCCGTCGACGTAGAGGTAGGCGAGCCGCCGGGCCGCAGCGCGGAACGGTTCCCTAAGGACCATGCGGACCGGGTCGAGGTCCAGCCACCGCTTCCAGACGTCGTCCCGCAGCTCTCCCGTTTCCAGGTCGAACGGCAGGTCGATGCCCCCCCTCACCGACGCGCTCGGGGAGTAGCAGGACGCGTACGCCATCACCTCGAGCGCTTGCACCATCGGCTGGCGCGGCCCGAAGCCGCTGACCGGCTCGGAAAAGAGCCGACGGAGGAGCGCCTCGGGGCCTCCCGCGCGGCGGATCTCCCGGAACGCGGGCGGGAAATCCGGCGGGTAGGAGTACTCGAAGTACGCGTCCCCGGCGTTCGAGCCGGCGGCGGGGAACAGGTCGGGGTACCGCAGGGCGAGCGAGAGCGCCCCGTAGCCCCCGCTCGACGTGCCGAGCACGGCGGCCGGGCCCGTCCGGTACTTCTCGCGGACCCATGGGACGACCTCCTGCACCACGTAGTCCTCGTACGGTCCCGTGGCGGAGGAGTTCAGGTACTGGCTCCCCCCGAGCGACGTCAGACAGTCCGGGGCGACCAGGACCGCCTCCGGGGCGGCGTGGGAGCGGATCAGCCGGTCGAGGCGGCCGACGATGTTCTCGGACATGTATCGGGGGCGGGCAAAGTGCATCCATCCCGCGCCCGTGTACCCGCTCAGCAGGACCAGCAAGGGAAGCCCCTCGGTCTTTCCGGACGGCGGCACGTAGACCGGGAGGTCGCGCACGACGGGATCGTTCCATGGGTTCCCCTCGAGCCGGCGGCTCGGGAACGAGTGGACCTCGACCCGCCCGCGCAGTGGCAGCGGGAAGATCCGTTCGCTTCGGGACTCGATCGGCACCCTCCAGGAGTCCGGCATGCCGGCGCCCACGGTCCTCCCGCTCATGAGTTGGCGCACCCTCCCGAGGTCCGTGGTGCACCGTAGGAGGGCCCTCGGTCCGACGGGCCGGCTCGCGACGAAGGCGCTCAAGCGCGTCGGTTCGGACCGAAGGCGCGGCGCCCGCGAGCTTGCCCTCGAGCTCCTGGACGGCCTCGACGCCGAGCTCGGGACCTGGAAGGCGGCGACCCCCGCCGAGCAGCACCTCGCGACGGCGCGCGCGTCCCGCGAGATGGCCCTCGCGCAGCCGGCCATGGGGCTGTTCCAGACCTGGAGCGGGGAGTGGGGCGCGATCGAACGCCTCGCGCCCGGTCGTCCGCTGCGGATCCGGCTGAGTGGATGGGTCCGACGCTGGCGTCGTCGATTGCGGCTCGAGCCGCCTCGGATCGACCGGACGGTGCAGCGCCACCTTCCCCGCCACGCTCGGATCCTCACCCTGAGCCGGGGAACGACCCTGCTGCACGCCCTGAGCTCCTTGCCCGCGGCCGACCGGCCCCGGGAGATCGTGGTGCTGGAGAGCCTTCCGGGAGGCGAGGGGCGCCGGATGGCCGCAGAGCTCGGTGCCGCGGGACTTAGGGCTCGGTGGGCCCGCGACCGCTCGCGCGGCCCCGTGCTCTCCCGGACGGATCTCTTGCTCATCGGGGCCGACACGATCGAACCGGACGGGGCCGTCATCCACAAGGTCGGAACGCGCCGTCTCGCCTCGGAGGCGCGGCAGCGTGGCGTACCGGTCGTGGTCGTCGCCGGACGGTCGAAGTGGCTTCGGTCGGGACGGGGACCGCGCCGCCTGCCTCCGCTCTTCGACCGGACCCCGCCGAGTCTCGTCTCGGCCTACTGGACCGACGCGGGGGCGGTGGCGGGCCGGGGCGCCGGGCGGCCCCGGAAGGTCCGGTAATGAGAAGAGGGCGCCGAAGCATGGTCCTCCCCGACGGGGCGGCGGACGGCCTCCCCGGGGAAGAGCGATGGAGGTCGTGCGGCGGATCGGGCCCGAGGCGTTCGACGGGACCCAGCTCTTGCGGCCGGGCACGTGGGTGGTAGCGTTCCTCGCCGACTGGTGCCCCTACTGCGATGAGTTCGCTCCGCGGTTCGCCGCCCTGGCTGCCGGGGGCGCCCACCTGCTCGTCGCCGATCTGACCGACGTCGACGGCCCGCTCTGGGAGCGCTTCCATGTCGGGATCGTGCCCACGGCGATCGTCTTCCGCGACGGCAAAGAGATCGCTCGCGTCGACGGCATCGCCGGCCGCGGCCTCGGACCGGCCCACTTGGCGATCCTCGCGTCGGCGGCCTCGGAGCCCGGCTCTGCGAAGCCGGCCCCGAGGCGCGGGCCAGGGGCTCGCCCGGGGAAGGTCTAGGAATGGCCCGACGTGTCCCCCCACCGGGCTCCCCGTTCCCGACGGTCTCCCCCGCCGGGGGCAGACCCGTGGCCGTCGTGACCGGGGGCGGCACGGGGATCGGCCGGGCGATCGCCGCGGCCTTCGCGCGGGACGGCTTCGACCTCGCGATCGCGAGCCGCTCCTCGGACCACCTTTCGGTCGGAGCGCGTTCGTTGAGGGCGATGGGGGCCCATGTCCTCGAGGTCCCGACCGACGTCCGGCTTCCGGAGCAGGTCGATCGCATGGTCGAGGCGGTCCGGCGGGAGTACGGCCGGCTCGACGTGCTCGTCAACAACGCCGCCGGCAACTTCGTCGCCCCGGCCGAGCGGATCACGCCGAACGGATGGCGGGCCGTCGTCGGGATCGTCCTCGACGGGACCTTCCTGTGCTGCCGGGCGAGCTTCCCGCTCCTCCGGCAGGCCCCTTCGCCCTCGGTCGTCAACATCGGGGCCTCGTACGCCTGGATGGCGGGCCCGGGAACGGCCCACTCCGCGGCGGCGAAAGCCGGGGTCCTCGCGCTGACCCGGACTCTCGCGGTCGAGTGGGCCCGTTACGGGATCCGGGTCAACGCCGTGGCTCCGGGCCCCGTCCGCACGGAAGGGACCGACCGGCAGCTCTGGGTCTCGGAGAAGGTCCGGCGGACGATCCTCGAGGGGGTGCCGCTCGGGCGGTTCGGCACGGTGGAGGAGATCGCGGAGGCGGTCCTTTTCCTCGCGGGCCCCCGCGCGCGATACATCACCGGCGAGGTGCTGACCGTCGACGGCGGTCAGTGGCTCGGGAAGGGCGTCCTGCGCCTCCTCGAGGAGTTCTTCCCGGGGGAGCCGGGACCACCGACCGCCGTCCCGACCATCGTCCCGACCCCTCCCGCACCTTCGCTCCGCCCGGGACGTGCCCGGGGGAGTTCCGCGGGAGCTGGCCCCGTTCCGGGGACCGCTAGGTCGAGGGCACGTCGCGCTCGAGCAGGAACGTCGCGACGACCCCGGCGTACATCTCGGGATGCGTGAGGTGGGGGACGTGCCCGGCCCCCCGCAGGGTCCGGGCGGTGGAATTGCGCATCGTCGCGGCGAGCTCCCCTTCGATGCCGCGAAAGAGCGGGGAGCTCCGCTCTCCCGTCGTGAGCAGCACCGGCAGGTCGAGCCCCGCGAGCTCCGCCCGGGATGGGGCGAGCGTCTCGGGATCGTCGAACTCCTCCGCCCAGCACGCCGCGTTCCGGGGGGTCCGGGCCCGGGTCGGCGGGTCGAGCCGCTCCCACGCCCCCGGCTCGGGAGCGAACCGCTCCATGAACTCGCGGGCGGCCCCCTCGGGGTCCCCGGACCGCACCTTGCGCTGCAGCCGGCGCACCTGCGTCCGCGCCTCGGCCGCCTCTGACGCGAGCGGGCCCCCGTCCTCGAGCAACCCGAGGAACGGGGGCTCGTGGACCGTCACGCTGCGCGCCAGTTCGGGTCGGTCGATCGCGAGCCGCAGCGCCACGACCCCCCCGTAGGAGTGGCCCACCAGGTGCGCGGGAAAGAGATCGGTCGTCTCGAGGAGAGAGGCGAGGTCGGAGGCGTCGTCCCGCACCGGCCGGTTCCGGGGCGCCCCGGTGCTCGCTCCGTGGCCCCGCCGGTCGAACGTGACGACGCGGAGCCCCGCGGAGAGGGGGCCCACGATCCGCTCCCAGCTCTGATGGTCCACCCACGACCCGTGGACCAACACGGTGGGGTCGCCCGCGTCGCCGTGGACCTCGTAGTAGATCGAGGAGCCGGACCGGTCCGCCGTCGGCATCGCTGAACCCCTCCGGATCCCCGGGCCCCTCGGGCCGGGAAGGGCGATGACGCGGCCGGGGGACATAGCGGGGAGGGTCGCCGGGGACTCCGCCCCGGTCCGACCGGCGACGTTCCCGCACGACGGGGCGGCCGCGAAGGGTTTTGTACGTTCCGCGGGTTTTCCGTCGGAGGTTCGATGCCGCTCTACGCGATGCTCGCGACCTGGACCGAGGAAGGGATCCGTACCGTGAAGCAGGCGCCCCAGCGGAGCGACGCGCTCCGCCGCGCGGTCGAGGCGACGGGGGGACGGGTCCTCTCCCTCTTGCACACGATGGGCACCTACGATCTGGTGGCGACCCTCGAGCTGCCGTCGGACGAGGTGGCGAACGAGGTGATGCTGCGGGCCGGCATGCAAGGTTTCGTGCGGACCACGACCTTGAAGGGCTGGAGCGCGAGCGAGTTCGCCCAGCTCGCCCAGAAGCTCTGAACGGCGGTCTCGACGGACAAAGGCCCCATGAGCGCGATCTTCCAACGTCCCCTCTGCGAGATGGGCGCCGCCTACGACTTTTCGCTCCGGCCGCTCGTCGGGGAGGCGGACCTCGGAAGCGGCGGTCCGTGCGACGACCGGCCCCACCCCGTCGAGATGTTCGCGGCCGCCGTCGACCCGGCCTCGGCCGACGCCGCGTCTCGGGCGTTCTCCCTCTGCCCCGAGCACGAGGATCAGCTGCGACGGCACGACGCGAAGCTCGTGCCGAGAGGGATCCCCTCCCGGTTCCGCACGGCGCGCATAGCCCCCGGGGGCGCTTCTCCGGGGAGGCGGTGAGCCGGTGGAGCTCCCTCCCGGCGCTCCGATCGGCTCCCGCGTTCGGATCAACTCGGGGACCGAGATCCCTTGGCTCGGGCTCGGCGTCTTCCAGACCCCCGTCGGGGAAACGACCCATCGCGCCGTCCGCGACGCGCTTTCCGTCGGGTACCGCATGATCGACACGGCAACGCTCTACGGCAACGAGGCGGACGTGGGGGCGGCCGTCCGGGAAAGCGGCCTCGCGCGGGAGGAGGTGTTCGTCACGACCAAGCTTTGGTACACCGACCACGGGTTCGACAGCGCCCAGGCGGCCGCCCGGGCGAGCCTGGAGCGCCTCGGCCTCGGGTGGATCGACCTGTACCTGATCCACTCCCCGCGCGCCAACTCCCCCGACGAGCGGATCGCCTCCTGGCGCGCGCTCGAGAAGCTGCAGCGGGAGGGGGTCTGCCGGGCGATCGGGGTGAGCAACTACTCGGTCCGCCACCTGGAGGAGCTGCGGGCCCACACGGAGGTCGTCCCGGCGGTCAACCAGGTCGAGATGCATCCGTTCGTCTACGATCCCGAGCTGTTCGCCTACTGCGAGGGCCGGGGGATCCGGATCGAGGCGTACTCCCCCCTGACCCGCGGGAAGCGGCTCGACGACCCCGTGCTGAACGAGATCGCGACGGCGATCCACCGGACCCCGGCGCAGGTCCTCCTCCGCTGGGGGCTCGAGCACGGCCTGGTCGAGATCCCGAAGTCGGTCCACCGCGAGCGGATCGTCGAGAACGCAGGGGTGTTCGACTTCTCGCTGGGGGCGCGGGATCTGGCTCGGCTCGACGCGCTGCGCGCCGGGGCGCACGTGAGCGGCTGGGGCGACACCCGGCAGATTCCCTGAGCGGTCCGGGGCGCGGCCCGCCGCCGCGTCCGGTGAACCTAATATAACCCGAAATTGTCTGAATCCTCGATTGTCATGGTGACGGTCGAGGTCCAACACGAGAAGTGCACCGGCTGCACGCACTGTCGGGATGTCTGCCCGGTGACGGTCTTCGAGATGCAGCCGCGGGAGAACTGGTCGAACGTCACGGACGACCCGGCGGTGGCGGCCAAGTTCCAGTTCCGGGCGGAGAAGTCCGCGGTCATTCACGGACCGGACTGTATCATGTGCGAGGCGTGCCTCTTCGAGTGCGAAGGGGAGTGCATCACGATCGTCGACGACGAGGGCACGACCCACCAGTCCACCTACAAGTAGGCGGGTCGCCCCGCGGCCCCGGGACCGGTCTCAGGCCGGCGCGAGGGACGGCCGGTAGAACGCCGAGCGGACCTCGGGCGGGCCGTCGCCGTCCGGGAACTTGACGCGCACGGCCGCGGAGCGTCCGAGCATCGTGAACTCGAGGGAGTACCAGACCGCGGTCCATCCTCCGCCGGGGTCCGCGAAGGCCTCCCCGAAGTGGTACGTCGCGTCGAGCATGCGGCTCACCCCGCGCGCGAGCGGCAACGAGCGCTCGAGCGCCTCCCCGGCGCTCTGCGGGGCGCCCGCGTGCGGCGTCGCCTCGAGCGGGGCCTCGACCGCGTACGGGCCGGCGACGATCCCGCGACCGAGGACGTAGCGCGCCCACGACGTCCGCTCCCGACCGTGCGCGACCCGCTCGGAGAGGACGAGCCAGACGAACGGGTTCGTCGTCGGCACGACGTGGTCGAAGTCGCCGATCGATTTCAGCCGCCGGCCGATCGCAAAGCGACCGGCGAGGCGGATCGCGAAGTACGCGGCGAAGAACACCACGAGCGCGTCGATCGTGAGGAGGTAGAGGGCGAACGCGACGTGGTTGCGCTCGATGCCGAGGAGGAGGTAGAACGAGCACGCCGAGACCGCGAGCGTGACGAAGTTGATCGCGCGGTCGGCGTCGAGGTGGACGAGCACCTTCGAGAACGGCAGCAGCGGCGGGACGGCGAAGTGCGTGAAGGCGTCCTGGGCGACGTGGGCGAGGCCGCCGGCCTCCATGACCACGAAGTAGACGAGCGGGGTGCCCGGAGCGAGGTGGGGCGCGACGAGCGCGCCGACGACGGCGGTGACGCTCACCCCCAGGATCGAGTGAGTGATGCCGTGGTGGCGCAGCATCGGGAACCGGCGGGCGAGGGGGAAGAGCAGCGCGTCGGCGTCCGGAAGGC
The DNA here is from genome assembly GCA_052326305.1 of Thermoplasmata archaeon. Taxonomy (GTDB): domain Archaea; phylum Thermoplasmatota; class Thermoplasmata; order Lutacidiplasmatales; family UBA184; genus Lutacidiplasma. The sequence continues at coordinate 145,436 of JBKQPJ010000006.1, read as the reverse complement.
CCCCGGCGAGCGCGCCGGCGGCCAAGTACTGGGGCTGGAAGCCCACGATCCCGTACGTGAGGAGGTAGGCGACCAGGACGTGCGTGAAGAGATCCACGGCCCGGGGAGAGCCTCCGCTAGAGGAGGCCTTCCTCCATCACCTCGACCGATTCGACGTGCGGGAGCTTGGCGAGCGCGTGCTCGGTCGACTCGAGGATGCCGCCCGCGTCGTCCATCACGACGGAGACGAGAAGCGTGCGCAGGCCGTACGCGACGTCCCGGATCTGCATCCCGCGGATCGTGACCCCTTTCGGAACGGCGGTGCGAACCCCCTCGGCGACCGCGTTGAGGTCGGTCTCGACCCCCTGGGGCATCAAACGGAACAGCACGGCGACCTGGCCCATCGACGATGGCTCCTAGGGTCCTTCGAACCCGCACTTCGGGCAGCGGTAGAGGACCGACTGGTCCCGGCAGCGGGCGCACCGGCCAACCGTCACCTCGCCGCATCCGGGACAGGCGAACTGCGTGCCCCCGGGGCCGGGAAGCGCCCGTCCGCAGGAGGTGCATCGGAGCTCGGTGCGTGCGATCATGTCCCGTTCCGCCGGCCCCTACTTGCGCGTCGTGGGTCGCCGGCGCGCGGCCACCCGGGTGACGAATATAAAGAGAACGCCGGCAAAGACGACCACCCCGAGGAGGACGTAGAGCGGGTAGTTCGGCGGGGGTCCGACGATGTAGAACGACTGCGAGTACTCGATCGCCCCGCCCGCGAAGGTGACGAGGCCGCGCTCGTTGGCGAGGGAGATCGTGAAGGTGTGCTCGCCCGGGGAGAGTCCAGCGGTCGCGTAGTCGTAGGTGAGGCTGTAGGTGCCGTTGACCGCGATCGACGGAACGCTGACGGTGCCGACCGGGCTTCCGTCGAGGTCGACCGTGACGTCAAAGCCGAGGACGCTCGCCGTCGCACCGACGACGAGCTGGGCCCGCACGACGTACGGCACGACGACGCGCACGCTGTCGGTGATGTTGCTCGAGACGTTGGAGGACTGGTACGCGGAGAAGATCTCGACCGTGATCGTGAGGGTCTCGGGGGTCTTCCCGGCCCGCAGGTGGGTCACGCCCGGCGCGGACCCCTTGAGGACCGAGGCGTTCGGGGAGAGCGTGACCCCGGTGAGGATGGGCCCGGAGACGTGGGCCTTCCAGGAGATCACGCCGACCTGGGTGCCGTTGGCCGCGAACGCCGGCCCGCCGGTCGCGTTGATGTAGTAGGTTCCGTTCGAGGAGGTCGCGATCACCGAGTGGCCCGAGATGCTGCCGTGGATCGGGGTCGTCGGGGTCGGGGCGGCGCTCGCGGGGAGCGCGGTACCGAGGGCGGCGAGGAGGACGAACCCGAGGGTCAGGGCGACCGCGAGGCGTCGGCCGCTTCCCGAGCTCACCAACGGTTCCACCTCCGGGTCGACCACCACCGCCGGACCACGATCAGCGCGACGAGGAGGCCCGCCGGGATAAGCGCCAGGGCGGCGAGCTCCCACTGGCCGAGGTAGGCGGACGACGACCCGATCCCCGGACCGGTGACCGTGAGCGCGCTCCCGCGCGACGTGGAGACCGTGACCTTGGTGATCGGGACCGAGAGCGTGACCGACGCCGAGGGAGCGCGCGTCACGTTGAGGACCGTCGCGGTGATCGTGACGGACCCGGGGGCGACGAACGCGGTACCGACGAACGTCAGGTTGAGCAGGAACGACCCGTTGCCGCCGCCCGAGAGGCTCACGACCTTCGCCGTGCGGTTTCCCACATGGCCCCCGAACGAGTAGCTCCAACCGATGCCGGCAAGACGGGCCGAGTTCTCGACGGCCAGCTCGACGCTCTCGGGGACGTTCCCGGAGTTGTGGACGGAGAACGGCACCTGGGCCCGGTCGGCGCCGATAGCCACCGGGTGGCCGGCGCGCGGACCGATCGAGATCCCGTTGTAGCCGGCCACGAGGACGCTCGGGGCCGGGGTCACGTTGCCGACCGTCGTGCCGTTCGCGAGCTCGAAGGCGATCTCAACCGGGGGATGGCCGACCACGGTGCCGGCGGGCACGGTGATCCGGACCCCGCCGCTGACGCTGGCCCCTCCCGGGACGAGCGTGGTGTTCCCGAGGGTGAAGTTGAACTTCCAGAACGCCGGGGACCCGACCGGGTGCACGGTCACGGGCACGTTGCCGGAGTTGCGGAACGAGAAGGAGAACGTGGCGGAGGCGCCGGCGGTCACGTTCGCGGCGCGCGGTCCGACCAGCACCGCCGTCACGACCGGCTTCGCGGGCACCGAGAGCGCGAGTCGCGTGGCAAGGTTGCCCGCCGATCCGATCGTGACCGAGGCCCGAGCGCTCGCGAGGCCCGCCACGCCGTTCAACGTCCCGGGGGCGCTCGCCCGCAGCTGGTACGTCCCGGCCGGCAGGGCGATCGGAAGTACGGTCCCGGCGCTGAGCCCCGGGTAGGCGACCCGGTGCCCGCCGAGGCCGGCCACCGTGAGGGTGATGGAGCCGAGCGTCTGGCCGGCCGCGCCGGAGCCGGCGACGGTGACCTGGTCGGTCGTCGCCGGGAGGAGGAGCAGGGTGATAGGTCCGACCGGGCGGGAGACCGCCAGCGCCGACCCGAGGGCGGCGTCGGGCGAGCCGTCGGCGGGCGTCGCGTAGAGGGAGTACGCTCCCGGCAACACGTGGAGCGAGAACGTACCGTTGTCCAAGTCCAGGACCGTGACGTTGGTCGACGGATACGGTCCGAAGACCCGGAGCGTCGAAGGGGTCGGGCCCGACACCGCCGATTGCTCGACCGTGCCGTTGAGCCAGGTGAGATCGCGCGTCGAGGTCATCGGCACCGAGCACGTCGAGGCCGCGCTCCCGGAGCTACAGACCGTCCCCGGGACGACCGACCACGTCTCGAGGTAGCTCACGTTCGGTCCCGGGGCGCGGGCCGTGAGGTTCGCGTGGACCGAGAACTCCTGGCCGGTGGGGACGAAGGCGGAGAACTTGCCGTTCGCGGCCGTCACGAGGATCGTCGCCCCGCCCGTGCTCCGGAGCGAGACGGTCCCGTTGAGCGACAGGGGGGCGTTCTTCGCGTTCGTCAGGCTCCCCGAGAGCCGCACGCCGGGGTGGGTCAGCACGAGCCGGGGCGAGATCGTGCCGCCGGAGGCGACGGTCACCGCCGTGAGGTTCGAGAGGGTGCCGTGGGTGCCGGTCCCGCGGACGGAGGCCGTGAAGCTGCCCACGGCGACCCGGAATCCCGACTGGTAGACCGTGCCGTTCACCGTGACGTTCTGGACGGAGGAGGAGAGCGTGATCGTCGTGTTCGCCGCGGTCGTGCCCGACGGCAGCGAGAGGGTGCCGTGGGCCAGGATCTCGGAAAGGACCGGGAGGGTCCACGTCGACGAGGTCGCGCCGAACGGGACGGCCGCCGAGAGCGCCTGCGCCGGAGCGTAGACGATCGCCCCGTGAGCGGTCGCTGCGTACGCCTCGACCGAATAGTTCCCCGGCGGGAGGGCGAGGGAGAAGCGGGGTCCCCCGGTGTAGCTGCGGCTGACCGCGGTGCTGCTCTTCGCCGTGAGGTTCACCGTCACCGGGGTTCCGGTCGGTAGCCCGACGACGTTGAGCGTCACGGGCACGGACCTCACGGTCAGACGGAACGTCGAGTACTTCGCGAGCGAGGACGGCGTCACCCCGCAGATCTCGGACCGGGCGTACCCTGGCGCCGTCCCCGAGAGGCAGTATCCCCCCGATACGAGCGGAACGGCGGAAGGTACCACGAACGCCACCGAGCCGTTCGAGGTGGCGGTCTGCTCGACCGATGGGCCGTGCGGGCCCTCCGATACCGTGACGTTAGCGCCGAGGGCGGGATAGGTGGTGTCGGCGGTAAGGTTCGCGAACACCGCGAAGCGCGAGATCACCGCCGGACTGGGGGTGAGCGCGACGGAGACCGACCCCGTTACATTGAGCCGAGCGAGGGCCGCGTTGGTGGAGGTCGTCGTTCCGGTCGACTGCGTGACGGCGAGAAGGTCGTAGGTACCGGTGGGGACGCGGAAGGCGAAGGAGCCGTTGACCGCCGTCTGGGCGACGATCTGCCCGCCCGAGGCGGGGTAGGCCACGACGCCGGCCGTCCCGCCGGTGACCGAGCCGACGACGCCCGAGAGCGTGACGGTCGGAGCGAGCGAGAGGGTCGTGGAGGTCGGGAGGCCGTTCCCCACGACCGAGAGGAGGCCCAGCGACGCCGAAAGGGCGCCGCCGGCGTACCCGAGGGCGTAGACCGAGTAGTTGCCGGCCGGGAGCTCGACGACGGCCTGGCCGTCGGCCCCGGTGATCGCCACGGTCGAGTCCTGGAGGACCGTGTTGAACGCCCCGATCGCCGCGGCGGAACTCGCGAAGGAGAGCAGGTGCGCGAACCGCACGGCGATCCCCGGGGCCGGGCTCGAATCGGAGAGGACCTCGACGGCCACGGAGAACATCGGGGCGACGGTCAAGGTCACCGTTTGGGTCGTGCCGGTCGAGGAGAGGATCACGGGCGTGCCGGCCGATCGGAGCGGGGTGCCGGGAACGCTCGCGGCGACCAGATAGGTACCGGGGGCCAGGGAGGAGAACTGGAAATTGCCCTTCGCATCCGTCACCGTGGTCGCGACCGTCCCGGCCGAGTCGGCGAGCGTCACCGTGGTCCCGTTCAACGAGACCCCGCTCCCGGGGGCGCTGACGGAGCCGGAGATCGAGGACGGGGTCAGGCCGCCCGAGGCGTTCACCGTCGTCCCGGGGCGGACGAGCAGCGAGGTCTCGTTGTAGGGCTGGCCCTGGTAGTTGATGTCGAAGGTGTAGTTGCCCGGGGGAACGTTCGCGACGAGGTACGTGCCGCTCGCGTCGGTCGTCGCGGTCAGGTTGGCGAGCTTCCCGGCGGAGGAGAATGTGACATGGGCCCCCGACACGACGGTGTCCTTGCTCGGCTCGAACGACGAGTTGTTCGCATTGTTCCAGTAGACCGTCCCCTGGATCGTGCCCGGCGCGAGGGAGAAGCGCTGGACCATGGAGGGATTGTCGAAGCTGTATCCGACCGACTCGGGAACGTCGATCGTCACCGACTTGAGCAGCGTCTTGCCCGACTGCGTGAGCTTGTCGTTCGCCCCGGTCGTGAGGTTGAGGGTATCGTTGCCGGGGGGGAGCACGAGGGAGAAGCTGCCGTCCTTCGCGGTCACCGCGGTCATGTGCGGGATGCCCCAGCTGTCGTAGACGGTCGCCCGAACGCCGGCGTCCGGCGTCCCTCCGGGCAGCGTCACCGTACCGTACAGCGTCTCCCCGGGGTAGTAGGCAAGCATCGTCTCGCCCCCCTGGAAATAGGAGAGGGCCGACGATTGGAAGGTGCCGTTCGTCGACTTCGCCAGCGCGCGGGCGGTGGGCAGGTTCGCCGGCAGCATGCACGCCGACCCGTTCGTGGCGTTCTTGACGCCCGCGCAGTAGTACGCGGTGCGGTAGACGATCTGGAAGTGCTGGAGCATCCAGCCCGGTTCGATGCGGTCGGAGGCGGCGGCCCCCGTGAGCCCCGGGATCCCGCCCTTCTGCCCGACCTGCGTACCGTTGTAGCCGATGTACGTGCGATAGAGCATGGTGTTGTAGAACGGCGAGAAATAGTTGATCGCGTACTGGACCGAGGAGACGCCCGCCGGCACGCCGCCGAGCGGATACGTCTGGTTGTTCGAGCCGAGCACGGTGACGTTGAAGAACGTCGAGGGATCGCCGACGGAGTTGATCACGCGCCCCGTCAGGTCCGCCGGCGCGTAGAAGATCCCTGTGTCGGACCCGCTGAACGGGAAGAGCCGGGAGTCGGCCATGTCGTAGCGGATCGTCCAGCCCGTGTACAGCTGGACCGCATCGTACACCTGGGCCACGCGCGTCAGAGAGAGCGAACCGGCGAGGAAGTAGGAGACCGCGAGGTACATCGCATTGTCGTCGGTGATCGTGCTGGGGTTCACCGGAAGGTAGACGTCCGGATGCGACACGACCAGCGCGTAGTCCGACGCGGGGTTGGCGAGCAGGCTCTCGAGGTGAGTGACGTTGACCCCATCCCCGGTGAGGATCGTGTCGAGCTTCGCGGGAAGCACCGTCGCGTGGGCCTTCGTTTCCACCGCGGAGAGCAGGTCGGTCGTGAGGATGGCGATGGCCAGCGACTCGTTCTGCGAGAGCAGGAACTGACCCGCGGGATCGATGCCGTTCTGGAAGTTGTCGGCTACGCTCGGGTGTTCCCCCTGGGCGATCGCCTGGAACCCGTAGTCCCACCAGCTGACGAACGCCGGCCGTTGCGGTTCCGGTACGTTCGTATCCTGCTGACTTAACCAATTGTAAGCGGCACTGTCGTACTGGTTCGGGGTGTCGAGGTCGGTGCCGGTAGCGCCGAGGTAATTGGCCGCCGGTTCGGAGGCGTTGAGCTTGAGGAAGGAAGGGATCGAGTCGTTGATCTGCGCGGCGATGGCGCTCTTCGAGTTGCCCGGGACGCCCGCATCGACGGCGATCCAGAGGTTCGGAAGGACGATCGCGACGATGACCGCCATGACCACCACGTGGCGCGCCTTGAACGCTCGACGGAACGCCGAGAACTGACTGCCCCGGTCGGAGAGCGACGCGACGGTCCGCCGCAGCTCCGGATAGCTGCCGACGTCGATCGCGCGGTGGAGCGACTCCGCCGAGAGGAGCGCGTACGCGGGGGCTCCGACCAGGAAGAACTTGGTCGCCGTGATCGGAAGGTACAGCGAGACGATGCCGTAGACCAGGAGCGCGATGTGGTAACGCTTGAACCGGTGGCGCACGAGGGCGTAGACGAACATCGCGAGGCCCACGAACGCGAGGAAGAACGTGGCGACCCCGTAGCCGAGGATCAGGGCGTCGAACGACGGAGGCTGCGCCTCCGCGACGGTCGAGTAGATGAGCGTCTTGACGAAGTAGCCCTGCCCCGTGATGATGTCGGCGAAGTAGCGCGGCTCGACGAGCCGGAGGAACAACGCCGCCGCGCCGACGAGGGCCGCGAGCGAGGGAAGGGAGAAGACCCAGGGGATGTCCCGCATCAAGAGGAACGGAAGCATCAGGGCGAGGACGCCGAACAGGAGCAGGACGGGCAGGTCGAAGAACGTCCTTAGGTCGCCCTGGACGAGGTAGTACGGCATCATCATCGGGATGGCGACCAGCCCGATGATCCAGGTCGTCACGTAGAGGCCGAAGGAGTCGACGCGCCGGATCCGCTCGGCGACCATCGCGACCACCAGGCCGAATCCGATGACGACGATCGCGTAGGTGTACCCCTGCCAGGAGAGCGCCAGCGCCCCGAGCGAGACCCCCGTGAAGACGCCCCATTTCACCGCGGTGTGCTCGCGGTAGTAGAACGACCGGAGGGCCGGGAGGAACTGCCGGACGTCCCGGTAGCTCTCGACGTAACGGTGGGTCCCGAGCGCCTTGACCGTACGGATGTACGAATAGACGACGAGGAGGATCATGAAGGTGTAGAACGAGAGGTAGTTCGCGTACCCGAACGTGGAGGAGGTGATGCTGGCGCTGAGGAACGGCAGGATCATCGCGGCGATGAGACCGGTCCGCCGGCTGCTCACCTCGCGACCGATCATGTAGATCGGGAACACCTCGAGCGCCGCCCAGAGGGGCGCCTGGAGGTCGAGGAACCACGAGCCCGCGACGACGGCGTTGCCGCCGAAGAAAGGCGCGAACAGCAGCCCGAGGATGGCGTTCATCCAGTCAAAGAGCGGTTCGCGCGGATTCGTCCCCCCGATGGGGTACTTGAGCATCGGGTCGTGGATCAGATTGTGGCCGGTGAGGATGATGTACTGCATCACGCGCGAGTGGTAGTACGAGTCGGAGCCGCCCGCGTAGACGAAGAGGGAGCCCCACCGCTGGATGATCGGGTACGACCAGATCGTCCGGATCGAGAAAGCGAACGCGAACGCGGTAAGGAGGATGGCCACCGTCCAGCCGTGCCGGTGCCACCACCCAGTTTCCGTCGTTTCCATGCCCGGCCGGCGTTCTCCGAACCGGCGGGCGCGAGACCTGGGGGCGGTATAAATAGCCTACGCCGACCCGGCCGACTGAACCGCCGCCGGGCCCGACCGACCGTTCTCCCACCGCCCCGGCCGGGCCCGAGTGCACCGGGTCAGTCGAGGGCGCGGAACCGGTAGAACCACCGTCCGTCGCCCACGGCGTACGGCTCGACCCGCACGCGACCCCCGATGCGAAGCGACTCCCAGCCCCGTCCTTCGATCCGACCGAAGAGGCGCAGCGGCCCCCCGTCGAGGTCGACCAGGCCGACCGAGAACGGCACCTCCGATTCCATGCCGAGCGGGGCCCCCGCGAGGACGGCGCTGAACGCATAGATCCGCCCCTCTGCGGGGAGGTCGACCCACTCGAGCGTCTCGGAGTGGCAGTAAGGACACGCCGTCCGCGGGGGCCAGAGCAGCCGGCCCTCGCCGGCGCAGCGGGTCGTCGAGAGATGTCCCTCGGCGAGGCGCACGAAGAAGCGGGCGAGGCGGGTATCCTTCTCCCCCTCCAAGGGGAAGAAGTCGAGCAGGAACGGGCGCGCCTCGCGCGGGGTTTCGGGCGAAGGGGGCGGCGCCGGGACGGCGACGGGCGGAGGCGTGACCGCCGCCCGGGGAGAGCCCTGGGGGGGGCTCGCCTCGCTCACGCCGCCCCCCCTCGCTGGTAGACCATCACCGAGTGGACGTTCGCGCTCCCTGAGAGATTGTGGACGAGGGCCCACTCCGGGTCCGGAACCTGGCGGGCGGCGGGGACCCGGGACGCGAACTGCTGGAACACCTCGACCGCCTGGGCGACGCCGGTGGCCCCGAGCGGGTGGCCGCAACCGAGCAACCCCCCGCGGGGGTTGACCGTGAGGTCGCCGCCGAGATCCCCTCGCCCGTCGGCGGCGAACCGCCCGCCCTCGCCGGGCGGGCAGAGGCCGAGGGCCTCGTACTCGACGATCTCGGAGATCGTGAAGCAGTCGTGGACCTCCGCGAGGTCGAGGTCCCCGACCTCGATGCCCGCCCCGCGGAGCGCCGCGCGAGCGGCGTGCGTGAGGCCGGGCCACTCGGTCAGCGACCCCGCGTTCGCGAGGTTGTGGAAGTCGGAGTACTGGCCGGTGCCGCGGATCCAGGCGGGAGGGTCCGGGAACCGGCCGACGGCCTCCTCCGAGGCCAGCACGACCGCGGCCGCCCCGTCGGTCATCGAGGAGCAGTCGCCGAGGCGGAGCGGCGGGGACACGAGCGGCAGCCGGAGGAGCCGGTCCCGGGAGAACGTCTTCCCGTAGAACTGGGCGTTCGGGTTCGTGTTCGCGAACCGGTGGTTCTTCTCCGAGACCGCGGCGAGCTGCTCTTCCGTCGTCCCGTGCTCGAGCATGTGGCGCTGGGCGACCATGGCGAAGAACGGCGGCGCGGTCGCGCCCGCCACGCCATCCCACGCCCGGTCCATCACGCACGCCATCGCCGCGTTCGCCTCGGCCATCGACGGGAGGTTCATCTTCTCGAGGCCCACGGCGACGGCGACGTCGGAGAGCCCCGCGGCGATCGCCGCGTACGCCGAGCGGATCGCCGACTGGCCCGACGCGCAGGCGAGCTCGGTCCGCTGAAGGATCCGGGTCGGTCGGATCCCCATCTGCTCGGCCACGAGCGGCGCCGCGTGCGACTGGAAGGCGAACCGCTCGGGCTCCGCCGCGCCGACGAACAGCGAATCGACGTCCTCCGCGCGCAGGGACGGGACGGCTCGGAAGAGGGCGGCGCCGACCTCCTGGGCGAGCTCGCTCCAGGTCGTCGCGCGGGCGCCGAACTTCGTCGTGGTGCCCCCGACGACGGCGACCGAGCGGACCTTCATCGGGCCTCCGAACGGACCGACTCGGCGACCCGGTCCCCGGCCTCGGACGTCGTCGTCGAGCCGCCCTGGTCGTACGTCCGGGCCCGTCCCTCGGCCAGGACCCGGGCGACCGCCCGCTCGAGCCGGTCGGCCTGCCCGACGAGACGGGGATCCGCGTGCTTCGACCCCAGCCACCGAAGCAGCTGCTCGAGGGCGAAGAACGTGGCGAACGGATTGACCCGGTTCCGGCCGGCGTGCTTCGGCGCGCTGCCGTGGACCGGTTCGAACATCGCGTGGTCGAGCCCAACGTTGCCGCCGGAGGCGAACCCCATGCCCCCCTGGAGCACCGCGGCGAGGTCGGTGATGATGTCCCCCATCATGTTCGACGCGACGACGACCGAGTAGTGCTCGGGGTTGCGAACGAGCCACTGGGTGAAGGCGTCGACGTACGCGTAGTCGCGTTCGATGTCGGGGTACTCGCGGCCGATCCGGTCGAACGTCTCGCGGAAGAAGCGGCATCCTTCGAGCACGTTCGACTTGTCGACGCAGGTGAGCCGACGCACCCCGTCCTCCGGGGCGCCGCGGGGCCGGGTGCGGGCGAGCTCGTAGGCGAACCGGGCGATCCGCTCGCAGCCGCGGCGGGTGATGACGCGGGTGTCGATGGCGACCTCCGTCTCGCCGCCCCGTCGGAGGCGTCCGCGGGCCGGCGTGTAGAGCCCTTCGGTGTTCTCGCGGACGATCGTCAGGTCGACGTTCTTCGGCGACCATATCTCGCGGAACTCCCCGCTGATCCGATGGGTCACCCCGGGGTACAGCCGGCACGGCCGCACGTTGGCGAAGAGGTCGAGCCCCTCGCGCAGCCCGAGCACCAGCGCCCGCCCGGCGAGATCCCCGTTCGGGAGCATCGCCCCCGGCCACCCGACCGCGCCGAGGAGGATCGCATCGGCCCGCCGGGCGGCCGCCTCTCCGTCCGGCTCCCACTCCCGCCCGTGGGCCAGGTAGTACTGTCCGCCGCCCGGGTACTCGGTCGCCCGCCAAGGGGCGGGACCGCCCTCGGCGAGGGCGGCGAGGACCTTGAGACCTTCCCGGATCACCTCGGGACCGGTGCCGTCCCCGGCAAAGACCGCGACTTCGTAGCCCGCGTCTTTCATGGAGCGGCTCCCGCGCGCGCACGACGGGCCTCGAGCTCGCGACGGACCTTCTCGACGAGGCCGCCGGCCTCGAGGAGCCCGAGGAGGTGCTCCGGCAGGGGAGGGAAGTCGACCGAACGGCCGGTCGTAGCGTTGGTGACCCGTCCGCGGGGAAGGTCGACGCGGGCGATGTCGCCCGCCGTGAAGATCTCCCGCACGCCCCGGGCCTCGATCGCCGGGATGCCGAGGTTGATCGCGTTCCGGAAGAAGATCCGGGCGAACGAATCCGCGACGACCGCGCCGACCCCGATCGCGCGCATCGCCTGCGGGGCGTGTTCCCGGCTCGAGCCCGAACCGAAGTTCTCGCCTGCCACGAGGATGTCGCCGGGCCGGGCCCCTCGGGCGAACTCGGGAAGCGCGATCTCGAAGACGTGCTTCTTGAGCTCGTCCGGGTCGATGATCGTCAGGTACTTGCCCGAGATGATCTGGTCGGTGTCGACGTCCCGCCCGAGCGTCCAGACGCGGCCCTCGATGATCGTCTGCACGGAACCTCTCTAGGCAAGTCCGCGCGGGTCGGCGACCTCGCCTTGGACGGCGCTCGCGACGACCGCGGCGGGGGACATGAGGTAGATCCGGGCCTCCTTCGCCCCCATCCGTCCGGGAAAGTTACGGTTCGACGAAGAGGCGCACGCCTCCTCGGGGGCGAGGATCCCCATGTTCCCGCCGAAGCACGCCGAGCAGCTCGAGTTCGTGAACACCGCCCCGGCCGCGGTGAAGATGTCGATGATCCCCTCGTGAAGGCACTGCTCGTAGATCTTCGTGGACGCCGGCGAGACGATGAAGCGCACGCCGGCCGCGACCTTCCGGCCCTTCATGATCGCCGCCCCCTCACGCAGGTCCTCGATGCGGGCGTTCGTGCAGGAACCCAGGAACGCCTGGTCGATCTTCACGTGCTCCGCGGCGACGTCCGGCAGGGGCCGAACGTTGTCCGGCGAGTACGGGCAGGCGACCATGGGGGGCATCCCGTCGACGTCGATCTCGATCGTCCGTTCGTAGCGGGCATCGGGGTCGGCCCGCAAGGGGTGCATCGGATGCTTCGCGATCCCTTCGAGGTACCCGCTCGTCGCCGCATCCGGCGGAACGAGCCCGGTCTTCGCCCCCATCTCGGTCGTCATGTTGCAGATCGTGAAGCGCTCGGGCATCGACATTCGCTCGACCGTCGGCCCGCCGAACTCGACGGCGCGGTAGGCCGCTCCGGTCGTCGTCACCTCCCCGAGGATCCGGAGCACGAGGTCCTTCGCCGTCACCGACGGGCCGAAGCGGCCCTTCACCCGGACCGCGATCGAGGACGGGACCTTGAGCCAGAGTTCCCCGAGGGCGAGGACGGCCGCCATCTCGGTCGGGCCGATCCCGGTCGCGAACGCACCCATCGCGCCGAGCATGTTCGTGTGCGAATCGGTGCCGACCGCGAGGTCCCCCGGGACGACCCAACCGTCCTCCGCGAGGATCTGGTGGCAGATCCCGTGGCGGCCGACATCGTAGAAATGGGGAAGGTGGACCTCCGCGGCGAACTTCCGGAGCGTCCGGTGGAGCACGGCGGCTCCCTCGGTGGAGGCCGGAACCCAGTGATCGATCGCGATGACGACCCGGTCGGGGTCCCAGACACGGTCGGCCCCCATCTGGTGGAACGGTAGGACGGTCTGCGCTCCCTGCTCATGCATCATCGCAAGGTCCACCCTTCCCTCGACGATCTGGCCCGGCACGACGGACGGGGTGCCGGAGGCGCGGGCGAGGATCTTCTCCGCCAGGGTCATCCCGTGGCCGTTCCGTTCGGTCACACCGGCACCGCCTTCAAGCCGACGACGTCGACCAACACCCAGAACTCTTCGTCGGAGAGCCCCGGGCGCTCGAAGCGGGTCCGGTACTCCGCAAGGAACTGCTGGAGCGACTCCTTCGACTGCGACTCGGCGCCGGACTTGATGAGGGTGAGGAGCTCGAGGAGGATCGGGTCGGGGGCGGTCACCCCGCGCTCCTTGAGCTTCTCGACGAGCGCCGCCTTGCCCGTGTGCTTTCCGAGGATCATCTGGCGGTGACGCCCGAGGACCGCCGGCTGGATCGGCTCGTACGTCATCGTATGGGCGAGGATCCCGTGCGTGTGGATCCCCGCCTCGTGCGAGAAGGCGTAGTACCCGACGAGCGCCTTGTTCGCCGCGACCGGCACCCCCGAGAGCTCCTCGACGAGCCGGGAGAGCTCGTACAGGCGTTCCGTCCGGATCCCGGTCCGGTAGCCGTAGAGCGACTCGAGCGCGACCACGACCTCCTCGAGCGCGGCGTTCCCCGCCCGCTCGCCCAGGCCGTTGACGCAGACGTGGGGCGACCGGGCCCCGCACTCGATCGCCGTGAGCGTGTTCGCGACGGCGAGGCCGAAATCGTTGTGGCAGTGGACCGAGAGGTCCTTTGGCCGGACCCGGCGCTGGAACTCGGTGAGGTACCAGCGGAACGTGAGGGGGGTCATGATCCCCACCGTGTCGGCGACGACGAGGCGGTCCGCCCCCGCCTCCTGCACCTCCCGGTAGAGCCGCTCGACGAAGTCGAACGGGGCCCGCACCGTGTCCTCGGTGACGAACGCGACGTGCAGGCCGGCCTCCTTCGCCCGTCGCACCGTCGCCAGGGAGGCCGCGACGACGTCCTCGGGGCTCATCTTGAGCTTGTACTTCAGGTGGACATGGCTTGCGGCGACGAAGATCGCGATGTGGCTCGCGCCGCTGTCGATCACCGCGTCGACGTCCTTGAGGACCGTCCGGGCGGCGGCGAGGACCTTCGTCTTGAGGCCGGCGCCGGCGACCAGGCGGACCGCCCTCGCCTCCTCCTCGGAGACCACCGGGATCCCGGCGTTCACCACGCCGACGCCGATCTCGGAGAGCAGCTCGGCGACCCGGAGCTTCTCCTCGGGGGAGAAATGAACCCCCGCCATCTGCTCCCCGTCGCGGAGCGTCTCGTCCCAGACGACGAGCGACTCCGGGAGGTGCCGCTCGCCCGCCGTGAACGGATGGTAATCCTCGACGAGCGGGGGCTCCGCCACAGCCGATTCCAGCCGCCGGGAGGTTTAATGCTTGCCAAGCGGCCGAGCGGCACCGGCGGGGACGCGGTGGCGTCGGGGCGACCGGCGGATGATTAGTTAAATAGACACCAAGGCTGAAACGAGGCAGGATTCGGCAGCGGACCTGTCGGCACGAACCATGTCCAGCACCCCAGCTTCTCCAACGAAACCCGTCCCGACCGAGTCGGGCACGGGGAGGACCCGGGCCCCGATCGAGCTCACGGACGTCAGCGTGATGATCGGCGGACAGGGGGGCGATGGCACGCTCACCGTTTCGGACCTTCTCGGACGGTACTTCCGCAAGCGGGGGCTCTACGTCTACGCCTCGCGGAACGTCCTTTCGCGGATCCGCGGCGGCCATGCCGATGCCTCCGTGCGCGGGTGCCGCGACCCGATCTCGGCGGTGAAATCGCAGGTCGACGTGCTCGTCGCGTTCGACTCCCAGGCGGTCGAGATGGGCCGGGAGGAGCTGGCGCCCCACGGGTACGTCCTCTACGACTCGACGGCGTTCCACACCGTGGTCCCGAACGGCGTCGGATTCCCCTTCGCGACCCTGGTCGGGGGCGTCCTCGGCCAGCCGATCTTCAAGAACACGGCCGCCTACGGGGCCCTCTCGGTCCTGTTCGGCTTCGACCCCCAGGTCACCCGCTCGGTGATCGAGGAGCGTTTCCGCCGTCGGGGCGGCGAGTCGCTGGAGAAGAACCTGCGGGCCCTCGAGATCGGGCGGAAGGCCGCCCTCGAGACGGAGGGGTTCCCCCACCGCTTCTCGATCGTGGACGGCGACGCCCACGACATGATCCTCACGAACGCCAACCAGGCCGTGGCGCTCGGCTTCGTGGTCGGCGGGGGCCGGTTCTTCGCGGGCTACCCGATCACTCCGGCGACCGAGATCATGGAGTACCTCCAACGCTACCTGCCTCCGCTGGACGGGGTCGTCCGCCAGGCCGAGGACGAGCTTGCGGCGATCAACATGGTCATCGGCGCCGGCTACGCCGGCGCCCGCGCGATGACCTCGACCAGCGGCCCGGGCCTCGCCCTGATGACCGAGGGGATCGGCCACGCCGGAACGGCCGAGATCCCGCTCGTCGTCGCCGACTGCGCCCGGGTCGGGCCGTCCACCGGACAGCCGACGCGCCACGAGCAGTCGGACCTCTCCCATCTCGCGAACCTCGGCCACGGCGAGTACCCGCGATTCATCCTCGCGCCCGCCGATCCCGAGGACGCCTTCGGCCTCACGGTCGACGCGCTGAACCTCGCCGAGCGCTGGCGCCTCCCGGTCCTCCTCCTGCTCGACCAGGCGCTCTGCCAGAACACGACGACCTCGCCCCGCTTCAGCCTCTCGAAGGTCGCGATCGACCGAGGGAACCGGCTGACCCCCGAGGCGGTCGGCAAGCTCGCGCAGTACAAGGTCTACGAGCACTCGGACGACGGACGGAGCGCCTACGCACCCCCCGGCACCGCGGGCATCTGGGCCGAGGTCACCGGCAACGAGCACGACGAGTGGGGGCACGTTTCCGTCGACCCCGTCAACCGGCACCGGATGATGCACAAGCGCATGGACAAGATGATCCACGCCCGCGGCGAGCTGCCGAGTTGCCGCCGGTTCGGCCCGGCCGGCGCGAAGATCGGCCTGATCGGCTTCGGGAGCACCTCGGGGCCGATCCTCGAGGCCCAACGGAACCTCGCGGCGCGCGGAGTGCCGACCCTCTACCTGCAGGCCCGCACGCTCTTCCCCGTCCCGACGCACGAGATCGATCCGTTCCTGAAGGAGGTCGACGTCGCCTACGTCGTGGAGCACAATTTCACCGGTCAGTTCGCCCGCCTCCTCCGCGAGACGTTGCCCTGGCACCATGCCAAGCTCCGTTCGATCCTGAAGTACGACGGGTACACGTTCCGGGCGCCGCAGATCATCGCCGGGATCCGCGAGGTGGCCTGACGATGGTCGACTCCGCGAAGCCGGTGCATCCGATCTGGTGCCCCGGCTGCGGCGATTTCGGCCTGCTCTCGGCGGTGAAGCGCACGGCGCTCGAGCTCAAGATCACGCCGGCCGATCTCGTGCTCGTCGGCGGGATCGGCTGCTCCGGCTCCATCCACAACTTCCTCGAGGTGAACGGGATCCACGCCCTGCACGGGCGCCTGCTCGCCCAGGCGGTGGGCGTGAAGCTGGCGAACCCCGCGCTCACGGTCGTCGCGGCCGGGGGCGACGGCGACGGCTACGCGATCGGGATGGGCCATTTCATGCACGCGTTCAAGAAGAACGTGTCGATCCTCTACATCGTGATGAACAACGAGACGTACGGACTGACCAAGGGGCAGCCGTCCCCGACCAGCCAGATCGGGTTCGAAGGGAATGTCGAGCCGCCGTTCGACGCGATCCTCACCGCGCTCTCGATCCCCGCGCCGAACTTCATCGCACGCACCTTCTCGGGGGACCCCAAGATGCTGACCGCGGTCCTCTCGGAGGCGATCCGCTTCAACCGGGACGGTCGGGGGTTCGCGTTCATCGAGGACCTCTCCCCGTGCGTGACGTACAACGACACGTACAAGCTCTGGCGCGAGAAGGTCGTCGACGTCACGACGCTTCCCGGGTACGATCCGACCGACCGCAAGACGATGTTCAGCCATTGCCTCGAGCAGATGGAGGCGGGCCGCATCCCGATCGGCGTGATGCACCGTCCGAAGGAGGTATCGCCGGACGGGCTCGAGCGCAAGCTGCTCGGCGAGCGCCCCGGCCCGGCCCGCGCGGACATCCGCCTCGAGCCCCGGCTTCCCGTGTACGAGAAGCTGCTCGCGGGCCTCTCCTAGGGCGTGCCGGCACGGCGGTCCCCTTCGGGCAGGGGGTGACCGAGATCTGGCTCGGGGTCGACGACACCGATAGCCCGCGCGGCGGGTGCACGACCTGGATGCTCACCGAGCTTGTGCGGGTCGCCCGAGCCCAGGGGATCGACCTCGTCGCGGAGCCCCGCCTGGTCCGCCTCAACCCGAACATCCCGTGGAAGACGCGGGGGAATGCCGCGCTCGCCGCGCGATTCGGACACGGCCGCGGGCCTCGAACGGTCGCCGCCCAGATCGACGGCTCGTCGGTCCCGGCGTTCGCCCGGGGCTCCGACCTCGGCGTCGACGAGGGGACGCGCCTGTTCGAAGCCGCGTGGGACCGTATCCGGGCCCTCGCCGAGGACGCGCCGGGAACGGACCCCGCGCTGGTGGGGACCCGCCACCGGCTGCCCTCCGAGCTGTACTGGGACGCGGTCCGGGAGGTCGTGCCGATCTCCTCGGTCGGGCGAACGCTCGATCGGCTCGGCGCGATGTACCGGACGCACCGCAGCCGGCGGGGGCTGGTCGGCGCCTCCGCCGCGATCGCTTGGCCGGGACGGCGGTCCACGTGGGAGTTGATCTCCTACCGCGCCCCCGAGCGCTGGGGAACGCCTCGGGAGGTCGACACCGCGAGCGTGCGCCGCGCCCAGCGCGCCGAGCCGGATCTGTTCTTATGCTACGACGCGAGGACGCGCCGCCTCCTCGTCGCCCCGCACACGGCCTGCCCGATCCTCTACGGTCTGCGCGCGACATCGCCCGGGGCCCCCGCCCGGGCCCGTCGGTGGGTACGGTCGGAGGCGGTCGACCGCTGGATGCTCTTCCGCACGAACCAAGCCTCGGGCGATCACCTCATGGTCCGCGAGGCCGCCGCGATCGACCGGTACCTCTCCGCGATCGTGGACGGCACCGTCGCCTCCGCTCCTCGGACCGGCAGGGGAGGCCACGTCCGCTTCGACGTGCGGGACCGTTCCTCGGGGGTAGTGCCGTGCCTCGTCTTCGAGCCGACCAAGACGCTCCCCCGGATCGCCCAGTCCCTCGAGGTCGGGGACCGGATCCGGGTCTGGGGGAGTCGGGGCGAGGAACCGGGATTGCGCCTGGAAGGCCTCCGCCTCGTGCGGCCGGTGCCCCGGAGATCTTTCGACAAGCCGACCTGCCCGGCCTGCGACCGCCGCAGCCGGTCGCTCGGACGACGGAAGGGCTACGAGTGCCCGGGGTGCGGTCGCCGTTGGCCGCCCGAGGCCGCGCGCGCCCGGCGCCGGGCGCCGGAGTTCCCGGCCGGTACGTACCACCCGACCCCGTCCGCCCGCCGGCACCTCGCCCTCCTCGCTCCCGAGGGATGAGCGCGTTCGCGAGAGCTTTTGAGCGGGCGCCCGCTATCTTTTCCGAGACGGACCCATGGGCACGCTCGGTCGGACCGCCGCACTGTTCGCGGTAATCATCGCGCTGTTCGTCGCGGTCGGCGGGCTCGTCGGGGAGTACCTCCTCGGTTCCTGGCTCGCGGGCCTGATCGTGGCGCTCGCCCTGTCGCTCGTGTTGAACCTCGTCTCGTACTTCGCCTGCGACCGGCTGATCCTCTGGTCGACGCACGCGAAGATCGTCACGCCCGCCGAGGCGCCCCGGTTGGCGAGGATCGTCGCCGACCTGGCCCCATCGTTCGGCCTCCTCGCGCCGCGCCTGGCGATCGTGCCGACGCCGACCCCCAACGCCTTCGCCACGGGCCGGAACGAGGCGCATGCGATCGTCGCCGCCACGGAAGGGATCCTGCGCACGCTCGACGACCGGCAGCTCCGAGGGGTGCTCGCCCACGAGCTCGCGCACATCCGCGACCGGGACGTCCTCCTGATGACGTTCGTCGCGACCCTCGCGGGCGCGATCTCGTACGCCGCCCAGATCGCCTTCTTCTCGACGGTCTTCGGCGGCTCGAACCGCCAGGGTCCCAACGTGCTGGTCGTCCTTCTCGCGATGGTGACCGCCCCGATCGCCGCCCTGCTCCTGCGCCTCGCGATCTCGCGCACGCGCGAGTTCCGGGCGGACGAGGTCGGCGCCCGGACGATCCACGACCCCGAAGCGCTCGCTTCCGCCCTCCAGCAGCTCGACGTGGCCAATCAGAAGCGGCCGATGAACCTCGGGTCCCCCGCGCAATCGAGCCTGTTCATCGTGAACCCGTTCCGCGGGGGCTCCTTCTCCACCCTCTTCTCCACTCACCCCCCGACGCCCGAGCGGATCCGGCGGCTGCGCGCCCTGCGCCTGGACCCGCACTACCGTCCCGGGGTGCGGCCCGTCTCGATCCCCCCGGCCCCCACCGCCCAGCCGAATCGGGCGTAGGACGGCGCGATGGCAGTCTGTCCGGCCTGCCGCACGGAGGTCCCGGAGGGGGCCCCGGCCTGCCCGGGGTGCCGGCTCTCCGTCGACCTGTTCGAAGTGGTGCGGGAGGCCGCCGGCCCGGGCGGCCACAACGACCCGGTCTACATGCAAACGGTCGGTGAGCTGCTTCGGTCGGTCGACCTCACCTCCCCCGCGGCCGCGCCCGAGGGCGAGGAGCCGCCCAGGCTCCTCGACCGGGGAGGGGTGCGACGCCGTCTCGGCGCCCCCGCCGATCGCCCGGCCCGGAGCCCGGAAGCGGTCGCCCCCCTCGACCAGATGCCCGCGCTCCCCGCGAGGGTCGCCGGGGAGGACCTGCGCCGGCGCTACGAGGAGTACCGTCAGCTCGCCAGCCGGATCGGCCTCGACCTCGGGCCGATGGACGCCCGGGCCGGGCCCGCGGAGCTCGTCGACGACGACGCGTCGCTCGAGGCGGTCGTGCGGGAGATGTTCGTCCGTCTGGCGAGCGCGCTCGCCGAGGAGTACGAGCGCACGCTCGGCCGCCGCAACGAGCTGGCCCAGCTCGTTCCGACCCCGAGCGCGGACGTCGAGCTCGCCGGCATCCAAGGAACGATCGCGGCGGGCGACATCGCCGGCGCCTACCGGCGCCTCGAGCACGTGCGGGACGAACTGGGCCGCGTGGAGGAGGAGTGGGCGACCGGGCGGATCCTCGCCACGGAATGCGACCTCCTCGCCGAGACGCTGCGGCAGCTGGGCGGGGACCCCGGCCCGGCGCTCGGACCCCTGGAGGAGGGCCGTCGGTACCTCGGCCTCGGCCGGAGGGAGCCCGCCGAGCGCATGCTCGCCCAGACGGCGATCGCCCTCTGGTCGCTCCTCCAGCCCCGGTTCGTGGAGGATCTGAAACGCCTGCGCGACCGGCTCGTCGATATCCGTTCGGGGGGAGCCGACATCGGCCCGGCGGTCGTCGAACTGCGGACGATCACGACCGAGCTCAAGACCCGGAACTACGTCGGAACGATCGGGGCGTACCGCCACCTGCGGGCCTTCGCCGACCGGTCGGAGCCGGTCCCGGTGGTCGCCGCGCTCGAACCGGTGGGCGACACGGCCCGTCCCGCTCCGTCGGCATGATTAAGTCGCCCGGTTCGGTCTTTCGGCCATGGCTCCGGGAGCGTTGCGAGGGTTCCGGGACTACCCGCCGCCCGAGGCCGGCGCCCGCTCGGAGATCCGCCGCCGCATGCGGTCGGCGGCCCGACGGGCGGGATACTCCGAGCTCGAGGGACCGAGCGTCGAGAGCTTCGAGCTGTACCAGACGAAGAGCGGCGAGGGGATCGCAGCGGAGACGTGGCTCTTCCACGACAAGGGGGACCGCCCCGTCGCCCTCGTTCCGGAGCAGACCCCGTCCCTTGCGCGCATCTTCGTCGAGCGGGCCAAGTCCGAGCCGATGCCGGTCAAGTGGTTCACGGTCGCGAAGAGCTGGCGGTACGAGGAGCCCCAGGCCGGACGGACGCGGGAGTTCGTCCAGTTCAACCTCGACCTCCTCGGGGTCCCCGGGGTCGAGGCGGAGGCCGACCTTCTCGCCACGGCCGCGCTGATCCTGGACGAGGTCGGCGCGCAGGGGCTCTACGCCTTCCGGATCAACGACCGGGCCCTGGCCGAGGGGCTCGGCCGGTTGTTCGGCTCCACCCAGCCGGTCCGCTTCTTCCGGTCCGTCGACCGGTTCCGCAAGGTGCCCCCCGCGGAGTTCGAGGGGGAGCTCGGCGAGGCGGGCGTCCTGCCGGCCAAGGCGCACGAGCTCGCCGAGCTGTTCCGCGCCTCGGGGAGCGGCATCGGGGCCCCCGACCTCGACGGCTACCTTTCCGACCTCGAGGCCCGGGGGCTCGACGCGCCCGCGCGCGCGGGCAGCGCGCGCCTGCGCGCCCTCTTCCACCTGCTCGACCGGACCGGGCTCTCCGACCGGATCGTCTTCGACCCGACGGTCGTGCGCGGCCTCGCCTACTATACGTCGATCGTGTTCGAAGCGTACTCCCGCCGGGGCGACGGGCGGGCGATCTTCGGTGGCGGCCGGTACGACCATCTGATCGAGCTGTTCGAGGGCCCGCCGACGCCCGCCGCCGGGCTCGCGATCGGCGACCAGACGCTCGAGATCCTCCTGAAGGGCGCCGGCCGCTGGCCCGAAGGGGAGCCGCCCCTCGACACGTACGTCGTCGTCGCGGATCCGTCGCTCGCCCCGGAGGCGGTCAAGCTCGTCGACGAGCTGCGACGCTCGGGGGTCTCGGCGGACGCCGACCTGCTCGGCCGTTCGATGTCGCGGCAGTTCAGGGAGGCGGCGCGCCGGCGGAGCCGCCGTGCCCTGATCCTGGGGCTGAAGGAGGCGACGCCGGGTGCGCTGGTCGAGCGTGATCTCGTGACGGGTGCGCAGCATGAGGTCGCTCGGGATGCGGTGGTACGACGGGCGTGATCGCCTCGAACGTGTCGCCGTCCCAGAGCAGGATCCCGGCGGGCGACTCCGCCCCCTCCTCGTAGCCGTACCAGTACACCACCGCGCCCTCGCCGAAGATCTCGGTGTACGGCCCGAGCTGGCGCCGTAGGTTCTTGCGGAGCTCGACCTCGTCGCCGAAGTTCGCCTTCGACTCGATCCAGGTGAGCTTCTGCCCGTAGAAGATGATCGGCTCGTCCAGGAGCGCATCCGGGGTCTTCGCGTACTTCCCGCGCAGGTCCTTTTCCGTCCGGTAGCCGATGCCGTGCTTCTGGAGCCAGCGCTCGAGACGCTCCTCGCCCTTGCGTCCCCGCTCGCGCTGCAGCTCCATGCCGCGCGGCGAGTAGATCATGTCGGCGGCGAGCAGCGCCTCGATCTCGGAGCGCAGCCGGGCGTCGGGAGCGCTCTCGGGATGGAGGAACGCCTGCCAGACCTTCTTGCGGGGGATGCCGAGCTCGCCGAGCATCTGCTGGCCCATGAGCACGGGCGGGAACCGCCACTCGGTGGCGATGTCGAGGATCGAGCGGCCCTGCTTCCACTGCCCGATGAGGCGCGGCAGCTGGCGCTTGACGACGTAGAACCGGCGGGTCGCGTCCCGGGTGACGCGGTGGGTGTGGATGACGAAGAGGAGCTCCTCGTTGCGGTGCTCGGCGTGGGCGAGGCGATGCACGTCATCGTACGTGACGAGCTGCTCGTAGAGTCGCTGGTAGGTCGCGTGGTCCATCGCGGGGTCCCGGGAGGTGGGGCCCTCGAGCGCCGGTCCCGTAAAACGTACCGGAGGAGGGACCGGGGGGGCCGCCGACGACCCCGTCACTCGCGCCAGTCGATCCCGACGGTACGCAGGCCGACCTTCGCGACCGGGGGGGGGCGCCGTTTGTGCCGGCTCTGGGTCACCCGCATCGCGATGTCCCGCACCTGGGCCGTGGGGATGCCGGTCACCGCGACGATCTCCGCCTCGCTCCGGAGCTCCTCGAGCCCCCGGAGGATGCGGTCGACGACCTCGTAGGGGGCGCCGAGCTCCTGCTCGTCGGTCTGCCCGTCCCACAGCCCCGCCGTGGGGGGCCGGGCTCGGATCGCCTCCGGCAGCCCGAGCTCCGCGGCCAGGGCGCGGACCTCCGTCTTGTACAGGTCACCGATCGGAAGGAGATCGACACCGCCGTCCCCGTACTTGGTGAAGTAGCCGAGGAGGAGCTCCGACTTGTTGCCGGTCCCGGCGACGAGGCGCCGCCGGCGGCGGGCGATCGAGTAGAGGACGAGCATACGGATCCGGGCCTTCGTGTTCCCGAGCGTGACCACGTCGGTCGGACCGGGCAGCGCCCCGGCGAAGGCGCGCTCGATCGGGTCGATCGGCACCGTGCGCGTCTCGATCCCGAGCCCTCGGGCGTACTCCTCGGTCTCGACGAGGAGCTCGGGGGGGAACGCGGCGTCGGGCAGCATCACGCCGAGAACGTGCGCCGCGCCGAGAGCGTCGCTCGCGAGCCGGGCCGTGAGCGCGCTGTCGATCCCGCCCGAGAGTCCGAGGACGACGCCGTCCCGGCCGTCGCCGAGCGCGTGGGCCCGCAGGAACATCTCGATCGTCGAACGCGCGTGGGCCGGGAGGTGCGGCTCGAGGTCGGTCACGCTTCGACCCCCAAGGGTTCGAGCTCCCGTTCCGCCCTCCACCTCGCCCGGCATGCGCAGTCGAGCCCGTCGAGCCGGTCGAACGCCTGGTCGAGCGAGGCCTCCTCGATCGCCCGGAGGACGGCCGTGTCGCACGTACCGCAGTTGTGCGGCCCGCGGCGCAGCCCGCCGGCGGTCGGGAAGGAGACGAGGCGTACCCCCCCGCGTCGCGCCGCCCCGCGCTGGAGCGCCTCGACGACCGACCAGAGCCACGGCGGCCGGTACCGGCCCCGGTGGAACAGCCACTCGACGACCGTGCCGTTCTGGATGTGCACCGGGTTCACCGAGAGGGTGTCGAAGTGGGCCGCGGCGACCTCCGTCGAGCGGACGACGTCCTCGATCGATTCCGATTCCGTGAGGTACGGGGGCTTCAGCAGGAGGTACGCCTTGCCCCGCAGCCCGAGGGCCCGCAACCGGTCGCCCGCGGCGAGGTACTCCTCGGGGGCGGCGCTCTTGTGGACGAACTTGGAGAGGACCGTCGGGTCGGTCGACTCGAGCCCGAGCGCCACCTCGAGCTCGCCGGCGAACGAAGCGCGCAGCGGGTCGAGGATCTCCGGCGTCACGAACTCGGGCAGGGTCTCGAAGAGGAGGCGCTCCGCCCGGCCCGAGAACGCCGCGACGATCGCCCGGCGGCTCTCGGGGTCGACCTCCCGGTCGTCGAGGAAGCTCCCCGAGGTGTAGAACTTCACGTACGGCTCCCCCTGGTAGCGGCGGAGCGCGCGGCCGAGCTGCTCGGCGAGCTCCGCCGGGGTCGCGGAGCGGCCGAGCGTGTCCTTCGAGTAGCCGCACATCGAGCACCCCTTGACGTCGGCCCAGTAGCATCCGCGGGTGCGCAAGATCACGACGAACGCGCGGACCCGCCGCGTTCCGAGCGCCTCGCCCTCGGTCCAGAGGTTGACGTACTCGCGCGCCGACTCGGGCGCGGCGGGTCCCGGCCGGCGGTCCCGGGCGATCGTGCGGGCGAGCGACCCTCCGGTCATGGCTCCTCGATGTCGACCCGAACGGGGTCCGCATCCTTGAGCCGTAGGGCCTCGCGCAGGCACTCGCCCGCGATGAACTCCACGACGTCCTTGTAGTGGGACCGGTCGGGCCGGATCAGGTGGCACGCCCGGCCGTTGATCCGAGCGGTGTAGCAGGTCGCACCGCCGAACGTACGGCCCGCCGCCGGGAACCCGTCGATCCGAACCCCGTTCCAGCCGCCCACGACCGAGAGGGTGCGCAGCACGGCGCCGTCGACGCGGACGTTGAGCGTCCCGGGATAGGGCGAGTACCCGAGCCGCTCCGTGAACTGGACGACGTAGCCGGGCTGGCTCAGGTAGTAGCGGCCCTCACCGAGCCCCGAGGCGACCGTCCCCTCGACGGTGATCCGCGCCGGCCCCTCGAAGATCCGGCGGTAGACGTGGTACTCGACGCGGAGGAGCTCCATCGCGGCGGGGGTGAGCTGGACCCGCTGGCGCCGCTGCGCGAGCGTGCGGACGAGGAGCCCGCGCCGCTCGAGCGCGACCAGGTACCGGTCGGCCGCCTGCTGGCTGACCCCGATCTTGGCGCCGATCTCGCGCGACGTCACGATGCTCGGCGTGTGGTCCGCGCCGGTGAGCGCGAGCACCTTGAGGACCGCGAGGGCCTCGCCGCGGGCGCGGGGCGAGGCCGGGTCGGGGGGAACGGTTGCCGCGGGCACGATCAGCGCGGGTGCGCCGCGGTCGGCGCCGGCCCTTGCAGGGTGACGACGTTCGATCCGCGCAGCACGACGCGGCCGAGGTGGCGGCTGATCTCCACGGTCGTCTCGGTGGCGTCGTCGAGCACGACGTTCATGTGGTCGTCGATCCCGACCAGCCGGCCGGTGAGCTCTCGCGCGTCCTTCAGCACGAGCGTCACCCTCTGGTCGAGGAATCGCTCCAGGAGGTGGGTCGCTCCGTCGGGCATCGGCGGCTCGACCGGGCCGCGGCCTTAAGGCTTTACGGGGAGCGACCCCCCGCACACGCTAAGCCTCGGGCGTATCCTCCACCCCCGATGGAGGAGCGCCCCCGCATCTCGAAGGGCCTCGATGGGATCTTCGTGGGCCGGTCCCGGATCTCCTGGGTCGGCGGCGAGACGGGGGATCTCGTCTACCGCGGGTTCGACGTGCGCGGGCTCGTGCCGGGCCTCCCGTACGAGTCGGTCGTCCACCTCCTCATCTACGGCGAGCCGCCGTCGAGCGACCCGTCGCCCGAAGTGACGCGCGCGCTGCTCGCCGCCCGGGAGGTCCCCGAACCGATCCTCCGGGCCGTCGACGCGCTTCCCGTCGGACTTCCCCCCCTCGAGGCGCTCCGCACCCTCCTTTCCCTCCAGGGCGACGGGAGCGCGGAGTACCCGCCCCGGCCCGAGGAAGGGTTCCGACTCATCGCGCGCACCCCGATCCTCCTTGCGCGCTACGTCCGACGCTCGGCCGGCGCGCCGGCGGTGCCCCCGCGCGATGACCTCTCCCACGCCGCGAACTACCTGTGGATGCTCCGAGGGGAACTTCCGTCGGACCGCGAGCTTTCCGCGCTCGAAGGATATCTCGACCTCCTGGCGGACCACGGCATGAGCGCGTCGACGTTCGCGCTCCGGATCGTCATCTCGGCGAACTCCGACCTCTACAGCGCCGCCACGGCGGCCCTCGCCGCGTTGAAGGGCCCGGTCCACGGCGGCGCGCCGAGCCGGGTCGCAGACATGCTCGACGCGATCGGCCGGCCGGACCGGGCCGCCGCGTGGATCTCCGAACGGCTCGCGGGCCACGAGGTCCTCTACGGCTTCGGCCACCGGGCCTACAAGACCGAGGACCCGCGCGCGGTACGGTTGCACGAGATCGCGCGGACGGTCGCCGACCCCCGACGTCTCGCGCTCGCGGAGGAGGTCGAGACGACGGCGCTCGGCCTCCTGCGCGCCTCGCATCCCCGGGCCCGCCTGTTCACCAACGTGGAGTTCTACAGCGCCGTCGTGCTCGAGGCGATCGGGCTCCCGCGCGAGATGTTCACTCCGACCTTCGCCGTGGCGCGGACGGCGGGCTGGACGGCGCACGCGATCGAGCAGGCGGAGGACAACCGGCTGATCCGCCCCGACCTGGAGTACGTCGGCCCTCCGAAAGGTCGGACGTGGCCCCGACCGCTCCGCGGGGCCTAGGGACGGGCCCCGGGGCGCTCGGGACCCTACGCCGGTCCCTTCTCGTCGCCGCCGTCGTCGACGACCTTGAAGTCGGCGTCCACCGGACCGCCGGTCGTGCCCGCGTCCCCGGAGGGACCGGGCGGGGGAGGCGGCGGCGACTCGCCCCCCGGGGAGGAGGAGGCGGCGGACTGGTACATCTTCTGCGCGATCCCGTGGAGCGCCTTCGTCAGATCGTCGGTCTTCGCCTGGATCGCCGCGGGGGTGGCCTCCTTCTGGGCGATGACCTCGCGCAGCGATGTCACGAGCCCGCGGACCCGTTCCGCCTCGGCCGGGTCGATCTTCTCCTTCTGGTCGGAGAGGACGCGCTCCGCCTCGTAGGCGAGCGACTCGGCGCGGTTGCGGGCCTCGATCTGCTCCGCCCGTGCCTTGTCCTTGTCGGCGAACTCCTCGGCCTGCTTGACCATCCGGGCGACCTCGTCCTTCGAGAGCTTGTTCGAGGCGCTGATCGTGAGGCCCTGCTTGCGGCCGGTCGCCAGGTCCTTCGCCGAGACGTTGAGGATCCCGTTGGCGTCGATATCGAAGCTGACCTCGACCTGGGGGACCCCCCGGGGGGCCGGGGGGATCCCCGTCAAAAGGAAGCTCCCGAGCGGCACGTTGTCGGAGGCGATCGGGCGCTCGCCCTGGAAGACCTTGATCTCGACCGTCGACTGGTTGTCGGCGGCGGTCGTGAAGATCTGGCTCTTGCGGGTGGGGATCGTCGTGTTGCGCTCGATCAGGTGGGTGAAGACCCCGCCCATCGTCTCGAGGCCGAGCGCGAGCGGCGTGACGTCGAGGAGGAGGACGTCCTTGACCTCGCCGGCGAGCACGCCGCCCTGGATCGCCGCGCCCATCGCGACGCATTCCATCGGGTCGACCCCGCGCTCGATCGGCCGTCCGACCGCCTGCTCGAGGAACTTCTGGACCATCGGCATCCGCGTCGGCCCGCCGACGAGGACGACCCGCGCGATCTCGTCGGGCGAGAGCTTCGCGTCCCGGATCGCCTGATCCACCGGGGCATGGCACCGGTCGACGATCGGGCGTACGAGCTCCTCGAGCTTCGCCCGGGACATCTGGAGCGCGAGGTGCTTCGGACCCTCGTGGGTCGCGGTGAGGAACGGGAGGTTGATCTGGGTCTCCGTGGTCGAGGAGAGCTCGATCTTCGCCTTCTCGGCAGCGTCCCGCACCCGCTGCATCGCCATCTTGTCGGACCGGACGTCGACGCCCGATTCCTTCTGGAACTCGGCGGCGATCCACTCGGTGATCGAGTTGTCCATGTCCGTCCCCCCGAGCTGCGTGTCCCCGCTGGTGGAGAGGACCTCGAACACCCCCTCGCCGAACTCCATGACGGTGACATCGAGGGTGCCGCCGCCGAGGTCGAAGACGAGGACCTTCTGGTTCTTGCCGGCCTTGTCGAGCCCGTACGCGAGGGACGCCGCGGTCGGTTCGTTGATGATGCGGACCACTTCGAGGCCCGCGATCGCGCCCGCGTCCTTCGTCGCCTGGCGCTGGTTGTCGTTGAAGTACGCCGGAACGGTGATCACGGCCTTCTCGACCTTCTCGCCGAGGAACGCCTCGGCGTCGCGCTTGATCTTCTGGAGAAGGAACGCGGAGAGCTGCTGCGGGGTGTACCGCTTCCCGTGGAGGGTGTACTGGTAGTCCGTGCCCATCTTCCGCTTGAACGCGGTGACGGTGCCGTCGGGGTTCGAGATCGCCTGGCGGCGGGCCGGCTCCCCGACGATCAGCTGGCCGTCCTTCGTGAACGCGACGTACGACGGGAACGCCTTCCCGCCGCCCACCGTCGTCCCCTCCGCGCTCGGGATGATGGTCGGCCGGCCGGCTTCCAACAGCGCGGCGGCGGAGTTGCTCGTCCCCAGGTCGATCCCGATGATCTTCGCCATGACTTGCTCCGTGGCGCGCGTCCGAGAAGGCCCAGCCCGCTACGGCGGCGCTTACGCATTTTAGTAGGAATGCACTCATATAAGAGCATAGCTGTTTTCGAGGGCCTTCGGACGGGCGTTCGGGACCATGGGATCGCGGGACCGAGCTCCTCCCGCCCGGGAGGGAGATCCTCCCCGAGGAGGGAGAGGGAGAAGGCGGTCTAGGGCCCCCCCAGGCACCGGGCTCGAGGACCGAACGCGGAGGGCGGCAGGGATGGGACTCCGAGCGCTTATGGACCCCCCAAGCTCGACACGGTCGGAAATGGATCGCGATCCCGGGCCGCCGGCGGCCCCTCCCACCGGTCGCGGGGACCGGACGCTTCCCGCCCTGTCCCGCCACCTGCGGGCGCCGCGAAGATGGCGTGGGGGCCCGGCCTGGCTGGTCATGATCGCCAACGTCGACGCGGCCAGCATCCTGACCGCGCTGGCGTCGGGAGCCCAGTTCCGCTACGACCTCGTCTGGTTCCTCGTGGCGCTCACGGTGCCCCTGTTCTTCATCCAGGAGGCGTCGGGCCGCCTCGGCGCGGTCGCCGGGAAGGGACTGGGAGAGCTGGCCCGGGAGCGTTTCCGCCCTCCGTTGGCCTCGACGGTGGCCGTATCGATGGCCGCCGGCGATGTGGCGTTGTACGTGGCGGAGTACGCCGGCATCGCCCTCGGCCTCAGCCTCTTCGGCATCCCGCCGGTCGTCTCCCTTCCGTTGGCCTTCGTGGCCCACATCGCCCTGGTCGCCCGGGGACGCTACGCCTGGGTCGAGCGGGTGCTCATCGGAATCTCCGCCGGGGTCGTGGTCCTGCTGGGGGTCGTCGTGCTCCACCGGGGACTCCTCCCCTACTCCCCGTTCGGAGCCTCCGACCAACCGGCGTTCTTCTTCCTGCTCGCGGCGAACACCGGTGCGGTCGTGATGCCGTTCATGCTGTTCTTCCAGTCCTCCGCCACCGCCTCGAAACGGACCCCGGTGTCCATCTCCCGCCAGTCCACCCTCGTCGGGGCCGCCGTCAGCGAGACGCTGATGATCGTGGTGGTGATGATCGGGGCGGGCCTGACCGGGGCCTTCGATTTCACGACGAGGGCAGGGTTCTCGGCCGGATTGTCCTCCGCGCTCGGCTCCGCGGGAGTCTACTTTCTGGGGGCGGGCCTCGTGGCGGCCGCGTTCCTCGCCCTGGTGGTCGTCTCCCTCGGCAGCGCCTGGGGCGTGACCGAGGCCCTCGGGCTTTCCCCGAAGAGCACCTTATGGATCTACGTCGGGGAGAGCATTCCCGCCGTCTTCGTGCCCCTCCTGTTCCCTCAGCTCGTGACCCTCGTGCTCTCCTTGATGGTGGCGATGGTCTTCATCCTCATCGTCCCCGGGATCTTCCTCGGCAAGCTGGCCTCGGATCCCCGGGTCATGGGGTCGGAGGCCTCCCGGGGGTTCTGGCGATGGTCCTTCTGGGCAAGTCTCGGGTTTGTCGTCTCGGTGGGGATCCTGGCCGTTGCCATCTACCGATAGGGAGCTCTTCTCGAGCTCGGCAGGAACGATGCGGCGGGCTCGGGCGGGAGCTCGGGGCAATCGTCTTCGGCGGCCCGCGATTCCTCGCCGAGTGGCGCGCGAAGGAGGCCGGCCGAGGCCGCTTCCGGCCGCCGTCTTCTTCGACATGGACGACACCGTCTTCGACCACGCCCTGACGTGCCGGGCCGCGATCGGCCGGATCCGTCGGGAGCTGCGGATCCTTCGGAAGTTCCGGCTCGACGACCTGTGGGCGTTCTACTCCCGAGCTTTGGAGGAGACCCACGCCGACGTGCTCCGGGGACGGCTGACCGGGGGGGACGCCCGGGAGAAGCGCTGGCGAGGTCTCGTCACGCACTTCACGGGGGAGTGCTCGCGGGCGGAGGCCCGGGACCTCGCGGACCGATACCGCCGGGAGTACCTCGCGGCCCAGCGACCCGTCGCCGGGTCGATCGAGCTGCTCCGGAGGCTGCACGGTCGTACGGTGATCGCGATCGTCACGAACAACGAGGTCGCCGAGCAGGAACGCAAGCTTCGGTTCCTCGAGGCGCGCGACCTCGTCGACCACCTCGTCGTCTCCGAGGAGGTCGGGGCCGAGAAGCCCGATCCGCGGATATTCCGGGTCGCGCTCCGTCGGGCCGGGGTCCGGGCGCCAGAGGCGGTGATGATAGGGGACTCCTGGACGAACGATATCGTCGGCGCCCTCCGGACCGGCATCCGTCCCATCTGGTTCAACCGGTTCCACCTCGCGCGCCCGCCCGGAACGTCGGTCGACGAGATCGACTCGCTTCGGCCCGCCGGCCGGGTCGAGCGACTCCTGGCCCGAGACGCGCGACGGGCTCCCGCTCCCGCTCGCATTATATCGCGCGGGCCGATGCAACCGCGATGACGCGCGTCCCGGAGGCGTGGACGCCGTCCGCGCGGCAGGTGCTGCCAGCGATGCGGGCCTGGCGGGCCGCGCTCCACCGGGAACCGGAGCTCACGCTCCACGAGGAAAAGACCCGGGACAAGATCGCGGCCGCGCTCACCGGGCTCGGCATCCCGTTCCGGAAGTACGACGACTTCCCCGGGGTCGTCGGGCTGGTCGGCGCCGACCGGCCGGGTCCGGTCGTCGCCCTGCGGGCCGACATGGACGCCCTCCCGCTCACCGAGGAGACCGGACTTCCGTTCCGGTCCCGCTCCCCCGGGGTGATGCACGCCTGCGGCCACGACGTCCACATGGCGTCGCTGCTCGGCGCCGCCGCGATCCTCGCCCGGCGGGCCGGGCAGCTCCGGGGGCCCGTGAAGCTGCTCTTCCAGCCCGCCGAGGAGGAGGGACTGACCGGGGGCGCGCTCCCGCTGATCGAGCGGGGCTGCCTCGAGGACCCGACCGTCGATTTCGTCGTGGGCCAGCACGTCGATCCGAGCCTTCCCCTCGGTCGGGTCGGGTGGAAGATCGGACCGTTCATGGCCGCCGCCGATACGTTCCGGATCGTCGTGCGCGGCACGGGGGGGCACGCGTCCACGCCCCACCAGGGGCCCGACGCGATCCTGGTCGCGAGCGAGATCGTCGCGGGCCTCCAGGCGCTCGTCAGCCGCGTCCGGGACCCGTTCGACCCGGTCGTCGTGAGCGTCGGGTCGATCCACGGGGGGACGCGCCACAACATCCTGCCCGACCGGGTCGAACTCGAGGGGACGGTGAGGACGCTCCGCCCCGAGACGCGGGACCTCATGGAACGGACGCTCCGGCGCCGGACCCGGTCGATCGCCGGCAGCCTCGGAGCGCGCGCCGCGGTGACGTACGGTCGGGGCTACCCCGCGCTCGTCAACCCCCCCGAGGCGACCCGCACCGTGGTGCGCGCCCTCGAGATCGAGTTCGGACGGGAGAACGTCCGGGAGACCGACCGGCCGTTGATGGGCGCCGAGGATTTCTCCCGTTATCTCGAACGCGTACCGGGGACGTTCCTACGGCTCGGGGTCGGGGTCCCCGGCCGGCCCGCGAGCCTCCACAGCGCGACCTTCGCCCCGGACGAGCGTGCCCTCGTGATCGGCGCCGCGACGCTCGCGGCGGCGGCGACCGGCCTTCAAGAGGCGCCCCGGTGAACGTCGACGAGGTACGGCGGGATTTCCCCGCGCTCCGCCATCGGTCGGGAGGCCCGCCGATCTACCTCGACTCGGCGTGCATGTCCCTCGTGCCGCGGCCCGTCCTGGACGCGATGGAGGAGTACTACGCGGAGTATCCCGGCTGCGCCGGGCGCAGCCTGCACCGGTTCGCCGAGGAGGTCGGGCAGCGATACGACGCCGCGCGGGAGACGTTCGCCCGCTTCCTCGGCCGCGCCGACCCGCGCGGGATCGTCTTCCTGCGCAACGCCACCGAAGCGATCAACCTGGTCGCCCAGGGACTCCCGTGGAAGCGCGGGGACCGCGTCCTGATCTCCGACCGGGAGCACAACTCGAACCTCGTCGTCTGGCAGCGCCTGGCCGCGGAGCGGGGGATCCGGATCGAGGTGCTCCCGCTCTCCGAGGACGGTTCGTTCGACCCGGACGAGCTCGAGCGGCACCTCGGGGGCGGGGTCCGCCTCGTGAGCCTCTTCCACACCTCCAACGTGGACGGACGATCGTTGCCCGTCCGCGAGATCGCCGAGCGGGCCCACGACCGGCGGGCCCTCGTCCTGATCGACGGCTGCCAGGCGGCCCCGCACCGGCGGGTCGACGCCGACCGGCTCGGGGCCGACTTCTACACGGTCTCCGCCCACAAGATGCTCGGGCCGAACGGCACCGGGGTCCTCGCGGCCGCGTTCGAGCCGCTCGCGCAGCTGCGCCCGTTGCTCGTCGGGGGCGAGACGGTCGAGTGGACGACCCTCGCCGACCACGCGCTCCGTCCGCCGCCCCACCGGTTCGAGGCGGGACTGCAGAACTACGCCGGGGTCCTGGGAGCCGCCGCCGGGATCGACTACCTCTCCCGGATCGGGCTCGAAGCGGTCGAGGCCCAGCAGCGGTCGGTGAACGAGACGATCTCCCGCGGGCTCGCCGGCCAGGAGCGGGTGCACGTCCTCGGACCGCCGGATCCCGCCGACCGGCCGAGCATCTACGGGTTCCTCCTCGACGGAGTCGACCCGAACGACGCCGCCGTCTTCCTCGACGAGGGGCACCGGGTGATGGTGCGCTCCGGCATGCACTGCGCCCACTCGTTCTACGCCCGTCGGGGGCTCACCGGGAACGTCCGAGCTTCGTTCTATCTCTACAACACGCGGGCCGAGGCCGAAGCGCTCGTCCGCGGCGTCGAGGAGCTCCTCGAGCGGATCCCGCTCCCTACCGGTACATCGGGGGCGACTGGGGCGGGGAGGTCTCGGGCCGGCTCCGCTCGGCGCGGCGCTGGATCGAGAGCAGCTGCTGCTCGATCCGCTCGGCCTCGGCGTACAGCGGGACCGCGTCGAGCGGCGTCCGCAGCAAGATCCGGTTGATCGCCTCGATCACCTTGGCCGCGGCGCGGGCGTCGGGGTAGTCCGACTGCGCCTCGGCGAGGAAGGTGAGCACGTCGAACCCGCGCCGTCGGCCCTCGTTGAGGAGCACTCCGGCGATCCCGGTGATCACGCCCTCGAGGAACGGAATGGTGTTCGGCTCGATGTACAGTTCCCGCGCCTTGGCGGTGCTCGCGATCCCGTAGACCTTCACGTCCCCGAGCCGTGTCGCCCGCGCGCCGCGGGCCCGCGGTTCGGCCTCGACGACGAGCCCCTCGGGCGAGACGAGCAGGGAGCAGCGCTGCTCCTGGACCCAGTCGAGGATCGCCGTGGCGAGGGGGTGGATGATCGTCGGGGCGGGATGGAACTCGGAGACGAAGGCGACGATCTTGTCCGCTCCCCGGCCGGCCCGGTCGGCGGGGGGGCGGCCGGCGTAGATCCGGACCGGATGCTGCGGCACGCCGTTCCGCACGAGGGAGACGGTGGGGAACGTCGGCGACTCGACGATGCCGATCTGTTCCATCTTGAGCGTGTCGATGAGGAAGTTCGCGACGATCGAGCTGACGAGACCGACCGAAGGGAAGCCGTCGATGACGATCGCGCCCTCGACGTCGACCCGCTTGATCTCGTAGATCCGGACCTCGTCCGGCGCCATCCGCGAGGTCACAGCGACCTCTCGACGATCTGCCCGAGCTCCTTGGAGATCATGTCGACGAGGTCGTGCGTCAGCGCGCGCCGGATCTCGGGAGGCAGGGCGGAGAGGCCGAGGCGGGCGGTGGCCGTACCGATGCGGACCATCGCCGCGTACTCGTTGGCCCGGGCGGAGAGGAGGTCGCGCACAGCGTCGCGGAGCGCCTGGGCGAGCTTCGGGTCGTCGTGGAGCGTCTTTTCGAGGTGGCGACGGATCTCGTCCTTCACGAGGTCGCGGGTCGCCTCGCGGACGAGTTCCTCGGGGCGCAGGAGGTCGCGGGTGCTCCGGAGCAGCACGTCGATCGGCTCGCCGGACATGTCGCCCTCGGCCATCGGCGGCGCCAGCCGGGCGGGGAGCATAAGGATTTGGTCCGTGCCTTCCGCCGCCGGGCCACGGCGGCGGGACGCGTCCTCCCCGCGCGAGGACGGGCGGACGGGCGCGACGTGCCAGAAGGGTTTATCGTGCCGCCCGCCTCGGCGGCGCGGTGGGCCGGTAGATCAGCGGAAGATCGCTACCTTGGCAAGGTAGAGGTCGCGAGTTCAAACGATCGCGGAGCGACCCTCCCGCTCGGAGATTCTCGCCCGGTCCACTCCTCCGCCCGCCGTCCCCGGTCGTCAGGTGTCGAAAGGACCCACCGACAGGAAGGACACCGATTTATAGCGGGTCCGTTTCGTCGGATTCCGTGGAGGCCGAGATCCGGGAGAAGATCGCGGGGGAGGTCGTCCTCTCCCCGCACCCGGGACGCACGCTGCGTAAATGGCGGGAGGATTTCGGCATCTCGCAGCGCGACCTCGCCAAGCACCTTTCGACCGTCCCGTCGGTGATCAGCGACTACGAGTCGGAACGTCGGATGAACCCCGGGGCCGGGTTCATCCGGAGGTACGTCGGCGGTCTGGTCGCCCTCGATTCCGAGCACGGGGGCCCGGTCGGCCAGCGCCTCGGCCTGCGGCCGCACTCCGACGGGATCCTCGGCATGAGCGAGTTCGCGGTGGCGATCCCGCTCAAGTCGCTCGCGGACACGCTCGAGGCGCGGCCCGTGAGCCATGTCGACCTCCACCGCGACGTGCACGGGTTCACCGTCCTCGACGCTCCCCGGGCGATCCTTTCGATCGATGCCTCCCGGTTCGTGGAGGTGTACGGGTGGTCGACCCAGCGAGCGCTCATCTTCTCGAACGTCAAGTACGGACGCTCGCCGATGGTCGCCATCCGCGCGCATCCGCTCAAGCCCGCCGCCGTCTTCTTCTCGAACCCCGGGCGTGTCGACCCGCTCGCGATCCGCCTCTCGGAGATCGAGAACATCCCGCTCCTCACGACGGCGCTGAACGCGCCGGCGGTGCTCGAAAAGCTCGAGGAGCTCTGAACGGAGGAAGACGGTGAAAGCAGGGATCGTCAGCTACGGAGCCTATGTACCGAGATACCGGATCACTCCGACCGAGATCGGCCGGGTCTGGGGGACCGACGGCGCGAGCACGGGCGAATCGCTCAACGTCCACCGGAAGAGCGTACCCGCCCCGGACGAGGACACGATCACGATCTCCACGGAGGCCCTGCGCATGGCGCTCATCCGGGGCGCGATCGATCCGCAGCAGATCGGCGCGCTCTACGTCGGGTCGGAGTCGCATCCGTACGCGGTGAAGCCGACGGCGACCGTCGTCGCGCAGGCCGTCGGGGCGACGCCGAACCTCACGGCCGCGGACTTCGAGTTCGCCTGCAAGGCCGGGACGGCGGCGATCCAGACCTGCCTCGGGATGGTCGGGGCCGAGATGATCCGCTTCGGCGTCGCGATCGGGACCGACACCTCGCAGGGAGCCCCCGGCGACGCCCTGGAGTACTCCGCGAGCGCCGGCGGCGCGGCGTTCGTCATCGGACGCGAGCGGATCATCTGCCGGGTCAATGGGACCGTCTCCTACACGACCGACACTCCGGACTTCTGGCGGCGGGAGGGCCAGCGGTACCCGAGCCATAGCGGCCGGTTCACGGGGGAGCCGGCGTACTTCCGGCACGTCACGGAGTGCGCCCATCGGATGATGGAGAGCGCCGGAACCACCGCCAGCTCCTACCGGCACGTCGTGTTCCACCAGCCGAACGGGAAGTTCCCTCAGCGCGTGGGCAAGCAGCTCGGGTTCACGGAGGAGCAGATGCGCTACGGACTCGTCACCCCGTACATCGGCAACACCTACTCGGGGGCGGCCCTCCTCGGACTCGCGAACGTCCTCGACCACGCCGGCCCGGGGGAGCGGATCCTCGTCGTCGGGTACGGCTCGGGGGCCGGCTCGGACGCCTTCGACCTCGAGACGACCGAGGAGCTGGCGCAGTTCGACCGGTCGTTCGGCCGCCCGGTGCAGTGGCATCTCGACCGCGGGGTCGAGATCCCGTACGCTGTCTACGCGAAGTTCCGTGGAAAGATCCACATGGGGGAGGACTGATCGATGCGCGAGGTCGCCGTCCTCGGGATCGGGCAGACGAAGTTCGGGGAGCTCTGGGACCGGTCGTTCCGGGAGATCGGCATCGAGGCCGGGCTCCAGTCGCTGGTCGACGCGAAGCTCTCCTCGGGGGACCTGGGGGGCCTCTTCCTCGGCAACATGGCGTCGGGCACCCTCCTCGAACAGGAGCACATCGCTCCGTTGATCCTCGATTACGCCGGCCTCGCCGGACGCCACCTCCCGGCCGTCCGCGTCGAGGGCGGCGGCGCGTCGGGGGCGCTCGCCCTCCACCAGGGGTACCTCGCGGTGGCGAGCGGGCTCTACGACTACGTCGTCGTCGGCGGGGCGGAGAAGCTCACGGACGTCCCCGACGCAACCGCCGGGCGGATCACGAGCTCGACCGCCGACCACGAGTGGGAGGTCGTCTTCGGCGCGACCCTCCCCGCCCTCTGGGCGCTCGTCGCGCGCCGCCACATGCACCTGCACGGAACGACCCGCGAGCAGCTCGGACGGGTCGCCGTCCACGCCCACGAGATGGGCTCGAAGAACCCGAACGCGCACTACCGGAACCGGATCTCCCTCGCGCAGGTCCTCGACGCCGGCCCGGTCGCCGAGCCGCTCGGCGTCTTCGACTGTGCCCCTCTCTCCGACGGGGCGGCCGCGGTCGTCCTCGGCCCGCTCGAAACGGCCCGCCAGCACACCGACACCCCGATACGGATCGCCGCGAGCCAGGTCGCGTGCGACACGATGGCGCTCCAGCACCGCGCCGAGGTGACGAGCGTGGGCGCCACCGTCGCGGCGGCCGAGCTCGCGTTCCGTCAGGCCCGGCGGGCGCCCGCCGACGTCCAGGTCGCCGAGATCGACGACTCGTACACGATCGCGGCCCTCGTCGGGCTCGAGGACCTCGGGTTCGCGGAACGGGGGAAGGCCGGTCCCGAGTTCGCCTCGGGCCGGTTCGGACCGGGCGGCAAGACGGTCGTCAACCCGTCGGGGGGCCTCAAGGCCCAGGGCCGCCCGTTCGGGGCGGTCGGCGTCGCCCAGGTCGTCGAGCTCGTGCGCCACCTGCGCGGGGAGGCCAAGGACCGGCAGGTGGCGGGGGCCACCGTCGGCCTCGCCCACAACCTGGGAGGCACCGGGGCGACCGCCGTCGTCCACCTCCTCGAGAGGGTCAACTAGGGAGGGGATCATGTCGATCGCTCGTTTCTGGCGCGAGACGCCCCGGCGGTACAACCTGGGCGGGTCGAAGTGCACCAACTGCGCGACCGTCTACTTCCCGCCCCGGGCGGTCTGCCCGGCGTGTACCCGGCACCGCCAGTCGATCGAGAAGATGGTGCCGTTCCCGCTGACCGGGGAAGGTGAGGTCTTCTCGTTCACCGTCGTCCACGACGCGGCCGAAGGGTTCGAGATGCAGGTGCCGTACGTGGTCGCCCTCGTGAAGACGGTCGAGGGGCCGATCCTCACGGGCCAGATCGTCGACGTCGAACCGGACCACGTCGCGATCGGGCTCAAGGTCCGCGCGACGTTCCGCAAGCTCCGCGAGGAGGGCAAGGCGGGCGTCATCCACTACGGCTACAAGTTCTCCCCGGCGGAGGACCCGGACGACGACCGTCCCGCGCGCGGGCAGGACGCCCCGGTGCGAGCGGACGCTCCCTCGCAGGACCGGGCCGCG
Organism: Thermoplasmata archaeon; assembly: GCA_052326305.1. GTDB lineage: Archaea > Thermoplasmatota > Thermoplasmata > Lutacidiplasmatales > UBA184 > Lutacidiplasma. The sequence continues at coordinate 107,306 of JBKQPJ010000006.1, read as the reverse complement.
GCGTGAACGCCTCGGACGAGGACGACCCGCCCCCTCCCTCCGAGGAGGAGCCGCCCGCCGACGAGGAGTACGCCCGCGCGTACGCCGCCGGGTACGAGGACGGCGCGCGCAACGCGCTCCGCGAGGTCGTGCAGCACGCCGCCCGAGGCCACACCCCCCAGGAAATCCGCATGCTCGCCGAGGGCCGCCTCGTCCGCCTGCCCGAGGAGGTCGAGATGAAGCGTAGGGGGCTCCTCGCGCCGCCTCGACGCACCGCCTGGAGCTCGATCCTGCGCCCGGCCCCGCCGACCCCGGCCCGGCCGTGGGCCGTGCCCGTCGGCGGCGCGGCGCCGCCGGTCCGGCTGGTCGCCGGTCAGGGCCTGCTCGTGCGGGAACCCCGGCCCACCCGGGCGGTCGAGATCCTGAGGTCGGCCGCGCGCGCGTTCCCGCGGGTCGCGATCGTCTCCCTCCACCCCCCCGACGTGCCGGGTCTCCCGCCCGAGCGCCGGATCGAGATCCTTCCGCAGGACCCCACCTCGATCGACGGCACGGGAGGACGCACCGGCCTCTCGGAGCTCGGCGGCAAGCTGAAGGGACCGACGGAGGCGGCCGGCGGGGCGCTCGTCTACCTCGACGCTCTTGAGTACTACGTGGCGGAGGAGGGGGCGGAGACGACCATCCGGGCGATCCACTGGCTGATCGGCAAGATGCGTACCACGGGCTCCACCCTCCTGGTGTCGTGCGACACGCGGTCGATGGCGCCCACGGACGGGGTCCGTCTCGAGCGGGCGTTCCCCGTGGTCCTCTGACCGGCCCGGCGCCGGTGGACCCAAAAGCATACGAACCTCGGGGCCGGACGCGGAATCAACCTCCGATGGAGATCGCGTTCTTCACCGACTCGTACGACCCGATCTGCGACGGGGTCGCCTCCGTCACCGGGGGCCTCGCGCGCACGATCGCCCGGCTCGGACACTCGGTCCGCGTCTTCACGTCGGACACGAAGGTCGGGGCCGCCTCGCGCGAGGAGGTCGTGGACGGGGTCACCGTCCGGCGGATCCGTTCGGTCCCCGTCCCGCTCTACGGCCAGTACCGATGGCCGGTCTTTCCGTTCTCGCTCCTTCGGACAGCGTACGGTGTCCGGGACGTCGACGTCGTCCACCTCCACACCCCCGGACCGATCGGGAGCATGGGGTTCCTGACGGCGCGCCGGTTCGGCCGGCCGCTGGTCGGCACGTTCCATACCAACCTGCGGGAGATGCAGGAGAGCGTGCCCCGCAAGCTCCTCGTTCCGCTCTTCTTCCGCGTCGCCTGGTGGTACAACCTCGGCACGTACCTGCGATGCGACGTCGCGACCGCCCCGTCGGGCTTTGCGCGCGACACGCTCGTCCGCTCGGCCCGAAAGCCGTTCCGCCGGCCGGTCCAGGTCGTCTCGAACGGGATCGACGTCGACCGGTTCCGGCCCGGATGCCGCGTCCCGGACTGGCGGGCCCGCTGCGGCCTGCCGTCGGTCCCTCTCCTGACCTACCTGGGCCGGCTGACCGTCGACAAGGGCGTGCACCGGTTCCTCGACGCGGTCGCCGCCGTCGCCCGAGACCAGGACGTCGCCGGGATCGTCGGGGGGGCCGGCCCCGAGGAGGCCGCCGTCCGCGAGCGGATCGCCCGGGACCCCGTGCTCGCCTCCTGCGTCCGGTACGTCGGTCCGGTCGCGGAGGACGAGAAGGCCGCGCTCCTCGGCCAGACGGACCTCTTCGTCCTGCCGTCGACGAGCGATACCTCGAGCGTGGCGCTGCTCGAGGCGATGGCGTGCGGCGCCGCGGTCGTGGCCCCCGCGGTCGGCGGGGCCGCCGAGGTCGTGGAGGATGGGATCACCGGGCGGCGGGTCGACGTGCTCGCCCCCCAGGGGTTCGCCGCAACGCTCGGCGAGCTCGTCGCGGGGACGGAGGAGCGCCGCCGCCTCGCGGCCGAGGGAGCGCGCTGGGCGCGCGGGCACGCCTCCCTCGAGGCGATGGCCCGGCGCTTTATCTCGCTGTACCAGATGGTCGAGGAGGAGCGGCGTCCCCATGGCGAACGTGCCCCTGCTTGACATCGAGACCCTCGGCCGCCGCCTGGCGGGCGAGCGGTTCGACGAGTTCTCGGGCCGGGTCCTCGGCCGGGCGTACGAGGAGTTCATCGCCCGCCGGAGCGCCGTCCTCGGCGCGCTCGAGCTCCGGGTCGACGGCAAGGAGTTCGCCACGTTCTACGAGGCGCTCGCCGACCCCGAGGCGCTGTTCACCGAGGGCGAGATCCGCGTGACCGGGGCGCCGGCCCCCGGCCCCGAGTGGGCGTACCTCGCCCCGTTCGAGCGGATCTCCTTCCATCCCGACGGCTCCGCCGAGCTCCATCCTCCGGGCGATGCCCCCCCGCGACGCGCGATCGCCCGCGTCCTCCTCCGGGAGCATTTCGTGCCCCGGAGCCGGGTGGAGGAGGACCGCGCGGCCGCCGGGGGCGCGCACATCCAGCTCCCTACCCGGATCGGGACGCTCGCCCAGGGGATGATGATCTGCCGGGTCCAGCCCGTGCTGCCGTTCTCCGTGGCGCTCCTGCTGTACCTCGCCGAGGAGCGGGTGCGCTACGAGCTCGACATCGTCCGCCGGTCGCTCCTCGCCGATCCGCGGGCCGGCCGTCTCTCGACGGCGCGACGGGTGGCCCGCCCGTCCCGGCTCTCCTGGTCGCTCGACCGGACGATCGGGCGGGGGGACTCCTCGCTGCTCGCGACCCGGTGCCTCGAGGTCCTGGCCGAGTCGAACGGCCTCTCCAGCATCGAGCTCGCCCACGTCTTCGGCGGGGTCCGGGAGCTCGTCGACTCCGCGCTCCAGGGTCTCGTCCAGCGCCAGCTCGTCGCCTACGACCGCCGCACGGGGATCTACCGGGTCCGGCTCGAGTCGTTCCTCCCCGAGGCGGAGAACCGTCCCCCCCCGGACGAGACGAAGGAGGTCGGGGGCCGAGCGCTGCGCACGAGCGTCCAGGAGCTGATCGCCGCGGCCGACGCCCAGGCAGCGTGCCCGCTGTGCGGCCGGCGGTTCCCCCCGGGACCGACCTCCCTCCTCTGCAACGACTGCACGGCGCTCGTCGGGATGGCGTAGGGAGCCCGGGCGGGCCTGTCGGGAATCTCCGCCCCGGGGGCGGCCCCCGGGACCTTTGAACCCGAGTATGCTGGCTTAGAAGGCCAGTACTTTGTCCAAGCTAAGCTACAGGCCCACGGGCCGGACGGGGGCGGCGCCCCTTAACGGTTCGGTCGGGCCGGGCGCGGGCCGGCCGGGACGCCGACGCGACCAGGTGGGCCAGCCGGAGCGGCTCCGGCCAGAAGCCGCGCACCGCGGTCCGCCGCACCAGACGCTTGGCATCGTCCGCGGTGCATCCCGAGGCCGCCGCCCAGATCGGGGCCCCGCCGGTCGGGACCCGGAACAGGCGGTGCTGCCGGAGCAGGGCGTACCGCGCGTCGGACGTCCGCGGGAACCACCGGTCGAGCGCCGCCCGGATCTTCCGGAACTCCGGTCGGCGACGGGTGACCGCCACGACCGGCACGCGGGCCGACCGGCGGATCGCGTCGAGGTCGAGGACGTTGAAGCCGCCGACGACCGCGCCGTCGAGGAGGACCGCCCGGATCCCCTCGTCCCCGGCGAGCCCGCGGAGGAGGCAGACGATCTGCGCCGTGCCGTCCCGGCCGTCGACGCGGACCCGGGAAAGCCGGATCGCCTCCACCCGTTCGGGGGCCGAGACGACCACGGCCGCGATCGGCGCGTGCCGGTCCATGCGGGCGAAGGCTCCGTCGTCGACGCCGACGACCCGCGGATGGGGCTTCGCGAGCGCCCGCCGCAACGCTAAGACCCCGCCGCGGCTGTTCGGCCGCCGATGGCCGGTCCGGGGATCTCGGTGCGGTGCCCGTCGTGCGGCACCGAGCTGCGCGCCTTCCCGGCCCCCGCGCCCCCGACCCAGTGGTTTCCGTGCCCGCACTGCCGTACCGCGCTCCCCGTCGTCGTCCCCCGGGACCCTCCCCCGCTGTACAGCTGGGAGGTGCTTCCCGGCCTATATCCCCGACTGCCGCATCCTCGCGCCCCGAGGTGGCGGATCGCCCCCGCGATCGCGATCGCGCTCGCCGTGGTCGCGATCGCCTCGGCGACCCTCGGGGGAGCGCTCGCCTACTACGGCGTGGCCGCTACCGCGGGGGGCTCGTATACGATCTCGGGGACCGTCGAGCAGACCGGCGGCGGGGGCGCGGACCACGCCACCGTGAACCTGACGGACGACGCGGGGACGCGCGCGCCGTACGCCGTCGGCCCCAGCGGCCGGTTCTCGTTCACCGGGGTGCCGAGCGGAGGCGTCTCGCTGAACATCAGCCTCTCGGGGTTCGCCCCGGTCACGGTCCTCACGTTCGTCTCCCCGGTGTACGACGCCGGCTCCCAGGGGATCACCGTCACGCTGGTCCCCGGCGCGCTCCAGAACGGCACGACGGTCGTCCTCGCGCCGTTCTCGAACCTCGAGAACTTCCTCGCGTCCGTGTACGGCGCCGCCGCGCTCCTCGGGCTCGCGGCGCTGATCGCCGGCGCCGCGGCCGTCGCCACCTTCCACCACCGCCACCGGACCGCCGGCGTCATCGGGGGAGGGGCGGGCATCTCGGCCCCCGCGGTGCTCTACCTCCTCGGCCTGTTCCCCGCGTTCCCGATCGTCGCCGCCGGCACCGCGGTCGCGGCCGGGTTCGGGGCCTTCGCCCTCGCGGTCACCGCCGTGGATCTCTACCGGGCCGGGACGCCCTCGGCCGCGGCCTAGGAAGAGAGGCCCGCCCGGGTGACGGCGGGCTCGCCGGGATCGGGGAGCGGGCGGCGGGTGCGGAAGCCGCCGGTCAGCGGGTGGTAGAACCCGACGGCAGGTTCGTCCCGCCGCCAGCAGAGGTACACGAGCTCTCCGTCCTGGATGGAACAGAAGTCGACCAGGCCCGTGTCGATCGCCTTCACCTCGATCGCCTCTGCCCTCAGCGATTCGATCGACTCGTCGAGCCGGCGGGAGAGATTCTTCCACTCGGCTTCGAGCCGGCGCTTCAGGTGGTGATCGGCATGGTCCGGGGCGTCGACCTCGGTCCCCCAGAACTCGGTCAGACGGCGCAGCTCGGCATGGACCTCGCTCAGGCGGACGGCCCACTCCCGAAGCTTGTCGAGGAGCTCCCGGAGGCCCGGCAGCCGGGCGTTCGCCTCGTCGACGGTCCAGGTGCGTGGCGGCGTCGAGCTTCCCGGCGGCTCCGACCGCATGTCCCGGCTCATGCGAGGCTCTGTCTCCGGATATACAAGGGCTCCTATTTACGCCCCGCACGGCGCCCAGGTAACTTCGTGGCGCCCCGGGGGCCGGGGGAGAAGGCGCGGCCCGTCGGCGTCCCGGGCACGGTCGGGGCCGCCAACCGTTAAGCGGGAATCTTTCCTGAGCGCGACGAGGCCGAACGTGCAGGCAGTCGTCAAGTCCCGGCGCGCCCCCGGCGGCGAGGTCGCGAACGTGCCCGAGCCGGTCCCCCGGGAGCGCGAGGTGCTCGTGCGCGTGCTCGCCTCCTCGGTCTGCGGCACCGACCTGCACATCTGGCAGTGGAACGCTTGGGCCGAGTCCCGCATCCACCGGCTGCCCCTCATCGTCGGTCACGAGCTCTGCGGGGAGGTGGTCCGACTCGGTCCGGGGGTACGAGGGCTCGAGGTCGGCGACCGGGTCTCGGCCGAGACCCACATCGTCGACGGAACCTGCTACCAGTGCCGGACCGGGCGGATGCACATCTGCGAGAAGGTCGAGGTGCTCGGGGTGGACCGGGACGGGGTCTTCGCCGAGTACGCGGTCCTCCCCGAGCTGAACGCGTGGAAGAACGACCCCGACCTCGATCCCGCCATCGCCTCCGTCCAGGAGCCTCTCGGCAACGCGATGCATTCGCTCCTCCCCGAATCGGGCGACCAGGACGGGATCGGGGGCATGAACGTCCTGATCACGGGCTGCGGGCCGATCGGGCTGATGGCGATCGCGGCGGCGAAGACGCTGGGCGCGGGCACGGTCATCGCCGTCGAGGTGAACCCGCTGCGCGCTCAGCTCGCCCGGGAGCTCGGCGCGGACCTCGTCCTCCGGCCGACGACGGACGGCGCCGACCTCGCCCCCCAGGTGCGGGACGCCACGGGGGGCCACGGCGTCGACGTCGCGCTCGAGATGTCGGGCCATCCGGCGTCGCTGCGCCTCGTCTTCGACGGGCTGCGCCCCGGCGGCCGCGTCTCCCTCCTCGGCCTGTTCGACCGGCCCGCGACCCTCGACTTCGACAACGCCGTCGTCTTCAAGGCGGCGCGGATCCACGGGATCTTCGGCCGCCGGATGTTCGACACCTGGTACCAGGTGAAGGGGCTGCTCGCCCGACCGGCCTTCCGCGAGAAGGTCGCCCGGGTGATCACGCACCGGGTGCCGATCCCCGAGGTCGCTCGGGCGATGGCCCTGATCGAGTCCGGCCAGGCGGCGAAGGTTTCGCTGGAGGCCAAGTGGTGACCGCTCCGCGCGACCCGGTCGGATTCCTCGCCTCCGAGGTCCGCGAGCTCGTCGCCGCCGACCTCGACTGGAAGATCCACGTGCTGTCCGGGCCGAGCTCCCCCTGGTGCACCGTCGACGGCCGCAAGGTCCTCATGTTCTGCTCGAACAACTACCTCGGCCTGTCCAACCATCCCAAGCTGAAGGAGGCGGCCCTCGAGGCGATCCGAACCCACGGCGCCGGCTCGGGCTCCGTCCGCCCGATCGCCGGCACGATGGACCTGCACGTCGAGCTCGAGCGGCGGCTGGCCCGCTTCAAGGGCGCCGACGCGTCGCTCGTCTACCAGACCGGGTTCGCCGCCAACGCGGGCCTTCTTCCGCAGCTCGTCGGCGAGGGCGACCTGATCGTCAGCGACGAGCTGAACCACGGCAGCATCATCGACGGCGTCCGCCTGTCGCGCGCCGAGCGGGCGGTCTATCGGCACGCCGACGCCGACGACCTCGCGAAGGTGCTCCGCGAGGCCGAACGGCACGCGCCGGCGTACCGCCGGATCCTGGTCGTCACGGACGGGGTCTTCTCGATGGACGGCGACATCGCGCCGCTCGACCGGATCGCGGAGATCGCCGCCGACCACGGGGCGATGGTCTATGTCGACGACGCCCACGGCGAAGGGGTCCTCGGCGAAGGAGGGCGCGGGATCGTCTCCCACTTCCACCTCGGGCGCGACCGCGTCCACGTGGAGATGGGCACGTTCTCGAAGGCGTTCGGGGTCGTCGGCGGGCACATCTCGGGCTCGAAGGAGCTCGTCCAGTTCGCCTTCAACAAGTCGCGGACCTGGCTGCTGAGCGGCTCCCATCCCCCGGCCGTCGCCGCCGCCTGCCTCGCCGCGATCGACGTCCTCGAGCACGAGCCCGAGCACGTCGCCCGGCTCTGGAGCCACACGCGCCGGTTCAAGGAGGCGATGGTCGGCCTCGGCCTCGACACCGGCCACAGCGCGACGCCGATCACGCCGATCATCGTCGGGGAGTCGGCGCTCGCCCAGCGGATGAGCTCCCGTCTGTTCGAGCTCGGCGTCTTCGCCCTCCCGATCGTCTATCCGATGGTCGCCAAGGGGAAGGCGCGGATCCGCACGATCATGAACTCGGCGCTCTCCGACGACGACGTCGCCTTCGCGACCTCGGCGTTCGAGAAGGCGGGCCGGGAGCTCGGCCTCGTCTAGGCCGGCCCGTCGCTCTACGCGCGCGTTCGGCGGCCTTCCCGACGAGCGGCCGCCCCGTGACCGACTTTCTCTCGGTGAACTCCGGATTTCCACGAGCGCTTATATAGGGTACCGAACTCCCCCGTCCCCCGCAGAGGGGACCCCATCGTCCAATGGCACGACGTCATCGTCCGAGGCGAGGCTCGCTCGCATTCTCCCCGCGTTCCCGGGCCGTCCGGCCCTTGCCGAGGATACGTTCGTGGCCGGCCGGCCCGAAGCAACCCACGATCGAGGGGTTCGCCGGCTACAAGGTCGGCATGACCCATGCGTTCATCGTCGATTACCGTAAGCGCTCGACCACCGCCGGCCAGGAGGTCTCGATCCCGGTGACGGTCGTCGAGGTGCCCCCCATCCGCGTCGCCGCCGCCCGCGTCTACACGCGGAACCCGTACGGCTCGCGCGTCACCGCGGAGGTCTGGGCGCCGGAGTTCTCGCCCGACCTCCCGCGCCGCATCCCGCCCCACGCCCCCGGATCCGCCGAGGATATCGCCGCGTTCGGCCACGCCCCCGGCGACGAGGTCCGACTGATCGTCTACACCCAGCCGGGGCTCGTGACCGGGAGTTCCTCGAAGACCCCGACCCTCTTCGAGGTCCGCGTCTCGGGCGAGAAGTTCGAGGAGCGGCGCGCGTTCGCGCTCGAGCAGCTCGGCCGCGAGTACTCCGCCGACCAGCTCACGAAGGAAGGCGAGTTCGTCGACGTCATCGGCGTCACCAAGGGGTTCGGATTCCAGGGCCACATCCAGCGCTGGGGCGTGAAGCTCCAGCCGCGGAAGAACTCCAAGCACCGGCGGATGATCGGAACCCTCGGGCCGCACAACCCGAGCTTCGTCACCTACCGCATCCCGCAGGCGGGCCAGCAGGGCTACCATCGCCGCACGCAGTTCAACATGCGCGTCCTGCGGGTCGTCCGCGACCCGCGCAAGGACCCGATCACGCCGGCCGGCGGATTCCCCCATTACGGGGAGGTCCGCAGCGCCTGCCTCCTCCTCCACGGATCGCTCCCGGGCCCGGCGAAGCGTCTGCTCCGGTTCCGGACCCCGATGCGGCTCCACGTCAGCTCGGTCGAGAAGGTCGACCTCCGCTACCTGAGCACCCGGTCGAAGCAGGGAGCATGACGCCGTCCAAGCCGCCCTCCGACCCACCGGCGCCGGCCCCTGCGGAGGCGACGCCCCACCACCGCGTCCACCTGCTCTCGGTCGACGGGAAGCAGAACTCGACCGTCCGCCTCCCGCTCGCCTTCTCCACCCCCGTGCGCCCGGATCTCATCCAGCGCGCCGTCGTGGCCGCCCAGACCCACCGCCGGCAGGCCTACGGGACGAGCCCGACCGGCGGGATGCGGCATTCGGTCGAGTGGTCCGGTAAGGGAAAGGGGGTCGCGCGGACACCGCGCCTGATGGACTCCATGCGCGGCGCGCAGTCGCCGAACACCGTCGGCGGTCGCGCCGCCCATCCGCCCCGCACCGACCGGATCTGGACGAAGAAGATCAACCGGAAGGAACGGCGCCTCGCCTTCGCCTCGGCGCTCGCCGCGACCCGGGAGACCCACCTCGCCGAGGCCCGGGGCCACCAGGTCCCGCACGGCCTCGCCCTTCCCGTCGTGGTCGAGGACCCGCTCGAGGAGATCCGCACGGCGCAGGCCGCCCGGGAGTTCCTGGTGCGCCTGAAGCTTTGGCCGGACGTCGAGCGGTCGCGGGACGGGGTGCATCTCCGGGCCTCCGGACGCGCGCGCCGCCGGGGCCGGGTCCGCCGGACCCCCCGCAGCGTGCTGGTCGTCACGAGCGGGGCGGGCCTGGCCCGCGGCTTCTTCAACCTCTCGGGCGTCGACGTCGTCCCCGTGCCGCGGCTCGCGACCGAGGACCTCGCCCCCGGCGGCGTCCCCGGCCGGCTCACGGTCTTCTCCCGCGCGGCCGTCGAGACCCTCCGGACCCGGCTCGGCGAGGAGGCGGCATGAACGCGCCGATGCGCCACCGGGTCATCCTGCACGCCTACGTCACCGAGAAGTCGATGGACGAGATGGAGCGGCAGAACAAGCTCGAGTTCGTCGTCGATTCCCGCGCGAACCGCGCGGAGATCCGCCGAGCGGTCGAAGAGACCTACCAGTGCAAGGTCGTGAAGGTGAACGTCAAGATCGTCCAGTCGGGGAAGATCGCGACGGTCCGCTTCGCGAAGGAGTTCTCGGCCGAGGACATCGGAAGCCGAGCCGGGGTGTTCTGATGGGAAAACGGATCATCTCGCGCCGCCGCGGATCGGGGACGCCCACCTACCGTTCCCCCAGCCACCGCCACCACGGGGCGATCGTGCACCCGTCGCCGACGCTCGTCGGAGAGGCCACGGTCCAAACGATCCTCATGGCCCCCGGACGCACCGCCCCGGTGGCGGAGGTCCTCTCCGCGAACGGCGAGCGGACGCGGATCCTCGCTCCGGCGGGCCTCGCGACCGGGGATACCGTCGCCTTCCAGGAAGGCAAGGTGGACCGCGGGTCGATCCTTCCGCTTGGCCGCATCCCCGACGGGACGCTCGTCTCGAACCTGGAGGTCAAGCCGTTCGACGGGGGCCGCCTCGTTCGCGCCGCGGGCACCAGCGCCCTCGTCACGGCCCACTCGGGCACCGAGGTCACGGTCCAGTTGCCGAGCGGCGCGTTCAAGAACTTCCTCGCGACGTGCCGCGCCCAGGTCGGGGCGGTCGGCGGCGCCGGACGCCTCGAGCGGCCGATCATCAAGGCCGGAAAGAAGTTCTGGGCGACCCGTTCCCTCGCCCGCGCCCCCCTCAAGGTACGCGGCGTCGCGATGAACCCCGTGAACCATCCGTTCGGCGGCGGCGCCCACCAACATGTCGGGCGGCCGAGCACCGTCTCGGCCGGGACCTGGCCCGGCGCCAAGGTCGGCCGATTCTCCCGCTCGAACCGGAACAAGCGCCGGACCCGGGAGCGCAAGCGGGGAGGCTAACGATGGCGAAAGCGAAACGCACCAAGCGCGTCGAAGCGAGGCGCAAGCGGGAGTTCACGTACCGCGGGCGCACCCTCGAGGGGCTGCGCGCGATGAGCCTGCCCGATCTCGCCGCGATCCTGAGCGCCCGGGCCCGGCGGTCGATTCGCCGGGGGTTCAACACCGAAACGACCCAGTTCTTCGAGCGGATGCGCGGGGCCGACCCGACCAAGGTCGTGCGGACGCACTGCCGCGACGCGCTCGTCCTCCCGGAGCACGTCGGGCGGCGGGTCGCGATCCATACCGGAAAGGAGTTCAAGGAGATCGAAGTGCGCCCCGAGATGATCGGCCACTACTACGGCGAGTTCGCGCTCACCCGCCGGTTCGAGAAGCACTCGGGTCCGGGCGTCGGGGCCACGCGCTCGTCGAAGTTCATGCCGCTGAAGTGAGGGAGGTTCGATCTCGATGCGGGGCTACACCTACCGGGACGAGGCGGGCGTGAACGTCGCCCGGGCCCGCGGCGTCGAGGTGCCGATCTCCCCGAAGAAGACGTACGAGGTGCTGAACGCCATTCGCGGCCTCCCGCTCGCCCGCGCCCGGGCGATCCTCGAGGACGTAGTGGAGCAGCGCCGCGCGATCCCGTTCCGCCGGTACAACCAGGAGACCGCCCACAAGCGCGGGGTCGGGCCCGGACGCTTCCCCCAGAAGGTCGCCCACCAGGTGCTCAAGATCCTCACGAACGCCGAGGAGAACGCGGAGTACGAGGGACTCGACACCGACCGTCTCTTCATCAAGGTCGCCGCGAGCGCGAGGGGCCGGATCCGAAAAGCGTCGATGCCGCGGGCCCACGGGCGCGCCACCCCCTGGAACGAGCAGACGACCCACATCGAGATCGTGCTCGGCGAGTCGAAGGAGGCCCCATGAGCGCCGAGCGTCGGGTGATCCAGGAGGCGACCCGTCGGGTCCTCCTCAAGGATTTCCTCGTCCGCGAGAGCGCCCGCGCCGGGTTCGGCGGCCTCGACATCACCCGCACCCCGATGGGCACCCGGGTCACGCTGATCTGCGAACGCCCCGGGATCCTCATCGGCCACCGCGGCGAGCTGATTAAGCGGCTGACCGACGACATCCACGCCCGCTTCAATCTCGACAACCCTCAGATCGAGGTCCAGGAGGAGCGGCAGCCGAGCCTGAACGCCCAGTTGATGAGCGCGAAGCTCGCTTCGACCCTCGAGCGCGGCTGGCATTTCCGCCGCGCCGGCCATTCCACCGTCCGCCGGATCATGGAGTCCGGGGCGCGGGGCTGCCAGGTGATCCTCTCGGGCAAGCTGACCGGGGAGCGGCACCGCACCGAACGCTTCAAGGCCGGCATGATCAAGTACTGCGGCGAGGCGGTCCATCTCTGGATGGACAAGGGATTCTGCCAGGCCCGCCTGAAGCCGGGCGTCATCGGGGTCAACGTCTGGATCATGCGCGCGTCCGCCAAGCTCCCCGACGAGATCGTCGTGAAGGGCGCCGCGCTGCCGCCGAAGGTCGCCCCGGTCGAGCTACCGCCCGTCGAGGAGGTCGCCGCCGCCGCGCCCCTCCCGGTCGATGCCCCGGATCTCCCCGAGGTGCCCTTGTGACGCTCCTGCGCATGAAGGAGCTGCGCGAGCTCACCGACGACGACCTCCACCGTCGGATCGCCGACGCCGAGAACGACCTCCTGCGCGAGCGCGGGGTCGCGGCGATGGGAGGGGCCCCGCCGAGCCCCGGCCGGATGCGGGCGCTCCGGACGAACGTCGCCCGCGCCCTCACGGTCCTCAACGAACGGGCGATCGCCCCACGGGAGGGGGACCGCCGCGCGGGAGCGTCCAGGTGAGCCGATGCCGAACGAGCCCGCCACCTTGCGTCCGTCGTCCCGGGTCGAGGCGGAAGCCCTCGCCGGGGAGATCATCGGCGCCTCGATCGTCGTCCCGGCCTCCCCCGGGCTCGCCCGGCCGGTCGCGGGCACGATCGTCGACGAATCGCTTTCGACCCTGACCGTTCGCGTCCCCGGGCGGCGCCGGACCCTGACGCTCCCCAAGCCCGGCCTCACGGGAACGATCATCCTTCCCGCCGGCGAGTTACCCTTAAGAGGTGACGCCCTTCGCGTGCGTCCCGAGGACCGAACGAAGCGGCTGTTGGCCGGCGGCCCTCGGAGGTTCCGATGACGCCGACCCGCAAACCTGCCGCCCCCCGTCCCCGGGACATCGGTCTCGACGTGCGGGCGCCGAAGGCGCGGTGCGACGACCGGCATTGTCCGTTCCACGGCCGCCTCCCGCTGCGGGGCCAGATCCTCGAGGGAACGGTCGTCTCGACCGCGATGCAGCGCACCGCCGTCGTCGAGCGGACCCTCCTGCACTTTGTACCGAAGTACGAGCGGTACGAGAAGCGGCGCCGCCGCTACCTCGCGCACGCCCCGCCGTGCCTCAACGTGCCGGTCGGCCACCAGGTCCGCATCGCCGAGACCCGCCCGCTCTCCAAGCTCGTCTCCTTCTGCATCGTCGCCGACCTCGGCGAGGCGGCCCACCGCGTCCGCAGCGAGGATGCGCTGATCCCCAAGCCGCCGACCGCGGCGGAGGAGACCCCATGAAAGGCCTCGCCGGTCGCCGAAGCCGGGGCCTCCCGAAGGGAGCGCGGCTCGACTGCGTCGACAACACCGGCGCGAAGATCGTCGAGATCATCGCGGTGATGAACTGGCACGGCACGCATCGGCGCTACCCCCGGGCCGGCGTCGCCGATCTCGTCGTCGTCTCCGTGAAGAAGGGGACCCCCGAGATGCGCCGCCAGGTGCTCCACGCGGTGATCGTGCGGGCGCGCGTCCCGATGCGCCGCCCCGACGGCACCCGCCTTCAGTTCGAGGACAACGCCGCCGTGATCACGACGGAGACCGGCGAGATCAAGGGCTCGCAGATCAAAGGACCGGTGGCGAAGGAGGCCGCCGAGCGCTGGCCGCGGATCGCGGCGGCGTCGTCGATCATCCTCTAGGGGCCCCATGCGTTCCTCTCCTCACTCTCCACGGCGCCAGCGGCGGGCCCTCTACGACGCCGACAACTTCGAGCGCCGCAAGCGGATGGCCGTCCCGCTCTCGCGCCAGTTGCGCTCCCGGTTCGGCACGCGCTCGGTGCCGCTCCGCAAGGGCGACACGGTGCGCGTGCGCTCGGGCAGCTTCGCCGGCCGCGAGGAGCGGGTCGCGAAGGTCAACCGGCGCGACTACGCGGTGACGCTCGACAACGTCACCGCGAAGACCGCGGGCGACAAGCTGAAGGCGCTCACGATCCGCACGTCCCATCTCGTGATCACCCGGCTCAACCTCTCCGACCCCTGGCGCCGGCGCACGCTGCGCGTCCGCGACGAGGACGTGACCCCGGAGGAGCTCGGCGAGCCGGCGCCCTCGGTCCCCGAGGCGCCCGCCCCCGCCGGGGAGACCCCCGCGCCGGCGGTACCCCCGGTCGAGGCTCCGGCGCCCCCGCTCCCCGAGGCGCCCTCCGACGACGCCGCGCCCGCCCCGGCCCCGAAGCGCCCGCGCCGGAACCCGCCGGCGGAGGTCCCCGAATGACGTTCCGTCTGAAACGCCGGGCCGCTCCCCGCAACTGGACGATCCCGCGCAAGGGCACGAAGTGGATCAAGCGTCCGAGCCCCGGTCCGCACGCGCAGGACCAGTCGATCCCGCTCCTCCTCGTCCTCCGGGACATCCGCCACGTCGTCCACAGCGCCCGGGAGGCGCGGATCCTCGTCGGCTCCGGCGCGGTCCGGGTCGACGGGAAGGTCATCGTCGATCTCTCGCGGGGCCTCGGCCTCATGGACACGCTCTCCTTCGCGAAGCCGCTCGACCAGCACTTCCGCCTGATGCACGACCGGCGGGGGAAGCTGACGCTCGTCCCGATCCCGTCCTCCGAGGCGACCGTCAAGATCGGCCGGGTGCGGTTCAAGCACGCCGTGCCCGGCGGAAAGGTCGAGGTGACCCTCCACGACGGGCGCAACTTCATCGTCGCGCCCTCCTCCCCGTACCGCGTGGGCGACTCCGTCAAGATCGAGGTCCCGGGCCAGAAGGTCGTCGAGCACCTCCCGCTGCGCCCCGGGGTCCTTGCCTTCGTCGCCGGTGGCTCGCACGTCGGCGAGCTCGCCCGCGTCGAGAAGGTCGAGGTCCGCAACTCCTCCCAGCCGAACCTCGTCCACTTCAAGGAGGGTTTCTCGACGATCAAGGAGTACGTTTACGTCGTCGGGGAGACGACCCCGGCCGTCACGATCGCCGAAGGGGTCGACCGATGAGCGTCCCGTCGGTCGCCGCGCCGGCCGCCGCGCCGCCGCCCTCGAACCCGCACCGCGCCCTCCGCGTGATCAAGGTCGTCGTCAACGCCGGGGTCGGCGAGTCGGGCGAGGCGCGCACGAAGGCGGAACGGGTCCTCCAGATGGTGACCCACCAGAAGCCGGTCCCGACCCGGTCCCACTCGACGAACCGCGACTTCGGGATCCGCAAGGGCCAGGAGATCGGGGCGAAGGTCACGCTGCGCGGATCGGCCGCGAACGACTTCCTCGCGCGGGCGTTCGAGGCCCGGGACCGCCAGCTGGACGGCGCCTCGATCGACCGGAACGGCAGCTTCTCCTTCGGGATCGCCGACTACACGGACTTCTCGGGCATGAAGTACGACCCGGCGATCGGGATCCACGGCATGGACGTCGCGGTCGAGGTCGGCCGCGCGGGCTTCCGGATCCGCAACCGCCGGGTCCGCAGCCGTCCCCTGCCCCGTTCCCTCCGATCCACCCGGGAGGAGACCCGGGCGTTCCTATCGAGCGCGTTCCAGGTGAACGTGCTGGAGTGATCGTGAAGCCGAAGAAGCATTTCGGACGGAAGGACGGCTGCCTGCGGTGCGACCGCAAGCGCGGCATCGTCCGGCGCTACGGGCTCCATCTGTGCCGGCAGTGCTTCCGCGAGGTCGCGGTGGACCTCGGCTTCCGCAAGTACCAGTAGGGAGGGGCGAACGATGCAACAGGATCTCCTCAACGACGCGCTGGTCACGCTGCGCCACGCCGACCGCCAGGGCCGGCCCTCCGTCGAGATCGCCCCGACCTCGAAGCTGATCGCGGAGGTGCTCCGGATCTTCCGGGAGCACGGCTACATCTCCGAGTTCACGTTCATCCCGACGGGCCGCGGCGGCAAGTACGACGTCCAGCTGTCGCGCCGGATCAACTCCTGCGGGGTCGTCAAGCCCCGGATCTCGGTGCCGCACGACGGCCTCGAGCGCTACGAGTCCCGCTTCCTGCCCGCCCAGGACTTCGGTCTCCTCGTCCTCTCCACCAACCGCGGGGTCCTCGCGCACCCGCAGGCCCGGGAGCTCAAGATCGGAGGTCGGCTGCTCGCCTATGTCTACTGACGAGCTCACGCGGGCCCAGGTCGACCTCCCGAAGGGGGTCGTCCTCACCGTTCACGGCCGGAAGCTGCGGGCGAAGGGGCCGCTCGGCACCGTCGAGCGCCCGTTCCCTTCCGACGTGCTCGACCTTTCGATCGACGGTGCCTCGGCGACGCTGACCGTGCGACTTCCCCCCGAGCGCAAGGAGTCCCGCGCCCTCCTGCGCACGTGGGCCGCGCACGTCGCGAACCTCGCGGGCGGCGTGACCCGGGGGGTCGAGGCGCGCCTCAAGGTCGTCGCCGCCCACTTTCCGATGAAGGTCCAGGTCCGCGGGGAGGAGCTCGTGATCGAGAACTTCCTCGGCGAGAAGTTCCCCCGCTCGACCCAGCTCACGCCGGGCACGAAGGCGGTGGTCGAAGGCGACATCGTCACGCTCACCGGGTGGGACGTCGAGCAGGTCGGCCAGAGCGCCGCGAACGTCGAGCGCGTCACCCGGATCCGCGAGTACGATCCCCGCGTGTTCCAGGACGGCATCTACCTCATCGAGCGGGCGCACCTCAAGGAGGCCAGCTGATGGCCGACCCCGTGGAGAAGCCCGTGACCGCCCCGGCCGAGGTGACGCCGACCCGGCGCCCGAAGAAGCGCGCGCCCCGCGCCGAGGCCGCACCGGCCACCCCCCCCGCCCCGGCGGCGAAGCCGGCCGGGAAGACGAAGGAGGAGGAGGTTCGGATCCCGAAGCGGGCCGACCTCTCCGCTCCCCTCCGCGCGCTCCTCTCGGTCCGCCGGACCCTCGACCGCCGGCGCCCGATCTTCGGCCGCCAGGCGGCGAACCGCTACTTCCGCATCGGACGCGACGGCGCCTGGCGCCGGCCCCGCGGCCTCCAGTCGAAGCAGCGCCGCCACTACGGCTACCGTACGCAGATCGTGAGCATCGGCTACCGGTCGCCCGCCCGGGTCCGCGGCCTCGTGCCGAGCGGGTTCGCCCCGGTCCTCGTCCACTCGACGAACGAGCTCGAGGGGATCGACGCCCGCCGGCAGGCGGCGATCATCGCCCGGACCGTCGGCACCCGCCGGCGGCTCGTCCTCGAGGAAGAGGCCCGAAAGCTCGGGATCCGCGTCCTGAACCCGATCGTCAAGGGCGACACGGAGGCGTAGACCGATGCCGGATCTTTCGAACCAGCGCCGGATGGCGGCCGCCCTGCTCAAATGCGGGTCGGGACGCGTCTGGATCGACCCCGCGAGCCAGGAGGAGCTGGCCGACGCGGTGACGCGGGCCGACGTCCGCAGCGCGATCAAGGCCGGGGTCATCCGGCGCCTCGCGATCCGGGGGACCTCGCGGGTCCGCGCCCGGGTCCACGCCGCGGAGGTCGCGAAGGGCCGTCACTCCGGGCCGGGCTCCCGCCGGGGCACGCCGTTCTCCCGGGTCCCGAAGAAGCACCGCTGGATGCGCCGGATCCGCGCGCAGCGCGACCTGTTGCGCGAGCTCCGGGACACGAAGAAGATCGCCCCCAAGGTGTACCGCGAGTTCTACCGGCGCGCGAAGGGCGGCATGTTCCGCAGCCGCGCCCACCTGCTCGTCAACCTGCGCCTCGCCGGCCACGTCCCGGAGGCCAAGGCATGAGCACGGGTCCCCGCTACCGGGTCCACTTCCGCCGCCGGCGGGAGGGGAAGACCGACTACCGGGTCCGGCTCCGGCTCCTGCGTTCGGGCCTCTCCCGGGCGGTCGTCCGCTGCTCGGACACGCGCGTACGCGTCGCGATCGTCGAGTTCCATCCGACGGGCGATCGCGTGCTCGCGTCGGCCGACTCCTCCGAGCTCGGCCGGATCGACTTCCCCGCTAGCGGGATCGGCTCGACGCCCGCCGCGTACCTGACCGGCCTCCTGGCCGGCCTGCGCGCGAAATCGTCGGGGACCGAAGAGGCCGTCCTGGACGTCGGCCTGCGGCATCCGACCCGCGGGGGCCGGCTTTCGGCCGCCCTCAAGGGCCTGCTCGACGCGGGGCTCGTCATCCCGCACGGCGAGGAGGGGTTCCCGACCGCCGACCGGCTGAACGGCGCCCACCTGCCGAAGCCGCTCCCCCAGCCGGTCGAGGCGTACAAGCTCAAGCTGCCGGGGATCGTGGCCCGGGCGGAGGCGAAACCGTGAGCGGCCCGTCGCGCGGCCCATCCCGCGGAGGATTCGGCCCGTCGGCGCCGGCGCCCGCCCCGCCCTGGGTGCCGAAGACCGAGCTCGGCCGACGCGTCTCCTCCGGCGAGATCACGACGATGAGCGAGGCGCTGGCCGCCGGTCTGCCCCTGCGCGAATCCCAGATCGTCGACAAGCTCCTCCCCGGCCTCCACGACGAGGTCCTCGACGTGAACATGGTCCAGCGGATGACCGACTCGGGCCGCCGGTTCAAGTTCGCCGTCACGGTCGTGGTCGGCAACGGCGACGGGTTCGTCGGGCTCGGACGGGCGAAAGGCCGCGAGGTCGGCCCGACGATCCGACGCGCGATCGACCGGGCGAAGCTCGAGATCGTCGAGGTGTTCCGGGGCTGCGGCAGCTGGGAGTGCGGCTGCGGCCGCCCCCATACCCTGCCGTTCCTCGCGCGGGGCCGGGTCGGCTCGGTCGTCGTCAACTTCAAGCCCGCGCCCCGGGGCGTCGGCCTCGCGGTCGGGGATGTCGCGAAGCCCGTGCTCCGGTTCGCGGGGTTCACGGACGCCTGGGGCTTCACCGAAGGTCACACGAAGACGACGGTCAACTACGCGCAGGCCGCCTACGCGGCGCTCCTCGCCCTCTCCGACCTCAAGGTGCGGCCCGAGGACGCCGCGCGGCTCAAGATCGTACGCGGCCCGGTCGGCACCTCGATCCTCCCGCCGAAGGAGGAAGGGGCGCCGCGGCCGATCCGCGGAGGACGCGGCGGACGGGGTCGCCGGCCCGGCGGGCCGGGCGGACGCGGACCGCCGGGGCGCGGGCCGCCGGGCGGCAGCCGCGGAGGCCCGCCGCGGCCCGCTCCCGCGGGAGGACGGTAGGACCATGGGTTGGATGGTCGTTCGGGTGCGGGGCACGATCCACGCCCGCCACGATATCACGCAGACGCTCGCCCAGCTCCACCTGACGCGCCCGAACCACGCCACGGTGATCCCGGAGAACCCCACGATGCGCGGGATGCTGTTCAAGGTCCAGGGGTACGTGACCTGGGGCGAGGCCGAGCCGGCGACCGTCGGCCAGCTGCTCGAGGCGCGCGGCGAGACGGTCGAGGGCCAGCGGGTCCCCCCCGGCAAGGAGCTCCCGGAGCTCGCGAAGGCGGTCGTCGATCGGGGGCTGCCGGCGGCCGAGAGCCTGAAGCCCCTGTTCCGGCTCCGGCCGCCGAAGGGCGGCTGGAAGTCGACCAAGAAGACGTTCGCGCGCGGCGGGGCCCTCGGCTACCGCGGCGTGAAGATCAACGAGCTCGTCCACCGGATGCTGTAGGGGGAAGGATGCCGAGCCGAACACGGAAGTTCCGGGGATTGAGGACCCACGGCCGCGGGATCAAGGCCGGTCGGGGCGCCGGAAAGCAGGGCGGCCGCGGCAACGCGGGGCTGCACAAGTACAAGTTCAAGTCGATGCTGATCTACGCGCCGGACCACTTCGGCCGGCACGGCTTCAAGCGCCCCCCGAAGATCGTCGCGCGACCGACCTCGATCAACGTCGGAGAGCTCGAGGTGTTCGCGCCGGCCCTCGAGGCCGCCGGGGCCCTCTCCCGGGACGGCTCGACGTACGTCGCCGACCTCGGAAAGATCGGCATCGACCGCCTGCTCGGACGCGGGACCGTCTCCCGGCCGTGGAAGGTCGTCGTGGCGCACGCCTCGCGGCACGCCCAGGAAAAGGTGACGGTCGTCCGCGAGAAGCCCCCGGCGCCGAGCTCGCCCGCCGCCCCGCAGACTATATAACGCGGGCACCGGCTCGGTCGCAGCCCCAATGGCCGAAGACGACGAGATCCCCCGCAATCCGCGGTGGGCGGTCCCGCTGATCGTGGTGGGCGTCGTCCTCCTTTCGCTCATCTGGTTCTGGGACCGGCCGACGATCCTCGGCCTCGCCCTGGTCGGCGTCGCGGTCGCCGCGATCCTCACCCTCCTCTACCTCGGCCTCTCCTACGACGGCCCGAAGTCGAAGCTCTACGGCCTGAAACCGGTCACGAGCCGGATGCCCGCGGTCCAGCAGCCGAAGGGCCACGTCCACTTCCGGACCAAGATGACCTGGACGATCAGCGTCCTCCTCACCTACTTCCTGCTGACGAACATCTACCTGTTCGGCGTCAACCAATCGACGGTCATCGACCTGTTCGCGAGCTACCGCGCGATCCTCGCGGGGGCGCAGGGCACACTGATGCACCTCGGGATCGGCCCGATCGTCACCGGGTCGATCATCATGCAACTGTTCACCGGGGCCAAGATCATCGGCCTCGACCTCACGGACGACGAGGACAAGGGAACGTACCAGGGAACGCAGAAGGTCGTCGTGATCGCGATGATCTTCATCGAGGCGATCCCCCAGGTCTTCGGCTACCTGACGCCGTCCTCCTCGATCGTCTCGAGCCTGAACCTCGCCTCCCCCGGCAACGGCCCCCTGCTCGCGAACGCGATCATCATCGGGCAGCTCGTCCTCGGCAGCTACCTCGTCTTCCTGATGGACGAGGTCGTCTCGAAGTGGGGGATCGGGAGCGGGATCTCGCTGTTCATCGCCGCGGGCGTCTCGCAGCAGATCATCCAGGGAACGCTCAACTGGCTCCCGTCGTCGCCGACGGCCGGGATCAGCGCGACGAACCCGCCGAGCGGCACGATCCCGAAGTCCCTCTGGTTCCTCACGCATTGGAGCGCGTCGCAGATGGCCGGTGGAGGGTGGGAGCGGGTGCTCCTGAGCCCGCCCAACCCGGTCGTGGCGCTCGTCGGGACGGCCGCCATCTTCTTCATGGTCGCCTGGACCGAGTCGACGCGCATCGAGCTCCCGCTCTCCCACGCCGAGGCCCGGGGCGCCCGCGGCCGGTATCCGCTGCGGCTGATCTACGCGTCCAACATCCCGGTCATCCTGATGTCCGCGCTGCTCGCGAACGTCTCGATGATCTCGATCCTGCTCTGGTCGAACCCGACCCTCTCGCACTTCCCGCTCCTCGGCCACCAGTGGTGGGTCGGCTCCTATCCCACCTCGTCGTACGCGTCGCTGCACAACATCAGCCAGACGCAGCCGTTGAGCGGGGGGGCGTACTACCTTTCGACGCCGAACGGGCTCGAATCGTGGCTCCTGCCGATCCTCAACTACCAGCAGTACAGCACGTTCCTCTACTTCCACGCGTGGTGGCAGGGGCTCCTCCACGTCGGGATCTACTTCATCGCGATGGTCGTCGGCTCGATCCTGTTCGCGAAGTTCTGGATCCAGACGACGAACATGGGCCCCGAGGCCGTCGCCCGTCAGATCGAGGCGACCGGCATGCAGATCCCCGGGTTCCGGCGCGAGCCCCGCGTGCTCCGCCGGGTCCTCGAGCGGTACATCCCCGTGATCACCGTGATCTCGGGCGCCGCGGTCGGCTCGCTGGCGGCCGGGGCCGATCTCATCGGGACGCTCGGGAACGCGAGCGGCACCGGGGTGCTGCTGACCGTCGGGATCGTCATCAACCTGTACGAGGCCATGGGCCGCGAGCAGCTGATGGAGATGAACCCGCTGTTGCGCCGCTTCCTCGGAGGCGAGACCTAGGGTGCCGGACGACGCCCCGCTGCCGAGCGCCCCGCCCGTCGAGGACGAGGAGGACGACGACGACGAGGGAGACGAGGACGAGCCCCGGTCGCCCACGCCGGCGCCCCCCGCGCGCCCCCCCGGCCCGACGTTCAAGTTCTCGACCTCGGTCTACATCTTCCTCGGCACGCTCGGCTTCCTGATGCTGATCGACACGCAGGCGCGCAACCAGATCGCGACGCTCCTCGGGATCAGCGGCGCCCACAACGGCCCTCTCTACCTCTTGATCGGCTTCCACTCGCAGTACCTGCTCGCCACGATGGCGCTCGCCGGGGCGGTCGAGATGGCGATCACGTCGATCGCCTACAACTTCACGACCAACTGGGTGAAGGCCGCGAAGGTCCAGAAGTGGAGCTCGGCGTTCCGCAAGGTCCAGATGGAGGCGATCCGTTCGGGGAAGAAGGATCGGATCGACGCCCTGAAGCCGCACCAGGAGCGGCTCACCCGGCTTTCCTCCGAGGTGTCGATCGCCCAGTTCAAGGGAATGGCGATCACCTACTTCCTGCTCATCCTGATCTACACCTGGGTCGGCCTCGTCATCGCGAACGCCCCCCTCGCGGCCCAGACGATCCTGCTCGGGGGCGCGTCGCTCGGCCTCACGAAGCATGTCGTCGCTACGATCCCGTGGTGGTTCGTGATCTTCAGCCTCTATACCGTCCCCTTCTCCCTCGTCTTCCGGCGCCTCCTGAAGCAGATGTGGCTGCGGCGGTACTCGGAGGAGCACCACCTCGTCCTGCCGCCCGCCGCCGGGGCCGCCGGGAGTCCCGCGTGATCCACCGGGTCGTCACGATCGGCGGGCCTCCGGGGAGCGGCAAGTCGACGGCCGGTCGGTTCGTGGCCGAGGCGCTCGGGCTCGAGCTGTGTTCGGCCGGCGAGCTGTTCCGCGCGGAGGCGCTCCGCCGCGGACTGAGCCTCGAGGCGTTCGGCGGGTACGCCGAGGCGCATCCCGAGGTCGACCGGGAGCTCGACCGCACGATGCAGTCCCTCGCCGCGCCCGGCCGGCTCCTCGAGGGCCGCATCCAGGGAGCCCTCTGCCGCCGGTCCGCGACCCCGGTCCACGCGCTCACCGTCACCGCGGAGGAGAACGAGCGGGCCCGCCGGGTCGCCGGCCGCGACCACCAGACGCTCGAGGAGGCGCGGCAACGGATCCGCGAGCGGGAGGCGAGCGAGCGCGCGCGCTACCTGCGCTTCTACGACATCGACCTCGCCCGCGAACGATCCGACCTCGAGGTCGACTCGACCGAGAAGGACGCGCGGACCGTCGCGGCCGAGATCGTCGCGTTCCTCCGGGAGCAGGCGGGCCGCCCGTGAGCGCCCCGCCCGATCCGGTCCGGACCCGTATCGCCGAGGGGGCGTTCCTCCTCCTCGACAAGCCCCGGGGCCCGTCGTCCCACCAGGTGACGGCGTGGGCGCGCGACCTGCTCGGGGTCGAGGTCGCCGGCCACGCCGGGACGCTCGACCCGAACGTCTCGGGCCTCCTCTGGATCGGCGTCGGCCCCGCCCTGAAGCTCCTCCCCCTCGTCCTCGAGTTCCCGAAGCGGTACGTCGGGGCGGTCACCTTCCATTCGCGCGTGCCGGCCCGCGAGCTCGACCGGGCGATCGCGGAGTTCACCGGGCCGATCTACCAGACCCCCCCGGTCCGCTCCGCCGTCAAGCGGGAACGCCGGGTCCGCACGATCCACCGCCTCCGGGTCGTCGAGGCCGACGGGCCGCGGGCAATCCTCGACGTGGTCGCCGACTCGGGGACGTACGTGCGGACGCTCGCGGTCGATCTCGGCGAGGCGCTCGGGGTCGGCGCGCACCTCGAGGAGCTGCGGCGGGTGGCGACCGGCCCGTTCGACGAGGCCGGCTCCGTCACCCTCACGGGGCTCGCGGACGCGGTGGAGGCCCACCGCGCGGGCGATCCCGCCCCGCTCCTCGCGGCCCTCCACCCGATCCGGGAGGTCTGGCAGGAGTTCCCGACGATCGTCCTCAAGGAGGCGGCGGCGAGCGCCGTCGCCCACGGCGCCGGCCTCGCGAGCGGCGGCATCGTGCGGGTCGGCCGCACCTTCTCCCGCGGCAGCCACGTGGCCCTCGTCACGGCGGGCGGGGAGCTCGTCGCGACCGGCGTGGCCCGGTACGACGCCGCCGAGGTGACCAAGATCCCGCACGGCTGGGTCGTCGGGGGCACGCGGGTCTTCGTCGACCCGGCTCGCTTCCCCGCCCTCTGGCAGCGCCCGGCGCGCGCGGCGCCCCCCGGCGGGTCTCCCCCGGCCAGCTAGGGTTATCTTCGGCCCCGGGGCGATATCGGTGGAGAAGGGCCGGTGACCGCAGCGAGCCCCGGGGGCGCGCGGCTCTTCGGAGCGCTCGGCCGCTGGATCGTCCGGCACCCCTGGTACCCGGTCGCGTTCTGGATCGCGCTCCTCCTCGTCACCGTACCGTTCCTGCCGCTCCTCGGCTCGGTGACGACGGATTCGACCGAGTCGGTCCCCTCCGCCGCCCCGAGCGCGGTCGCCTCCGAGCGTCTCGCCGAACTGTTCCCGAACACCACCGGCGGTTCCGCGACGACGGTCCTGCTCTACGGACCGAACCTCACCGACCTCCATGCCCAGAAGGTCGTCGAGAACGTCACCGCCGCGATCGCGGCCGATCGGTCGCTCTCGGACGTCGCCTCGATCGACAGCGTCTACACGATGTACGCCGCTTACCTCGCCGGAGAGGCCGAGCTGGCGGGCGGGGTGCTCGGCCCGGCGCTGGCGGCCTCCCCCTCCCTCCCTACGACGGTGAACGGCACGGCCGCGCTCCTGTGGGGCCCCCCCGTCGCCTTCCTCGCGACCTGGGAATCGCTGATCGGGAACCCCCTCAGGACCCCGACCCAGTGGAACCCGCCGGCGTACAACGCGACGGCCGCGAACCTGTCGGGTCCGGAGCTCACGGTCCTCTCGGAGTTCTACACGGCGTTCAACGGGACCGCCGACTGCGCGGCGAAGTCCGTCCCGACCGGGGTCGACGCCTGCGCGGATGGGGCGGCCCGGAGCGCCGAGAACGTCACCCTGCTCCTGCCGGCGGACCCGGCGATCGGGACCGCGACGCTCGCGGCGTTCGGCGTCGAGGGGTACCCCGCGACCTGGGCGGCGACCCAAGGCGTCGTCGCCGCGATCCTCGGCGCCGAGAGCGGCCTGAGCGCGGCGTGGATCCTCTCCGTGTGGACGGCGTTCCCCGACGGGGTCGTGGGCCCCGCGGCGGCCGCGACGTTCGCGGCGACGGTCGTCGCCTCCACGACCCTCGCGCACGAGCCGCTCCCGGTCCCCGACGGCATCTACACCCAGTTCGTGAACGCCGCCGGGACGGCGAGCCTCGTCGAGGTCTCCTTCTCGGTCCCCGACGACTACACGAACGCGAGCGGAGGGACCCCGGTCTACACCAACCTCGCCCGCATCGACACCCTCGTGGGGTCGGTGGTGCGCGCCTCCGATCCGGGCGACACGATCGCCGTCGTGGAGACCGGTTCGGCGCCGCTCGATGAGCTCACGCAGGAGGCCGTGAACTCATCGCTCGCGCTCGTCCTGCCGCTGACGGTCGGCCTGCTGCTCGTCATCTCGATGGCCTACTTCCGGTCGCCGCTGACCCCGCTCGTCACCTTCGCGGGCCTGGCGGTCGCCCTCGTCCTCGGCCTCGGGGCCACCGTGGTGATCGGGACCCTCATCGAGCACGTCGACACGTCGGCGCTGACCCTCGAGGAGGTGTTCGTCCTCGGCGTCGGGACCGACTACTCGATCTTCCTCGTCGCCCGATACCGCGAGGAGCTCGTGCACGGGGCCCGTTCCGACGACGCGATCGTCACGTCGATGAGCTGGGCGGGGCAGTCCGTCGCCACGAGCGGGTCGACCGCGATCCTCGTCACGGTCGCGCTCGCCGCGAGCGGGGTCGCCCTGCTCTCGAACTGGGGACTGGTCCTCAGCGTCGCGATCCTGATCACGATGCTGCTCTCGCTCACCCTCGTTCCGGCCGCCCTCGCGCTGATCGGGCCGCGGATCTTCTGGCCGACCTCGGGCGATCGGTTCCGTCGCCGAGCGGCGGTCGTCGCCGGGCGCATCGCGCGGCGGGAGACGTACTTCTACCGGGCGGGCCACCTCACCGAGCGCCGGGCGGGGACGGTCGTCGGGGTCGTCCTCCTCGTCTCGGTGCCGCTCGTCGCCCTCGCGCTCAGCGTCCCGATCTCCTACGACTTCTATGGCCAGCTCCCGTCCGGCCACACGGCGACGACCGGCCTCTCCGAGCTCAACGCCCAGTTCGGCCCCGGTTTCGCGACGCCCTCGTACGCGCTCGTGACGTTCTCCTCGCCGCTGAGGACGGGGAACACCACCAACGGCTCCGAGTTCGCCACCCTCGACAGCCTGACGAGGATCGCCCAGAACACCTCGGGCATCCAGGCGGTGGGTTCGCCGGTCGGACCGGGCGGCGCGTCCCTCGACGAGTGGCTCCTCCTCGGGAGCCTTCCGCCGGCCGTGCGGACGAACCTGATCGCGCTGCTCTCGGGGTACGTCGGCTCCGACGGCCGCACCGTCCTCGTGTCGCTCCAGATGACCTCGACCGGGCTCTCCCGGTCGGCGGTCACCGCGCTCGGGTCGGTCGAGTCGTCGTGGGGCGCGTACACGGCGGCGCACCCCGGGGTCTCGGGAATCGTCTTCGGAGGGGCGGCGCCGGTCATCCGCGACCTCGCGGACGAGACGGACGTCGCCACCGAGTTCATGCTGCTCGCCGTCGCGATCGGCCTCGTCGCGGTGCTGGTCGTGGTCCTTAGGTCGTGGATCATCGCCCTGATGGCCGTCGGGACGATCGGCCTGTCGATCGGATGGGCATGGGCGCTCACCTACTTGCTCCTCGACGGGCTCCTCGGGTTCCCGCTGTTCTTCTACGTGCGGACGATCCTGATCGTGCTCGTCCTCGGCCTCGGGATCGACTACAACATCTTCCTCTTGACCCGGGTCCGCGAGGAGCGGCTCCGGGGCCGCAGCTCGGGCGCGGCCGCGACCGAGGCGGTCGCCCGCACCGGGGGGATCATCACGGCCGCGGCGATCATCCTCGCGAGCGCCTTCGGCGCGCTGATCGTGGCCCAGTTCACCCTGATCCGGGCGATCGGCTTCGCGGTCGCGATCGCGGTCCTCCTCGACGCGATGATCGTCCGGACGTACCTCGTGCCCGCGTCGCTCCACCTGCTCGGCGACCGCGTCTGGAACCTCTCGGGGCGCCGGTCGCCCCCGACCCCCGCGGCGGTCCCCGCCCCGGGCTCCCCGCCTCCGCCGCCGCGCCCTACGCCGTGAGGAACCGCGCCCGGGCCCGCTCGACGTGCGGGTCGGCCGACGCGGTGTCGACGACCTCGACCACGGTGCCGGCGCGGTCGATGAGGAACGTCACGCGCCGGGCGGTGCGGCGCGGTCCGAGGACGCCGTACTTCTCCCCGACCTCCCGCTTCGCGTCGGCGATGAGGGGGAACTCGAGGCCGTACTTCTGGGCGAACGCCTTCTGGGCCGGACAGTCGTCGACGCTCACGCCGACGACCCGGACCCCCCGGGCCGCGAACTCGGCGAGATGCACCTGGAACCGCTTCGACTCGACCGTGCACCCCGGGGTGTCCGCCTTGGGGTAGAAGTAGAGCACGATCGGGCTCCCGCGCAGCGAGGAGAATCGGAACGGTTGGCCGTCCTGGTCGGGGGCTTCGAAATCCGGGGCGGCGGCTCCCACGGCGATCATCGGGGCAGGGACCTCCCGGGGCCTATTTAGGCCGGCGTCCCCGCGGTCTCGGGGCGGGGGATTCAGCTCGTCGCCACGGTGACGAGCGTCTCCGTCGATTTGATCCCCGGGGTGCGGCGGATCTTGTGGACGACGATATCGAGCGCCTGGTTGATGTGCGGGGCCTCGACCTTGACGATCAGGTCGAACGGCCCAGTCACGGCCTGGACCTCCGCGACGCCGGGGATCCCCCGCACGCGTCGGACGACCTCGTCGAGCTTCCCCATCTCGGTCTCGACCAGCAGGTACAGCGTCTCCATCGTTCGGTCGGCCGGCGCTACGCGGGCTCCTCACATCAACCTAGCGGCCGGCCCCTTGGACCGCCCCCTCCGGACGCCGGTGGCCCCGGGGAAACCGTTCCCCAAAGGGTTATTCGCGCCGACCCTCGGGTACGGGGCGCATGGAGTTGCGGCTCGCGGACTCGCTCTCGGGTCGGCGCAAGCCGGTCCGGCCGATGGGCGGCGAGGCCGTCCGGCTGTACGTCTGCGGCCCGACGGTCTACGACACCGCGCACGTCGGGCACGCGCGCACCTACCTCTACTTCGACGTCGTCCGCCGATTCCTCGAGGCGGAGGGGAGGACCGTCCGCCACGTCATGAACATCACGGACGTCGAGGACAAGATCGAGCAGCGCGCCGCCGTGCTCGGCACGACCCCCCGGGCCCTGGCGCGCCGGGAGGAGCGCTCCTTCCTTCGCAACCTCGAGGCGCTCGGCGTGCTCCTTCCGGAGGACCGGCCGCGGGCGAGCGAGTACGTCCCGGCCATGGTCGCGGTCGGCCACGCCCTCGAGCGGACGGGGCGGGTCCACCGCACGGGGGACGAATGGTTCTACGAGCCGCCCGAGCGCGGCCCGGGGGAGAACTTCCTCTCGGGCCGGGAGCTCGCGGACCGGGCGGTCGCCGAGCCGGGCCACCCCTTCCGCGCCGAGCGGGGGGACGGCCGATCGTTCATGATCTGGAAGCGCCAGGAGGCCCCGCGGCCGTCCTGGAACAGCCCGTGGGGCCCCGGCGTGCCCGGCTGGCACCTCGAGTGCTTCGCGATGGCGGAGCGGCTCCTGGGGGTCCCGGTCGACCTCCACGGCGGGGGTCGGGACCTTGTCTATCCCCACCATTACGCCGAGAACGAGGTCGCGCTCGAGCTCGAGGGCCGTCCGTTCTCGCACATCTACCTGCACTGCGGGTTCGTCCTGCAGTCGGGGGCCAAGATGTCGAAATCCGCGGGGAACCTCGTCCCGCTGAGGACCGCGCTCGCGGCGGTCGGGCCGGGGGCGCTCCGGTGGTTCCTGCTCGACCGACCGTACGCCGAGCGGCTCGAGTGGGACGCCCGGCCCCTGCGACGGGCCGCGGAGGAGTACGAGCTCCTCCGCGAGACCCTGACCCGGTGGATCGCCCCCGGAGCCGGGGGGAGCGGCCGCGCGCGCCCGGCGGTCGCCGCCGCCGAGGCTGTCCGCCGGGACCTGGCCGGGGGGCTGCGGACGGACCTCGCGTTCGCCCATATCCGCAAGCTCGCGCGCGCGATCGGGGCCGATCCCTCCGGCCGCGTCGCCCGCGGGGAGCGCTCCGAGGCCCGGGCGGCCCTGCGGTCGATCGAGGAACGGACCGGGCTCGCGCTCGTCTAGGCGTCCGGACGCTCGACCACGACGCTCAGGCCGTTCCCGCCGCCCATGCACAGGGTCGCGAGACCGAGTCGGCCCCGGGAGCGCTGGAGACCGTGCACGAGCGTGACGAGGATCCGGGCGCCGCTGGCGCCGATCGGGTGGCCGAGGCCGACCGCGCCCCCCTGGGGATTGAACTGTTCCTCGGTGAAGCCGAACGCCCGCTGGACGGCGATCGAGGCGGAGGAGTACGCCTCGTTGTGCTCGACCCGGTCGAACTGTTCCGGCGCAAGGCCCGTCCGCGCGAGGTGCTTTCGGACCGTCGGGATGGGCGCCTCCATCACGTCCCGGGGATGGACCCCGCCCTCGCCCGTGGAGTGGATCCAGGCGAGCGGCTTCGCCCCCCGACGGGCGACCTCGGCCTCGCTCGCGAGGACGAGCGCCGCGGCGCCGTCCGATAGCCGCGAGGAGTTGCCGGCCGTGAGGACCCCGTCGGGGGCGAAGGCCGGCGGCAGCCGGCCCAGCCCTTCGAGGGTCGTGTCGGCCCGGGGCCCTTCGTCGTGGTCGAGGCCGGGGAGACCGACCGACCGGTCGGCGGGCACGGGCACGATCTCGGCCGCGAACGTTCCGTCGGCCACGGCCCGGGAGGACCTGAGGTGGCTCCGCAGGCCGAACGCATCGACATCGGCCCGGGTCAACCCGAGCTTCTTCGCGATCCGTTCGCCCGTGGTCCCCATCAGCTCGTGCCCCTCGTACGCATCGATCAGCGAGTCCCGCTGCATCGCGTCGTCGAGCACGTGGGACCCGGGGTGGGACCCGAAGCGCATCGAGCCCTCCACGAGGTACGGGGCGTTCGACATGCTCTCCATGCCGCCGACCAGGACCCGGTCGAAGTCGCCCGCGCGGATCGCCATCTCGCCCCAGTGGACCGCCTTCATGCCGGAGCCGCAGACCATGTTGACCGTCGCGGCGCCGACGGTGTCGGGGATGCCGGCGCCGCGCAGCACCTGGCGCGCGGGATTCTGGCCGACACCGGCCTGGATGCCGTGCCCGAAGAGCACCTCCTCGAAGTCCCCCGGGGAGAGGCCGGACCGCGCGATCGCGGCGCGGGCGGCGACGGTCCCCAAGTAGGGCGCCGGGACGGCCTTCAGCGAGCCGCCGAACCGGCCGATCGGGGTGCGCACGGCGGAGAGGATCGCGACCCGGCGAGGGCGTTCGCTGTTCATGGTGCGCGGTTCAGCGTCGCCCGGATAATAGGGGTTGCTCCCGGCCCCCCGGGTCGACCCCCGCCCGTCGGGCGGCCCCCCCGCGGGCCTAGTCCTCTTCGACCCGGGGCGCGAGCAGGTAGCGGCCCTCGCCGCGGCCCGAGCTCATCGCGAACTCGATCTTGAGGGGGTACTCGTTGCCGACGTGCAACGTCGTCTCCTCGGCGACGATCGACTTGACCATCCCCGAGAAGAAGTCGAGCGGGTACATGCTCTTCACCGCCTCCTTGACCTCGAGACGGCTGAGCGATTCCTTCGGGATCCGCAGGTCGAGACGGTCGGTGTCCCCCTCGGAATGCATCGTGAAGGCGTCGGGCTCCAGGCTCAGCGTCACGTGGTCGGTGAAGCTCTCGCTCCCCCGGATCCCCTGCCGCACGTCCTCCGTCTTCACCGTGACGGACGCCGGGGGGCTCACGTTCGGGACCTTCGGATCGGTGATGCCGGCCGGATCGACGACCGCCATCTGACGGGTGATCCTTCCGACCGTCGCGATCAGGCGGCTCTTGCCGTCGAACTGGAGGTCGATGACGTCCCCGGGCTTCGAGAGCCGCAGGACCTCCTTCAGCTTCTCGACGTCCACCCCGATCTCGGTCGGTTCCCCGGTGAACTCCTCGAAGACGCCCTTCTGGAGCTTGAGGACCAGCATGGCGACGTGGGAGGGGTCGACCGCCTTCGCCTCGAGACCGTCCTTGGAGATCGAAAGCTTGACCTCGCTCACGAGCGTGGAAACGACCTCCACGACCTCGCGGAGGGTTTCCATCTTGACGCGGAGCTTGAACATTCGCTGCCTCGGGGCGTGCCACATCGACCCTTGCTAAAAAGGTTGCCCGGGGCGGGTTCGGGAGGAAGCGGTTTTGCCGCCGTTCGCTACGGGGCCTCGGTGACGGAACTCGCGTACCTATCCGACATCTCCGCCGGCTACGTCCGCACGTTCCGCGCGCGGGTCGTGGCCCTTCCCCCGGGGGGGGTGGTCCTCGACCGCACCTACTTCTACCCGACCGGGGGAGGGCAGCCCAACGACCGGGGGACCCTCGAACTTCCCGACGGCACGCAGCTCGACGTCGTGGACGTGTCGAAATCCGGCCCAACGGTCGTGCACCGGGTGAAGTTCGCCGCCGTCCCCTCCTCCCGGCCCGCGATCGGGGACGAGCTCGCGGGGACCATCGACTGGGAGCGCCGCCACCGGCACATGCGCCTGCATACGGCGCAACATCTCCTCAGCGCCCGGATCTTCGCCCGGACGGAGCGGCGCACGCGCAAGGCGACCCTTTCCGGGATCCGGGCGCTGCTCGAGCTCGACGGGGCGCTCGGGGCGGCGACGATCGAGGCGTGCGCGGAGGACCTCCGCGCGGCGGTCGCCGCGCCGAAGCCGGTCACGATCAGCCACATTCCCCGGGCCGAGTGGGACCGCCACCCGTCGTCCGCCCGCTCGGGGCTCGTGCCCCTCCCGGCGCAGGTCGACCCGGTGCGGGTCATCCAGATCGAAGGACTGGACGTCTGCCCTTGCGGGGGGACCCATCTCCGCTCGACCGCCGAGATCGGCCGCGTCGCGCTCGGGCCCCCCCAGCCCCTCGGCGACGGGGGAACGCGCGTCACCCTGGAGCTGTCGGACCCCGACGCGCCCACTCCGCCCGGATGAGCCCGTAGACGTGGACATCGTGCCAGCGCCCGTGGTGGAAGAGGGTCGACCGGAGCGTCCCCTCCCGGCGGAACCCGAGCCCTTCCAGCAGCCGGACGGACGGGACGTTCTCGACGTCGCACGTCGCGCCGACCCGCTCGACCGTCTCCGTGCGGAACAGCCGGCCGACGAGCAGCCCCACCGCCTCCTTCCCCAGGCCGCGGCCGCGGGCCTCCCGTCGGCCGAGGACGTACCAGACGTCGATCGACTCGAGGACCGGGTGGGCGCGGTAGTGGCCCACGACGCCGATCAGGTCTCCCTCGGCACGACGGACGACCGCGAACCGGGGCGCGAGGGAGGCAGGGTCCCCGGGGGCGGCGTCCATCGATGCCACGAACTCGTCATACGTGTCGACGGCGAACCGGTCGTACGGGGCAACGATCTCGGGGTCGTTGTACCACGGGAAGATCGCGGGAGCGTCGGCGACGCCCACCGGCCGGAGGCGGACGTTCGGCCCTTCGAGATCGTCCATCCGGCTAGGCGCTGGGCTCCGGAGCGCGCCCGTTCCACTGGTCGTCCGGCTCGGGGATGTGGGGCGGCAGGTCGTCCGGCACCCCGTGCTCGGGGGAGCCGCTCCCCTCGAGCTGGAACTCGATCGCCTTCCGGTGGCCGGACGGCGTCAGGGAGAAGACGTGCTTCGGCTCCGAGTAGCCGACGACGTACTGGATCCGTCGGTAGATCATCCGCGTCATCTCGAGGGAGCGGATCGCGACCTTCATCAGCGCGGGGTCCTCGTCGGGGAACCGCCGGAGGATCCCGATCTCGGTCGCCCAGTGGGACGCCTCGAAGCGGACCTGCTGGCCCCGGTGCTCGAGCAGGTGGAGCAGCACGATCCGCTGGAGACGGTCGGGCCCTTCCCGAGACATGGGGGCGGGCCGTTTCTCACTAGGAGATCGTCGTGATCTCGTAGCTGACATCGAGGCCCCGCAGACGACCGTGCATGTCGGTCATCAGTCGGATCACGTCGTCGACCGACGTCTTCTCCTTCCACTTGTAAACAAAGTCGTGCAACCCCATCGATTCCTCAAAACCGAGCGAGCGCATCACCTCGAGGACCTTGAGCGGACTCGCTCCCTCGGAATGAAAAGTCATTCGAACGTACGTTCGCATCCGGACACGCTCTCGTGAGAAGGTAGGTGAGAATTAGGCGAGCCTTCGGATATATAGCCTTGCGTGGCTGACGCCTCGCCGGAAATGACCGACTCGAGCGGCGCGGGCCCGGCCGTCGTCACCGGGGGGGCCGGGGCGATCGGCTCCGCGCTCGTGGGCGCCCTGCTCGCGCGGGGGCGCGAGGTACGGGTCGTCGACAACCTGTCGAGCGGCCGGCGCGACCACCTCCCGAGCCCGGAACGCACGCCGAAGCTTTCGATCGTCGAGGCCGACCTTCGGGAGCCCGACGGATACCGGGCGACGTTCCGGGGGGCGTCCGAGGTCTGGCACCTCGCCGCGAACACGGACATCCAGCGGGGGAGCGCCGACCCGCGGATCGACTTCGAGCAGGGAACGCGCGCGACGTTCCAGGTGCTCGAGACGGCCCGGCAGGAGCGCGTGCCGCGGTTCCTCTTCTCCTCCTCGAGCGTCGTCTACGGCTTCGCCAGCGTCCTTCCGACGCCCGAGAACTACGGACCGCTCATTCCCGAGTCGCTCTACGGGGCGGCGAAGCTCGCCGCCGAGGGGATGTGCTCCGCCTACGCCCACTCCTACGGCCTCCGGATGTACATCTTCCGGTTCGCCAACATCATCGGCCCGGGGATGACCCACGGCGTGCTCCACGACTTCTTCGAGAAGCTCCGACGCGACCCGGCCCGCCTGGAGGTGCTCGGCGACGGTCGGCAGGCGAAGAGCTACCTCCGGACGGAGGATTGCGTGGAAGGAATGCTCGTGGCGGCCGAGCGCGCCTCCGATCCCGTGAACATCTTCAACCTCGGCACCCGCGACCGCACCTCGGTGCGCGAGATCGCCGAGAAGGTCGTCGCGGTCCACGGCGGCCGGGCCCGGATCGAGTTCACCGGCGGCGACCGGGGCTGGACCGGCGACGTCCCCCAGCAGCTCCTCGCGATCGACCGGATCGAGAAGCTCGGCTGGCGACCCAGCACGTCGAGCGCGGGCGCCATCGACCGCACGATCGAGGAGATGGCGGCGGCCCGCCGCGTCGGCCGGTGAGCCCCGCCGGTCTCCCTCGGGAGGCGTCGGCGGCGCGGTGTCCCGGCGGCGCCCCGTTCCCTCGGTCTCGCCGGAAAACCTTATCCAAGGGGCCGGTTCGGCGAGCCGATGACGTCCAAGACCGCCGGAGACGACGGCGTCACGCACGCCGGTGACATCGTCCGCCTCGACTTCGAGCTGTGGTCCGAGATCGGGGGGAAGAGCGAGCTCCTCGACACCACGCGCGAAGAGGTCGCGCGCCAGGCCGGGGGCGAGATGGCGGAGGGCGCCTCGTGGGGGCCCCGCCCGCACCAGATCGGAGGGGAGTTCTTCCCCGCCGGGATCGAGAATTCCCTGCTCGGCCTCAAGATCGGGGAGGAGGCGGCCCGCGAGTTCGCGCCGGCCGAAGCGTTCGGCGAGCGGGACCCGGACCTCATCGAGCTGTTCTCCATGCACGAGATCGAGCGCCTTCCCGAGATGCGGAAGAAGGACGCCCACCTCGACCTCGGCACCGTCCTGACGATCGAAGGGCGCCGCGGCCGGGTCGTCACCCTGACGGCGGCCCGGGTCCGGGTCGACTTCAACCCCCCGTTCGCCGGAAGGCGCATCCGGGGCAAGTTCCGGGTCACCGAGCGCATCGACGAGCCGGCCGAACAGGTCCGGGCGATCGTCGAGCTGCAGTACGGCCGGTCCGCCGAGTTCCACATCGAGACGCACGAGAAGACGATCAGCCTCAAGATCCCCGACCGCTCGAAGTTCGACATCGGCTGGATGGCCGCCAAGCCCCGGGTGATCGACCGGATCCGCAGCCAGGTCAAGCCGCAGACGATCCGCGTCGTCGAGGAGTACATCACCCCCGTGGTCGAACCGAAGGCCCACGAGAAGGCGGCGAAGCCGGGGGCCGAGGGGGCGCCGCCGGCCCCGACGGCGACCCCGGCGACCGACGAGACGCCCCCGAAGCCGGGGGGCGACTCCAAGCCCGCCGGACGCCACCCGGCCCACCCCAAGAAGGCCGACTGAGCGCCCGCCGCCAGCCGGACGCACTTACGATTCCCTTTTGAACTCCGCGTCGGTGGAAGCGCGATGCCGACGACCCCCGAGGGCCCTCCGTTCCCCTACGCCTTCGCCGTGATCGCCTTCGGGGCCTCGATCGTGATCGGGGTCCTGATCGCCATCTTCGGCATCCGGGGCCAGCTCGGCTGGGGCATCCCGTAAGCTACCGGTTCGAGTCGAACTCAGATAAACCACGAAAGAGTGATTTAATCCATGCCCGGAGACGAGGTGTACGAGGGCGGCCTCAGCGCGAACGCCGGCTGGCTGGCGGGAGGCCTCGTGATCGTCGGGGTGTTCCTGTTCGGTCTCGGCCTCTGGCTCAAGTACCACCCGTAGCCGCCGATCCTTCGGCCGCCCGCGCGTCGGGCCAGCGATAGAGGTACACGTGGGTCCCCGGGTCGACCGAGGTAGGGATCCAGCCCGGTACCGGGTGATGGTGGCTCACGACCCGGGTCCCGGGCCGGAGCTCGGCCTCCAGCTTGGGCCGCAGGCGCTCCATCGCCCCCGGCCATAGGAACGCCGTGACGACCGACGCGTCCCGAAAGTCGAGGTCGAAGAGATTCCCCCAGCGGATGCGGATCCGGTCGGCGAACGGCCCGAGGCGGCGGCGGAGATGGAGGATCCCGACCCGGATCGGCTCGACTTCCACCGCGAGCGCCCGGGCGCGGTAGACGCGGACCGCCCGGAAAACGATCGCCCCCGTCCCGGCGCCCAGGTCGTAGACGGTGTCCGCCGGCCCGACCTCGGCGAGCCGGAGCATCGTCTCGACCGCCCGGCGAGGCGTCGGTTGGTAGCCCGCGCCGAACGCGAACGTCGCGAAGACGAAGTAGGCGAGAGCGACCGCCACGAAGAGGAGGGCGAACGCGAGCTCGAGCTCGGGGTTCGTCATCGGCCGCGCCGGCCCCGGAAGAGGTCGCTGACCAGCCGGTCCGCCGCGCTCCTCGGGTCGAGGGTACGGGCCGCGACGCGATCCAGGAGGCCCCGAAGCTCGGGGTCCTGCTCGAGCCGGTGGACGAGGTCGGCGGTGATCTGGTCCCGCGCACGTTCGACGATCTCTCGAGCGAGGCGACGCCGCTCCGCGGCCTCCCGGGCGTGGGTGTCAGTGAGGAACTTCTCGTGGGCCTCGACCGAGCTCCAGAGCTCGGCGATACCGGCGGGCTGGACCGCCGACGTCCGCACGACGGTCGGCCGCCAGCCTTCCCGCGCCGGACCGAGGGCGGCGAGCTCCGAAAGGTCCCGTTCCGCGAGCTGGGCGCCGGGTAGGTCGGACTTGTTCACGCAGAAGATGTCGGCAATCTCGAAGAGTCCCGCCTTGAGCGTCTGCACCTCATCGCCCAGGTGGGGCACGAGGACGACGACCCGGGTCGTGGCCAGGTCGCGGATCGCGACATCGACCTGCCCGCTCCCGACGGTCTCGACCAGGACGACGTCAAACCCGGCGGCCTCGACCAGGCGGACGACCTCCCGGGTGGCGACGGCGACGCCCCCGGCGGCCCCGCGGCTGGCCATCGACCGGAAGAAGATCCCGGGGTCCCCCGGGGCCCAGACGAACCGGATCCGGTCGCCGAGCACCGAGCCGCCCGAGAACGGGCTCGAAGGGTCGACCGCGACGACGCCGACCGAAAGGTTTCGCGCGCGCAGGTGGGCCACGAGGAGGCTGAGAAGGCTTGACTTCCCGACCCCGAGGGGCCCGGTCACGCCCACGACCGGCACGCGGCCGCTTCGGGAGTACAGCGCGCGGAGGATCGGGTCGGCAGAGGGATCCCCGTTCTCGACCGCGGTGATCGCCCGGGCGAGCGCTCGACGGTCCCCGCGGACGATCGCTCGGGCGGTCGGTGGCAGCGGCGGAGGGCGGGTCATGCGGGGCCGCGGGCGAGCTGGGTGGCGGTCCGCACGATCTCGTCCAGCGAGGTCCCCGGTCCGAAGATCGCCCGGATCCCGAGGCGCTTCAGGCGGCGGGCGTCCTCGTCGGGGATGATCCCTCCCGCGAAGACCGGGATCCGGGCCCCGCGTTCCGCC
The DNA here is from genome assembly GCA_052326305.1 of Thermoplasmata archaeon. Taxonomy (GTDB): domain Archaea; phylum Thermoplasmatota; class Thermoplasmata; order Lutacidiplasmatales; family UBA184; genus Lutacidiplasma. The sequence goes on along the minus strand of JBKQPJ010000006.1, from coordinate 69,991 downwards.
TTCAGGAGACGGAGCACCCTCGGGAAGAGCGCCATGTGCGCCCCCGAAAGGATCGAGAGCCCGATGAGGTCGACGTCCTCCTCCACGGCGGCCCGGACGATCTCCTCGGGAGTCTGCCGCAGACCGGCGTAGATGACCTCCATGCCCGCGTCGCGCAGGGCCCGGGCGACGACCTTGGCGCCGCGGTCGTGGCCGTCCAGCCCGGGCTTCGCGATCAGCACCCGGATCGGGGTGCTCTTCGCCTTGCGGACCATCTCGTCCCCCTCCGCCCGGGCGGCCCGGGCCGCAAAAAGGCTTTCGGGGCGTTCGAGAGGGCGCCGTACCGAGGGCACGGGGCCACGGCCGGTCGGGGCGACCGGGACGCTACGGGGGGGGCGTCAGAGCCGCAGCATCACGTCGAGGAGCACGTTGCCCGCGAGGATCGCCGCGACCGCTCCGAACGCCATGATCGCGACCAGCGGGACCTGGGGGGTGACCCAGACCCGCGGGACCCCCTTCGCCTCCAGATCGCGGGCGATCCGGGCCCGGAGGCGGTCGTCGTCGTCGGTCGTCTCGGTGTCGTCCTCGTGCGTGTCGGGGACCGCGGGGTCCTTCACCCAGACGAATCGGTGCGGAAGGTCGCGGACCGGCAGGGAGTAGCCCATGAACCCTTCCGGCACGGAGAACTCCCCCCGACGGAGGTTCCGCACGGCCAAGGCCAAGGGGACAACGATCGAGAAGAGGGCCGCGTTGGTGAGCAGCGAGATCGCGAACGGGACGTACGAGAGCGTCGTTTCGACCGCCCCAGGAGCGTAGAGGAGGGGCATGGGGAACACGGGGACGAGGAGGGCGGCGATCATCAGCGCCTTCGCGTCGGCCGCCCCGTAGAGGACCTTGAGCTCGAACAGGCCCCGGGCGAGGACGACGATGGAGAGGAGCGCCACCGCTTCCCACGGAACCCCCCTCGGGCCGATCCCGAACCGGGCGCCGGCGACCGCGACGACGACCAGCGTCGCAACGTACGCGGCGATCTCGATACGATCGGCGTGGGCCCCCCATCGGGGACCGAGCCAGAGGTCCCAGCCGACGAGGTGCTCCAGGGTGAGGGCGCCGACGAGCAGCCAGAGGAGCACGGGGAGGAGGCCCCCCGGCGCCACCACCACGGCGCCCGTGACCACGCCGACCGCGCCCATCGCCTGCCACAGGCGGTCGGTGACCTCCCGGCGGCGCACGTCCGCGACCGCGGCGAGGAGGAAACCGGCCACGAGCACGATGACCGCCAGGGCCGTCGCTCCGAAAGTGACCGGCGTCGCGAGCCGTCCCCCCTGCGTGCGCGCACGAGAGGCCCGCCTCATAAGGGGGCCGCCCGTGGTGAAGCGGCCCGGAATGCGACGCTCGACGGACGGCCCCCCGGGGGACCGACACCGGCGAGAAGCGCGCGCAAACGCTTTTAAATCCCCCCGACTGGCGCGCCTTCGCCCTCACGGAAGAGAATGGTCGAATACAAGCTCGTGATCTCCGATCGGGAGATCTCGCTCGCGCGCACGGTCGGGGATCCTCAGGCGGCCGGGTTCCTCGGGAAGCGGATCGGAGAGACGATCGGCGGTGAGCTGATCGGCGCCAGCGGCTACACGTTCCGCATCACCGGAGGGACCGACAAGAGCGGCTTCCCGCTGCGTCCCGACCTCCCCGGCGCCCGCCAGGTCCGCCTGTACGTCGGCGAGGGCTTCGGGTTCAAGGCGCCCCGTCCGGGGATGCACCGGCGACGCACGTTCCGCGGGAACACGGTCAGCGAGGACACGGTCCAGATCAATCTCGTCGTGGACCAGAAGGGACCGAAGGCGCTCGCGGAGCTGTTCGCCGCGACATGAACGTTCCGCGGCAACCCGAAGTAAATATCGGTCTCGTCGGACACGTCGACCACGGGAAGACCACCCTCACCCAGGCCCTTACGGGCGAGTGGACGGACCGGCACTCCGAGGAACTGAAGCGGGGCATCTCGATCAAGCTCGGGTACGCGGATGCCGCCTTCTACGAGTGCCCGACCTGCCCGAAGCCGACCGGCTACTCGGTCGAACCGAAGTGCCCGGCGTGCGGGGGCGAGGCGAAGTTCCTGCGGGCCGTCTCGTTCGTGGACGCCCCCGGCCACGAGACGCTGATGGAAACGATGCTCTCCGGGGCCGCCATCATGGACGGGGCGCTCCTCCTCGTCGCCGCGAACGAGCACTGCCCCCAGCCGCAGACGCGCGAGCACCTGTACGCCCTCGACATCATCGGCGTCCGCAAGGTCGTCGTCGTCCAGAACAAGATCGACCTGATCCCCCCGGAAGAGTCCGAGAAGAACTATCGGGAGATCGTCGAGTTCATCGAGGGGTCCCCGGTCGCGAAAGCGCCCGTCGTGCCGATCAGCGCCAACCACCGGGCGGGGATCGACGCCCTGATCGGGGCGATCGAGGAGACGATCCCGACGCCCGCGCGGGACCGCAAGAAGCCCCCGCTGATGTACGTCGCGCGCTCGTTCGACATCAACCGGCCCGGCACGCGGCCGAAGGACCTCAAGGGGGGCGTGCTCGGGGGGTCGCTCCTCCAGGGCCACCTCGCCGTGGGGGAGGAGATCGAGATCCGGCCGGGCGTTCCCGGCGGCCCGAACGTGCCGTCCGAGTCGCTCACCACGAAGGTCACCTCGATCCTCTCGGGAGGCCGCTCCTGGGAGGAGCTGCTCCCCGGGGGGCTCGCGGCCCTCGGGACCTCCCTCGATCCGTCGCTGGCGAAGGGCGATGGGCTCACGGGCCGGCTCGTCGGCACCGCCGGGACGCTCCCGCCCGTCAGCCAGAAGATCCGATTGAAGGCGACCCTCCTCGACCGGGTCCTGGGGGCCGAGCGCGAGATCAAGGTCGAGAAGATCCGGACCAGCGAGATGCTCGCGGTCACCGTCGGCACGACCGTCGCGACCGGGAAGGTGACGAGCGCCCGCGGGGACGACATCGAGCTCGCGCTCCAGCGGGCGGTGACGGTCTTTCCGGGCAGCCGCGTCGCGATCTCGCGGCGCATCAACGCCTGGCGGCTGATCGGCTACGGCATCGTCGAGGGGGGCGGGAAATGAGGCCCGACCTGCTCGAGATCCTGCGCTGCCCCGTCTGCCGCGGCGAGCTCACGTTGAGCGTGCGGACCCGGGACGCAGAGGAGATCGTGGCCGGGAACCTCGCCTGCCCGAAGTGCCCGGCCGATTATCCCATCGACGACGGGATCCCCAACCTGCTTCCTCCGGACGAGCGGGACTGAGCCCCCCCGGCGCGCCCCGACCCGGTGTGGTCGAGACCGCTCACCTCGATCGCAAAACGACCCGGGCCGGTCCTCCGTCCCCGTCCCGGAGGCGGAGCGGAAGGCAGTCGAGCGAGTACGCTCCCGCGGGCGCCTCCGCGAGGAGGAGCCCTTCGAGGATCGGGATGCCGTGCCGCAACAGGTCGTGGTGGACGGGGAACCGCTCCGTCGGGTCGAGCTCGATCGAGAGGCTGTCGATCCCGACGAACCGGATCCCCAGCTCCCGAAGCGTTCGGGCCGCTTCCGGAAGGAGCGCCACGTAGTCGGGAAAGATCTCCAAGCGGCGCGCCCAGCGCTCCGAGTTCGCCGTCCTCAGGAGGAGCCGGGTCGTGCCGGCCGGGACTCCCCGCAGCTCCTCCGGCCCGATCGTGGTTCGGTCCGACGCGACTTGAAGGAGGTACGCGGGTCCGTTGAGCTGGTCGAGGTCGAGACGATCTACCGACGTCCCCCCGGGGAGGAAGTGGACGGGAGGGTCGACGTGCGTGCCGGCGTGCGAGCCGAGGCGGAGCGTCGAAAGCGAGTACGGGTCGCCGTTCGCGATCTCCCGGAACGGTTCCGAGACGAACTCGGGGTCCCCCGGGAACGCCGGCATACCCGCGAACAACGGCATCGACACGTCGAGCCGGCCCGATCGGTGGTCCATCCTCGGCAACTATGCTCCCGGGCCGCGGTCCGCCCGGACCCCGTCGGAACTCGAATTCAGGAGAAGGGTTAAACGTGGCTGGCCGAAGGAGGGAGGGATGTCCGGGGCCCGGGGACGGTCGTTCGACGACGACCTCGATCTCGAGGAGGAGGGGGGGGCCGACGAGCCTCGGCGGCCCTCCTCTGCCGGACGCTCCCCCCGGAGGAACCGCCCGTCCTCGGTGCGCCCGTGGGACGCCGAGCCCGACGGCGAATCGGAGGAGGAGTGGAAGGGCTCCGGCCCTCGCCGCTTCCGGGGCGGACCGGCGCCGGTATACTGGCGGGCCCGCGATTCGCTCTACTTCGAACCCCTAGTGGCCGTGGCGATCGTCGTCCTCCTGCTCGTCGGCCTCTACACCTTCACCCAGAACTGGCCCCCCGCGTACGTGGTCGAATCGAGAAGCATGCAGCACGGCCCGAACGACCGGGTCGGCCTGATCAACGCGGGCGACATGGTACTGGCCGAGAAGGTCCCGACGTCGGCGATCGTGCCGTACGTCACCGGCTACCATACCGGCGTCGCGACGTACGGAGAGTTCGGCGACGTCGTGCTGTACCACCCGAACGGGAACACGCGGGCCACCCCGATCATCCATCGGGCGATCCTGTTCCTCCAGTACGATGCGGCGAAGCATTCGTACAACGCGACCGACCTCCGCGGACTGCCGTGCGGTGGCGGGGGGAACCTCTCCGCGGGGGAGCTCTACTACAACTCGGCGGGGGGGTGCGGCACCACCGACCTCACCGGTTCGCTCGAGATCTACGATGTGGGCTGGAACACCTCGGCTCCCCTCATCTCGATCGACCTCAGCGACGCGGCCCTAGGGGCACACTCGGGTTTCCTCACGATGGGGGACCACAACGAGGAGCCCGACCAGAGCGCCACCAACGGCGGGGTCACTCCCGCCCTGAGCAGCCTGGTAGAACCGGGATGGATCCTCGGGGTCGCCCGGGGGATGCTTCCCTGGTTCGGGGCGATCAAGCTCGTCTTCGAAGGGAACTCGGAGAACGTCTCCTCCGGTTCCTGGCAGTTCCTCGGACTGTCGATCGTCGCCGCCATCTTCTCCGCCTTCGGGATCCACTACGCGCTACGACAGGAGGGGATCGAGAGTCCGATCCGTCGCCGGGAGGAGGAAGAGCGGGCCGTGCGGGAGGAGGATGAGGACGACGATTCCGAACCGCACGGGTTCCTCGGGTCGATCCGTGCCTGGCGCGAGCGCGCGGAGGACGATGACGAGGAGGAGGACGCGCCCGCGCGCCCGAGGGTCCGTCGCGTTCCCCCACCGCGGCCCCCCCAGACCCGCGACGGCGAGTCCCACAGCCGCCCCCGGCCGCGGCCCCACCGCGTGACCCGCCGCCGGCGCGAGGGCGGCGACAATAACCTGTAGGCTCCCGCCGGCCGCGCCGCCCCGCGCCCCGCCGGACCCGCCTCGGGGGAAACTCGTCGGGGCGGACCGGGGACCGACCCGAGGAGTCTAATATCCGTCGCCGGGTCGTGACGGGCCCATCGAACCCGATGCACGTCATTGGTGGCACCGCATCGACCGCGCTCGCCGAGCGCATCTCGAGGGAACTCGGGAACGCGCCGTTCGGCATCCCGTTCACGAAACGGTTCTCGGACGGGGAGCTCTACCTCCGGGTCGGCGGACGGCTCGAGGGGGACGACGTCGTGATCGTGCAGTCGACCCGCACCGACGAGGACCTGCTCGAACTGTTACTCCTCGAGGACGCCGTCCGGGAGTCCGGGGCTCGACGGACGTTCGTGGTGGTCCCGTACTTCGGCTACGCCCGCCAGGACCGGCGGTTCTTCCCGGGCGAGCCGGTGAGCGCGCGCGCCCTCTGCCGCCACGTCGAGCTCGACGCGGACGCCGTGATCACCGTGGACCTGCACTCCTCCCAGACCCTCGCCCACTTCCAAAAACCGGCGTTCGAGGCGAGCGGGATCCCGGCGCTCGGCCGGCTCCTTCGCGAGCGGCCGGTCGACCTCCTGGTCTCCCCCGACAAGGGCGGCGTCGATCGCGTGCGCCGGATGGCCCAGCTGCTGGATCGGCCCTGGTTCGCCCTCGACAAACGACGGATCGACAGCGAGCACGTCGAGCTCGCCTTCCCCCCGTCGGGATCGCTGCCCGTGCAGGGAAAGCACGTCGTCCTGATCGACGACGTGATCACCACGGGCGGGACGATCGTCGAGGCCGCTCGACTGCTGAAGCGGAACGGGGCGGGCGCGGTCAGCGCCGCGTGCACCCACGGTCTCTTCCTGCGCGACGCCTTCGAGCGGATCAAGGCCGTCACGGACGAGATCTACTCGACGGATACGCTGGGGAACCCGGCCGAGAAGGCCTCCGTGGCCCCGGACATCGCCCAGATCCTCGCCCGCGAGTTCTCGTCCTAGCGTCGGAGCCTGCCGTGGACGCTCCCCGACCGACCCAGGGCGCGCCGCGCGCCGATCTCGAGGAGCGGCTCCTCGGGGTCCGTCGGGCGCTCGAGCGCCGCGAGGAATCCCCGAGCGGCGACTGGGTCGAAGAGACCGCCCGCGACCTCGCCGGCGGGGCGAAGCCCGGCTGGTACCTTCCGGGCGCCGGTCCGGGAGGGATCGCGTTCTGCGCTCGCCGGGCCGAAGAGGCGTACGGGCATGTGCACGCGGACCCCGGACCCTCCGCCGGCGACCGCGCACTCGATCTCGCCACCTCGCTCCTCGAGGGCCTTCCCGCGGACGTACGGTCGGTCAATCTCGGGTTCACCGGACTGGAGGACGAAGAAGAGCTGGCGTGCGCCCGCCGGCTCGGCGCGCGTCCCGGCTCGACGATCCTCGAGCGACGGGCGATGGAGCGAACGCTGACGGCGGCGGACGGCGTCGCCTCCCCGAATCCCCCCGCCTCCGTCCGGATGTTGCCCGTCGGAGAGGTCACCCTAGATGCGCTCGCCGACCTCGATCGTCGGGCCTTCGAGGGAACCGGCGACGCCTTCCTGGTCGGTCCCGGATTCGACGGCTACCGTCAGGCGCTCGGCTCGATGCTCGAGGGTCGGCTCGGTCGGTTCGTCGACGAAGCGTCGATCGCCCTCGTCGAGCCCGCCCCGCTGCGGCTCGTCGGGGCGGTGCTGTCGACGGAGCAATCAATCCATCGGGCCGTCCTGGTCGACCTGATGGTCGATCCCGATCGGCAGCGCCGCGGCCTCGGGCGGTTCCTGATGACCTGGGTGCTTCGGGCCCTCTGGGCCCTCGGGTACACGAGCGTCCGGCTCTGGGTGACGGAGGCGAATCGGCCGGCCCGGGCCCTCTACGACGCGTTCGGCTTCCGGCCGATCGGTCGGGCCGCGGTCTACCGCTGGGACCGCCCCGCCCCCGGGCCGCACCCGCAGCTGGCGCGGTAGGAACATTCGTCGTACATCCACGCCGGGCACGTCGGGAGCGACCCGGGGTCGCCGTCCGCCAGCGCGGCCTGGAACCGGGCCGTGCGCGCGTTCCAGATCTGCGCGAACCGCGCGATCGGCTCGAAGCGGTAGTGCAGCACCTCGAAACGGTCGGCCTCGTGCTCGGCCCGCTCGAAGCCGAGGAACACACGACCCTCCACGGTGCCTGTCGCCGCGCATCGGAACGCCAGTTCGAGGGCATACTGAGGGAACCGGGCCAGCGCGTCGTCCGGCCGCAACCGAGACCAGGCACGGGAGCTGCGTACGAGGAACGGGGCTCCCCGGAAGCCGGGCACTTCCTCCTCGGGACCGGCCCCGATCGGCGCGAGCCGGGCGACCTCGCCGACCGGCCCTCCCTCGACGGCTTCCATCAGCCGATCGTACATATCCGGGCCGGGGGGGCGCGGATGGACCGGGGCCGGCGACTCGGGCGGGGCGGGGGAGGCCGTGCGTTCAAAGAACGCCCGACGGGGGTAGATCAGGTCCCGGAACCGGGAGAGGGCGGGGAGTTCCGCCCGGGCCCCGGGCCCGTTGATCGCGGCGCGCCAGCGGTCCGCGACGTCCGGGCGGGGAAGAAGCCGAGCGACCTGCCCGAGGATATCGGTCGACGGCGCCGGTTCCTTTCCCTCGCAGTCGCATACCCCCGCTTCCTGGAACTCGCAGCGCCGGCCGAACCAGCGGCAGGCCGGAAGATCCCCCGGTCGGCCGTCCCGCACTGCGGTCCGAAGCGCCTGCGCTCGGGCCCGCATCGCCTCGGCCACCGCGCCGGGGTTCGGCACGGATAGGTCGACGGCCTCGACCGACGTCGTTCCGTCGTCGGCGGGCGAGAGCGTCACGATCCGCCCCGTCGGAGAGCCCGCGAGCGCGCAGTACATCGCGATCTGCTCGACGTGGTCCGGCCGGTACTCGACCAGACGGTCGGGTCCGACGCTCGCCCCCGTCTTCACCTCGACCGGAACCTCCGCCAGCAGGTCGATCCGCCCGGCGATCCCGTCGCGGCGGACGCGGACCTCGAACACGCCCTCGCCGGGCAGCGCGGCCACCAACCGGGAATGCCAGGAGCGACCGGCCTCCATGCGCTCGCGGCGGTCCTCCCCGATCGGCGTCGCGGGGGCTCGCCGCCTCCAGAACGCACGGCGGGGACCGAGAAGGTCGCTCACCGAGACCGACGGCTCGCCCCGAGTAGGCGCGGAGCGGCGGCGGACCTCCTCCGCGAGGACCGGCTCCTCCTCGACGAGCACCGCCCCGGTCCATCCGGCCCCGAAGGGGTCGGGATCGCTACCCGCCACGCCGGGGATACCCCGGAGGGGGAGATGAGCCCGCGGGACGGAGCCGCTATACTCGCGCCCCTCCTCGACCGACGGTGAACCGCAAACCGCGGGGCCCCCTGGTCGTGGGGAGCGGGATCGCCGGCCTCTACGTCGCGCTGCGGGCCCGCGAGCTCGGCCTCCGGCCGATGATCGTCACGAAGGCTCGCCTCGAGGAATCGAACACCCGCTACGCCCAGGGCGGGATCGCGGCGGCGATCGGGCCCGGCGACCGGCCCGAGCTCCACTTCGAGGACACCCTCAAGGCGGGGGACGGGCTTGTCGACCGGGCCGCGGCCCGGGTCCTGGCGTGGGAGGCCCCCGCGCGGATCGCCGATCTCGTGCGCTACGGCGTGCCGTTCGATACGGTCGACGGACGCATCTCGCTCGGTCGCGAAGGGGCTCATTCCCGGTCCCGCATCCTGCACGCCGGAGGGGACGCCACCGGCCTCTCGATCGAGGAGGCGCTGCGCCAGCGGGCGCTCGAGGCCGGCGTGGAGGCCCGGGAGCAGGCCGTCCTCCGGGCCCTGCGGCCGGGCGGGCCCGAGGGGCCGATCGCCGTGATCTCCCGGCCGGACGGAAAAGGGGTCCAGGTGCTGGAGGCGGGGCCCGTCGTCCTCGCGACCGGCGGGGCGGGCAGTCTCTACCGGCAGAGCACGAACCCGTCGATCGCGACCGGGGACGGGATCGCGATCGCCTTTCGCGCCGGGGTCCTGCTGAGCGACATGGAGTTCCTCCAGTTCCATCCGACGGTCTTCGCTCGGGAAGGGGCCCCCCGCTTCCTGATCACCGAAGCGATCCGGGGCGAGGGCGCGATCCTGCGCAATCAGGAGGGCGAGCGGTTCCTCATCGCCCGTCGCGGCGAGGCCGAGCTCGCCCCCCGGGACGTGGTCGCGCGGGCGATCCAGCGGGAGATCGTGCGCTCCGGGCACCCCTGCGTCTACCTCGACGCCACGCAGATCCCGAGGAACCGGTTGTACGCGCGGTTCCCCTCGGTATGCCGGTTCCTGCAGACGTACGGGCTCGACCCGTCCCGCGACTGGATCCCGGTCGCGCCCGTCGCCCACTACATGATCGGAGGAGTCACGACGGACCTCGAGGGCCGCAGCTCCCTCGCCGGGCTCTACGCGGCCGGGGAGGTCGCCGCCACGGGCGTGCACGGCGCGAACCGGCTCGCGAGCAACTCGCTGCTCGAGGGTCTGGTCTTCGGCGAGCGGGTCGCCCGACAGCTCGTCCGTCCGGTCCCGGGGCTTCCGGGCACCCCCCGATGCCTGCTCGAGCTCCCCGACCGTCCCGGTTCGGGACTCCGCGGCTCGAGCGCCCAGCTCGAAGAGGTGCGCGGGCTCCTATGGGACGACGTCGGGATCGTTCGCTCCGCCGCGGGTCTCCAGGCCGCGATCGCCGCGCTCGGGAAGATCGCCCGGTCGGTCGGTCCCGCGGACCACGAGGACCTCCCCGGGGCCGTCGCCAACGCCGCCCTGACGGCATCGCTGATCGCCCGAGCCGCGCTCTGCCGGACGGAGAGCCGGGGCGCGCACTTCCGCGACGACTGGCCACGGCACCGGGCGATCTGGCATCGGCACATCGGGCTCCGCCTCGGGTCGCCCCGGGGAGCCGCCGCCTAGCGGACCCGACAATCGTTATCATCGACAGGACCTCCGCGAGGCCATGGAGCCGCCGCTCTCGTCGGAGGAGCAGGACCTCCGGGACGCGAGCCGTAAGTTCGTCCGCCGGGAGGTCGCCCCGATCGCGGACGACATGGACCGCCACGATCGTTTCCCCCGCGAGCTGTTCCGCCGCCTGGGAGACCAGGGATTCCTCGCCCCGACGGTACCCGTCGCCTACGGCGGGCTCGGACTCTCCTACCGGGTCCAGGCGATCATCCTCGAGGAGATCTCGCGGGCGAGCCCCGCGCTCGCGTTGAGCGTCGGGGCCCACTCGAACCTTTTCGCCGACAACGTGGCCCGGAACGGGAGCGACGAGCAGCGGGAACGGTTCCTCCCGAAGATCGCCTCGGGCGAGGAGATCGGCGCGCTCGCCCTCACCGAACCGAACGCTGGCTCCGACGCGGTCTCCCTGACGACGCGAGCCACCCGGCACGGGGAGACCTACCGCATCTCGGGGACGAAGCAGTTCATCACGAACGGTCCGGTCGCGGACGTCGTCCTCGTCTACGCCAAGACGGACCCGACGCGTCACAGCCGAGGGATCAGCGCCTTCCTCATCCGCACGAAGAGCCCGGGCTTCTCGGTCGCCAAGAGCCTCGACAAGATGGGGATGCGCGGCTCGCCGACCGGCGAGCTCGCGTTCCACGAGGTCCCGGTGCCCGTCGACCAGCGGCTCGGCGAGGAGAACGCCGGCGTCGGGATCATGATGGGTGGGCTCAACGCGGAGCGGGCGGTCCTCGCGGCGATCCCCGTCGGGATCATGGCCGAGTGCCTCGAGCGGTCCCTGAGCTACGCGCGCGAACGCGAGCAGTTCGGACAGAAGATCGGCCGGTTCCAATTGATCCAGGCCAAGCTCGCGGACATGTACCTCGATCTGGCCGCGTCCCGCCTGCTCCTCTTCGCGGCCCTCGACGAGCTCGCTCGGGACCCGAAGAACCTCCGCGCGAGCGCGGCGGTCCTCACCTTCGCGTCCGAGGCGTCGACCCGCGCGGCGCTCGAGGCCGTTCAGATCCACGGCGGCTACGGGTACATGCGCGACCTGCCGCTCGAGCGCCTGGCGCGGGATGCCAAACTGTTGGAAATCGGTGCCGGGACCTCGGAGATCCGACGACTGATCGTCGCCCGCGATCTCCTGGGCCCCGGCTTCGGCGAGCGGCGCGGCTGAGCGCGCCCCCCTCCCTAGCGGGGTCTCGGCTTGCGCAGGCCCAAGCCCTCCTCGATGTAGAGGGCGGCTTGGGTCGAGGTCGATCGACGATCGTCCTCGGCCGCCTTCCGCAACCTGCGAAGGATCGCAGGCTCAAGATACACGGCGAGTCCCACACGGCGCTTCTCCTTGCTCTTCGACGGACGTGGCATATTCGTTTGCTCCTTCGCTCGAGGTCCGACCGCGCGGCAGTGGCACCCGGTACCACGGCGCCGTGCGGTCGATGGAACGAGGGAGGATGCCAGCTTTAAAAGTTATCCATCAGGTGAAATTTACGCCACCCCCCGCGGCGGCCCGCCGAGCCGGGCGCTGACCCCGGACCGGCGCCGCCCGCCGCCAATGTATATAGGCACGGGCGGTCCATTTCCCGCCGATGGCGGGTCGTCCTGCGCCGGCATCGGGACCCACGAGCTCGATCCGGGTCGAGGTCCTCAAGGAGCTCCAGGCGCTCATCGACGAACGCGAGGTCCGCGACCGCCTCGACCGTGGGCCGCTCGCGGAAACGAAGGGACGCGAGCACTGGGTCCTCCACCTTCTGCTGCGGGCCTCCGAGGTCGGTCAGACCCAGACCAACACTCTCATCGGTACCGCCTACTCGAATCTCACCGCGCGGCTCCAGTCGATCGAGGACCGGCTGCAGCGGGTCGAGGCGACGGGCGGGGGCCTGGGCGAGGAGGTCAAGACCCGCCTCCAGGGGATCGAGGCGTCGCTCGGCGAGAGGGTCTCGAAGGACATCGGGGTCGGCTTCGCCCAGGCGACGGACACCCTGAACTCCGCGATCACCTCGAACCTCGAGGCGAAGTGGAAACCGATCAGCGAGTCGGTCGAAACGTTCGCCCGATCGTCGCACCAGCTCACGAAGGACCTGTCGGACACCTACCGGGTGTCGACCCAGACCCGCCTCCTGCTGAACGAGAACGCCCGCCGGATCACCGACCTCGGACGCGACTTGGTCGCCCTGGAGGAGAGCCTGAAGCTCTCGCTGACGAAGGCGCTCGAGGAGATCCTGGGGCCGCTCGAGGACCGGATCGCCGGGCTCGAGAGCCGGCTCGGGGGCGCCGTGGCGGCGAACGGCACCTCCGGCGCCGCAGATCCCCCCAGCCCGGGTTAGCGACCGCCGATGCGGCTCTCCCGGCGGCATCCCCGGTACCGGAGCCTGGTCGTTCGGGCGGGCCTCGCCGCGGCCCACCGCGAAGGGATCGTCGTCTCCGAGGGCCTGATCGCGCACGGCCGGGGCGAGGCGTTCGATTACCTCCTCGGAGAGCGTACGACCCCGAGCGCCCGACGGGCCGAACGGGCGGCGGCGGAGTGGCTGCTGGCCGCGGATCGGCCGGTCGTCAGCGTGAACGGCAACGTGGCGGCGCTCGCGGGCCCCGAGGTCGCGGCGCTCGTGCGCGCCGTGCCCGGCCTCTTGGTCGAGGTGAACCTCTTCCACCGCACTCCGGAGCGCGCCCGCCGGATCGCCTCCGCGCTCCGCCGGGCGGGGGTCCGGTCCGTGCTCGGGGTGCGGCCGACGGCCCGGATCCCGGGCCTTCCCTCCGACCGCGCCTCGGTCGACCGCCGCGGGATCCTCGGGGCGGACGTCTGCCTCGTCCCCCTCGAGGACGGCGACCGGGCCGAGGCCCTCGTCGCGCGGGGCGTCCGGGTGATCTCGATCGATCTCAACCCCCTATCGCGCACGAGCCGGACCGCCAGCCTCCCGATCGTGGACGAGCTCACGCGCGCGCTTCGCGGGATCGCCCGCGCGGCGCGCCAGATCCGTCGGCGCGGACCTCCCCCGCGGATGCGGCCGTTCTCGGCCGAGCGGGCCCGGGCGCAGGCGCTCGCGGCGATCGGACGACAGCTCACTCGGGCGGCGGGTCGGCCGCGGCGCGCGCCACGTCCCGGCTGAGCTTCGCGGCGACCGCCTCGAGGAACGCGCGGTCGCTCGCGTCGAAGGCGCCCACGGCGTTCCCGTCGATGTCGATCTCGCCGATGACGCCGTCCGCGTCACGGATCGGAACGACGATCTCGGCCCGGGTCTCGAGGAAGCAGGCGAGGTACTCCGGATCGGCGCGGACGTCGTCCACGATCACGGTCCGGCCTTCCCGCACCGCCCGCCCGCAGACGCCCCGTTCGATCGGGATGCGGGTGTGCTCGGTGGGCGCGTCCCCCTGCCAGGCGTCCAGCACGAGGGTCGACCCGTCCCGACGGTAGATGCCAATCCACCGGTAGTGCGCGAACGAGCTCCGAAGGAACCGGCAGACCTCCTCGAGCGCCGGGGTGCTCCCGAGGTGGTTCAGGATCGAATCGATCTGCAAGAGCGCCGGCCGGGTCGCCTTGGGGGAGACCGTCATCGGCCGGGCTCCCGGGGCCCGGTGCCCGAGCTCCCGGCAGAGGGAGCGCCGAGGGGGAGAATTCCCGTCGGGGCGGGACGGCCGCCCCCGGCGTTTGAACTCCCGAGGCGTATTCCGCCACGAGCTTTCCAGACTCGCGCCGTACCGGACTGAGCCACCTCGGCACGCCCGGTTTGCCCGACGGGAGGCGGGCGATAAGGTTGGCGGAGTCGCCGCGACGGGCGGGTCAGTCGCGCAGCGGATACCAGCCGCAATTCGAGCAGCCGACGGCCCGCTCGTCGCCCGGGATCGTCGTGCCGCAGGTCGGGCACGGCCGGGGGGAAGGGACGGAAAGCGAGAGACAGTCGAAGCAGGCGCCGGCCCGTCGATCGTTCGGCAGGATGACGATCTCCTTGCCGCAGAACAGGCACCGTGCGTAGCGTTCGTCCGAGGGGGCAGAGCCGCGGGCGTCCGCAAACGAAAGCATGGCGGCTCAGCACCATGAGCCCGGTACATAAGGACTCGCGCCTCGCGTCGAGCGGCGACGCTTCCGGACGCGTTACGGCTCCTTCCAGCGGGCCTTGAACGCCGCGACGGCGAACAGCACCGCGGTCACCCCGCCGAGGACGGCCCAGTCGATCGCCGCCGTCGCGAGCGGCACGGTCTGGCCGGGGATCGAGACCCCCTGCACGAGGTTCGCGGCGTACGTCGTCGGCGAGAACCGGGCGAAGAACTGGGCCCACTTCGGCAGCTGGGAGAGCGGATAGTAGACCGGGGGAAGGACCGTGAGGAGGAGCGAGATCAGCGGGCTGAACATGAACGTCTCCCGAACGTCCTCGAAGTACGTCGCGAGCGTGAACGCCAGGGCCGTCGCGAACGCCCAGACGAGGAGCAGCACGCCGCCGACGACGAGGGCGCCCACCGGGGAGGCGTACCCCTTGACGGCGAAGAGGAGCACGAAGACGGCGATCCCGGGCAGCGAGTAGACGAGCTCGCTGAGCGCCATGCCGGCGACGTAGACCGGGGCCTCGACCGGCGAGGCGACGACGACGTCCTGGAACTTGAGATCGTGGCGATAGTGCGTCAGGTCCGACTGCAGGCCGGTGCCGGCGGAGAGCATCGTCAGGATCAGCCCCCCGGTGATCCCGTAGGCAACGAGCGTCCCCCGGGAGATCACGTCGATGAAGAAGAGGAAGGAGAGCGGCGAGGCGAGGAGGTTGACGAGGTAGAGCGGCTGGGTGCGGATCGGGATCACCCCGTTCAGCTGCACGAGCGTGACGAGCGAGCGGAGGCGGTGGCGTTCGCTCACGGGTCGGCCTCCTCGACCGCTTCGGCCGCCGAGGTCTCATCGTCGATCGACCGTCCGACGACCTCGAGGAAGATGTCCTCGAGGCTGACCGGTCCCATCGAGAGGCGGGCGCCCCGCTCGAGCGTGCGGCGCGCGAGCTCCCGGGCGGCCTCTTCCCGGGCGAAGACGAGGTAGCCTCCCTCGATCTCCGAGACGTCCCCGAACCCCTCGAGCTCCGAGCGCGGAACGCTCCCCTGGATCGTCACCCGGTAGGGGTACCGGACGCGTCCCCGCAGGTCGGCGGGGGACCCCTCGAGCATCACGCGGCCCCGCTCGATGAGCGCGAGGCGCCCCGAGAGCGCTTCGGCCTCGTCGAGGTAATGGGTCGTCAACAGGATCGTCCGGTGCTCCCGGCTCGCCCGTCGGATCGCCTCCCAGACCTCCCGGCGGGCGAGGGGGTCGAGGCCGGTCGTCGGCTCGTCGAGGAACATGATGTCCGCGTCGGAGGCGAGGACCATGGCGCAGAGCACCCGGCGCCGTGTCCCCCCCGAGAGCCGGCTGACGAGCTTGGTGCGGTGTTCGGTGAGCGAGAGCTCCTCGAGCGCGTCGCGGGTCCGGCGACGGGCGTCGACGGACGGCAGCCCCCGCATCTTGAGGTAGAGGTACACGACCTCCTCGGTGCGCAGGAAGTACAGGGGCCGGGACTCCTGCGGCACGCAGGCGATCCGGGCCCGGATCTCCCGCTCCTCCGTCGCGATGTCGTGACCGAGGACCTCCATCCGGCCCGAGCTGGCGGCGAGCTGCGTCGCCGCGATGCGGATGAACGTCGTCTTCCCGGCGCCATTGCGGCCGATCAGTCCGTAGACGCCTCCGGTCGGGACCTGGAGCGTGATGTCGGAGAGGGCGTAGACGCCCGGCCGGGAGTGGGGATAGACCTTACCGAGGTGATCGGCGATGATGGCGGACGGCATGGGGATTTTCGGGCAGCGAGCCGGCGTCCGTTCTTAATCCCACGGGGCGCGGTCTAGCTGACGACCTCGGCGAGGCGATCCTGGGACCGCGCGCGCTGGAGCTCCTGCGCGATGCGTCGACCGGTGGAGAGCCCGGGCTCGACGAAGTCGGAGTACGGGCTCCCCGAGATGAACAGGTTCGTGCCCGCGACGATCCGGGTCGAGATCTCGAAGACCTTGAAGTCGAGCTCCTCGGTCATGATCCCCTCGACGCAGAACGGTCCGACCATCCCGCCGAACAGCTCGATCGACCGCTCGACGATGCGGGCCGCCACGTCGAACGCCTTGCCGAGGAGCGACTCGCGCAGGATCACGGGGACGTTGCCGGTGACGACGAACGTCGGCCGGATCCCGGCCTTGAGGAGCTCCTCCTGCGCCCCGAGCTTGTACAGCTCGTCGATGTTCGCCTCGTCCCGCCGGTCCATCCCGAGCAGTTCGAGCGACCCGTGACCGACCCGGTAGCCGCGGTCGGAGAGGGGCGAGTAGAAGAAATGCATGTAGTAGCGGGTGCCGAGGACGTACTCCTGGATCACGTACGGGCCGCTCGGCCGGAACTCGGAGAGCGCTTCCCGGTTCTTGGCGAGGAAGAACCCCTTGCCGCCCTTCGCGCCGTAATACTTCACGATGACCGGACCGTGGACCTCGGAAGCGTCCTCGAACCGCTCGGGCATCGAGACGCCGGCCGATTCGAGCCACTCCCGTTCCTTGCGCCGGTCGGATTCCCAGGCGAGGACCGCCCGATTCCCGAAGACCGGCACGTCGAGCCGGCCGAACGCCTCGGCGCCCAGGTACTCGACGAACGATCCGTGGGGGATCAGGACCGCGCCGGCGTCCCGCAGCGCCGGGGCCGCGTCGGGCAGGTCCCCGACCCGCGGCACCGAGAGAAAGCGGTCCGGCCGGGCGAGCGGAAAGGCGTCGTAGAACCGCGGCGGGGGACCGACCGAGATCCCGATCGTCGGGAGGCGCTCCGTCCGGGCCCCGTGGAAGATCTGCAGGGACGAGTGGGAGCAGAGGGTGGCGACCGTCGGGGCCCGGCCCGCCAGAGGGCGCAGGCGCGCCTCGGACGCGAGGGGAATCCCCATACGCGAGACTATCGAGCGAGCATCATAGCCTTTGCGCGGGCCGGCTCTTTCCGGAGCCTCCGTTCGACTCCTCGAGCTCCCAGTACCATCGCACCCGGCGGGAGCCGGTCTCCGAGAGCTTGCGCCGGACCTCCGCCGGTATCTCCGGGTCGCGCAGGAGACGCTTCACGTCCTCGGGCGACTCCTGCCCCAGGCGCGTCGCGACCCCGGAGCTCTCGAGCAGCGGACGGATGGTGTCGAGGGAGAACTGCCAGGCCTCCTCGCGTCGTCGGATCGCGACGCTGCGCGACCCGGGGACGCGGTGGACCCCGAGCTCCTCCGCCGCCCGGTGCAGTTCGTCGGCGGTGCGGGACAGCTCCTGCTCGAGGCGGCGCTCGTCGGACCGGAGCGACTCGAACCGGTCGACGAGCCCCGCGAGCCGTGCCTCGTCGGGCGCCGGGACCTCCCGGAACTCGGGGCAGGTCGTGCGGAAGTCGCATCGAGTACAGTGGCGGCCGGGGGTCGGATCGAACGCCTGCTCCCGGATCCCGTCGGCCACGGCCCCGAGCCGCACGTGGAGCGGATCGAGCGCGCCTCGGTCCCGGGCCGGGGTGCGCAGGGGGGTCAGCGACCGCAGATGGTAGAGGGTCAGCCGCTCGACCGGTTCGCGGTAGTTGCTCTCGACGAGCACCTGGTACAGCGAAAGCTGGTCCGACTCCTGGGCATCCTCGTGCGACAGCTCGCGCGACGTCTTGTAGTCCATGACCTCGAGACCGCCGGTGCTCGTGCGGTCGATGCGGTCGATGTACCCGTGGATCGGGATCCCGTCCCACTTCGCCTCGAGGTGCTGCTCCACGGCGACCGGCCGGGGGGGATCGCGTTCGAGCCGGTCGTGGTACTTGAGGAGGAGTTCGCGGCCGAGCGCTCGGTACCGGGCCTCCTCCTCGGGCGAGGTGTACCCCTCCCCCGACCAGGCGCGGTCGTACTCGGCGAGCAGCTCCTCGGGGGTCAGCCGGTGCCCCGGAGGAAGCGCGGGGGACGCCGTCCCCCCGGACCAGTCGAGGAGCGTCCGCTGGATCTCTCCGGCCTCGGTGCGTCGCGCCGTGGGGACGACGAACGGCCGGACGAGCTCCTCGAGGACGGAGTGGACGACCCGACCGAACGTGAAGTAGCCGCGCGGGGTCTCGGGGCGCCGCTCGACGTAGAGGTACTTCCAGCGGAGCGGGCACTCGAGGTACGTGCGGTACGACGAGTAGCTCAGCGCGGGGGCGGCCGCCATGTCCCGAGAGCCCGCCGCGGGTTCATCTGTCTTCCGGGGGGCCGAGCCCCCCGGGGGGACCCGACGGACCTAGTGCGCGCCCGCCGCGGCGTCGACCGCGAGCTTCCCATCCCCGTCGCCCGGGAGCGTCCCGCGCGCCTGGGGGTTCGTGAGGTTCTTCGGCAGGCCGAGGAGGTCGAGGAGCTCCTTGTAGTGGTTGCGGATCGTGACCGGCGTCACGTTCGCGACCGCAGCGATGCGGTCCTGGCTGCGCGGCTCGCCCATCAAGTTCGACGCGATGTAGATGATCGTCGCGAGGATCCCGTTCGGAAGCACGCCGCTCGTCGAGTAGACCTGTTCGACCTGCTCGAGGAGCGTCAGGACCTTCTGCCGGACCTCCTTCGAGAGGTTCAGGTCCTGGGTGAAGCGCACCAGGTAGTCGCGCGGCTCGACGGGCTTGAGCCCGAGCTTGAGCTCGCGAGCGAGGAGCGTGTAGGCCCGACCGACCTCGATCTTCGTCGCCTTGGAGTGGGCGATGATCTCCTTCATCGTCCGAGGGACGTGGCACTGCCGGCACGCGGCGTACAGGCTCGCCGCGACCAGCGCGACGATCTTCTTGCCGCGGGTCGCCTTGTGCTCGAGCGCCCGCCGGTAGATGTACGTCGCCGACTCCTTGACCTACCGCGAGAGGCCGAGGACCCCGGCGAGCCGGTTCAGCTCCCCGAGCGCCACGACGAGGTTGCGCTGGTGGGTGCGCGCGGCGCGCAGACGATGGTTCAGCTTGCGCAGGTGGTAGAACTTGAGCGAGGTGTTGCGCGAGAGCGAGTTCCCCTGGAAGTCCCGGGTGGGGACCCCGATCTCACTGAAGAGCCCCTTGTCCGGCATCAACGGCGAGATGACCGGGCCCCAGCCGCGGGCTTCCCGGCCGGTGTCCTCCTTCGAACCGCGCTGACCGCGGTCGCTGACGAGCGCGCTCTGGTCGACCACGAGTCCGCAGTCCGCGCAGACGATCTCCCCACGGATCTCGTCCCGGATCAGGTGCGCCGACCCGCAGTTCGGGCAGGCGTCCGAGACCGGCGGGGGGGGGATCGCGGGCGAGGTCGACAGGGCGACCGGCCCGTGAAGCGACTTCGGCGTGGGTCGGACCTTCGAGGCCGCCGAGGACGGGGGAGTGGGCTTCATAGCTTCTACGCCTCCGTAAAGGTGACCTGTATTTATAGATTCATTCGGCCGCTGTACCGATTGTAACCTACACTTGCTACACCATGCCGCGACCTAGCATGGCGCGAGGGTCGTTCGACGGCTCGGGATCACGCCGCGGTGGCCGTGAACAGGCAACCGCGGGTGGCGTGCTTCGTCGGGTCGGGCTTCGATACCTCCCAACGCTGCCCCAGACGGGTCTCGAGGACCGAACGGAGGAGCTGGGGGCACATCATCCGGCCGATCTCGGGCGAGTCCTGGGTGCACGCGAAGCATCCCGTCACCTGGAGGGTGAGGGGACGCTCGCGGACGACCCCGAGCTGGCCCATCGTGTGGGTCGCATAGTAGCGCGTGAGCGACTTGGCGACCTCCTCGGGGGTCCGGCCCTCGACGTCCTTCGCGATCTCCCGGCCCAGTTGGAGCGCAATGACGTCGATCAGATCGGGGAGGTGGAGGCGGAACTCCCGTACGCCCGAGGCGCGCATGCCGAGCTTCGCCATCTCCTTGAGCCGCTGGAACGGCACCGACTCCCGGCCGGCGACGACCGGGAGCACGGCCGTCGGCGGGTTCTCGAGCTCGACGAACCGTGCCTCCGCGCGGTTGGCGGGCCCCCAGAGCCGGCGGTGGTAGTCGCGGGCGAGTTGAACGAACGTGGGGGCCGACGACCAGAGGGCGACCTGCTCCTCTCCGGACCGCCCCAGCCCCTCCTCGCCCGAGACGTACACGAGGGCGCCGGTCCGGTCGACGACGAGGGCGCGGTTGGCGATCGGCCCGGACGAATGGCGGAGCTCGGAGAAGCCCGCGAAGTGCTTCGCCTCGGTCAGGTTCGGGGGATACACCTCGGTGACGATCCGGACCTTGACCCCGCGGCCCGCGGCCTCGCGCAGCGCGCGGTCCAGGCCGCCGTCGATGAGACCCGAGAGCGACGGACCGCTCGCGCTGAGGAGGATCTGGCGCTCCGCCAGGCCGATCCGCTTGCGAAGGAAGCGACGGATCGTCTCTCGGTTCTCGAGGACGGCGAACTTGCGGGGGTCGCGTTCCTCGAGCTCCGTGCGACCTTCCTCCCAGTCGGCGAGGACCTTCTCCCGGTCCTGTTCGAGGCGGTGGAGCTTGTCGGAGGCCCGTCGGATCCATCGGTCGACGAGCTCGTCGGGCGAGAGGGCGGCGAACCGCTGCGGCCGGCTCCCCGTGGCCGTGAGCAGGCCGTCGGCAACGAGCTGCTTGATGATCCGATACGCCTCGACCCGGTTGATCGCCGAGAGGCGGGCCAGCTCGCTCGCGGGCTGGGCTCCCGACCGACAGGCGGCGAGGTAGAGCTGGGCTCCCTTGGCCGGCACCCCGTGCTCGGTGAGGAGATCGAAAAGGCCCGAGCCCGGACGGCTCACGGCCCCGATAGGGCCGGAAGTGATAAGACGGTATCCGGACGAGTCGGTCGGGGGACCGGGGGCCTACAGCGCGGCCTGGAAGTCCTCGATCGAGAGCGGGAACTCCGCTTCGGCGTTCCCCGAGCGGGCCCGAAGGATCTCGCGGGAGAGCAGCCAGTAAACGGTGGCGAGGGCGACGCGGCCCTTGTTGTTCGCCGGGATCACGAGGTCGACGTTCCGCGTCTCGTTGTTGACATCGCACAGGCCGACGACCGGAATGCCGATCGAGACCGCCTCGCTGAGGGCCTGCTGGTCGGTCGCGGGGTCGGTGACGACGAGGACCTTCGGCTCGAAGTACTCGGCGAGGTTCGGGTTGGTGAGACACCCGGGGACGAACCGTTCGGAGAAGGAGACCGCGCCGATCGTCTTGGCGAAGACGCGCACCGGCTTCTGGCCGTACTGCCGCTGGGAGACGGAGAGGATCCGGTCGGCGGGGAACCGGGCGAGGAACTTCGCCGCAAGGCGGATCCGTCGGTCCGTCTCGCGCACGTCGAGCACGTGCAGGCCGTCGAACCGCACCTTGAACACGAACCGGCGCATCGACGCCGACTTTTGCTGGGTCCCGATGTGGACCCCCGACGTGAGGTAGGTGTCCTCCGGGATCAGGAGCTCGCCCGGGCGGATGTCCTGCGTGTCGGTGGCCCCGCCCTGCTGCTGCTGCTCGGCCACGATCTCGTCGTCAGGCATGGTGCTACGGTCCGGTGGCGCGGCCGAGCCGCAGGAGTTCATTTAGCTTTGCCACCCGCTCGCCGCCGAGAAGGCCGCATTTCAGCCCCCGGGCCCCGGTCCCCACGGCCACGTGCGCCAGCCAGGAGTCCGGGATCTCCCCCGAGCGGTGCGACGTGATCGTGGCGACCTTCTTTTGGAGGGCGAGGTCGACGCACGCGAACGTGTCCGTGAGGGTCCCGACCTGGTTGACCTTGATGAGGACCGCGTTCGAGGAACCCCGGGCCAGGCCCCGCTCGAAACGCTCGCGGCGCGTGACGTAGATATCGTCCCCGACGACGAGGGTCCGGTTCCCGACGGCCCGCGTGAGGTCGGCGAACGCGTCGAACGCCTCCTCGTCGAGGGGATCCTCGACGTACTTGAGGCCGTAGCGGTCGACCAGATGGGTGACGAACCCGACCTGCCCTTCCGTGTCGAGGGTCTGTTCCTTGTACTTGTAGCGTCCGTCGCGGAAGAACTCGCTCGCCGCGAGATCGAGCCCGGGGTGGACGGCGATGTGCAGCTCGTCCCGGACGCGCTCGCAGGCGGAGGCCAGGAGCTCGACGGCGGCGACGTTCTCGATCGGCGCGACCCAGCCCCCCTCGTCGCCCCGGCCGAGCGCCTGGCGCGGGTAGCGTCGGTGCAGCTCCTCGCCGACCAGGGCGTGGACCCGCATCGCCGCCGCGATCGAATCCTCCGGACGAGGGGCGTCGGCGAACGCGATGAACTCCTGGATGTCCGGTCCGCCGATGGCGTGCCGGCCCCCGTTGAGGCAGTTGCCGACGATCGCCGGGAACTTCCGCCCGTCGATCCCCGGCCGGGCCAGGACGGCCCAGAGGGGACGGTGGGTCTCCTCGGCGTAGGCGAGGGCGCTCGCCACGGAGACGGCGGTCGCGGTGTTCCCGCCGATCCCCGAGAAATCCGTCGTGCCGTCCGCCGAGTGCAGCCGACCGTCGACGTCGGCCTGCGTCGCGGCGTCCGCTCCGATCAGCCGCGCCGCGACCCGATCGCGGAACGTGCGAAGGGCCTCGGGCACGCCCCCGTCGGGGAACGCGTGCGCCTCGTGGGCGCCCGTGCTCGCCCCGCTCGGGGCTGCGGCGCGACCGCGGGCCCCGGAGGCGAGGGCGATCGTCGCTTCGACCGTCGGTCGGCCCCGGCTGTCCCAGATCGAGGCGAGCTCCGCCGACACGATCTCGCTCACGGAGCCTCCACGAACTCGACCAGGACGCCCTCGAAGGCCGACGGGTGGGCGAACCCGACGCGGCGGCCGCGGGCGCCGGGGCGGCCGACGCGGTCGACGAGACGGCCGCCGCGGCGCTCGACGTCCGCGAGCGCGGCGTCGACGCTCGGCACGCGGAACGCGAGGTGATGGAGCCCCTCCCCGCGGCGGGCGAGGAACTGGCCGACGGCCGAGGAGGGGTCGGTCGGCTCGAGGAGCTCGAGGTGAATCTCCCCGGCCCGCAGGAACGCGACGCGCACCTTTTGGGACGGAACCTCCTCGGGAGGGGAGTCGGCCTCCCCGAGGAGGGGACGCCAGCGCTCGAGCCCGCTCGACAGGTGGTCGACGGCGATCCCGATGTGATCGAGCGTCGTCATGCCCACTAGAACTCCCGGGACGGCGGCTGCTCTCCGAACAGCGCCCGCCAGACGTCCGCGACCTCCCCGAGCGTGCAGCCGGCGACGACCGCCGAGAGCACCTCCGGCATCACGTTCCGCCCTTCCTCGGTCGTCCGCCGGAGCCGGTCGAGGGCCTTCGTGGCGGCTCCGCCGTCGCGCGCCTTCCGCCAGCGGCGGACCCGGGCCGACTGGCGACCCTCCTCCGCGGGGGAGATCCGCTGGGCGGAGGTGCCGCGGCCGCGGCGTTCGGAAAAGAGAGAGAACGTCGGGTTCCCTTCCCGGAACTCGTTGACGCCGACGACGACCTCCTCCTTCCGCTCGCGCGCCCGGGCGATGCGGTACGCCTCCCGCGAGATCTCGCCGGCGACGTACCCTCGCCGGATCGCCTCGGCGGCGCCGCCCATCGTCTCGATCCGGTCGATGTACTTCCCGGCCTCTTCCTCGATCCGGTCGGTGAGGTGCTCGATCTCGTACGCCCCGCCGACGGGGTCGACCGTCGCGCCGACCCCGGACTCTTCGGCGAGGATCTGCTGCGTCCGCAGGGCGAGCCGCGCCGACGCCTCGGTCGGCAGCCCGAGCGCCTCGTCGAGCGCGTTCGCGTGGAGCGATTGCGTGCCCCCGAGGACCGCGGAGAGCGCCTCGAGCGTCGTGCGGACGACGTTCAGCTCGGGCTGCTGCGCGGTGAGGCTGGAGCCGGCCGTCTGGGTGTGGAACCGGAGCTGCTGGGAGCGGGAGCGCTTCGCGCCGAACGTCTCCCGGACGATCCTCGCCCAGAGCCTCCGGGCGGCCCGGAACTTGGCGATCTCCTCGAGGAAGTTCCGGTCCGCCGAGAAGAAGAACGAGAGGCGCGGGAGGAACTCGTCGAGGTCGAGCCCGCGCGCCTGCACCGCGCGGACGTACGCGATCGCGTTCGCGAAGGTGAACCCGACCTCCTGGGCCGCCGTGGCGCCGGCCTCGCGCATGTGGTACCCCGAGACCGAGATGTAGTTCCACTGGGGCATCTCGCGGGTCGCGAACTCCACGAGATCGACCGTGAGGCGCATCGACGCCTCCGGCGGGTAGATGTACGTGCCGCGCGCGATGTACTCCTTCAGCACGTCGTTCTGCACCGTGCCCCCGAGGTGGGCCCGCGGCACCCCGTTCTCCTCGGCGACGGCGATGAGGAGCGCGGTCAGGATCGGGGCCGTGGCGTTGATCGTCATCGACACCGTGGCGCGGTCGAGCGGGATCCCGGCCATCAACGTGCGCATGTCGCCGAGCGTGGAGACCGGAACCCCGCACCGGCCGACCTCCCCGCGCGCCCGGGAATGGTCGGAGTCGTACCCGTTCTGCGTCGGGAGGTCGAACGCGACCGACAGGCCGGTCTGTCCGCCCTCGAGCAGGAAGTGGAAGCGGCGGTTGGTCGCCTGGGCGCTGCCGAACCCCGAGTACTGGCGGAACGTCCAGAGCCGGCCCCGGTACATGGTCGGTTGGATGCCACGGGTGTACGGCGGCTCGCCCGGGAAGCCGACCTTCTCGAGGAACTCCGCCGACGTGTCTTCGGGCGGACCGACGAGCAGCGGCACGGGGCCGGTGTCGGACCGGTTCCCCAGCGCCCGACGCGTCTCCCGCTCCCACCGGGCGCGGCCCGTCTCGCTCGACCGGGCGGCCCGGGCGCGTGCCATCGCCGTCCGACCGGGGGGTCGATATTAAGCCCTGCCGGGGCGGCCGAGGAGCGGACCGAGCGACGTCAGGTCGACCTCGGCCCACGCGACGGGAACCGGCACGCCGAGCTCGGTCAGGATCCGGGGGTGAAGCTCTCCGACCTCGGCGACCGGCTCTCCGGCGACCCTCACGCGGGCGGCCCGGCCCGGGATCGTTCCGGGAAGCTCGGCGGGCTCGCGGATCGATCCGATGTCGAGGTTGCGCAGCAGGTAGTCCACCAGGGCGGCCGCTTCCGCGAACCCGGCGGATTCCCCCGCCATCATCGCCCCGGCATGGTACCGGGTCTCACCGCCCGCCTCCGCCTCGGGGGACCGGACGACGACCGGACCCACCTCGGCGAATCGTTGCGGGTAGCGGTGGCGCGTGTTGTGGGCGAGGACGTCGAGGTGCGAGGAGAAGAGTCGGTCGCGCACGTAGGCGTACTCTGCCGATACCGGGTTCTGCAGGCGGATCGGCAGGGGGCCGCCGACGCGGGCGACCGTCGCCTCCGAGAGGAGGACGGGGGTGTTCGGCATGGCGAACCCGAGCCCGAGCAGCCACGCGCCGACGCGCTGGCGCAGCTGGACGGCGGGAAGTCGACGGCCCCGCGTGCGGCTTGGCGGCACGATCCCGTCCTCCGGGCGAACACGCCCCGAGAGCACGACGTCCTCCACGACGTCGACCGGGGCGGCCAGGTCGGGCCGCCAGGGCGGGATGTCGACCGTCCAGCCGTGGGGATGCGGTCGGACGCCGAGCCGGGCCCGCGCCAGGCGGTGTTCGACCTCCCCGGAGGTGAGCGGGATCCCTGCCACGGCGCGGACCAGAGCGGACGGGACGTTGAGAGGGCGGGGCTCGACGAGGTATCGGCCATCGCTCCGCCGGTCGCCCGGTCCCTGGATGGGGACCGGAGTGACCGACCACTTCTGGGCCACGAACGGCACCGAAAGGAGGCCGAGGGCTTCGCGAACGCTCCGCTCCCGGGTCCCGGTGGACTCGAGGAGGAGCTCCCGGTCGCCGGCCCGGGCCTCGCCCGCGCTGCGTCCGTTCAGGATCGGTGGGAGGCTCAGGACCGTGCCCCGGCCGTCGCGCAGCGTGAGGCAGTCGTCGTTCGAGCGTCCGAGCGCTCCGTACAGCGCGGCCATCGGGTGGTCGCAGAAGAACCGGTCGCCAGAGACCTCCTCCGTCCCGTCCAAGGGGACGAACCGGACCGAGGAGATCGGCTCGAGGGCGTACCGGACCGGGAGCGTCAGCCGGTCGAGAGGGTAGATCCCGAGGCTGGCCGCCCGTCGGTTCCGGCCGATCGTGGCGTGCAGCAGCTCCTGGAAGCGGATCGCTTCGGCGAGAAGCCCCGCGTCGAGGCCCCGGTCGTCCGGGGCCCGGACCACGACGGCGCCGATCGCCGGGCGGATCGGGTCGACGCCCGCCTCGACGACGAGCGGGACGACGCCGTCCTCCGTTCCGTGGCCCCCGCGGCGGGCAAGCCCCGCCGCCGATCCCACGGCGCCCTGCAGGTAGAGCCCGAGCCCACCTTCCGAGAGCAGATCGAGGCGGTCGGGGGTCACGGAGAGCACGAGGTCGTCGCCCTGCATCGACTCGAGCTCGGCCTTCGACTCGAACAGGAGCTCCTCCCACGACGCCTCCGAGACGGAGGGCGGGAGGAGGGCCGCCACGCGGGCCCGGGAGAGGGTGGCCGTCGGCATCCTACGGTCCCCCGCCCCGCAGCTCGTCGAGGTCGTCGAGGAACAGCTCACGGATGTCCGAGCGGCCGAGCGCGACCATCGCCAGCCGGGTGATCCCGGCGCCCCAGGCGATCACCGGGACGTCGATCCCGAGGGGCCCCAGGACCTCGGGGCGGAACAGTCCCCCGGGGAAGGTCTCCATCCAGCCGAGCCGGGGGTGGCGGACGTACGCTTCGATCGACGGCTCGGTGAACGGGAAGTAGCTGGGCCGGATCTTGATCTCCCGGATCCCGATCGCCTCGGCGAGCGTGCGGAACAGGCCGATCAGGTCGCGGATCGACAGCCCCTCCTCTCCGACGATCCCCTCGCACTGGGAGAACTCGATGTGGTGGCCGGCGTCCACCTGCTCCCGCCGGAAGTTGCGGTCGATCGAGAACATGCGGAACGGGGGGGTCGGGTGGCGGGAGAGGAACCGGGCGGAGACCGCGGTCGTCTGGGACCGCAGCACGGGACGCGCGGCGATCGCCGGGTCGTAGCGCCCCGGCCACCCCGGTCCGAGCGGAGCTTCCGTCCCCGGTAGCGCGCGTCCCTCGTGGGCGGCGGCGACCCGGGCGAGCAGATCGGGGGCGGGAAGGCGGCCCGTCACGCCCTCGACCGAAAGGGCGTCGTGGATCGACCGGGCCGGATGGTCCTGGGGCATGAAGAGCACGTCATTGTTCCAGAACTCGGTCTCGAGGATCGGCCCCTCCGACTGCTCGAAGCCGAGGCCGATCAGGATCTCCCCGAACTCCTCGAGCCAGGCCGTGTACGGGTTCGGCCGGGCGCCGGTCAC
This sequence comes from Thermoplasmata archaeon, assembly GCA_052326305.1. GTDB lineage: Archaea > Thermoplasmatota > Thermoplasmata > Lutacidiplasmatales > UBA184 > Lutacidiplasma. Next base: position 42,349 of record JBKQPJ010000006.1, on the reverse strand, counting down.
GAACGGGACCGCCGCCCGCACGTCGTACGGGCGGAAGGAGCGGCCCCGCCACTCGCCGCTCGCCAACCGAGCGGTCGTGAGGGCCCCGATCTGCTCCTCGCCCTCGGCCGGGAGCTCGAGGCGTCGCCCTTCCTCCGAAGGCGCCCACCGCTTCCGCGACCGGCGCTCGGTCCGGACGAGACCCCGGCGCTCGAGCGCTTCCGCCACCGGTTCGTCCACCTCCGTCTCCTCGTTCGCGATCTGACGGAGCACGACCTCTTCGGGCAGCGGCCCGGCCGGGGGCCCCGGCCCCTCACCGAAGCGGAACGGAACGCCGTCGGCGAGCCAGCCGCGGCGTCGGAGAAGGCCGATCGCGATCGACCGCTCCTCCTCGAGGAGCCCTTCGGCCGAGATCTCCTCGGCGGTGAGCGAACCCCGGCGCCGGAGCGCCTCGATCAGCTTCCGTTCCGGGAGTGCTCCCGCGACGGCCGCCGCGCCCCGGGGCGTGAGGCGTCGGAACGCCTCGTGCTCCTCCTCGACGACAGTGAGGTGCTTCGAGCGAAGGCGCTGGAGCGATCCGCGGACCTGATCTTCGCCGATCCCCAGGCGCGTGGCGAGCTCTCCTTCCTCGACCGGCAGGTCGGTCGCTTCGCGCAACGCGAGGAGTACCGAACGTTCCGGCCCCGAGACGGCGACGGGGGCCGCACCGTCCGGAGCGTTTTCTTCAGCTCCGGGCACGCCGGGCCGACAGAGTCCCGGATTAAGGCGTTTCGGGATTTTCGCCGGGACCCCTTCCCGCCCCGGTCGCGCCGCCGGTCGGTCCCCGAGCCCCAGGCTCCCGGTGGCCGGAGACGGGCCGCGTCGGTCCCCCGGAGTCCCGCTATCGGGTGGACGCCGGCGGCGGTTTCGCCGGGGGTGCCGCGGGGACGGGCGGTGCCGGGGCGGCCCCGGAGGGAACGGGCGACGGGGGCCTCGCCGCGGGCACCGACCCCGGGGCCGGCGGACGCGGCCTCCCGAGCCAGGCTCCGGCCACCACGGCCGAGGCCATGATCGCGGTGTAGAGGACGTAGCTGAGCGGAGCGTTGCCGAGCGATTCGAGCTGCGGGATCAGGCCGAGGAGGTTCACGGCGATCCGCACCGAGCTCTGCCCGAAGAGCCGGTCGGTCAGGACGCTCGCGGAGACGATGGCATGGGCGCCCAGGTAGCAGGCGGAGACCCCGAGGTTCGCCGAGACCCAGCCCGTCGAGTTCGAGAGGATCGTGGTCGAATCGAACGTTCCCGTGCACGGACCGACGGAACTGTCCCCCTTGACCCGCAGGTCGACCGGCGTTCCGACCATGGGGGCTCCGCTCGACCAGTTCGCGACCTGGACGCGGACCGCGAGCGACTCGCCCGGGGCGACCGTCGACGGGCTCTCGATCAGCGTCAGGTTGACGAACGAGCCGGCGAGCTCCGCTTCGAGCGCGGCCCCCCGGGGGGTGCCCCAGCCGGTCGCCGCATCCCAACCGACGCCCGCCTGGGCGACGCAGTTGAATCCCTTCTGGATGTCAAAGACGCCGGCATAGGCCGGATGGATCGACTGGTTGGACTGGTTCGCCACGACGTGGTAGAGACGCGGGGTGAAGAAACCCAGCGCGTGGCCGATGTGGGCATCGAGGTCGGCCACGACTCCCGCCCACAGCGGGGTCGCGAAGCTCGTCCCGTCGGCCGCCTGGTTCTGGTTCTTGTAAAAGATGAAGTTGTTCACCGCCGTCGCGCTGACGTCCGGGGTGCCGCGCCCGCCTCCCGCGAACTCGATGGCCGTCCGGGCCGTGCCCACGAGCTGCCAGTTCGGGGCTCGGTAGTCGGCCGAGAGCCCCCCGCCTCCGTCGCCCCACGCCGCTTCGCTGTAGCCCGTGATCATGCCGAGGCCGTTCCGTTCGATCGTCATGGCGGTCCCCCCGACGGCCAGGACCTGGGGGGACGAGGCGGGGAACTCGGGGGCTGGTCCCCCCGTGCAGGAACTGTTCAGATCTCCCCCCGTATCCCCGGTCGCCGCGAGCACAGTGATGCCTCGGTCGGCCGCTTCCGAGAAGAGGGGGGTCCACGCAGCGGCGAGCGAGGCGGACTGCACCTCGGGCCCCCCGAACGACATCGAGATGGCCGTCATGTTCGGCAGCGAAAGGGCCTCCTCAAAGGCGTCGGTGAGGTTCTTCGTGCTGGGGCCGGGGGCGTAGACCGCGTCCAGGGTCGCGCCGGGCGCCATCGACCCGGACCACTCGAGGTCGAGGGTGAGCTCCTCGACGGCCAGCGAATCCTTTGACAGAGGGGCCGAGCTGCTCGGCTCGGAGGCGCCGTCGATCGGGTACGCGTTCCATTTGGGCGTCGGGAACGAGGCGGGGTAATCGTCCGAATAGAACGTCGAGATATCGCTCGGGTCGTAGCCGGCGCCCCAGAGGATCAGCGCGATCGCCTCCGACGTCGGGTACGTGGCCCCGCCGGTGAGATTGTACAGCTCGGTGAGATTGTAGAGCGTCCGCGCCATGCCCGGATCGATCACGCTTCCGCCGGAGGCGGGGACCGTGGAGCTCCCCGGGGACGCCGGGAGGAGGCGCGGTGCGGTGAGCGCGAGGGAGAACGTCTCGAACCCGGACGAAAGGCCGACGACCCCGGCGACCTCCGTCTCGATCCCCGACGGGAGCGTCGGGGCGACCGACGGAAAGACGACCGAACGATCGTCGAACGTGCCGGCGAGCAGCACCGTGCCGAACGCCCGGTCCAGCGCCGCCGGCGTTCCCTCGAGCGAGAGGACGAGCCGGTCCGGCCAGGCGTGGACGACCCGGACTCCCTCCCCGACGAAGTACCCCTCGGCCGCCGCGTACTCGGCCGGGGTCAGTCCATGGGACCGGGCGTATTCGGCCGCGGGGACCGATCCACCGCCGAACGTCGCGCCGGCCGAACCGTTCTGCGGCTGGAACACCACATCGACCGATTGGGGCCGTGCGGCGGGCCGGGCTCCGATGGTCTCGGCGGCGTGCCCGGCCACAAAACCGGCCCGGGCCGCGAAGCTGGGGGAGGCGGACGGCATCGACCGCGCGAAATCGGCGCTCGCCACGGGACCGTGGGCGGGGCCCGCCGAGACCTCTGGCATGCTCGCGATCCCGAGGAGAACGAGCCCGACGACCACGGAGGTCCACGCGGGGAGACGGTCCCGGCCCCTCCCAGGTCGATGCACGAGGAGGTAGGGCGTCGGAGGGGGGAAATACCTATCCGAGGCCCCCACCGGTCCAGGTCACTTGCGGATCGGCACCGTATAGCCGGGGGGCAGATGGAAGGCCCCCGGGCCGCCGAAAGGGTCCGGTCGGGGCGTGGGGGGCTCGCCCCGTTTCTCGGAGAGATAGGCGTCGATCGCGGTCGCCGCCTCCATCGCCGCGCCCATCGCGTACACGACCGAGCGACCTCCGGCGGCGAAGACCCCGGGGCGGGCGGTCCCGTATCCCGGACCCTTGCCTTCCGGCCACCCCTGCGAGGTGACGCGAAGGTCGAGCTCCGGGCCGAAGCCGTGGAGGTCGGCCTTCTGACCGACCGCGACGATCACCGTATCGCACGGGATCGTGGCCTCCGAGCCGGGCACCGGGACCGGAGCGCGTCGGCCCCCGGCGTCGGGCGGCCCGAGCTCGACGGAACGGACGACCAACCCCTCGACGTGGGAGGTACCGACGATCCGTACGGGAGCCTTCTGGAAGAGGAACCGGATCCCTTCGTGCTCCGCCCCCGCGATCTCCTCGCGGTCCGCCGGCATCTCCTCTCGGCCGCGGCGGTACACGAGCGTGACCCCGCCCCCGCGCGCCAGGCGTAGCGCCGTCCGCACGGAGTCCATCGCTACGTCCCCCCCGCCGATGACGACGATCTCCCGTCCGACGGGAACGGTGACGCCCCCGTTCGTCTCCTTCAGGAACTCTAGGGCCGGGATCACCCCGGCGAGCGACTCTCCCGGCACCCCCAGCGTCCGGTGGTCGGGGGTGCCGATCGAGAGGAACACGGCGAGGTATCCGTCGGCGAGGAGGGCTTCGAGCGGCCGGTCCCGGCCGACCTTCGTACGCTCCGCGAACGTTACGTCGAGCCCCCGGAACCGAGCGATGTCCCGTTGGACGTCGGCGTCGGTCATCCGGTACGCCGGGATCGTCTGCATCAGCCCCCCGGCCCTCGTCTCCTGCTCGAAGACCGTGACCGAGTAGCCGCGCACGCCGAGGTCCCAGGCGGCCATCAGGCCCGCGGGGCCGGCGCCGACGACGGCGATCCGCTGCGACTTCGGCTTCGACGGGACGTAGAGCAGGTCGCTCTGCCCGTAGTCGAGGGCCGCGCGCTTCAGGTGGCGGATCGCGATCGGGACCCCCTTCTTCGTGATCACGCACGACTCCTCGCAGTAGTGGTAGCAGACCTTGCAGAGCGAGGTCGGGAGCGGGTCGTCCCGCAAGGTCACGCGGGCCGCCCCGTCGAAATCGTCCGCGGCGATGAGCCGGATGTACTCCTTGCAGTCCTGGGTGATCGGGCACGCCTCGACGCACCACGGCCGGCGGCACTGGATGCACCGTTTCGCCTCGAGGACGGCGTCCTCGCGCGTGTAGGCGTGGAGCACTTCGCGGAAGTCCTGCGTCCTCGCCGCCGGGGATTCCTCCGGCACCGGCACCCGGACCGGGTTCAGCTTGGGGGGCGTCGCTCGTGCAGCCGGGGGTTCCGTAGCCATCGCGACCCCGCAACGAGCCGTCCGGTCGGTAATAGGTTTGAGGAGGACGCCGGCGGGTGCGCGCCCGACTTATACAGGCGCCGGTGTAGAACGGGGGCCCCTCGCGGTCCGGAAGGCAGAGCCATGGTCCTCGACTCTCTGGGAAAGTCCCTGCGGGGCGTGCTCCAGAAGATCGCCAAGGGGTCCGTCGTCGACGAGGCGCTCCTCAACGATGTCGTCCGCGACATCCAGCGGGCGCTCCTGCAGGCGGACGTCAACGTCCAGCTGACCCTCGACCTCACGCAGCGGGTGCGCCGCCGGGCGACGGAGGAGCGACCACCGTCCGGGGCGAGCCTGCGCGACTTCCTCATCCGCATCATCTACGACGAGATCCGCGGCATCCTCGGGAAGGACCGGCCGTTCGAGGCGAAACCGAAGCGGATCCTCCTCGCCGGTCTGTTCGGCCAGGGAAAGACGACGACCGCCGCCAAGCTCGGCCGCTACCTCCAGAAGAAGGGGGTGCGGGTCGCCCTCGTGGGCGCCGACGTCCACCGCCCGGCGGCGATCGACCAGCTCGAGCAGCTCGCGAAGAAGATCGGAGCGGAGTTCTACTCGAACCGGTCGGAGCGCCGCGCCGAGGTGATCGTTCAGGAAGCGCTCGCGCGCTTCCCGCCGCACACCGCGCTGATCGTCGACTCCGCCGGCCGCAGCGGGATCGACCCGGAGCTGATCGAGGAGCTGAAGCGCGTGCGGGCCACGCTCGAGCCCGAGGAGGTGTTCCTCGTCCTCGACGCGGCGATGGGCCAGACCGCCGGCCGCAGCGCGACGGCGTTCCACAAGGCGGTCGGTCTGACCGGCGTCATCCTCACGAAGATCGACGGCTCCGCCAAAGGGGGAGGCGCGCTCTCGGCCGTTGCCGCCAGCGGGGCGCCGATCGTCTTCCTGGGGACCGGCGAGCATCTGGAGGAGCTCGAACGGTTCGAGCCGACGCGGTTCGTCTCCCGCCTGCTCGGGATGGGGGATATCCAGACGCTGCTCGAGCGGTTCGAGGAGCTGTCGAACAAGGAGGCCGCCGAGCAGGCGGCGAAGCACCTCCTCGGCGGCCGGTTCTCGCTCCGCGACATGCGTACCCAGCTCGACTCCCTGGGGGAGATGGGCCCGGTCTCCAAGCTCGTCTCGATGTTCCCCATGCTCGGCGGCGCGAAGCTCGACGACCAGCAGCTCGACCAGACCCAGCAACGGCTCCGACGGTTCCGGGCGATCCTCGACTCGATGACGCCCGCGGAGCTCGACGACGCCCAGCTGATCAAGGCGGACCGGATCCACCGCATCTCCCGTGGGAGCGGTCAGCGGCCGCAGGAGGTCCGGGCGCTCTTGAAGCAGTACGAAACGACGCGGCGAGCCGCCCACGGGCTCGTCTCGAACCGGCGGCTGAGACGCCAGCTGGAGAAGCAGTTCGCCGCGGGGGCGAACCCGCCGTCCGAGTGATCGGCCGGGACCAGAAGATGGGCGCCCTCGACCTACTCCAGGCGATGACCGGCGGACTCCTCCTGTTCGCCGTCCCGGGATTCACCGTCGCGCGGTGCCTCTTCCCGGAGTGGAGGTTTCGCGGCCCCGACGGGGCCCGGCGGGCCCTCGAGACGGCGACCCTCGCGTTCGTCCTCAGCATCGCGCTGACGGTCCTCGTCGGTTCGGCCCTCCTCGGCCTCGCCCCCACCGGCTTCTCCGCGGCCTGGAGCGACCCGGTCCTGGAGGCCGTCCTCGCGGCGGTCGCCCTCGTGGCGTTCGCGGGAGGGCTGGCGCGCGGAGCGTATGCGCGCACGCCGCCGAGCGCCCACCGGGCGGAACCCGAACCGGGAGGCGAGCGGGCCTGGGAGCTCGCTCGGGAGCTCGACCGGCTGCACCGCGAAGCGCGGGCGATGGAACGACGGACCCGAACGGCCTCCGCGGACGGTCCCCCCGCGGCCCAGATCGAGCGGCAGCGGGCCGATCTCAACCGACGGATCGAGGCCCTGGAGCGGGGGCGGGAGGACGAGTACGCCCGCTAACCGGCCCCGCTCGCGCGAAGGCGGGTGGAAGATGGTCCTTCTCCTGCGCGGGGAGCTGCGCCTCACCGCGGGCAAGTCGGCGGTGCAGGCGGCGCACGCGGCGGTGATGCTCGTCCGCCGGGCCGAGGGGCGCGATGCGGTCGCGCTCGAGGCCTGGCTCGCGGAAGGGCAGAAGAAGGTCGCCCTCGAGGTCGACACGCTCGCCGACCTCGACGCGATCGAACGACGCGCCCGGGCGGCGGGGATCCCGACCGTATGGGTCGAGGACGCCGGGTTCACCGAGGTCCCTCCGGGGACCCGAACCTGTCTCGGTCTTGGCCCAGCGCCGTCGGCCCGACTCGACCCGATCACGGGCGCGCTTCCTCTGCTGTAGGGGCTCCGCTCCCCTTTCGGGGCCGGGGGCGGTCCCGCGGAATAGGAAAAGAGGGGGGAGGAAAGGGTTCGCCCCGGGCGGGGCGGGGATCGGAGGGTCAGGATCCGCTCAGCCCTTGTTCTCCGCGTCCGGTTCGAACTCCGAACCGACGGTGGTCGTGGAGCCGGGGGTCTCGGGGGCTTCCTTCTCGCCGGCCCATCCCTTGGGCGGAGGCGAGGTGGGCGGCCGACGGAACGAGAGATAGGCGGCCAGCCCGAAGCCGATCAGGGCGAGCACCGCCAGCGCTCCGATGAGCTCGTACGCCAGGCTCGACAGGTACGACGAGCTCGGTGCCGGTTTCGCGTTCGAGGCGAACGTCGCCGCGACACCGGTCGCCGCGCCCTTCACCGCGATCTGTCCGCCGGCGGGAGTGGCCGTGTAGCCGGACGGCGCGACGAGCCCGAACGACCAGGTCCCGTTCGGGGCCGCGAACACGATCGTCAGGGTCGCGGCGCTCTTGCTCGTGCCCGCGAAGAAGACGGTCCAGTCCTGGCCGGTGGGCGCGCCGCTCTCGGTGAACGTCACCGAGAACGTCGGACTGAACGGCACGATGGTGGTGGTGGGCCCAGCGACGATTACGACGGACGAGGACGTCACCGCGATGTACCCCGACGGCGCCGTGTAGACCGCCGTGTAGGAGCCGCCGACCCCGCTCGAGGCGACTTCCTCGAAGGTGATCGCGGAGGTGGTCGAAGAGATCGTGTACGCTCCGACGTCGGTGGCCGATAGCGTCACCGACCACGACTGGCCGGTCGGGAGGCCGGACGTCTTGAAGGTGACCGCGTAGATCGCCTTGAGCGAGTAGGTGTACGTCACGTTGGTCAAGAGGGCGGCGCTGGCGACCGTGAACGGCCCGCCGGGGGTGTTCGCGTAGCCCGGGATCACCGACGGCGTGTAGTTGTAGTCGCCGTTGGGCAGGGAGAACGCGACGCTCAGCCCGTTCGTGCTGACGGTCCCGACGTCCGGCACCACGATCGACCACGACGTATTCGAGATCAGGCCGATCGCATCGAACGTGACCGCGTAGTCCTGGCCCGAGAACGCGGTGAACGTCACGTCCTGCGTGTAGGGGCCCGTTACCGTGATCGATCCGTTCGCCGGAGCGGCCCCGTAGCCGGTCACGAACGCCGTCGAATAGTTGTAGGTGCCGTTCGCGATACCGGCGAAGGAGATCGTCGCGGTGTTCGAGGTCTGGGTGGTCGTCCCGAAGGTCACCGACCAGGACGTGCCCGCGGCCAGGCCCGACTCGTGGAACGAGACCGTCGAGGAGTACGCGTACTGGATATGGAACCAGATGTTGTCGCCTCCGCCCCCGATCATCGGGTTCGTGTTGACGGAGCTGAGATCGATCCACGGCGCGGCCGAGACCACCTCGTTCGCCTGGCCGTTCCAGACCATCATCGAGAGCGCGTTGGTGATCTGCTCGATCTGGTTGTAGTCGAGCGTCCGGTTGACTCCGACGGGCAGGCCCGCGGCGATGGCCATCCACGCCACGGCTTGGCTGTACGCGACCCCCTGGCAAGTGGAGTTCAGCGACCCGTTGAGGTTGATGGCGGCGTTGGCCCAGTACGTGAGGTTCGCGAAGCTCGTGACATTGTGTCCGCAGGTCGTGTTGTTCGCCACCGTGGCGTGACCGTACTGGAGCTGCTCGGAGAAGGCGTCGGCGGCCGTGTAGGTGGAATCGGGGGCGGCCTCGGGGACGATGTAGTCCGTCGGGTCCGGGTAATCGGGCGCCCAGCCGGTGCCGGTCTCGGAAACGAGCGGGTTGTCATACGCCGAGGTGAACGCCACGTTCAGGAACTGGTCGAACGTCAGGTCGAACGACGACCCGCCGTACGGCTGGAGCGCGCCTCCCGTGAGGGTCTCGATCTCGCTGATCCAGTCCGCGATCGCCTGGTCGTCGCCGGGGTCCCCCTGCAGGCCCGCGATCGGCCACGTGCACGGATGGCCCGAGGAGCAGGAGGCGAGCTGGGGGTCGAAGTACGGCGACGAGGCATTGGTCGCCTGCGCCCACCACCAAGCGGCCCCGCCCACGACGGTCGGGTTCGCGATAGGGTCGCCCGTCGGGAACGAGACGTTCGACGGGTAGTAGTTTCCCATCCCCACCGGGATCGGACCACCGTTGTTGAAGTCATACTGGACCCCGTCCACCGTGCGCACGGTGTTCTCGACCGTGGTGTACGGATAGGCGTGCACGTAGAACTCCCGCACCGCGAGATTGGTGAAGAAGTTCGTCGGGACGGTCGGCGTCTGCTCGGACGGGAACTGCGACGCGAACTCCGTGGGGCTCCACGCCAGGTTGATCGGCGTGAAGAACGTGCTGATCGTCGGGAACGACTCGTACTTCAGGTCCCCCGCGGCCGCGAGCTGCAGGAGCGTCGTGGTGTGGGTCGTCTCGATCCCGGCGAAATCCGCGGATCCGGACCCGTACTGGCTGATCCCGAACGAGTCGTCGGGCTCCCAGAAGACGTTGACATTCTTGATGTAGGCCCCCGGGGCGGGGTCACAGTATCCGGAGTACGTGGCGAGGCTGCCGACGCCGGAACAGCCCGAAGGCTCCGCGTAGGCGGGGTTCACGCGCAGATCGTAGCCGATCCCCGGAACGACCCCCGCGTAGTACGGTCCGGAACCGACCATGCTCCACTGCACGCCCGGCTGGATAGCCGGCCAACCGTACGCCAGCTCCTCGTAGGTGTCCCACGATTTGGGGTTCAGGCCGGCGAGGTACGACGACCAGCCGGCCCCGTTGGTCGAGTTCCCCCCGTTCGGGAGCATGCACGGGCCGTCCCCGTTGGCGTGCTTGGTACCGGCCCAGCCGGGGATCGCCGCGCCGTTCGCCGTGAACCAGCCGCAGGGGACGATGCTCGCGCCGAGGTTATCGGCGACGAGCTGCAGGAAGTAGGGCCAGTCGGTCCCTTCCCCGTTCGCGATGAACGTGACGCATCCGCTCGCGTGTCCCATCGCCTTCGAGGGACAGTAGACCGAGCTGTTGATGAGCATCGAGCCGAGGACGGGGGCGGGCGAGTTGTTGAACGGAACGTGATACCGGTCCCACGAGGCGTTCCCGTACTGGAGGAGGGATTGCGCGACGATCCAACCCGCGCTCTTGCCCGCAAACGGAAGGTCGGCGAATGCCAGGGTCCGGGCGATCGAGAACATGACATCGGACGGTTCCACCTTCCACGACGTGCCGGTGCTCGGATCGTAGAAGTGCGCGGCGGGGTCGATCACGAACGTCCACTCGATAGGGTGGGATCCCGTGTAGTTGGTCAGGTTCGTGCCGTAGTCGGTGGTGCATTGGACCGTGTCCGGAATGCACGTCGCCAGGGTCGGGACGAAGGTATCCGTCGAGCTCCCGTTGTAGTTCAGGAGCGTCTGATACACGTTCAGGATCGGCTCGTAGCTCAACGTGTCGTACGCCGCCGCAGGATCCTCGGTGTTGGCCCCCTGGGGCGCCACTTCGTAGACGTTGAGGGTGCCTCGGGTATGACCCGCGGCCGGCTGCTGGGCGAACGCCGTCGGTGCGGCGGCCGGAGCCTTCACAGAGGTCGAGGGAGCAATCGTCGTGGCGGGCGCCGCAGCGCCAGCGGCGTGCATCGCCGCCGGGACCACGCTGAGGGCCATCGAGAGGACCATTACGACCGCGATGCCTACGACCAGACTCTTCCACAGGTACGACTTCATGTATCCCGCATTCTCCGGACGCGCGCGTCCGAGGGACAACTAGCCCGGGTTCTAAGTAAAAACCCTTCGCTCGAACCGACAGGGTCCACGAGGGCGCCCCGCGGCCCGGCGAGCGAGGAGGCCGGGGTCGGCGAAATCTCAGAAGGGAGTGGCCGCGAATCGGGCGGTTGGTCGAAGGGCCACGCTCCACCAACGCGCGCGCGAACCGCTCCGGGTCTCCCGCATCCCCCCCGAAAGCGGGTTCGGTGACAGAGGTTATCCGCCAGTCGGGCCTCCGGGCTACTCGCTTCCGGCCGATCGAGGCGCCGGCGGGTACCGGGGAACGACGCTCGATGATGCACTCGCGGACTGACGGTAGGGCCGCAGGGTATCTATATCCAGAGCCGCACGTCAGAGGTCTGGGGACACCGGGGGGGTAACGACTCGATGGAGGCGAGCCCGCCGGTCGTCATCGCGGCCCGAAACGTCCGCAAGTACTTCCCGATCCGCGGGGGGCTGCTTTCGAGCCACATCGGAGACGTGCGCGCCGTCGACGGGGTCAGTTTTGACGTGCACGAGGGCGAGACCGTGGGGCTCGTCGGCGAGTCGGGCTGCGGTAAGACGACCGTCGGCCGGCTCCTGCTGCGCCTGATCGATGCATCCTCCGGCCACACGTTCTACCGCCCGCCCCCCGAGGTCGTCGACCGCCTCGACAGCTTGTACGCCAGCCTCGAACCGTACGCCGGGATCACCGACAACGGTGGCGCGTATCCGCCCGAGGCGTCGAGCGCCCTTCGCGCCCTCGACGAGATCGCGGGACAATACTCCCTTTACCGAAAACGTCCGCGCGCGATGCGCGAGCTCCGCGGCAAGCTCCAGATCGTCTTTCAGGACCCGTTCAGCTCGCTCAGCCCGCGGATGCTCGTTCGGGACATCATCGCGGAACCGCTCGAAATCCACGGTGCCGGGACGCGTCCCGAGCGGCGGGCGCGCGTCAGCGAGCTCCTTCGCGATGTCGGTCTCAATCCCGAGCACGAGTGGCGGTTCCCCCACGAGTTCTCGGGCGGCCAGCGGCAACGGATCGGCATCGCCCGTGCGCTCGCGCTCCGCCCGGAGTTCATCGTTCTCGACGAGCCGACGAGCGCGCTCGACGTCTCCGTCCAGGCCCAGATCCTCAACATCCTTCGTCGGCTCCAAGCCGAGCAGCGGCTCTCGTACCTGTTCATCTCCCACCACCTGTCCGTGGTGCGGGCGATGAGCCAGCGCGTCGTCGTGATGTACCTAGGGAAGGTCGTGGAGCGAGCGGACACCGATCAGTTGTTCTCCCACCCGCTCCACCCGTACACCCAGGCCCTCCTCTCCGCGATCCCGATCCCCGACCCCGACCTGAAACGGGAACGGATCGTCCTCCAGGGCGACGTGCCGAGCCCGGCCGCGCCGCCCCCCGGGTGCCGATTCCATACCCGCTGCCCGGCGGTGATGCCGGTCTGCTCCAAGGTCGAACCCCCGTTGATCGAGAGCCGGCCGGGCCACTTCGTGGCGTGTCACCTGTATCCATCGGGAAGTCCGGAGGGAACCCCCCTGGGGGGGGCTCCCGCCGCGTTCCCTCTCCCGTCCGGGGCGCGCCCCCTTGCCTCCTAGGCGTGGAGGGCCCCGACCGTGCCGTCCACGCCCGACACCATCTCGCGGGCCGGGTGGACGCCCGAACCCGGGATGGTCCTCCCCGACGAGGAATCGGCCGTCGAGGCCCAGCTCGAGCGGGTCCGGCAGGAGAAGAAGCTCGCGCTGGAGGAGCCGGGTCTGAGCTGGAGTGAGTGGTTCTACTTCCGCGAGGCGAGGTGGTTGGTGGGCGTCGGGATCCTGATCGTCTTCATCTGGGAGATCCTCTACCTCCTCCCTCCGGCCAACGCGCCCGCGTACGAGGTCGGCCCCGTCATGGCCGCCACCGTCTACGCCGGCTTCCTCCTCTGGCAATTCCTTTGGTTCCGGCCCATGGGTCATAGCCCGTCGCGTTCGACCCGCGACGGCCGGTTCCGGCCCAGTTGGACACGGCCCGTGCCGTACGGTCGGTGGACCCCCGAAGCCGAGGACCACCGGGCGGGTCGCACGGTACCCACGCCGCAGCAGGGTCCCGACCTTCGGGAGTTCCTCTAGACCCGGGAAACCCGGCGCCGTGCCCTAAATACCGGACCGCGTTCGCGCCCCCGTGGCGGAACGGCCCTCCCTCCGGATCGCCCCGTCCCTTCTCAGCGCCGACTTCGCGGCGCTGGCCGAGGCGGTACGGGCCGCGGAGAGCGGGGGTGCCGACGCGCTGCACCTCGACGTGATGGACGGCCACTTCGTCCCCAACATCTCCTTCGGGCCGGCGCTGGTCGCGGCGGTCCACGCCCGGACGCGGCTCCCGCTCGACATCCACCTGATGATCGACGAGCCGCTCAAGTTCGTCGAGCCGTTCCACCGCGCCGGGGGCGACACCCTCGTCTTCCACGTCGAATCGGCCGACGACCCCGCCGAGGTCGTGCGCGCCATCCACCGTCTCGGCGCCCGGGCCGGCGCGGCGATCCGGCCGGATACCCCGTTCGCCCGGGTCGGCCCGCTCGCCGACCGCCTCGACCAGATCCTGGTCATGAGCGTCCATCCCGGCTTCTCGGGCCAGAAGTTCCTCCCGGAGGTCCTTCCGAAGGTCGCGGAGGCCCGGGCGCTCCTCGACGGGATCTCCCCCGGCGCGGACGTCTCGATCGACGGGGGGATCACGCCCGAGACCGCCCGGGCGGCCGCCCGGGCCGGCGCGACGTTCTTCGTCTGCGGGAACTCCGTCTTCAACAGCACCCCCGTCGACGCCAATCTCCGGCGCCTGCGCGCGGCGGTCGAGGAGGGAGCCCGCGATGCGGTACGCTGAGCTCGCCGCCGCGTACGAACGCCTCGAAGCGACCCCGAAGCGCCTCGAGATGCGGACAATCCTCGCGGAACTGTTCCGACCCCTCTCTCCCGCCGACCTCGGCCACGTCCTCTACCTGTCCCAGGGTCTGCTCCGGCCCGAGTACGAGGGGGTCGAGCTCGGCGTCGCCGACTCGCTGGCCCGCCGCGCCGTCGCCCTCTCGGCCGGGGTGGACGAGAGCGCCGTCGCCCGCCGCACCGAGACCTCCGGCGATCTCGGCACGACGGCGCAGCAGCTGCTCGAATCCCAGCACCGTCTCACGGACGGCGAACCGCTCACCGTCGCCGACGCGTACGCCGAGCTCGAACGGATCGCCCGCGCGAAGGGCGAGGGCTCGCAGGAGGCGAAGGTCCAGACGCTCGTCGCGCTCCTCGCCCGGGCCTCGCCGCTCGAGGCGAGGTACCTGGTCCGCTTCGTCCTCGGGACGCTGCGGGTCGGCGTCCGCGAGATGACGATCCTCGACGCGCTCGCGTCGGCGTTCGCCGAGGGGTCGAAGGAGGCGCGGGGACGGATCGAGGCCGCGTTCAACCTGTCGAGCGACCTCGGGCTCGTGGCGACGACGCTCGCCGCCCACGGTCTGGACGGCCTCGACCGGATCGGCCTCGAGGTCGGCCGGCCGGTCCGCCCGATGCTGGCGGAGCGCGAGCCGACGCTCGACCGGCTGCTCGAGCGGCTGGGCGGGCGGGCGGCGGTCGAGTACAAGTACGACGGGCTCCGGGTCCAGGCCCACGTCGCGAAGAACGGCACGGTGCGGCTCTTCTCCCGCCGGCTCGAGGAGATCGGCACCCAGGTCCCCGAGCTCGTCGCCGAGCTCCCCCGGGCGATCCGAAACGGACCCGCGATCGTCGAGGGAGAGTGCGTGCCGATCGACCCCGACACCGACGAGATCCAGCCGTTCCAGGAGGTCTCCCGACGGCGCGGTCGCAAGCACGACCTCGACCGGCTGCGCGAGGAGGTCCCGGTCTGCCTGTTCCTGTTCGACGTCCTCCTCGCCGCAGGAGAGCCGGTGCTCTCGCTCGACTTCCCCGAGCGCCGCCGGCGACTCGAGGGGCTGCTCCGGCCGACCGAGCGGGTCCGCCTGGCGAAGCAACGGGTCGTCGCGACCCCCGAGGAGGCGACCGCGTTCCTCGACGAGGCGATCGCCGCCGGCGCGGAAGGGGTCGTCGCGAAGTCGCTCCGGGAGGGGAGCTCGTACCGCGCGGGCGCCCGGGGCTACTGGTGGATCAAGTACAAGCGGGACTACACGGTCGGGCTCGTCGACTCCATCGACGGGGTGGTGGTCGGCGGGTTCTACGGACGCGGCCGTCGGGCGGGGCGCTTCGGCGCGTTCCTCCTCGCCGTCTACAACCCGGACCGGGACCGGTTCGAGTCGTTCTCCAAGGTGGGGAGCGGCTTCGACGACGCTCGGCTCGCCGAGATGCCCGAGCGCCTGAAGCGCTTCGCCTCTGACGAGCGGCCCGCGGGCGTGGAGACCGGCGTCGAGCCAGACCGATGGTTCCGGCCCGGCATCGTCCTCGAGGTCCGGGGCGCGGAGCTGACGCTCAGCCCGGTGCACCGGGCCGCCGCCGGCGCGGTCCGCGCGGAAGCGGGCCTCGCCCTTCGGTTCCCCCGGTTCACCGGCCGGTTCCGCGACGACAAGAGCCCCGCGGAAGCGACGACGAGCGCCGAGCTGCTGAAGATGTACCGCCTGCAGGTTCGACAAGCCGCCGGGCCCGACGACGCCGGCGCGGACGCCTGACCGGGCGGCGGAGACCGCCGCCGCGCTTCCCGACCCCGCCTCTCCGCCCAAAGGCATAAGAAGGGCCGTTCCCGTCGCAGCCGCCAGGAACGGACAATGCTGGTCGAGATGACCGAACTTTTGGGACGGCAGATCTACACGCCGGACGGACGACTTCTGGGCGAGGTCGACAATCTCGTCGTCGACGTCGAGAGCGCGAAGATCGACGGCCTGTACGTCGACGAGACCAGCCCGATGTTAGTCGACGACTCGCGCCCGACCAACGTGCCGTACCGCTGGGTCTCGGCCGTGAACGACGTCGTGCTGCTGAAGTACTTCCCGAAGCGCGTTTCGATGAAGAAACCGTCGGCACGGTCGGTCAAGGAAGAGGAAGCCGCGGTACCCGCCCGCTGAGCGGCGCGGGGATAGCCAAGCCCGGAAACGGCGCAGGACTTAAACGACGGATTCCGATCGAAGAGATCCTGCCGCACAGGCGTTCGCCGGTTCAAATCCGGCTCCCCGCATCCTCCCCGCGGCCGGGGGCTCCCAGGGATACCGTCTTCCGCCCCGACCTTCCTGACGGCTCGTGCGACGGTCGGAGCTGCTCCGGGCGCTCGAGCGGGTCCCTCCGTTCACCGCCCCGGATCCCGCGCTCGAACAGGTGATCACCCCCTCCGAAGCGGCGGCGACCCTTCTCTCGACCGCCGACCGGCTCGATGGCCTCGCGGGCCGGTCCGTGCTCGACCTCGGCTGCGGGACCGGACGGCTCGCCATCGGGGCAGCGCTGCTCGGGGCCGCTCCCGTGCGCGGCCTCGACGTGGACCCCGGGGCGGTGGAGCTCGCCCGTCGCGCGGCGCGAGCGGCCGAGGTCGCGGTGGAGTTCGAGGTGGGGGAGGTCGCGACGTTCGCCCGGCGGGCCGAGGTCGTCGTGATGAACCCCCCCTTCGGGGCGCAGCGAAATCACGCCGACCGGCCGTTCTGGGAGCGGGCGTTCGCCCTCGCCGAGCTCTCCGTCTACGCGTTCGCCCTGGCGGACTCCCGAACCTTTATAGCGCGACGCGCGGTCGCGCGCGGCGCACAGGTCCTCGAAGTCGTATCCGTTCCCTGGGCGCTGCCGCGGACGTTCCCGCATCACGTCCGGCGCCGGGTCCGGCTCGATGTCGACCTCTGGGCGATCCGCACGGAACCGAACGGATGACCGAGACCGAGCTACCGCCGCTAGTCCTCCCCGGGGATTACCTCGGGGCCGCGGAGGAGTATCTCCCCGGGCGGGGCACCTACGAGGACCGGGGACGGATCTACGCCTCCGTGCTCGGCCGGCCGTCGATCGATGCGCGCGACCGGACGGTCCGGGTCGAAGCGCGCAACGCCGTGCCGGAGCTCGCCGAAGGGGACATCGTGTATGCGCGCGTGGACGAGCTCAAGACCGCGATGGCGATCTGCACGGTCCTGACGACGACGTCGAGCCGGCGCGCTGTCCCCGGCAAGCCCGAGGGAACGGTCCACATCTCCAAGGCCAAGGACGGCTACACCGAGACCCTCTCGGGGGAGTTCGCCATCGGCGACATCCTCCTTGCGAAGGTCCTGCAAGCCCGTCCCTCCATCAAGCTCACGACCGCGCCGACCTCCCTCGGGGTGGTCTCCGCCCGCTGCCAGGCCTGCCATGCGGTCCTGAGGCTCGGCGGAGAGGAGCTCGTCTGCCCGCGGTGCGGGCACCGGGAGCGCCGCAAGCTGGCGAAGGGCCCGCATCCGGACGGGGCGGACGCGCATGGTCCCGACCCCCTCTGACGAGGAACGTCGGCTCGCCGGCCTCGTCCGGTCGCACGACCGTTGGCGGGGCCGAGAGGTCTTCAATCTTCTCGCGAGCGAGAACTCCGTCTCCCCGGTCGCGCGTCGCTACCTCGGGAGCGACCTCGCCGGACGGTACACGCTCCCCATGGCGGCACCGTTCGACGGCGAGACCCTCGACAACAGCTACGCCGGGACCCGCTACACGGACGAGATCGAGCGGCTCGCGAACGCGGCGGCCGCCCGCCTCTTCCACGCCCGGCACGCGACGACGCGGCCGCTCTCCGGGCACATCGCCGCCCTCTCCGTCCTCGCGACCGTCCTTCCGCCCCGCGCCCGGCTCCTGGCGATCCCGCCGGAGTCGGGAGGGTACGACGGGTACGCCCCGGGGTACCTCCCTGCCCTGCTCGGCCAGACGGTCCGGCCGCTCCCCGCGGACGGCCCCGGCCACCGGGTGGAGGCCGACGTCGCCGTCGAGACGATCCGCCGGGAACGGCCCCAGGCGGTCGTCCTCGGGCAGAGCTTCTTCCTGTTCCCGTACCCCCTGCCCGCGATCGTCGAGGCGGCCCATGCCGTCGACGCGCTCGTCCTCTACGATGCCTCGCACGTCCTCGGCCTGGTCGCGGGAGGGGAGTTCCAGGACCCCCTGGGCGACGGGGTCGACGTGGTGTTCGGGAGCACCCACAAGTCGTTCCCGGGCCCCCAGGGGGGGCTCGTCGTCACCAACCGGAGCGACCTGTTCGAGCAGATGGACCCGGCGCTCGTCTGGCGGGCGTTCGACAACGCCCACTGGAACCGGATCGCCGGGCTCGGCCAGACCCTCCTCGAGCTCGAGCGGTGCGGGGCCGAGTACGCCCGGACCGTGGTCGCCAACAGCCGGGCGCTCGGGAGCGCCCTTGTGGCGGAAGGATTCCCGCTCGTCGCCGAGGCCGAAGGGTTCACGGCGTCGCACCAGCTCCACCTCGACCGACCGAGGCTCCGTACGGCCCACGGCCTCGGGGGCGGCGCGCTCGCCCGCCGGCTCGAGCGGCAGCGGCTCCTGATCGATCTCGTCGGTCGCATCGGCACCGCCGAGGCGACCCGCCTCGGCCTCACCCCCGCGGAGATGCCCCGGCTCGCCGGGCTGCTCGCGCGGGCCGGACTGCGATCGGAACGGGTCGCCGCGGAGGTCCTCGCCTGGCGCAGGACGTACCGCGCGCTGCGGTTCGCGTGAGCGGCGCTATGCCCCGGCCGGTCGCGCTCACGGGAACGCCCGGGACCGGCAAGTCCACCGTCGGCGACCGGCTGCGCCGCCGGCTCCGGGTCGTTGAGGTCGCGGAGCTGGCGAGGGAGCACGGCGCGGCGCGCGGAAGTGGCCGGCACGTCGAGGTCGACCTGACGCGTCTCAACCGTTCCCTGCGACGGCCCGGGGCGCTCGACGGCGTCGATCTGGTCGTGGGCCACCTGGCCCACCTGCTGCCCGTGGGGGAGGCGATCGTGCTTCGCTGCCACCCGGTCGAACTGCTCGGGCGACTCCGACGGGCTCGTCGGGGCACCGCCACCGACCGGCACGAGAACTTCGTCTGCGAGGCGACCGACGTCGTCCTGCTCGAGGCGTTGGACCTCCGACCGAGCGTGTTCGAGATCGACACGACGGCCCGCCCGGTGGAGACGGTCGTGCGGGAGGTCCGTCGCCGGCTCGCGGCGGGCGGACCGTCCCGGGTCGGTATCGTCGACTGGCTCGCGGATCCGAGGGTGACCCGCCACCTTTTGGGGCGGGTCCCGTAGCGTCGGCCGATGGTCCTCGAGGAGTACCGGGACCGGTTCCGGCCGCACGTCGAGCGGATCGCCCGCCCCTTCCTAGGCTGGTCGCCGGACCGCCTGAGCTGGCTGGCGCTCTCCCTCGCGCTCGTCGCCGCGGGGCTCGCCGCCCTCGTGCGATGGACGACCCCGCTCCTCTTCCTTCCCGTCAGTCTCCTGATCTTCGGCGCCGGGGTCTTCGACGTGCTCGACGGGACCGTCGCGCGGACGACCGGACGCACGTCGGCCCGCGGCGACCTCCTCGACCACGTCCTCGACCGGTATGCCGACGTGGCGCTCGTGATCGGGATCGCGATCTCGGGGTTCGCGATCTCGTGGATCGCTCTCCTCGCGCTCGCGAGCCTACTGTTGACGAGCTACATGGGCACGCAGGCGCAGGCGGTGGGTCAGGGCCGGATCTATTCGGGGCTGCTCTCGCGCGCCGACCGCCTGGTCGTCCTCGCCCTCGCCACGTTCCTCGAGTTCGACTGGTCGCTGCCGTGGCCGTGGGCGGTCTCGGAACCGTGGGCCCGGTTCCACGTCCTCGGCGTGGCGTTCACCGTGATCGACGTGGCGTTCGCGTACTTCATCGTCGCCGGCCAGTGGACGGCGTTCTCCCGGGCCCGCCGGACGTATCGGGCGCTGAGCCCTCCGACGTAGGGTCCGGCGCGCGCTCCCGTACCGCCCCGCCGCGCACCCGGTAGTACTGGAGAGGGTGCTTCAGGAACTCCTGATAGCAGAGTTCGTCGCGTCGGCGCTCGACCGGGTCCTTCGCTTCCGGGTCGCCGTCGCGCGCGCAGAGGCCGTGGCTGCGCAACGTATCGCACTCGGGCGGTTCGTACCCCTCCCCGCCGTTCCGGGCGGTGATGTGCTCGACCTGGTAGCGGGTGATCGACTCGTCGAAATCGGGGGCCCCGCGGTACGCGTCGACGATCGTCTCGAGATCGGCGCCGGCGCGGTGGAGGAACGCCGCCAGGCAGAACCGGCCGGCGTGGGAGAGGTTCTCTCCCTGCTCGAGCGTCCGCTGCATGCGGCGGATGCACGGGGGGAACCGCTCCCGGCTCAGACGGATGCCGCCGGACCCGGCCCGGGCGACGGGCTGGGGCATCCGTCCGGCAACGTCGGCGAGGAGCTCCGATTCCCGTTCGCGGACGAGCGCCACGACCTCCGGCGTCAGCGGGAGCGCCACCACGAGCGCCCGACGGATCGCCTCCTGGAGAAGGCGGGCGGCCCGGACCGCCTCGACCGTCACCCGGCCTCCGTCGACGTCCTGCCGGGCGAGCCGGAAATCCGCTTCGCGGAAGGCCGTGGAGAGCCGCAGGTAGTCGGCGAGGGCGAACGTCATCCGGCGTCCCTGGCGCTCGACCGGGAAGCCGAGACGGTGGGCGACCTCCTCGAGCTCCTCGGGGGCCGCGTCGGCGAGGCGGCCGTAGCTGCGCTTCGCCTCGGAGACGGCCCATCGTCGCAGGACGGCCGGCGACGGGGCCGACGCGAGGACGAGGCGGGCGAAGAGGAACGAGAGGAAGCGGACCTCGCCGCTCGCGCCCGAGAGCTCGGCGACGGTGCGCTCCCCCCGGGGGTCGTCCGCCGCGGCGAGGATGCGGGCCCGGCCGATCGCTCGGGGTCGCTCGTACGCGGCGTCCTTCAAGAGCGAGCCGACCGAGACCGGCTCGGCGCCGAGGATCGCCTCGGCGCCGGGCAGGAACGGGTACTCCGCGAAGAGCGACCCGGCGTCTAGAGGAGGTGAGGGACCACGAACTGCCATACGAGCAGCACCAGGACGAGGACCGAGGAGACCGCGACCGCCCGACCGGCGGCGGCGTCGAGCTGCGCCTCGTTCCATCCTCGCCGGAACCGGGCGGCGATCGACGCGGCGAAATCCCGGAACAGGAGCCCCCCGTCGAGGGGGACGAGCGGCAGGGCGTTCGAGAGCCCGAGCAGGAGGTTCATCCAGGCCAGCCAGTACAGGAGGTTCGCGACGATCCAGAAGTTGCCACTCCCGAGGGCGGCGAGCGGTCCGGTGAGGTGGTAGAAACCGGCCGTCGTTCCGGCCACCGGCTCGAGCCCCGCGAGCGGGAGGACGATCCAGTAGACGGTACCGTCGAGCGGACCGAACGGACCCGTGAGCGGGGAGACCAGCGTTTGCTTGAGCTCGGTCGGGGTCAGCACATTGACCTCCACCCCGAGGTAGCCGCGGTCCGTGACCTTGGGGTATTTCGCGAGGACGATCGAGGCCGAGACCATCGTCCCGTTCGGGGCCCGGTATTTCACGATGACCGTCTCCCCCGGGACGGTGTGGGAGAGCACCGATTCGAACGTCGCCGTCGTCGTCGTCGCCGTCCCGTTCACCGAGGTGATGATGTCGCCCGCGGCGAGGGAGGCGTTCGCCGCCGGGGTGTTCGGCTCGATCGCGACGACCCCGACCCCCGTGGCGTTCGGCTGGACGGATCCCGCCACGACGACGGAGAGCGCGGCGAAGAACAGGACGGCGAGCGCGAAATTGGCGAGCACGCCCGCCGCGGCCACCCGGTCCCGGCGGCGCCGGGAGGCCCCGAGCATCTCGGCGTCGTCCTGCTCGACGAACGCGCCGACCGGAATGACGCACCAGAGGATCCCGAGGCTCTTCACCCCGATCTTCTGCGACCGGGCCACGATCCCGTGGCAGAGCTCGTGGAGGACGATGCCGACGATGAGGGCGACGAGGCCGTAGCCGAGCGGGATGATCGGGTTGAGCCCGGGGAGGGCGAGCGCCGTGGACGGGCTCGGGGCATTGGCCGGCGAGACCCGGAAGGAAGCGACGGCGCCGAAGACGAGAAGGACGACGATCAGCGACATCGCCGCCGCGGCGAGGAGGATCCCGACGTCGCTCGCGGCGGTCCAGAAGCGCACGAACCGCCCCCAGCGGTCGAGCGCCGAGCGACCCCGGCGCGTCCGGATCATCAGGGCCGGGCCCAGGAGGGAGAACGTCCGATCGGCGCCGATCCGCCCGGCCCGCCAAAGGCCGTAGACGGCCGCGGCGTAGAGCAGGACGGCGGCCAGCGCGATTTCGTAGCCTAGGTAAGGGTCCACGGGAGCCACCGGCCGACGCCGAGGCCGGGTTATGAGCTCTTGCGCGACCCGTCGGGCGCGGCAAGGTGGATATGGGGCGTCGGTGGTTCCACTGACCGGGCGGTAGGACCGGTGCGCGCCTCGACCCCTTTCAAGCTCCGCCCGGCGATCGCCTTGGCGATCACGATCATCGCCGCGATCCCGGCGGCGTCGCCGGCGTGGACGCACGGGACGCCGGACGCTCGGCTAACGCTCTCCGAGCTCCCGGCGCCGTTCCTGAAGACCCCCGCCCCCCGGTCGTCGATCGAAGTGGCTCCGGCCTTCTCCCCTGCGTCGACGACGGTGGCGCTCGGCCCTCTTCCGTTGGGCACCCCCGTGGCCGTCGCCGTCGGTCTCGATTCGCGGGACCCGGGCGGCCTCCGGGCCTGGGTCGCCGCCGCCGGGATCCCGGGAACGTCGGCGTTCCATCACCCGTTGACTCCGTCGCAAGCCGCCGCCCGCTTCGGGGCATCGCCCGACGCCGTCCGGTCGGCCGAACAGTACTTCGAGGGGTTCGGGCTCAACGCCTCGGCGTCCCCGGACGGGCTCCTCGTCTACGTGCAGGGGCCGAGCTCCGGGGTCGCCCGCGCCTTCGGGACGACCTTCGAGCAGTACCGCACCGCCGGCGCCCGTACGATCTTCAGCCACCCCACCGCCGCCGAACTTCCGCCGATCGCGCCCTGGTCCGGGGCCGTCGGCCTCGGCAACACCACACCGATCGTGCCCGCGATCACCGGATCCAGGGCGGCGGCCGCCCCTTCGGCCGGATGCTCGACCACGGGCGCGGGGCTCCTGCCGTGCTCGATCGAGTCGGCGTACGACATCGCCCCGCTCTACACCGGTGGAATCAACGGTACCGGCGAACGGGTCGCCGTCGTGGACGCCTACTCCGGGCTGGAGAGCCAGACGCAGCTCACGAGCGACCTCGCCACCTTTGCGAGCGATGCCGGGATCTCGGTCGGGACGGTTGACTATCTGTACCCGGTGCCCTCCTCGGTCTCGCTGAACACGAGCGGGACGAACCCCGCCTGGGGGCTCGAGGAGGCGCTCGACCTCGAGTGGGCCCGGGCGATCGCCCCGGGCGCCACGATCGACATGACCTTCTCCCCGAACGCCGGCCCGGGCCTCTACGCGGCGATCGACTGGCTGGTCGCCCAGGGGGCGGCGGATGCGATCTCGCTCAGCTGGGGCGAGCCGGACGTGGGGATGTACAACGCCTTCTCGACGCCGTGCACGGCCGGTTGCAACGCCTCCTCCGACGGGTCGTACGCGATCCTCGGCCCCGTCCTAGAGCTCGCGGCGGCCGAGGGGATCGGGGTCTTCGCCGCGAGCGGGGACTGCGGGTCCGCGGACGGAACCTCGGGGGTCTCGACCAACTTCCCGGCGTCGGACCCGTACGTGACCGGCGTCGGCGGGACCACGCTCACCCTCAGCGCCTTGGGGGGATGGGCGTCCGAGACGGCCTGGTCCGGTAACGGCTCGGGCGCGTTCGCGCCGGGATGCCAGAACGGAGGCGGGTCGGGGGGCGGGTACTCCCCGTTTCCCCGACCCTGGTGGCAGACAGGACTTCCCACCGGCACCAAGGTCCGCGGGGTCCCCGACGTGGCCCTTGACGCGCACACCCCCGTGCTCGTCGAGTACAATGGGGGCGCCGAAGGGGTAGAGGGGACGAGCGTCGCCACGCCGATCTGGGCCGGCATCGATGCCCTCGCCGACCAGAACGCCCACGTCGACCTCGGCCTCCTCGACCCGAGCCTCTACCGCATTCTCGGGGGCCCGCGGTACGCCACCGACTTTCACGACATCGTCTCGGGGCCGGGGAACGGATACAAACCGAAGGTCGGCTGGGACCCGGTAACGGGCGTCGGGAGCCCGATCGTCGACGCGATGGTGACCGACCTCGCCCGCGGGGGGGCGCTCGCCGGCGGAGGCCTCGCAACGTACGTTTCCGCGTCGCCGGACCGGGGGACCGCTCCCCTCAAGGTTGACTTCTCGATCACCGCCTCCGGAGGCTCCGGCTCGTACCCCCTCGAGGGCGTATCGTTCGGGGATGCGAACTCCACGCTCACACAGAACGGCTCGCTCAACTACACGTACACGTCCCCCGGGGTCTACTCCGCCCAGTCGTTCGTCGTCGACTCGGGGGGGAACGCCTCGGTCTCTCCGCCGCTCACGGTCGTCGTCGGCGGCGGGGGGACGCTGCATGTCACCTTGCACGCCTCCACGGACCATCCCGCGACGAACTCCACGGTCACGTTCACCGCCTCCGTCACCGGCGGCGTGTCGCCGTACACCTACGGCTTCTGGTTCGGCGACGGGGCCTCCTCGGACGGACTCTCGGTCCCGACGACGACATACGCCTACCCGGACGCGGGCCTCTTCTGCGCGGTCGCCGTCGTGGCCGACAGCGCCTTCCCGGTCGACGGGGGCGCCAGCCCCGCGGTCGAGATCTCGGCCGGCGGCTCGGCCGGCGCGGCGTGCGGTAACGGGTCCGGCGCCCTGACGGTGACCCCCCTTCCCCATCCGGGGATCCGGGACGCTCCGGCCGACTTCCCGGCCCTGTTCAACGTCAGCGGGGGTGCGACCGGGAACGGGAATCCCGCTCCCACGATCTCGCTCACGTCGAACGACCCGTACACGGCCGCCTGCGGCTGCGCGATCTTCCGCGCGCCGGGCAACTTCACCGTGAACGAGACGGCGGTCGACTCGCTGGGAGCCCGGGCGAACGGCACGGAGCACGTCCGAGTCGCTCCGCCGCTCACGGGCACGTTCACCGCCTCGACGCTCGCCGGACCGATCCCGCTCACGGTCGACTTCTCGGCGAGCGTGCAGGGGGGGGACCACCCGAACGCCTCCCGGGCGTCCTGGACGTTCGGCCGCCCGGGAGCCACGGGGGAGGGCGCGGCCGTCCGCTGGACCTTTGCGGCCGTGGGGGAGTACCTCGTCACCGGGGTCGTCGCCGATGCCGGGTTCGGCAATTCGAGCGAGTCGTTCCTGATCGACGCGGAGCCCCCCGGGGGCACGACGCCGGTCGGGATGACCGGGACGGTGAGCCCCTCCATCGACATCGACTCGGGGACGACCGTCCACTTCACCGCCTCGCTGATCGGGGCGCCCCCGAGCGCGACGGTCTTCTGGCAGCTCGGCGGAAGCTACAGCGCCGCCGGGCCGACGGCGAACGAGACGTACTTCGCCTCCTCCGCGCCGGCGAACGACGTGCTCACGGTGGATCTGATCCCGGAGGGACCCGGTCTGATGCCGTTCGGGCCCTCGTTCAACATTACGCTTCCGTCGTTCCTGGCCGTCGAGCCCGGAGGGTTCGTACCGGCCGAGGACGCCCTCGCGGCCTCCGCGCAGGTCTCGCCGACGCTCGGTCTCGTGCCCCTTCCCGTGGTCGGGAGCGCCACCGTCTCCGGCCCCGGGACCGCGAACGTCGCCTGGCATTTCGGCCCGTCGGTGTCGGCGAGCGGAACCTCCGTCTCCGCGACCCTCGTCACCCCGGCGAACTACACGGTCACCACGGTCGCCAGCGACTCGTTCGGCGACGCCGCGGTCCTCTCCGAGGCGGTCGTCGCCACGCCGCCGTTCCGGCTGGTGGGGGGACCCTCTTCCGACAGCGGGACGAGTCCGTTCCGGGTCAGCTTCACGGCGCTCGTGACGGGGGGCGTCGGAGCGCCGTACCTCTACCTCTGGACGTTCGGGAACGGGGTGACCTCCTACCTGGCCAACACGACGGTGACGTACTCGCAGCCCGGCACGTACGCCGTCAGCCTCCAGGTCCGCGACGGCTTCGGCGAGGGGTTCGCCCAGAACTGGTCGATCAACGTTCGGGCCCCGACCGTGTTCCCGGTCGTGGTCGTGGTCGGCGGGGCCTCGGTCGGGATCCTGCTGGCGGTCGTCCTGGGCGGCGCGCTCGGGCGTCGCGGCCGGCGTCCGCCTAGCCCTTGACCACGCCGAGGGGAACGAGCCGCGCCACGCGGCGGGTCAGGCCCGCGCCCTCGGCGACGCGCACGACCTCCTCGACGTTCTTGTACGCTCCGGGAGCCTCCTCGGTGACCCCCTCGCGTGAGGCCGAGCGGACGACGATCCCCCGGCCCGCGAGGTCCCGCGTGACCTCGTCGTACCGGAACGCGCGGACCGCGGCATGGCGGCTCAGCCGGCGCCCCGCGCCGTGGCACGACGACCCGAACGACCGCTCCATCGAGGTCGGAAGGCCGGCGAGCACGTAGCTCGCGGTCCCCATATCGCCGGGGATCAGCACCGGCTGGCCGAACGCTCGGTACGCCACCGGCACCTCCTCCCGACCGGCCGGGAAGGCCCGCGTCGCTCCCTTGCGGTGGACGAGGACCTCCTTCTCCCCGGCGTCGGTCCGGTGCGTCTCGACCTTCGCCATGTTGTGGGCGATATCGTAGACGACCTCGAGCCCGAGCTCCTCCGCCGGGCGGCCGAACGTCGCGGCGAAGGCGCGGCGGATGCCGTGGGTGATCACCTGGCGGTTCGCCCACGCGAAGTTCGCCCCGGCGGCCATCGCTCCGAGGTACCGCTGACCGTCGTCGGAGACGATCGGAGCGCAGGAAAGCTGGCGGTCGACGAGCGTGACCCCGTCGTTCGCGAGGCGCTGGTCCATACGCCGGATGTAGTCGGTCGCCACCTGGTGGCCGAGACCGCGCGAGCCGGTGTGCAGCATGACGACGACCCCGCCGGGCGCGAGGCCCAGCACGGAGGCGAACGGGGCGTCGAAGACGGTGTCGACGGCCTGCACCTCGAGGAAGTGGTTCCCCGACCCGAGGGTGCCGAGCTGCTTGGCCCCCCGGTGGCGAGCGGACTCCG
Organism: Thermoplasmata archaeon; assembly: GCA_052326305.1. GTDB lineage: Archaea > Thermoplasmatota > Thermoplasmata > Lutacidiplasmatales > UBA184 > Lutacidiplasma. The sequence continues at coordinate 15,403 of JBKQPJ010000006.1, read as the reverse complement.
AGACCTCCGAGGGGCGCGCGCTCGCGAGCCGGCCCCCTTCTTCCTGGACCGGCAGGTCGCTCGGCCAGCCCATCCCCTCGGCGACGGCCCACGCGGCGCCCTCCGAAAGGACCGCCTCCATCTCGGGGGGCTTCAGCGGGCGGCCCCCGCGCGAACCGACCCCGCTCGGGACCTCCCGGTACAGCCGCTCGATGAGCTCCTCGAGCCGCGGCCGGACCTCCGCGACCGTCAGGGCGGTCCGAAGGAGGCGGACCCCGCAGTTGATGTCGTACCCGATCCCGCCCGGCGAGACGATCCCGTCCGCGAGGTCGAACGCCGCGACGCCCCCGACCGGGAACCCGTAGCCGAAGTGGATGTCGGGCATCGCGAGCGCGTGGCGCTGGATCCCGGGGAGGGTCGCGACGTTCGCGAGCTGCATGAGCGACGGGTCACCCGAAACGCCCTCGAGGAGCGCCTGGTCGGAGAAGAGGATGCCGTGGACCCGCATGCCCGGGACCTCCTCCCGCGGGATCTCGTAGGTGAACTCGTCGAGCGGGACGAGCGTGGGGACCTTCGTCACGGCGCGGCGCCAGTCGGGGGGGATATTAGAGCCCCCCTCCCGGCCCGACCGGCGCGGGCGGCGGATCGCGGCCGCGGCGCAAAATCGACAAGTAGGTGCGCGCCCGTCCGGACGCCGGTCCCCCCGGGATGCTCGCGCGCACGTTCCTCTCCCTGGTCAACCTCGCCGTCCTGTCGGTGACGGTCGTGGTCTGGTTCGTCGCCCCGCTGCCCTACTCGACCTACGCGCTGTACGGTTGTCTTGCGTGGGTGGTCGTCGCCTTCGCGATGATGTACTCGGCCTGGGGGAATCGCCCCCTCGGGATCCCGGCCCGCTCCGCGCCGGCCGGGGCTCCGCTCCCGTCCGGCCCGACGGGCGGCGGTCGCGGGGCCGGCGTCGGCGGGGCCGGCCCGTTGGCGCCGCTCGACTTCTGCATCTACTGCGCCGCGTCGCTGCCGGCCAACGCGGGCCGATGCCCCGCCTGCGGGCATGCGGTCTCGCGGGCCTAGTGGGTCGGCCGCCTCAGTCGGGGTCGACGAACAGCATCGGTTCGCGGGCCCGCACGTTCGCCCCCACGGAGACCGCGAGCCCCCGCACGGTCCCGTCGGTCGGGCTCGCGATCTCGTTGCGCATCTTCATCGCCTCGAGGACGAGCAGGATCTGGCCCCGACGCACCCGCTCGCCCTCGCGCACCCGCAGCTCCACGATCTTCCCCGGCATCGGAGGGAGCACCGCCGCCCCCTTCCCGGGGGCGGCCGCGGGGGAGGCGGGGGTGGGAGGGGTCGCCGGCGAGGCGGGCGGGCGGACGTTGGGGGCGGCCGCCGGGGCCTCGGTCTCGACCGCGACCGTCCAGCGCTCACCGCCGACGTCGATCGGGGCGGGCGGGGTCGGGTAACGGTCCGGCCAGCCATCGATCGCGACGCGCTCGCCCGCGATCTCGAGCTCGACCCGCGTCGCCGTCCGGGCGACGACCCGGACCGGATAGCTGTGGCCGGCGACGGTCACGGTCCCGAGGTCGTCGGCGACCTCGACCGAGCTCGTCTCACCGTCGCGAACGATCGTGACGCGCATCGATCCACCTCCGTTGGGTCTGCAGTTGCATCCGCCCCTCGTGGGCCCAGGCGCTCATCCCGCCCGATTCCCCGGTCGGTGCCGCCTGCGGGGCCGCCCTCGCTTCCGCGGGCGTCCCCTTCCGCAGCGCCGCGACGACGCCGATCGCGGCAGTGGAAAGGACCTCCGCCGTGATCCCGCGGTCGGTCGACGCGCGGTACGCCTTGAAGACGAGCGGGAACATCGCGTAGGAGAGCGCCTCGGCGACGTCCGCCGCCGGGACGAGCGCGCGGACCTCCGAGAGGGTCCGCTCGAATTCCGGCGGGAGGAGGTCGGCCGGCCGGACCGTCACCGCCGGCGCTTCCCGGGTCACCCGGGCGAGAAGGTCGGGGTCGAGCGGGCCGGGCGGGGCGCCGTAGAGGCCGCGCACGTAGTCCGTCACCTCGCGGGTGACCTGGCGGTACCGAGCGCCGGTGAGGACGTTGAGCACGGCCTGGATGCCGACGATCTGGCTCGTCGGGGTCACGAGCGGCGGGTAGCCGAGGTCGGCCCGCACCCGCGGGACCTCCGCGAGCACCTCCGTGAGCCGGCCGAGGGCCTCCTGCTCCGCGAGCTGGGAGAGAAGGTTCGAGAGCATGCCGCCCGGTATCTGGTGGGTCAGGATGCCCGGGTCGGTCTGCAGGGAGCGCAGGTTGAGGAGCGGTCGGTAGTGGTCGAGCACCCCCCGGAAGTACTCGGCCAGCTCGGCGAGCGCCCCGAGGTCGAGCCGGGGGTCGAGGCCGGTGCCCCGCATCGCCCCGACGAGCGCCTCCGTCGGCGGCTGGCTCGCCCCGCCCGCGAACGGGCTGAGCGCGCAATCGATCGCGGTCGCGCCGGCCTCGGCGACCGCGAGCGAGGTCATCGTCGACATGCCGCTCGTCGAGTGGGTGTGGACGACGACCGGGAGGCCGACCTCCTTTACGAGCGCGTGGACGAGGACCGCTCCATCGGTCGGGGCGAGGAACCCGCCCATGTCCTTGACGCACAGCTCGTCCGCGCCCATCTCGGCGAGCCGGCGGCCGAGGCCCACGAACGCCGGGAGCGTGTGCACCGGAGAGGTCGTGTAGCAGATCGTCGCCTGGGCACGGGCGCCCGACCTCTTGACCGCCTCGATCGCGACCTGCATGTTGCGCGCGTCGTTGAGCGCGTCGAAGACGCGGAAGATGTCGATCCCCTGCCGGGCGGATTCCTCGACGAACTTGCGGACCAGGTCGTCGGCGTAGTGGCGGTACCCCACCAGGTTCTGTCCGCGCAGGAGCATCTGGAGCGGCGTCTTCGGCATCGCGCGCTTCAGGAGGCGGAGCCGCTCCCACGGGTCCTCGTGCAGGAATCGCAGGCAGACGTCGAACGTCGCGCCGCCCCACACCTCGAGCGACCGGTAGCCGATCGCGTCGAGCCGCTCCGCCGCGGGCAGCATGTGGCGGGTGCGCATCCGCGTGGCGATCAGCGACTGGTGGCCGTCGCGCAGCACCGTCTCGGTGATCTCGACCATCGGACGGACCTCCCCCGTCAGAGCGGGATGTTCCCGTGCTTGCGGCCGGGACGCTCGTCGCGCTTCGTGGCGAGGATCCGGAGGCCGGCGACCAGGCGCTCGCGGGTCGATGCCGGATCGATGACGTCGTCGATGTACCCGCGCTCGGCGGCGAGGTACGGGTTCAGGAACTCGCGGCGGTACTCCGCCGCCAGCCGCTCGCGGGCGGGCCCCCGGTCCGGCGGGGAGGCCGCCTCGAGCTCGCGGCGGAAGAGGATGTTGACGGCGCCGTCCGCCCCCATCACGGCGATCTCCGCCGTCGGCCAGGCGAGGTTCAGGTCGCTGCCGAGGTGCTTGGAGCACATCACGTCGTACGCGCCCCCGAACGCCTTCCGGAGGATCACGGTCATCATCGGGACGGTCGCCTCAGCGTACGCGTAGAGGAGCTTCGCGCCGTGGCGGATGATCCCGCCGTGCTCCTGCGCGGTCCCGGGCAGGAACCCGGGGACGTCGACGAACGTGACGAGCGGCAGGTTGAACGCGTCGCAGAACCGGACGAACCGGGCTCCCTTCGACGAGCCGTTGATGTCGAGCACCCCGGCTAGGACCGCCGGGTTGTTCGCGACGACCCCGACCGGCCGACCCGCGAGGCGGGCGAACCCGACCACGAGGTTCCCGGCGTACGCGGCCTGGACCTCGAGGAACGACCCCGGGTCCAGCACCCGGTCGACGACCGCGTGGACGTCGTACGGCGACTGGCCGTCCTCGGGGACGATCCGCGAGAGCTCCGCCGCGGCCGCGCCGGTCGGCGCGACCGCCTCGGCCGGCGGGGGCTCCTCGAGGTTGTTCAGCGGCAGGTACGAGAGGAGGCGGCGCGCGAGGTCGATCGCGGCTCGATCGGACTCCGCGGTGAAGTGCGAGACCCCCGAGCGCTCCGCGTGGGCGGCCGCGCCGCCAAGCGCCTCCATCGTCACCTCTTCGCCGGTCACCGCCCGGACGACGTCCGGCCCGGTGATGAACATCTGGCCGGTCCCCTGGGCGATGACGACGAAGTCGGTGATCGCGGGGGAGTACACCGCGCCGCCGGCGCACGGGCCGAGGACGAGCGAGATCTGCGGGACGACCCCCGAGAGAAGGACGTTGCGGAAGAACACCTCGCCGTACCCCCCGAGGCTCATCACCCCCTCCTGGATGCGCGCCCCACCGGAGTCGTTGAGGCCGACGATCGGCACGCCCGCCTTGCGCGCCGTCTCCATGATCTTGACGATCTTCATCGCATGGGCCTCCCCGAGCGCCCCCCCGAAGACGGTCGCATCCTGGGCGAACGCGCATACCGGACGGCCCCCGATCTCCCCCCAGCCCGTGACGACGCCGTCGCCGGGGACCTTCCGCTCGTCGAGACCGAAGGCGCTCGCCCGGTGGACGACGAACGCGTCGATCTCGTTGAAGGTGCCGGGGTCGAAGAACGCCTCGAGGCGCTCGCGCGCCGTCAGCTTTCCCGCCGCGCGGTGGCGCTGGACCCGCTCGGCGTCCCCCCCCTCGCGCGTCTTCTTGCGAAGGACCGCCCAACGGTCGTACGCCTCGCTCATGGATCGTCCTCCACCCGTAGGTCACCGGCTCTTATCGCCACCCTACCGGTGCCGGCCTCCAGGAGGAGCTCCCCCTCCTCCCCGAGACCGACGATCCGGCCGCGGATCCCTTCGTCCGCGTGGGCCGTCCGGCCGACCCCGTAGAGGAGTTCCCGGCAGAGCCGGAGGGCGGCCGCCGCCCCATCGCTCGTCCGAAGGGAGCGCGCGACCCCGATCGCCACGTCCGCCACCAGGTCCTCGACGGACCGCCGCAGCGGGGGTGGGGTGACGAACTCCGCGAGGTAGGCGATCCGGCCCTCGAGCTCCGGCGGGACGGGCACCTCCGAGGGCAGCACGTTGATCCCGATGCCGGCGATGACCGAGTCCCCGGCGGCCGGGACGGCGACCCGGTCGGCGAGGATCCCACCGAGCTTGCGGACCGGGCCGCCCGGCGGGGCGACGATCAGGTCGTTGGGCCACTTGAGAGCCCCCGGGACCCCGTACCGGTCGCGGAACGACGAGAGCAGGCCGGCCCCGAGGGCGAGCGGGAGGAGCGTCGAGGCGGAGGGCGGGGCCCCGAGAACGATCGACAGATAGAGCCCGCCGGGCGGCGAGAGCCAACGGTGGTCGAGGCGGCCGCGGCCCCCGGCCTGCCGCCGGGCGACGACCCGCGTTCCCTCCGGCGCCCCGCCCCGGGCCAGCTCGATCGCGCGCTCCTGGGTCGACGGGAGCTCCTCGTACGCCTCCCGTCGGGCCAGCGCGCCACCCCTCAGCGCCGCGAAAGGGGTCGGTCCTTTACCGTTTGGCTCGCCCGCGGCGCCGGGGGGCCTTATCTCGCCGGCGCTCTGCCACGGCGATGCCCACGGTCGAGGAGCTGCTGGGGCCGCTCGCGCGGGAGGCCGAGCGGGAGATACGCCCGCGCCTCCAGGGGTTCATCGGAGGGATGCTGCGCCACTACCTGCCCCAGGTCTGGGTCTTCCGGACCGAGGTCGGCGTCGCGTCGCTCTGCGTCGCCCCCGACGGGGCGGTGACCGTCGCCCCGAACGCCGTGGCGCCCGCGGACGTCACCGTCGAGGTGGGCCACGAGCGGTTGCGATCGGCGCTCGCGACGCGGGGGAAGACCCCTGCGCCGGGGCCGCTCACCGTCACGCCGCACACGGCCAAGGGGCGCGCGGCGTTCGACTACCTGAGGCCGCGGATCGGCCTCTAGCCCCGGACGGGCTTACGCGAGCTCGCGGAGCCGGCGGACCATCTTCACGACCGCGCGCACGGCGTTCGCGGCGTTCTCGATCCGGTCCTGTGCCTGGAGGCGGGTCTCGCCGGGGCCCGTGATGCCGAGGCCGAGCGGCTTTCCGTACTCGACCGAGAGGTCGGTCAGCTTGCGCGCGGCCTGGTTCATCACGACCTCGTCGTGCTGGGTCTCCCCCTCGATCACCGCGCCGAGGGCGACGACGCCGTCGACCTCGGGCCGTCCCAGGAGCACCTTGACCGCGAGGGGGATGTCGTAGACCCCCGGCGTCCGGACGACCGGCCCGAGGGACGCCCCCAGGAAGTCGATCTCCTCCTTCGCCCGCTCCAGCATCAGGAGCGTCACATCGAAGTTGTACTCGCTCGCGACGATCGCCACGCAGATCCCCTTTCCCCCGCTCGTTCCTTTCGGCATCGTGATCGTTCTCCTTGGTTCTTCAACGCCGCCGACGCACCGGCCCCGCATCGGCGAATCCCTGGCGCAGCCCCTCGCCGGCGCGGCGGACAAGGGCCTGGGGCCGGAACAGCATCGCGTAGGCGTTCGCGGCGTGCTCCTCGGCCCGCCGCCGCGCGAGCTCGTCGAGCTCGCCCGGGTCGGACGCCTCGCCCTCGAAGACGAAGCACTCGACGATCGGCTTCGCCTCGAGCACGCCGGTGAACAGGAGACCGAGGGACGCCTCGTGGGCGCAGGTCCGGTCGTACTCGGCCTTCCCGGGCATCCCGAGGGCGAGGCAGAGGTCCGCGCCGTCCTCGAGGAACAGCTTCCGGCACGCGACCGGCAGGTCCTTGATCCCGGGGACCGTGCGGCGGAGGATCTTGAACCCCGTGCCCTGGGCCTGGAGGGAACGGATCGCGGCGCGGGCCATGTCGACGCGGGCGAACGTCGTGTCGGCGACGCCGATCCGCTTCACGTTCCGGCCTCCGGGCCCTTCGCGGCCCGCTCGAGGATCCGCTCGACGATGCGACGGGTCGCGAGGTCGTCGTGCGGCAGGTGGCCGATCCGGACGACCCGGACCTTCACGCCCCGGAGCCCGCACTCGTGCTCGACCTCCTGCTCGTTCCAGACCTGGTCGTGGCCGAGGGCGATGATCGACGGCCGCTCGGCGACCACGGTCGCGTAGATGTCGGTCGTCGAACCGAGGATCGCGCGGTCGACGGGCTTCAGCGCCTCGACCATCTGGCGGCGGATGTGCTCGGGCACGTACGTCTCGTGCTTCAAGCGGCGGGCCGTCTGGTCGCGGGCGACGACGACGACGAGCTCGTCGCCGAGCTTCTTCGCCTCGGTGAGGAAGTAGACGTGGCCGGGGTGCAGGAGGTCGAAGACCCCCGTGGCCATCACGCGGACGACCATTTCCGCCAGGCCTCGACGAGGGTCGCGCCCTCCAGGAACTCGAACCCGTGGGTCTCCGCGTACCGTCGCGCCGCCTCGGGCGCCCGCGCCCCTCCCGAGTCGCCGAGCATCTCGCAGACGGTCACGGACTCGCTCAGCCCGGACATGCGGGCGAGCGAGATGGCGAGTTCCGTATGGCCCTTTCGTTCGGCGAGGAGCGCCGGGGCGGAGTAGAGGAGGTAGACGTGGCCCGGGGAGATGAACGAGGCGCGGAACCGCTCGCGCAGCTCCCCATCCGGGAGACCGGGGGCCGCGAGCGCCAGCTCCCCGACCGTGCGGATCGTCAGGGCGCGGTCGTTGTCGGGCACGCCGGTGAAGTTCTGGCGGTGGTTGACCGTGATCCCGAACGCGCTCCGGCGGTCGTAGCGGGGCCGCTCGGCGAGCCGGGCGACCTCGGGGTACTCGCGGCCCGCGAGCGCGAGCAGCTCGGTGTAGAACGGGAGGTCGAGCCGGCGGCGGAGCTCCTCGGAGATCGCCGTGCAGATCAGGCCGCCCGCGTCCTTGCGCGCGAGGTGGACGAGCTCGGGGGTCGCCCGCTCGGAGAGGAAGACGAGATCGGTCTCCGCCTCGCGGTCGACCGCGTCGAAGATCAGCACCGGCTCGCCGGCCGCGAGCGCCCGGGCGGCCGGAACGAGGACGGGCGGTACCGAGCCCTCGGGGAGGAGCCGGAGCACGTCGGGAACGAACCGGACGCCCGTATTAAGCCAAGCGTAACTACTCAAAAATGGGTTGATAGCCCGAAGGGAAAGGAGGGAGAGAGACGCGACGTCAGCTTCACGGATCGCGGCCCGGATCGCCGGCGCGGCCGGCGTTCCTAGGAGGTGATCCATCTGCAGGTTCCCCTACAGATACCTTGTTACGACTTAGTCCCCCTTGCTGAACCGAAGTTCGAGCGACCCAAATGAGTCACCCTCACTCCGACCCAACTCGGATGACTTGACGGGCGGTGTGTGCAAAGAGCAGGGGCACATTCACCGCGGGATGTTGACCCGCGATTACTACGGAATCCATTTTCATGAGGGCGAGTTACAGCCCTCAATCCAGACTACGATGGGGTTTCAGGATTGCCTTCCCCTTTCGGGGTCGGATCCCATTGTCCCCACCTTTGTAGCGCGCGTGTTGCCCGGGAGATTCGGGGCATACGGACCTACCGTAGACCTCTCCTTCCTCAGCTTTAGCAGCAGCGATCCCCCCAGTGTGCTCTCACGATCGCTCGTGAGGTCGCGACTGAGGGCGAGGGTCTCGTTCGTTATCTGACTTAACAGAACGCCTTACGGTACGAACTGACGACGGCCATGCACCACCTCTCGGAGAATCGGGCAAGGTCTTCAGCCTGGCTTTCATCCCTCCGTCGCCCCCGGTGAGTTTTCCGGCGTTGAATCCAATTGAACCGCACGCTCCTCCCGTTGCGGTGCTCTCCCGCCAATTCCTTTAAGTTTCAGTCTTGCGACCGTACTCCCCAAGCGGCAGACTTAACATCTTCACTCCGGCACTGGGAGCCCACGCAGGACCCCCAACACCAAGTCTGCAGAGTTTACACCCTAGACTACCGGGGTATCTAATCCCGTTTGCGCCCTAGGGCTTCGTCCCTCACTGTCGGATTCGTTCTAGGTGAACGCCTTCGCCACTGGTGGTCCCCCCCGGATTACAGGATTTTACCCCTACCCCGGGAGTACCTTCACCCTCTCCCGATCCCAAGCCGAGCAGTGTCTCCGGCGTTCGGACCGTTGGGCGGCCCGATTTACCCGGAGATTTGCCCGGCCAGCTACGGACGCTTTAGGCTCAATAATAATGAGCACCACTCGGGCCGCGGGTATTACCGCGGCGGCTGGCACCCGTCTTACCCGGCCCTTACTTCTCGAGCTTTTTAGGCTCGAGAACAGACTACACATAGTGTAGACACTTGGAGTTCCCCCATCGTGGTTGCCCACATTGTGGAGGTTTCGCGCCTGCTGCGTCCCGTAGGACCTGGATTCGTGTCTCAGAATCCATCTCCGGGCGACTTCTCCCAAAGCCCGTACCCGTCTATGGCTAGGGGGTCCGTGAAACCCCCTACTACCTGATAGGCCGCAGACCCATCCTCGAGCCCCGCAGGGTTTGGGCCTGAGGGCCTTCCATCATCTCAGACCTATCGGGTATTATCCCCAGTTTCCCGGGGTTATCCCCGTCTCGAGGGCAGATTGTCCGCGTGTTACTGAGCAGTGCGCCGAGGGCTTACCCCTCTCGACTCGCATGGCTTAAGCGAACTCCAATAGCGGTGCCCGCCGGCAGGATCAACCGGATTTTTGAGCACACGATTCGCGTGTGCGGGAATACTTGTGGTCGGAAACCGATCTTTGCTGACTGGCGGAATTGCTCTTTACGTTAGATGAGCTACTTCGCGTACGTTTCTCGTACTTGTCTCCCCCGTCAGTCCCGAGAGGTCACTCCCCGTCTCCAGGGAGGGGTTCTCAGGGCTCCACGCCCCCATTGGGCCATCTGTGGCGTCGCCTTGGAGGAGCACGGATCACGGGGTCCCCGGCTCGCCGTGGCGGCGTCGCCATGCCGCGCTTCCGAAGAAGCGGGCGTAGCGTTCGAACGAAGGGGGTCCGGTATTTAACGGGCGCCACCGGCCGCTGCTCCTCCCATAGAGGCCTCGCCGTTCTCGAGACGGCGCACCACGAGCGGCACCTCGAGGAGCGACGTGATCTCGGGGGGGTCCCACCCAAACCCGAACCCCTCGCGGTTGAGCCAGACCCCGTACATCCCGACGGCCGAGGCGGCCTTCGCGTCGGTGTGGGCGAGGTTGCCGACGTAGACCGTTTGCGCGGCGGGCACGTTCATCCGCGATAGGGTCCGGCGGAAGATCTCGGGGTCTGGCTTCTCGACCCCCTCGGTCCCCGAGGAGACGATGCGCGAGAAGTAGTCGAGGATCCCCACCCGGTCGAGGATGCGGCGCACAGCCGCCTCACTGGTCGAGTTCGAGACCACGCCGAGCGCCCGGCGCTGCGCGCGCAGCGTGTCGAGGCAGCGACGCGTGTCGGAGTAGAGACGGACCGGTCGCTCGGTCTCGAAGACCGCGGCGTTGAACTTGAGGGTCGTGGCCTCGTCCACCTCTCTTTCGGCGGCGCGCGAGAGTGTCCGACGCCAGAACTCCACCATCGCGGCCTCTCCGTGCACGCCGGGGGGCCGGGCGTCCAGCTCCTCCTCTACTTCCAGGAACGCGTGGCGGAGCTGGTCCGCGTCGAAATCGAGGAAGAACCGCCGGGCGACCTCGGCCCACCCGTCGAAGTCCTTGTGGTCGATCAGCGTTCCGCCGAGGTCGAACAGCACCGCCCGGACCCGCACCGGCCCTCCCTCCCCCCGCACCCACGAGGACCCGTGTCTTATCCTTCACCCCCGACCGCGGGGCGGGAGCTCGGCGGGCCGGCTACGCGACGCTGACCGACTGGACGTCGGTGTGACGGAGCAATATCGCCCGGGCGACCTTGAGGTTCTTGCCGGCCTTGCCGATCGCGCGCGCCTTCCACGCGGGGTCGACCGTGACGGTCACGTGGCGGCCCTTTCCCTTCGGGGAGAACTCCGCCTTCTTCGGGGAGTACCAGTAGAAGATGTTCATCACGAGCGTCTCGGGGTCGTCCGCGAACTCCACGACCTGGATCTCCTTCTTCAGCATCCCCTTCAGCCGGTCGACCAGGACGCCCCCCGGACCGACCGCCTTGTGGACCTCGCCGGGGTAGACGAGGTAGACGAGCTTGTCCTCGACCTCGAAGCAGTCCTTGACGCGCGCGCCGGTCCGTTCCTCGAAGAGGCGGATGTACCCGAGCGTCTCGGTGTCGAACGTGACCTCGGGCATCGGAAGGGGGGCCGGCGGGCCTTACGTCTCGAGGGAGAGGATCGCGCTGGAGCCGGGGTCGAGGATCGCCATCGCGCTGATCGGGAACGGCCGCCCACAGGCCTGCCCGAGCTCGACCGCGGTGCCCTCGTAGTGATAGATGGGGACCTTGCCGAGGGCGCGCTCCTTCGTGAGCTTCGCGTCCGGGCAGGTCTTCGCGACGATGAGAAGCCGGGCTCTCTTCGACTCGGCGGCGGCGAGCGTCTCGGTGAGACCGATCTGGACCTTGCCGGTCTCGAGCGCGACCTTGAGGGCGTGCGCGAGGTCCATCTATCTCACGCCTCCCCCTTGGCTTCCTCGACCGGCTTCGCGACGACCGGCACGTCCCCGAGCGGTCGGTAGACCAGGTTGACCGCGCCGGTCCCGAGGGTGATCGGCTGTCCGACGATGATGTTCTCGGCCACGCCCTTGAGCTCGTCGACCTCGCCGGTGATGGCGGCCTTCAAGAGATGGGCCGCGGTGATCTCGAACGCCGCCCGGGCGAGCACGCTCGACTTCTTGCCCGAGATCCCGTGCCGGCCGATCGCGCGGATGTCGCCTTCGTTCGTCATCACGTCCGCGACGAGCATCAGGTGGCGGATGTCGACCCCGAGACCCTGCTCCGCGAGCGTCCGGTTCGCCTCGTGGATGAGCGCGGCGCGCGCCGCCTCGACCCCGTAGACGCGGTAGATCTCGAAGACCGAGTTCGTGGTCGTCCGGACCCCGTCCACGCCGGGGATCTCGATGACCCCCTCGAGGTTCGAGCCCTCGGTGTAGATCACGTACTCGTCCTTCTCCTTGCGGATGAGGGCGCGCTGGATCCCCTCGACGCCCTTGATCTGGATCCGCTTCGCCTCCTCGCTCGCGATGAGGAGCTTCTTGAACGGCATCTCCTCGACCATCTCCTCGCGGCGGGACTTCGTCGCCCCGACGGTCGCCTCCTTCAAGTGGACCTCGAACGAACGGGTCTCTCCGCTCCCCGAGCCCGGTTTCACCTCGAACAGACGGGCGTCCAGGTTCGCGACGAGCGCCGCCTCGAGCTCGGAGCGCTTCACGCCCCGCGCCTCGAGGAGCGCGGCCTGTGGGGAGACGACGACCTTCAGGTCCTCGACGACGGTCCCGATCGACGCGACGTCGGGGACGGTCGTGACCTCGACCTGGAGGGCGATCTTCTGGACCGCCTCCCGGTCGCCGCGCAGCTTCTTTTCGACATGCACGGTCATCATCGGCGTCGACGGGACGCGCCGCGCGTCCACGAGCTCGATCAGGCGCGGGAGCCCGAGCGTGACGTTCATCTCGGCGACCCCGGCGTAGTGGAACGTCCTTAACGTCATCTGCGTCCCCGGTTCGCCGATCGACTGGGCGGCGATGATCCCGACGGACTCGTGCGCGTCGACGCCCGCCTTCCGGAAGCGGCGCGCGACCTCGCGGACGACCTTGGAGGCGTCCGACGGAGCGAGCCGAAGGCTCTGCAACTTCGCGCGGAGGTCCTCGACGAGCGACGGCGGGAGCGGGATCCCCGTCTCGCGACGAGCGGTCTCCTGGATGCGGGTGGCGAGGTCGCGGACCGGGACCTTCTTCTCGTCGGTCGCCATCGCGCTCACTCCCCTCCGAACTCGGGGCCCTCTTCGGGCGCTCCGAACTCCTCGGTCTCCTCTTCCTCGGCCTCTTCCTCGAGCTGGGCCTCGGCCTGGAGGTCCATCTCTTCCTCGGTCACGGGCGGGGCGCCGGCGGCCCCTTCGGGCCGCCGCTCCTCGCTCGAGCGCACGCGCCGGCCCAGGACCTGGGCGACGACCTCGTCGAGCGAGACCGGTGCGCCTCCGTACGAGCGCGTCGGGTCGATGCCGTCCTCGCCGTACTTGTACTCGATGATCGTCTCCGCCGTGTTGCGCACGGTCCCGTCCTCGTTGACCTTGAGGTCCTCGAGGGCGTTGATGAGCCGCCGCTGCATGTAGCCGGACCGGCTCGTCCGGACCGCGGTGTCGACGAGCGACTCCCGGCCGCCCATCGAGTGGAAGAAGTACTCCGTCGGGGAGAGCCCGCGCTTGTAGCTCGAGCTCACGAACCCGCGCGCATCGGAGCCGAGGTCGCCCCGCTCGAAATGCGGGAGCGTCCGGTGGACGAACCCGCGCATGAGCCGCTCCCCGCGCACCGATTGCTGTCCCACGGCACCCGCCATCTGGGTGAGGTTGAGCATCGAGCCCCGGGCGCCCGACTTCGCGAGGATCACCGCGGGGTTCTCGAGCCCGAGGTACCGGCCCGCGATGTCGCCGGCCGTGTCGCGCGCCTGGCCGAGCTCGCGTCGGACCATCACTTCGAGCGTCTCCTCGAGCGAGCGGCCCGGCATCTGCTCGAGCTCGCCCTTACGGTACTGGGCGACGAGCTCGTTCACGCGGACGCGCGCGTCCGAGAGCGCGGTGAGGATCTCCTTCAGCGCCCCTTCGGGGACGTCCTCGTCGTCGATCCCCGTCGAGAGCCCTTTGAGGCCGATCGCCGTGATCGCGAGGCGGCTCATCTCGTCCAGGAACTGGCGCGCGCGCGGCATGCCGTTGTTGCGCGCGATCGAGTCAAGGACCGCCCCCTTCTCGTAGGCGATCGCCTTCTTGTCGATCACGCCGGCCTTCAGGATCCCGTTCTCGATCACGACGTTCGCGTCGTGCTTGCAGGCGAGCGGCGAGCAATCGCACCGCGCCCAGATGTTCGCGCGGAACTCGATCGTGAGGTCCTTCGGGAGCGTGAGCGAGAAGAGCTGCTTTCCGCCCCAGAACGGGAGACCGTCCTTGTCCTTTCCTTCGGGCGGCGGGAGCGGGTAGTGGAGCTTCGAGAGGAGGTACGTCACCTCGCTCTTCGTGAACTTCGGGTTCTGGTACGTGAGCAGGAACGCCGCGGTGATGTGGTCGTGCAGCATCCCGATGATCGGGCCGCCGTACCGCGGGGAGAGGATGTGCTCCTCGACCTTCATCAGGACCTTGGCTTCGGCGCGGGCCTCCTGGCTCTGGAGGACGTGGAGGTTCATCTCGTCGCCATCGAAGTCCGCGTTGTACGGCGGACAGTCGCACAGGTTGAAGCGGAACGTCTTGTGCGGGAGGATGCGGACCGTGTGGGCCATCATACTCATCCGGTGCAGGCTCGGCTGCCGGTTGAACAGCACGATGTCCCCGTCCACGAGCTGACGCTCGACCACGCAGCCGGGAGAGAGGAGCTCGGCGCACGCTTCGGCGTTCTTCTCCATGACCTTGATCCGCTGACCGTCCTCCCGGATGAGGTAGTTGACCCCGCAGCGGTACCGACCGTCCTCGTTCGGCGGAGGCGTGGGGCCTCGCTTGACGAGCTCGCGCGCGACCTCCTGGTTGTGCGCGGTGACCTCGAGCGGGACGGTGAGCCCGCGGGCGATCTCGGCCGGCACACCGACCTCGTTGATCGATAGGAGCGGGTCGGGACTGATCACCGTACGCGCCGAGAAGTTGACCCGCTTTCCCGACAGGTTCGAACGGAACCGTCCGTCCTTGCCCTTCAGCCGCTGGGCGAGGGTCTTGAGCGGCCGGCCCGATCGGTGGCGTGCGGGCGGGATACCGCTCGTCTGGTTGTCGAAGTACGTGGTGACGTGGTACTGCAACAGCTCCCAGAGGTCCTCGACCACGAGTTGGGGGGCGCCCATGTCGCGGTTCTCGCGCAGGCGCTGGTTGATCCGCAGCACGTCGACGAGCTTGTGCGTCAGGTCGTCCTCGCTGCGCTCCCCGCTCTCGAGGGTGATCGAGGGGCGCACTTGGACCGGAGGCACGGGCAGGACGGTAAGGACCATCCATTCCGGACGCCCGAACTTCGGGTTCAGCCCGAGGTGCGTCACGTCGGCGTCGGGGATCCGCTCGAGGCGCGCGCGGACCTCCTTGGGGGTGATCTTGTGACCGTTCTCGCGGAACGTGGTCGGCTTGTCGAGCAGGATCCGCTGCTGGATCTCATGGCAGTGCGGACAGACCCGCTCCTCCTTCGGCTCGCGCGTCCGGACGGGGCCGTCCTCCCCGTCGGCCGCGGGGCTCTCCGCGCGCGGAGAGGGGGCGTTCGGCAAGAGGCGGCCGCAGGCGCGGCACGTCGATTGCAACAGACGCTTGATCTCCTTCGCGTACCCGACGTGGATCACGGGCATCGCGAGCTCGATGATCCCGAAGTGCCCCGGGCACTCGTTGACGCGGCCCCCGCACGTCCGACACCGCAGGTTCGGCTCGATGACCCCGAGGTGGAGGTCCAT
>JBKQPJ010000005.1:0-64061 GCA_052326305.1 Thermoplasmata archaeon | reverse complement strand
GAGCCGACGCAATCGCTCGAGGACCTTCCGAGCGTCCTCCTTGGCGAGGGGGGCCTTCCCCTCGGCGTGATCCTCGAGAACGTTCTCGAGAGACAGGAAGTACGCGTCGCCCACGCTGCGCGAGGGCGCAGGAGACCGGAAAGTTGTTACGGTCGAGAGGAATCAGGCATTCCGTGGCCGGAAAGGTGAATGGCTACGTTTCCGCTTGTAGGCGGAGTCGACACGCTCCCCGCATCGATTCCTACCGTATCGACCTTTCTCCGGCCAACCCGGCTGGCCCGGTCTACAACCGACCCGTTCTCGACACTCCCGTCCCGGTCAGGGATTCAGAATCTCGATCGACTGGGTAACCGTGATGTTGGCGAACCCGCCACACCTCGGGGCCCAGCCATAGTGGCCCGGGGCGAGAGTCTGGTTAATCGAGTAGGACCAAGGGGGTCCGCTGTAGGTCAAGTTCGCGGGAACGCGTGGGAGGCACACCCAAAACACGTGCGCCGGCAAGGCCTCGATATCCCTCAAGCTCGTATGGTCAACCTCCGCGGCGCCGACGATCACCCCGCCCGCGGGCGGGATCGTAAAGTTGACGCCCGAGAATCCCCCATAATCCAAGAAACCCGGAACCTGAAGGACTGTGCCGGCCGGAACCAGGACCTGCTCGACGGACCACGGCCTGGGTGGACCAAGTTCCCAAACGAGGACACAACCCGCGACTATCCCGATGGAGACCGAGATGGCGAGGATCGCTTTGGGGGATACCATATCTCGCGCGCTAGGGCACTGGGAGCCATCAGGCTTTCAGAGATGGAAAACGACCCGTTTAGCCGGGGCGAGCGGAGAGCGCCCACTTCAGAAAGTCGCCCCACAACTAGGGCACTTCTGAGCAGTCTCGGGGTAGACCGTATTGCAGTACTTGCACCGGAGCATGATCTCGGGCGGAGGGACGGCCGCCGCAGCCTGTTGGACGTAAATCGGCTGAGGTTGAACGTAGACCACCTGCTGTTGGGGAGGAGGGGGAGTGTAGGTTGCACCTTTGATCACGAGGTAGAGCCCGATTATCAAGAGCGGAATCCCAATGATCGCGCCGATGATTGTTGCAGTGAACCCGAGCCCAATAATCATCAGGATCACTCCGCCGACAATACTGCCGACCTTCGCCATCCAATATGCCCCCGTGGATTGACTGCCCGTGGACAGTCTCCCGGGATAAAAGGTCCCGTTACCCCGGCCGGGGAGCCTCTGCCATCCGATTCAGATGCCGGGCCTTCTTGGTCGGGAGAAATCGACGTTCTACACCATCCTCCCCCTCCCGGTCTCTCGGAGGTCACCGTGCCCGCAGGGGTGCGGTGGTGGACGAGGAAAGCGAAGGTGTGGTCGGACAGTTTGGAGGGAGTGAGTCAAGGAACGCGGCGAACGTACGCCGAGAAGGCAGTCCTTGCGTACATGGCGCTGGCACGTCTCGGATTCGATGTCAGTCCCCACGACGTGACCGCCCCGATGGTCGAGACGCTGCTACTGGACGAGACGCTGGCCCCAACGACACGGGCGACGTACGCGTTCTGCCTTCGAGGGTTACTGCGATCCGTCGGGAACCCTATCGCCGGCCCGGAGCGCAAGCGATTGTGGAAGCCGCCGAGATGGGTCGCAACCCATCGCCGGAGGGCTACCCTCGAGGAATCGTCAGCCATGCTCAATGCGGCGCGAGACGATGCGGCTCGAGTAGGGATTGCCCTCCTCGGTTGCGGACTTCGCCAGGACGAAGTGCTTCGGCTCCAAGTCGGGGCGCTCGACCGTGGCCCCGAAGGGTGGACTGCGTTTGTCAGGGGAAAGGGCGGGAAGCTACGCGTGGTACCGCTGACGAGTCAGGCCATCGATGCCCTCTTCCCGGTGGTCCATGGGAAGTCCCAGGAGTCTCGAGTCTATCCTTGGGGGCGAACCCGGTTGTGCCGGGACTTGGACCATGCCTGTCGAGCCGCCAACCTCCGGCATCTAGCGCCTCACGACGCGCGTCGCAGGTACGCCCGGTCCTGCCTTCGGGTCGCGGTCTCGTCCGGGATGAACTACAAGGCTGCCTTGGGGTCGCTGCAAGCGATCCTGGGGCACGAGGACCCCGCCGAGACGTTGTACTACGCATCGCCGGAGCGCGAGGTCGCGGTTCGCGGAGTCTCGGCCATGTCTCAAGCGTACGCCGCCGTGAAAGTTCGGAGTGCCTAAATGTCAGGCCGGCCGGGCCGGAAGCCTCCCGTGAACAACGTCAAGGGGCTTACCACCACCACCTGGCCGCCCCGGCGAGAAATCGCCGGGGTGTTTGCCGTTCGACCCTGCCTTGAACGGCACCTCTGCCTATCGCGCAAAGATTTGCGGGGGGGTTCGTCGACCGATCCCGTTCCGTCCGGCCCTCTGCCGAGGGGACCGACCGGAAGGTCCCGAGATCAGCCCGATGTGACGTTGAAGAAGAGGGTGTATCCGCCGGCCGCGTTGGCAGGGATCGGCTGCGTCGTGAACACGTACCCCTCGAGACCGAACGTGAAGCCGGGTGTGAACTCGAGCCACGCGGAAAGTCCTTCGGTGTAGGAGACGCTCTGGGTCGAGTAGCAGCAGAACGTCCACAGGGAGAAGAGCGTCGGGTCGGGGCCGCTCGTCTCGAGCGAGGGCTCGGAGATTCGCTCGGTGGCGTTCGCGGTGTTCGTCACGTTGAAGTAGAATCTGAGCTCGATCTCGGGCGGATTCGGGCGGCTGTTGAGGATCAGCGCCGGGCAGACCGGCTGGCAAAAGTCGGTATGATTCACCGCCGGGAAGTATCCCTGGGTGCTGCCGAAGTAGGTGATCGCGCTGTCGATCGCCAGTATCCTCTCATGGTTCGGGTTGAGGTTCGGGGGCTCGGGGCCGGAGGGACGGTTCCAGAGGTTGGCGACCAGGCCGAAGTATCCGTTCACGGCCCCCACCTCGAGGAGGATCGTGGCCGCAAAGACGACCCCGACGACGAAGAAGTTGCGGTGCGCCCGTATGTGGCGGGAGAGCCGATGCCGCGGTCGATCCGGGGCCGCCATGTTACGGGACGCGACTCGGGAGCGTCATGCGGTAAAGGGGGAGTCTCCCGGCGGCGTCCGCGGGGGGTAGAAACGTCGTCACGGTCGAATCGTCCCGATGAACGTCGGGCCCGGGGCAATAGCCCCTTCGTTGCAGCGGCGCGAGGGACGGGCCTCGGACCATGTCAGTCCCCGTCATGATCGAGGTCCCCGAGGGATTGACCATAGTACCGGATGAGCTCCGCGATCTGGGTGTTGTCGGCGATCACGGCCGGGGGCAGCGGCACGTAACCGTACTGGGTCGTGTAGACCTGCGCGTTCACCGAGATCCAGTAGAGGAAGCTCGCCAGCCACTGCGCGGCGTTCTTGCTCAGGATCCCGCCGTACGCGATTCCGGTGTCGGTGTAGACGATCGTGTAGGTGAACGTCGTGAGCGGATACGACTGGTTGCCCGGGGCGTCGAGCAGTGAGACTCCTTGCCAGCTCTGGTTCCCGAGGGGGAGAACCGTCCCGTGCTCCGAGGCCGCCGCGTACACGCCCGCCGTGGAAGGGTCGACGAAGAATCCGCTCGGGTTCTGGAGGTTCGCGCACGTCAGGCCGCCCGCGTCGGCGGCCCCGGATCCCAGGTAGGCGATACCGCCCGAGGTCGCGAGGAGCGTGGACGCGACGGTCCCCTCGCCGCCGGCCGCGAGCCCCGTGGGCCACGCGACACTGGCCCCTTGGCCTACCCGGGCGGCCCAGGTGGCATTGTTGAGCGAGAGGTATCCCGTGAAGACGTAGTTCATCCCGCTCCCCGGCGCGCCGTGGATGACCGTGATCGGCAGGCCCGACGGCAGGTCGACCCCCGGGTTGATCGCCGCGATCGCCGGGTCGTTCCAGGCGGTGATCTCCCCGAGATAGATCGACGCGAGAAGTTGACCGGTGAGATCGAGCCCGGCGGCGACCCCGGGGATGTTGTACGCGACGGCCACGGCACCTAGGGCGAACGGCAGCGTCAGGGAGGGGGCGGCGAGCTGGGCCGTCGCCGTCGTGTTCAGCGGCTCCTCGGTCGCTACGAACTCGGTGCTCTTGGCGCTGAGCTGGGCAAGCCCCGACACCCCGCTCGACGCGTTGTAGGAGACCCGGACCGAGATGCACCCGCGGGCCTTGCTCGTGGACCCGCCGTCGAACGCGTTCGCCCACTTTTCCATGAGAGGGCCGATGAACGTCGAACCCGCTCCTTGGATGCTGACGGTCGCGGCGCACGGAGGGTCGAACGCGCCTAGGATTCCCGAATGGCCGAGCCACCCGGTCCCCCACCCGACCCCGACCCCCACGACCAGGATGGCTACGACGACCACCCCGATCTTCGCTCGGCGCGAGGTGCGCGGGACGTCGATCTCGGGCCCGTCGCGGTCCGAATCGGCGGCCAGCGGCGCGAGCCGCTCTGCCGCGGTGCTCATCGACGAACTCCCGCCTCGCGACTGCCGGTGGGGGACCTCCCTCGAATGATTCTCGCTGAGGACGATATACCTACCCATCGGGCCGGTGGCGGCCGTCGGCCGTTGCCCCCGATATGGAGGCAGGCAGGGACCGACCTAGACATTCGGCTGGGGCGGTTGCTGGTGCCCGGACCGCCGTCTCCGGACCGGGCGTGCGATCCGACCGCGCGGGGGGGCCCCCCGGGTCCTCAGCCTACGGTTCCCAGGGAGGACTCCGACGGCGCGCGGGGTCTCGCCCCCAACCTACGTCCGGGGTTACGTCGTGGCCGCCGACGCGACGACCTCGAGATACGCCTCTTCTAGGGCCTGGGTGGCATTGGAGAACTGGCCGACGGGCCCGATCCTCTGGCACCGTTCCAGGATTCGAGCCCGGTCGTCGTCGGTTCCGTCGAAGGTCAGGCGATAGTGTCGGTCGGAGAGCGGCTCGATGCCCGTGGCCTCCGGCCGAAGCGCCGAGAGCGCCTCGGCCGGGACGGCGTGGAGAAACTCCACGTCGACCTGTCGTCCGTGGGTCCGGGAGGTGACGTTCTCGACGCTGTCCCTGAGGAGGATGCGCCCGCGGCTCAGGAAGATGAGATCGTCGCAGACCTCGGCGACATCGGCCACCTGGTGGGAGACCAGGAGAAGGAGGTGGTCCTTCTTGAGCCGGCGCAGGAGGCCTCGTACGAGGATCC
Organism: Thermoplasmata archaeon; assembly: GCA_052326305.1. Classification (GTDB taxonomy): domain Archaea; phylum Thermoplasmatota; class Thermoplasmata; order Lutacidiplasmatales; family UBA184; genus Lutacidiplasma. Next base: position 58,880 of record JBKQPJ010000005.1, on the reverse strand, counting down.
TTTCGGCCGGATCAAGGCCGCTCGTGGGTTCGTCCAAAAGCAGGACGGAGGGATCGCCGAGCATCGCCGCCGCGAGGACGACACGTTGTCGCTGACCCTTCGACAGAGCGCCGCAGCGGCGATCCAATCGGGGCAGCTTCAGCTCTCCGTGGAGGCGGGCGATCTCCTCGGCGATCCCCTTCGCCGAGAGCCCTCGCACCCGGCCGACGGTCTCGAGCGCCTCCGCGACGGACTGCGTCGGATACGGTTCCGGGGTCTCGATCAGGGCCCCGACGTCCCAGAGCGCGTCCTTGCGGTTCTGGGTGACCTCTCGGTCGTTCAGGAGCGCGCGGCCTTTCGTCGGTCGCAAAAGGCCCACGAGGAGCTTGAGGGTCGTCGTCTTGCCGGCGCCGTTCGGCCCGAGGTATCCGACGGCCCGCGGCCCCTCGTAGCGGAAGGAGGCGTCGTCCAGCGCCGGCCGGGTCCGGTGGAACGTCTTCGTCAGGTGGGCGACCTCGAGCGACGGCATGGGCTACCCCGTGGACTCCGAGCGGCCGTAGAGGTAGAGGCTGAGCAGGAAGAAGACGACGAGGTAGATCGTCATGATCACGGCCCCTTCGGTGATGGAGGCGCTCCAGATCGTGGTGTACTGGCCGGATCCGACCGGGACCGCGGTCAGGTGGACGAAGTCCGTGTCGAGGACCGCCGCGATCGCCCCCCCGGCGTAGGTGAGCGACCACCAAGGTTCGGAGCCAGCCAGCTCGACCGTCGATTGGACGACCGTGAACCCGACGTAGAGCGCGAGGATCGTCGTCAGCACACCCGCGGCGGGGGAGCGAACGAAGGCGCTGACGCAGAAGGCGGCGCTGACGGCGGCGAGCGTGAAGACCACGGCCAACCCGAAGGAGAACCCGATCCGGGCCCAGGGCAGGGAACCCATGCCGAAGAAGTACGACCCGCCGGCGAGGGCGAAGGCGTAGTACACGACCACGATCGCGAGCGTGGCGATGGTGGCGGAGGCGTAGCGCCCCGCCAAAAGGGTCCGTCGGTGGATCGGCAGGACGAGCATGTAATACCCGGTCCCCGAGGAGAAATCGACGCTGAGGGCGTCCCCTCCGAAGAAGGCGGCGGCGAGGATGATCCAGAGGACCGCGAGGCTCAGGAAGTTGCTGAGGTACTCCGCGACGCGCCCGAGCTGGTACTGCCGGACCAGGGCCCCTCCGGCCTGGAACTCGAAGGCGAGCGTGAGCACCGAGATCAGCACGACGAACCCGAGGAGACCGAGGAACCGGTACGTCCGGAAATAGTGGCTCGCCTGGCTCGACATCACGGCGTACCACTGCCGCAGCTCGCTGGTCCGGTCGCGCTGCGGCTTACGGAACACCGTAGCCCCGGGGACCGGCGGGGTCGTCCGTCCGGTCGCAGGCGGGCTGAGCATCCGGTCGGGCCGGCCCCCCGTCCCGGCAGGTTCGGGGGATACCCCGGCCGCCAGAGCCCGTGGGGTCCGAGTCGCCGGCCGACGCAGTCGTGACCAGAAGGATCCACTCACGCCGGTTCGTATGCGTCAGCTCAGCCGAAAAAAGAATCGGTGGATATCCGAGCTCCGGGGGGCCTGGCGAACGCCCCGAGTGTCTCGTTCTCGGGCGTCCGTGCGCCTAGCTCGGGCAGATCTGGTTCGGCGCTATAGGCGGTTGCAGCTCGACCGGCGGGGTGACCGGCACTCCGCCCCGAAGGGTGTTCGTGTGGCCGAGGACCGGGGGTCCGATGACCCGGAGGGCGTACAGGTAGTCCGTGCCCGAATCCCATTCAAGGAGGACCTGGGGCAGGGGCAGCAAGGTGGGTCCGGTCACGACCGCGGCGCCGCCTCCCGGGGCGGCCGTGGCGGGGTCGTACGTCGATCCGTGACAGGTGCAGTGGATGAAGGCCGCGCCCCCGTAGAAAGATCCGCAGGATCCGGCGGGGTAGTACGAGACGCTGGGGGGCTGGCACAGCTGGTGCTGGCAGATGGCGGAGTAGGCCACGATCGAGCCGTTGGGGCCGACGCCGTTCGGGGCCGCGGCCGCGAGGTTCAGGAGCATGTTCGGCTCGTTGGTCAGCGGGTAGTTGAACACGATGACCTCCGTCGAGGTGGGGCCGTACGGGTACGCCGAGGCGAGGACGGGCGTGCCGTCATCGTAGAACAGCTGGACCTTGGGATAGGAACCCTCTCCGGACGGGGGCGCCTCGACGTAGCGCAGTAGCGCGGCGCCGCCGACCCCTCCCGCCGCCAGCGCCCCGGTGATGACGGCGAGCTTCAGGAGGTTTCTCCGAGTCTGGTCCACGGGCTCCTCGTCCTCGGAGTCGGGATCGAAAGGGTCGACCGGGGCGACCCTCCGAGCCACCCCGACCGGATAGGGACCTAGCTCCCGCGACAAGAAGTACCACCGGGCGCGCTCCCGGGGGCACTCCCCACAGTTCATGCCGGGGGGGGAGAGGGGATCGGCGGGGGGGATCAACATCGGGATCCCTCCGGCGTCGATGTGTCTAGGGGCATCCTTCTTCCTCGGAGACTCAGGACTCGAGCCCCGGGGGCCCGCCTCGTCGAGGATTGGATGGACGCCGATCTCCGGGGTGCAGAAAGGGATGCGAGGGAATCGATCCTTGCCACGGACCTTGGCCCGTGCGCCCCAGCCATCCTTCAGGCACGCCGGGGCGGACCTATCAAGATGACGCGGGAGGAATCTGCGTCCCGGGGGTCATGGGCTCGCCGGGGAACGAGCCGGCCTTCGGGGCCCTTTCCTCCCCCCGGGGAGGACCTTCGGCGGGTCGGCATACCTTCCTCCACTCCCTTCCCCGACGCTTGGGCGTCAGCCTGCGAACGGGCCCTCAGCGGGGCAGCGGACGTTCACGTCGGCGGGTTGACGCACTGGACGTCGGTCACCCAGGTCAGGGTCGTCCCGTGGTTCGGATCGTAGTTCCACCCCACGAGGTAATAGATCCCGGTCGCGGGCAACTCGTACGAGAGATACCCGTAGTAGACGCCGTCGGTCGCGTAGAGGGAGGACGGCTGCGACGTATTGTTGTAGAAGAAGGCAAAGTACTGGGTTGGGTTCATCAAGAGGACGTTGACCGGATGGGGGTTCGCCGTGAAGTACCCCGAGAAGCTCGCGTTCTCGTTTCCGGTGAACTTCACGCTGTCGAACTGATCGGCGGCGAGCGTCCAGTTCTTCCCCGACGGGACGATGACGTTCGGGTGGTGCCCGTTGGACGGCGGGGGCGTGTACGCCCGAAGCGCGATGACGGTCCCCACGACGATCAGCAGGACGGCGGCGATGACGAAGAGCCCCATGGGACGGTGCGCCTTGACTGGAGGCCGGAGGCCCCGGCGCCGCCGTCGGTCCGCCGGGTCGAAGTCATCGATGGGTAGAGGGTGAGCCCGCCGACCGGGCGCGGACCGCGCCTCCATTTCGCTTCGGAAGGCCGAAGCCTGTCTTCAGGGTTCCGTGAGCCCCGCGAGAGGCCGAGCGAGTTGGCCGGGTCGTCTCCTCGCTAGGGCCAACCCGGTGGCCCCCGCTACCGGGCCGGGCGGGGCACGACGTACCCGGCCGGACCGATCCCCACCTTCCGGGCCTGGGCCCGGGAGATCCCGTAGATGCTTCCGAGGACCAGGACCACTCCCAGCGCCTGGATCGGATCGAGCCGTTCGCCGAGGAACGCCGCCGACGCGGCGAGCGCGATGAGCGGCACGAGGAACGAGTACCCGCTCAGGGTGGCCGCGGGCACCTTTCCGAGGAGATCGTACCACACCGCATAGGCGAACGCCGTACCGAAGACCCCCATCCAGGCGACCGAGACCCAGAGCGAGGGGGCGTTCGCGGGCAGGCGGCGGGGGTCGACCACGAGCGCGATGCCGATCAGCACGGCCGCCCCGACCACCAGCTGGTGACCGTTCACCGTCGCCATCTGCTCGGGCCGGAACTGCCGCTGGACGACGACCGTCGCGACGGCCCAGCTGACCGCGGCGCCGAGCAGCTCGAGGAGCGAAAGGAGGGGGACGGGTCTCCCGGCGCCGGTCCAAGGCTCGGAGACCAGGACGACCCCCGTCAGGCCGAGGGCGACCGACCCCCAGTGAAGGACGCTCAGCCGCTGTCGAAGCACCGGGATCGAGAGGAGCGCGACCCAGACCGGGAAGGTGTAGATCAGGACGGCCGCTTCTCCCGGGGGAACGCTCTGGGCCGCGACGAACCAAAGCCCGAGCATGAGCGTCGTATTGGGGATCCCGATCAGCATGGCCAGCCCCCGCTCCTTCCGAGACAAGGGGGCGCGCGGAGCCGCCACGGCGAGGTAGACGCCGAGCGCGAGGAACCCCGAACCGGCGCGCAGGGCGGCGAGCCAGATCGGGGTCGCCGACTCGAGGCCGATCCGGACGAACAGGTAGTTCATCCCCCAGGCGAACAGCGTCAGCCCGAGCAGGAGCGAGTTCCGGACGGTCCACGGCCGGGGGGCCACGGGGTGCCCCCGTACCCGGACCGATAGCCGTTGCGGGGGGTTGGGGGCTTCCGGTCGGGCCCGCCCCTTCCCGACCGGCCCCGGGCGGAGCCCCCGGTGAGGCCATTAACCCGGGGTCTCTCGGCTCCGGCGCGATGTCCCTGCACGGCCGCGACCTCGTGTCGATCCGGGACCTCTCCCGCGAAGAGATCGAGCTCCTCCTGGCGAGGGCGCGGAAGATGATCCCGTTCGCGGAGGGAACGAAGGTCGCGTCCCCGCTCGCCGACAAGATCGTCGCGATGGCGTTCTTCGAGCCGTCGACCCGCACGCGCCTCTCGTTCGAGGCGGCCGTGCAGCGGCTCGGGGGCCGTTGCCTCACGATCGCCGACGCGGGCGCGACATCGATGCGCAAGGGGGAGAGCCTCTACGACACGATCCGCATGCTGAGCTCGTACGCCGATGCGATCGTGATCCGGCACCCCCACGAGGGGGCCGCCCGCCTCGCCGCGCGCGCCTCGGACCGGCCGGTGATCAACGCCGGCGACGGCGCCGGCCAGCACCCGACCCAGACGCTCCTCGACCTCGCGACGATGCAGGAGTCGTTCGGCACGCTCACCGGGCTCAAGGTGGTGCTGCTCGGGGACCTGAAGTACGGCCGCACGGTCCATTCGCTCGCCTACGCCCTCGGCCAGTTCGGCTCGGAGATCGTCCTCTGCTCCCCGGCGAGCCTACGGCTGCCGGACGAGCACCGGGAGGAGCTGCGGAGCATGGGCGCCCGGGTGAGCCTGGAGGCCGACGTCAAGCGGGCGGTCGCCGATGCGGACGTCCTCTACGTGACCCGCATCCAGAAGGAGCGGTTCGGTGACGAGGCGGAGTACCGTGAGGTCGCCGGCAGCTACCGCATCGACTCGGCGCTCCTCGCGGGCGCCAAGTCGCGGCTCATCGTGATGCATCCGCTCCCCCGGGCCGGAGAGATCGCCCCCGAGGTCGACGACACGCCCCACGCCGCCTACTTCCGCCAGGCGTTCCTCGCGGTCCCGGTCCGGATGGCGCTGCTCACCGAGGTGCTCGGGACCCCGCGGCGAGGTGGCTAGATGCCGGTCCGCGAGCTCAAGATCACGCCGATCAAGAACGGCACCGTCATCGACCACATCACGAACGGCCTCGCGCTCGAGGTGCTGCGGATCATCGGGGTGCAGTCGCTCGACAAGGATTCGACCGTCAGCGTCGCCCTCCACGTTCGATCTGGAAAGCTCGGCTGGAAGGACATCGTGAAGGTCGAGAACATGGAGCTCTCCTCGCGCAAGGTCAACGCGATCGCGCTGATCGCGCCGACCGCGACGATCTCGATCATCCGGGACTACAAGGTCCGGGAGAAGCGCACGGTGGACCTCCCGCCCCGGATCGTCGGGATCCTGCGCTGCCCGAACCCGAACTGCGTGTCGAACCTCCCCGAGCCCTTCGAGAGCGAGTTCGAGGTCACCGAACGCCGGCCCGTGGTCCTGCGGTGCGCGTTCTGCGAGCGCCGCGTCGACGACTTCCTCCACCACCTCGCCTGACGCGAGCGGCCGGTCGTGCTCGGCAGCGCCCTCTACGGTTTCGCAATCGTCGTCGCGGTCGTCGGCGGCCTCGAGCTGGTCGACCGGACCAGCTTCGCCCTGATCGCTCTCTCCGCCCGCGCCCGCCCCGGCCCGACCTGGGCCGGCGGGGCGGTGGCGTTCGTCCTCTCGACGGCGATCGCGGTGAGCGCCGGAGCCGCGCTCGCCACGGCCCTCGGGCCGCACCATGTGGCCTGGCTGCGGATCGGCGGCGGGGCGTTCTTGATCGGGTACGCCCTCTGGCTCTATTTCCGGGGCAGCGCGGAGGAGATCGGAGCCGAGGAGCGGACCCTCCCCTCGGTGTTCCTCGCGGCGTTCCTCACGGTCTTCCTGCTCGAGCTCGGCGACACGACGATGATCTTCGAGATCGTTTTCGTTGCCGACTACGGCTGGCTCGTCGTCCTGGCGGCCGGCTCGCTCGCGCTCGTCGGCGTGGCGGTGTGGGACGTGGCCCTCGGCCACCGGCTCGGGGCCCGGGTCTCGCCGCCGCGCCTCCGCGCGCTCGTCACCGTCGTGATGCTGGGGGTCGGGGCCCTGACGATCGCCTACGGCCTCTTCCCGGGCCTCTTCGGCTTCGTCTGAGACGGCCTGTTCTCCGCCGGCGGGTCCTCCCGCGGCGGGAGCGGCCCCCCGCCGTGCTTGCTGACCGGGGCGAGCGCCTCGAGCTGATCGACCCACTCGCTCCATCCGGCCGGGAGCGCCGGCGCGACGTCGGGCTCCGAGAGCCGGCCGCGCATCCGCTTTCCCTCCTCGGTCCCCCCCGTGGAGTACTCGAGCAGCGCGAGCCGGACCATCGCCTCGGCCCGGAGCCGGGGGATCGAGAGCCCCGGGGGAAGGTCGACGATCGCCGACCACCGGTCGCGGGCCGCCTCGGTCTCCCCGGCGAGCGCCAGCCGACGCCCGTCGAGCAGCCAGAGGTCGAGCAGGCCCGGGGACGGGGGCAGGAGGTGGAGCGTCTCGGCGATCGTGCGGGCCCGGGCGAGCCGGTCCGCGAGCCCGTTGTCGAGCCGCTCGTCGAGCAGCGTCCCGGCGATCCCCAGGACGTGGTAGATCTCGATCGACATCAGCTTCTCCCGCTCGATGGAGGCGAGGTTCCGCTCCCGCATCGTGCGGGCCCGGGCAAACTCTCCACGACGCTCAAGGAGGCGCGCCTCGAAATCCCCGGCGAGGTGGTCGAGGTCCCATCGGCGCGACCGCCCGAGGAGGACGCGGGACGCCCTCAGGAACCGGTCGGCGAGCTCCTGGTCCGCGGCGTCCCCGTCGATGCGGGAGAACCCCATCGTGAGCAGGCCGAGGGCCTGCAGGTACTGCTCCGGGAGGCGCCGCGAAAGGACGGCCGCCCGGTGCGCTTCCGCCCGGGTGCGCTCGAGCTGGTGGCGCTCCCGGTGGAACTCCGCGATCAGCACCTCGAGGAGCACCTCGATCTCCGTGAGGTGGGCCTCGTGGCAGCGCTCGGCGAGCTCCACGAGGGTGGTCATCAGCGAGTGGCGCGGCCCGACGACCCGCATCGCGAGCAGGAGCGGCTCGACCAGCTCCCCGAGCTCGGCGGCCGGGATCTCTGCGGTGATCGCCCCGTCGATCCCCTCGCGGACCTGGGCCTCGGCCTCGAGCGGGCGACCGGCGTAGAAGAGGGCGCGGGCGAACAGGAGCCGCATCTCGGGCTCGATCGAACGCCGGTCCGCCGGGGAGATCGAGGTGAGGCAGCCGACCGCGTCCGTGAGAAGGTCGGCGGCGGAGTCGAACGACAGGAGCTGGACGCTGATCTCGGCCGCCTCGAGGAGGGAGGCCATCGCCATCGGCCCGGGGCCGGCCGCGAGGTGGTGGTGCGCCACCTCGATCCGGCGCGAGAGGTTAGGTTCCGGCGAGAGGGCGCTCAGCGCCTCCGCGATGTCGTGGTGCATCTGCTTACGGTCCGCCTCGGGCAACAGCTCGATCGTGAGGGGGATCCAGGGGGCGTGGGGGATCGTGACCCGACCCTCCTGGACCCGGACCAGACCGACCCCGCTCGAGGGGAGCAGCCCGTCGGCGAGCTGGGAGAAGTTGAGACGGGAAACGCGGGCGAGGACGACCTCCCCGACGTTCCCTCCGAGGAGAGCGATGAATCCGGCGACCCGCTGGGAGACCGGCGGAAGGTGGTCGAAGATCTCCCGGAGCCGACGCACCTCCCGAGGGTCGGGGGCGACGTCCTTCGTCCGGACCCAGTCGACATCGCCCCGGCCGAACAGTTGCTCTTCCCAGAGGGTCGCGCCGGCGACGGAGGTGTCGAGCGTCAGGGCGATGAGGAACGGCCGCAGGCGAGCGCGGTGCGAGAGCGAGACGATGAAGTCCCGGCTCTCCGAGTCGAAGAGGGCCGCGTCCTCGATGAGGAGCGCGACCGGGTGCGCGTCGGGCCCCCGGAACTCGGGGAGGATCTCCCGCCAAAAACCGTCCGGGTCCCCTTCGTTGGCCGATCGGCCCCGGACCGGCTGGCCGAGGAACGTCGTCCGGGGCCGGTCGCCCCGCCCCCGCCGTCGGCGCGGGAGCCGCTCGGGGTTGTACGCGATCGGCGCGAGGGGCCCGTCGATCGGCGGTTCGATCTCTCCCTCGGCCTCGAGATCGGTGGGGAGGTCGACCCCAAGCAGCGGTTCGCTTCCGGTCACGACGGACTGACGGAGACCGTCCAGGGCTCCGTACGGGACCGACCGACCGTGGTAGCTTCCCCGAAGCTCGACGACGCGGGCGTTCTGGCCGGCGAGCGACTGCCGGATCTCCGTCAGCAGCCTTGACTTACCGCTGAGCGGCGGGCCGGCGATGATGACCGTGCGGCCGGTGTACTCCGTGACTCCTTCCAGAGCCCGGAGGACCGGGGTGGGAAGAACAGGCACCCGGATTCCCCGTCATTCATCCCCCCTTGGAGGATTTAATGGTCTTGTCAACGGCCCGAGCGGGGCGGGCGCCCGCGCATGAGCGTTTATGAACGGGTCGGAGTTGCCCGCGTCGTGCCGCGCAACCTCGCCGCCCGTCGAAGATCGTACCTGAAGAAGGCCGTTCGGGCCGTCGACGTGACGCAGCCCGGGGGGATCGGGGGGCTCCTCCAGCAGTTCCAAACGACCTCGATCCAAGCGCGGAACCTCGGCCGCTGTCTCGAGGTTTGGGAGAACGCCCTGACCGATCCGAAGCGGCCGACGATCTTTCTCGGCCTCTCGGGGCCGCTAATCGCCGCCGGGCTCCGCAAGGTCCTCCGCGACCTGATCGACTGGGGCCTGGTCGACGTGGTCGTCTCCACGGGGGCGGTGCTCTACCAGGACCTCTACCAGACGATCGGGGGTACCCACTGGATAGGGACCCCGACGGCCGACGACGTCGTGCTGCGCGACCTGTACCTCGACCGCATCTACGACACGTACGTCGACGAGCTCAAGTTCGAGAAGACCGACCGTGCGATCGGGAAGATCACCAACGAGTTCCCGCGCCGGCCCGCCTCCTCCCGGGAGTTCCTCGCCTTCCTCGGAGAGCGGTTCCGCGATCCGGAGTCGATCCTCGCGACGGCCGCCCGCCGCGGCGTCCCGGTCTTCTCTCCGGCGCTGATCGACAGCTCGATCGGGATCGGGCTCACGCTCCACTACCAGGCGAACCGGGGCCGAAAGGACCGGTTCATCCTCGACGCGGTCCGGGACAACTACGAGCTCGTCCAGATCCTTGGCGAGTCGCCGCGGACCGCGGTCGTCTACATCGGCGGGGGGACGCCGAAGAACTGGATCAACGACGGGATCGTGATGGCGAACTACGCCTTCGGCCGCGAGGGCGAGGGCCACTTCTACGCCCTGCAGATCACGACCGACGTCCCGCACTGGGGCGGGCTCTCGGGGAGCACGCTCGACGAGGCGCAGTCGTGGGGCAAGATCTCGCGCACAGCGACCCGTTCGATGGCCCACCTCGATGCGTCGATCGGCCTGCCGCTGCTCGTCGGAGCTCTCTGGGACCGACGCAAGGTGTGGAAGGGTCGCCCCCGGCTCAAGTTCGACTGGTCCGGCGACGAGGTCAAGGTACGGGGACGCCGGGACTGAGGGGCGCCGACTCCGCGTCGGACCCGGGGGTGACCGATCCTCCACGGGTTCGATTTGGGGCGGCCGGAGCCCGGGCCCCGGACCAACTCTCCACGGTTTTGTCGTCAATAGAAAACTGGTCTAGATGCGCATTGGCCCGCATCCATGCGGGCGGTATATCCAGCCCTCTGGCTTCCCTCGAAATCACCCTGTTTAAATACAAAAAAACCGGGGTCCGCCCCGGAGGTGGCGCATCCAATGTACCTGCCGGCACTCCCGCCGATGCCTCGCGAGCAACTCTAAGGCTGGGTCTCCGGACCGGGACGGTCAGCGACCGTTCCCTCGCCTATGAGCCTCGAAGCAAACTTCGGGACGAGGCGAGCCCCGCGATCGTTAGGCGCGTGCCAAGCCCAGCTTCGGGCCCAATTCTGCCGCGAGCCGCTCCTTGAGCCACCCGAGCCTCAGTTCTTCCGCGAGCTTGATGGCCTTGCCATAGTGGTCGGCCGCTTCTTGGGGCATCTTTCGGTAGAGGTACACCTCTGTGAGATACCCGTGGGCGAGTACGATGGAATCGGAAGGGGGAAGCCGGCTCAGAACCTCAATGCTACGGGCACCGTGGGCCACCGCCTCGTCGAGCAGACGTTGATCTCCACCTTGGTCGGCCTGCCGGAATTCCGAAGAGCAGAGCAGCGCCAGGGTATGCCCGAGCACGAGGTTGTTGCCGAGTCGTTCTGCGAGGGCGCTGGCCTGTTTCGCGAACGTTCCACCTTCGACCCATCTCCCACGTTCGATTGCCACAGCGACGAGTCCACTCAGGGTGTACATCAGCTGAGTCAAGTAGCCGAGGGCTTCCGCCTCCGATCGAATCGTATTCATCTCGGCTTCGGCGAGATCGCCCCGGCCCGTTTCCGCGTAGGCCCGAGCCCGGACAAGCAGTAGGTTGAACACGATGTCCATCCGTCCGGCTTGACGCGCGTCCGGGAGTGCCGCCTCGATGACTCGTAGGGCGACTTCGGGACCGCCGGTGAGCTCTGCCAGGCGGGACCACGCGGCGATGCTCTCGAGGGCGAGCTCAGTGGCCCGCGCCTTTCGGGCCAGCTCGAAGGCAAGCTGGTAGTTGGTAGCGGCCGACTGGCTCTTCCCTTCGCCTTCGTCGATTCGAGCTTGGCTAAGCACGAAGAACGCTTGGAGTCGCTTGGTGTTCGCGCCGAAGGCTTTCGCCGCATCGAACTCCCGGCGCGCGAGGTCGACTTGGCCGAGTCGGAGATGTAGTTCCACGATGGAAAGCTGGGCCTCGCAGGTTACTCGCCTGTCCCCTTCGGATTCCGAGATTGCCACCCGCAGCGTCTGGATCGCCTGTGCATAGTCCGAGTGGTGCCTCAAGAGCGACGATTCGATGAACAGCACGCGGACCCGTGCCGGACCCATGGGAAGAGCGGTCGCGAGGCGACGAAGGGCGTTGCGCAACGTTTCCGAGTAACCCAGCCGGAGGACAACCCGCTGCTGTTCTTCGAGCAGGCGGGCCGCCGACTTCCAGTCCTCCCCCGCGACGAGGTGGAGGAATCGTTCCCGCAAGGTCTCGGCCCGGTGGCTTCGGCCGTAGAACCGCGCCAGGGCGAGATGAGCCTCGCGCTCGTCGCCGGGACCTACCCGCGAAAGGAGCGCGGAGCGAACTACTTGGAGAACCTCGACCCGATCTTGCAGGGTCTTGTGGACGATTCCCATTCTCAGCAGCTCTTGGAGGCGTGATGGATTCAGGCCGAACTCCTCCGCGAGCAGAATCGTGGGCAACGGCTCGTTCGCCAGCGCAACGGGCAGCACGGCACGGATCTCCGACGGCGGAAGGCGCTTGATGACCGCGTCGGGCAGACTGGCCGCATCGGCGTCGATCTCCGGATTGGAGACCGCAAGCTGGAGAAGCAAGGGCGAGCCCAAGGTGGCCTGATAGACAGTTTCGAATCTGTCGGCGAGGCCCCCCTTGCGATCGGTCAGCTCATGGGCAGCGGCCCGATCGAGGCCGATGACGGTGAGGCGGTGGGGCCGGATATCCCGCGAATCGAACAGCGATGCGTCTTGCCCCACGATGTAGAACTGATGATCCGCCCGGTTCGCGAGGGCGGAGACGAACTCCGCCACGAACTCGCGTAGATCTTGGCCCGCCGTGTGGAAATCGTCCACGACGAGGATGAGGGACTTGGCGCTGAGCGCTCGGGCCGCAAGATCCGCCGCCTCCCTGGCGACTGGGTTCCGGGGAAGTTGGGCGTAGTAGGCGAGTTGGGGGTTTCCGAGGAAGGAGAGGGCGTGGGAGAGCGCCGAGACGAACTGGCGAGGGGAGCTGGACGCTCGAGCGGTAAACCAGAACGGAACCCGCCCTCGTTTGGCGTGGCGCAGGTGGCGACTGACGAGCGCGGTCTTTCCCATGCCGGGGGGCCCGTCCACTAGGGTGATGGACGACCTCTGACGGGCGATTTCGCTCAGTTGCTCGAGCTCGTCTCTTCGGCCGAGGAACGGGTGGGGCGGCGGAGGAAGCTCTCCCGAGAGGATGGGAACCTCCCGGGTTTCACGCTTGAGACGGGCTCGTCCGTCGAGGGTGAGGCGATACGTGAGCTGCTTGCGGCGGCCCTCGCGCACCAACCCCCTTCGCGCCCCGAGCAACCCTTCCTTGACGAGAGTGTCTAAGGGACGGGACATCGAGCAGGGGTGGTACCCCAGTGCCTTCGCGAGCTCCCGCTGGCTGATCCCGTAGGTACCTTCGGCGGACGGTTCGTGGGTCTGAATGTAGTCGAGGATCTCGATGGGGAGGTAGGTCTGGAGGCCCATCGAAAAGTACCATGCACCCACCGGTACTTGAAACTATTTTGTACAAATTATTGGCGGAGGTTTAAGTAGGCCGCCGGACAACATTGATTCAACATGCGAGCGAGTCTCGAGAACGGGCCGCACCTCGGAGGCATCTCGGCGATGCTCCAGGTAGCCGGGGTCTGTCCGCGATGCGGGCAGGACCACCCCGAGGCCCGCATTTCCCTCCACTCCCGGGGCCCGATCGACTGCCCGACCGTGGTCCACGGCAGCTTCCCGGTCCTCCCGAACTTCGACCCCGCGGTCGAGGAGCTCCCTCCCAGCCCCGCCTCCCGCCGAATCCGCGAGTTCGAGCGGCCGGCGCCCGCCGTCACCACGGCCACGCCGGTATCGGTCTCGTGGAGCCGCCGGGACGACGGGGCGCGGTCCCGTCCGCTCGCAATCCCCTGGCTCCCCCTGCCGGACCTCGGAGAGGTGCTCTGATGCTGCGGACGGAGCGCTCGGAGCTCGTGACCGACTCCGGGGGCATGTCCCAGGGCCATTCGGGAGCCCGCCAGCTTCTCCTCGCCGTCGCCCCGCCGCCCCGACCCCACCACGCCTACGCGCTCTCGGGCTGGCCGTCCTGGCTGATCCCGGCGTATCGGGCGGGGGGTCACCGACCCTCGATCCGCCTCCTGGAGGAGCGGTAGACCTACCGTCCCTCACGTTCCGAACTCACGATGACCAGGCCCCCGGGGGGTACCCGGCCCCCCGGGGGTCGAATTTAGCCCGCGATCGAAAGCAGCGGGCGTTCCGGCCAGGCTACGCAGGCTTGAGCGCAAACCAAAGATACCTGAGGCCCGTCGGCGAGCCGGACGGCACATGGCGGAGTCGACCTGCGCGGCCTGCGGTGGAGCGCTCGAGAACGGCTACGTGACCACGACGAACGGCTCGGGCCTGTTCTGGGCGCACGACTCTACGGCAGCGCGCCTCCGCCCCAAGGGGCTCGAAGTGCTCGTGGGGACCCGGTTCGGGGGGACCTACTCCGCGAACGTCCCCGGGGCGCGTTGTCCCCAGTGCCGGACGATCCTGCTCCGGCTCCCTACTTCTTCGAAGTAGGGCTGGCGCCTACTCCGGCGCCCGCCACGACCAGCGGCCGGATGAGCAGCGGCGGCGAGACGATCGCCTCCGAGAGCTCGGCGACCGATCCGATCGCCGCGACGCTCGTGAGGAGGGACGGCCGCCCGGGCGGGGCCATCACGGTCCCTCCGACCGTGCCCCCGCGCACCGGCTCCGCGATCTTCCCGTGGCGGATCCGGTACCCGATCCGGATCTCGCCGCCGAACGCGCCCGAGATGTCGTCGGGGACGGCCCAGCCGAGCTGCTGGACCCAGATCCCCTCGCCGGCCTGCTCGACGAGCTCCGCCTCCGTACCGCCCTTTCCGGGGGCGATCGCCAGGGTGGAGCTCGAAACGCGGGGGGGATGGATGAACCGACGCCAGTCCGCGAACCCGCCCGGGCCGAACGCCCGCGAGGCGCTCGAAGTGGACGGGACGTCGAACGCTCCGGCATGCATCGCATCGTAGAGGAGGTGGGAGACGGCGCCCGCCGCGACCACCGGGTGCCCGCCCCGCGGGCTCCCGTCCCCGTCGAACGGCGACGACGCCGGGGCCCAGGGGAACAGCCCGTCGTCGACGATCGTGACGGTCTCGGCGGCGACCGAGCTCCCCACGCCGGGGGAGATCTTCCGGAGGCGGGCCGCTCCCGTGAACCGGAATCCGATCACCGAGGGGATGATCCCCGCCAGGACACCGGGCGGGAGGACCACCGGGAGCTCGCCCGTCGGCGGAGGGATGGCCCGGCGGACGTCCTTGGCGTACGTGCACCAGTTCTCGATATCGGCCGGCAATCGCTCGGGCTCGAGCCTCCGGGAGGTGTTGTTGACCCAGTACTCCCCGGGCGGCGCGCCCTCCGGCCCGCCGAACGCCTTCACCGCGACCTCGAAGTCGACGAGCGTCTGGGCGTACGACGCCCGGAGGCTGGCGGAGTTCGCGATCGACGTCTCGATCAGCGTCGCCCGCACCGATCCGAAGCTGGCCAGGACGTCCTTGCGGCCCTCGAACCCGCGGAGGAGCTCCGCCACGTAGGCGTCGACCGTCGCGAGCGGGTCGGCCCAGAGCTTGCGGTCGACGATCTCGACCGACCGGCCCGCCGGGCCGGCGCCGCCCGGAAGCTCGACCTTCTCCGCCGGGAAGTCGGAGTGTCGGGCGACGGTCTCCGCATCGGCGCAGGTGGCGTGGATCCCGGCCTCCGAGAGGTCCGTGGACGACTGGAAGCCGACGCCCGTCCGACCCTCGCGGCTCCGCAGGAGCCGGATCCCGTACCCTTCGAGCGCGATCGGGCCCCGGACCATCTCGATCGCCCGTCCGTTGAGGTGGACCTCGAATCGTCGGGTCCGCTCCGCGAACACCTCCCACGGGGCGGGGACTCGGACCCGGTCGGCGACCCGGAACGCGGTGTCGGAGGTCGGGGAGGCGGCCGTCATGCGGGTCCGACCACCGCCGTGGAGAGCAGATGAACGCCCCCGGTGCCGACGGGCAACAGGTCCGTGTGACCCTTCCCGCAGAAGCCGGGCTCGATCTCGAGCGGGCCGGATCGCGCGACGCCCCGGGTCGCCTTCATGAAATCGAGGACCTTGCCCGACAGCGCCATCGAGGCGACGAGGCCGGTGACCCGGCCGTGCTCGATCCGGTGGCCGCGCTTCACCTTGAGCTGCATCTGGCCCCCCTGCGGGTCCTCGATGCCGCTCGTCCCCCGCTCGAGCACCACGCCGTTCTTCGCCTCGGCGACCAGCTCCTCGAACGACCAGTCGCCGGGCTCGACGTAGGTGTTCGTCATCCGAACGAACGCGCGGCTGAGGAAGTCGGCGCGCCGGGTGTTCCCGGTCGCCTCGGTCCGGAACGCCGCCGCGGTCTCGCGGTCGTGGAGCGCGGCCACGAACCGTCCGTGGTCCACGAGGATCGTCTTCTGCCCGGGGTGTCCTTCGTCGTCGCAGTAGATCGACCCCCATCCTCCCGGGACCGAGCCGTCGTCGGCGATCGTCAGGAACTCCGGGGCGACCTGCTCGCCCAGGATCGGCTTGAGGTAGGAGCGGTCCCGCACGAACTGGTCGGCCTCGGTGCCGTGGCCGAACGACTCGTGAGCGAACAGGCCCGTGACGCTCGGGTCGAGGAGGACCGCCATCTCGCCCGTGGGAGGGGCGGAGGCGGCGAGCATCTCCTTCGCGCCCCGCGCGACCTCCGTCGCCCGCGGTTCGGTCAGGAAATCGAGGATCTCGCGGCCCCCCACGCCGCCCCGGCTGTCGAAATCGAACTCGGCCCGGCCGTTCTCCATCGCGACCGCGAAGATCCCGGCCCGGACCCGGCTGACCCGCTGGAAGCATTGCGCCCCCGCCGTGTTGAGGTAGAGCCGCTCGTTGTCCTCCCAGCCGATGCCGATCTGGGCGTCCGCCACCGACGGGACGGCCATCGCCCAGCCCCGGGCGTCCCGGGCGAGGGAGAGGATCTCCTCCATCGGCACATCGCGCATCGGGCGGGGCGACTCGGTCCGCCACTCCTTCTTCGTCGTGGACGAGCGGCCGGGCACCGGGGCGTGTCCCGACCCCTTGCCGGCGGCGTGCTCGAGCGCGGCGACCGCGGCCGCCAGGCCGGGGGGTTCGAAGGAGGATGTCGACGCCTCGACCCAGCGTCCGCCGTCCCAGATCCGGAAGATCGCCCCCGAGAGGCGCGGCTCGACGGACGGGCTGGTCGACTTCGTGTCGAGCCGGAGCGCCGCCCCGGCGGCCCGTTCGGCCATGACGTCGGCGAACGCCACCCGGCGGCCGAGCCGCGCGAGCGCCGCGGAGATATCCCCTTCGTGCGACCGAAGGTCGACCATCGCACGCGGGCCATCGACCCGCCTCTTATACGCATGCCGGGCGGTCCTGCCGCCTCCCTGGCGACCTGCGCGCGGCCACCGGACCGCCGGCTCGGTGCGAGCCGCTATAGCGGCCCGCGATTCTCCGCCGCCCGTGCCGGCGAGGACCGCGACCCGTGATTTCGGCATGGTCGGCTTCGACCACGTCGACCTGCGCCTCAAGGACCGGGCCAAGGCGCGCCGGTTCTTCGTCGAGCAGCTCGGGATGGACGTGATCGGGGAGGGCTCCGATCACACCTACCTCCTGTTCGGCGACCAGGTACTCGGGCTCATCGACTCGAAGGACGGCGAGGCCCCCTCGGGGATCGACCGGATCGCGATCCGGGTCGACGAGTGGACCGGTCTACGCAACCGGGTGAGCCGCGCTCGCGTCACGATCACGGGCGAGAAGGAGCGGGAGGACTCCCGGTCGCTGTTCCTGCGCGGCCCCGAAGGGCTGCGGATCGAGCTCATCTGGCGCCCGGATCCGCACACCCACCGCTGTGCCCGGCCCCCCCCGGCCCTGCCGCAGCCCGAGGACGAAGAGTAGGCTCTAGCGCCGCCGCGCGCGGGCCGGGACGGCCGCCGCGAGCTCCCGGACCGGGGTCAGCCAGCTCTCGTAGCGCGACTCCTCGCCGTGCACGGCCTTGGCGAAGACGCCCATGATCTCCCGCGTGACCGGTCCGGGAACGGCCGTGCCGATCGAGTAGACGCCGATCTGCTTGATCGGGGCGAGCTCGGCGTACGTTCCCGAGAAGAACGCCTCGTCGGCGGTGAACAGCTCGTTGACGGAGAGGAGCTTCTCCACGACCGGGTAGCCGAGGTCCGTGGCGATCCGGATCACGGACTCGCGCGTGATGCCGAGCAGGATGTCCGACTCGAGCCCCGGGGTGTACACCTTCTCGCCGCGGACGACGAAGATGTTCTCCCCCGTCCCCTCGGCGACGTACCCGTTCGCATCGAGGAGGATCGCCTCGTCGTAGCCGTCCTGCATCGCATCGAGGCCGGCCAGGTAGCTGTTCACGTAGTTGCCCGAGGCCTTGGCGAACGACGGGTTCGAGTCCGAGCGGGGCTTGCGGTGCGGGGAGATCTTCGCCCGGACGCCGGCTTCCGAGCCGTCGCCGAGGTACTTCTTGGCCGGGATCGCCGCGATCGCGAGCGAGACCTTCCCCTTCCGGTTCTTCACCCCGAGCGCGGGCTCGCCGCGGTAGACGAGCGGCCGGATGTAGGAGGGGATGATGTCGTTCGCGGCCTGGGTCTCGACGATCGCCCGGGCGATCTCCTCCGCGGTGTAGGGAAGCGGCATCTGGTAGATCCGCGCGGAGGCGACGAGCCGGGCCACGTGTTCGTGCAGGCGGAAGATCGCCGCTCCCCGGGGGGTGGGATAGGCGCGGATCCCCTCGAACACGCCGACCCCGTAGTGGAGCGTGTGGCCCAGGACGTGGACCTTGGCGTCGGCGAAGTCGACGAGGCGTCCGTCCATCCAGACCTTCTTTCCCTCAGCGGCCATCATCGTCCAGGTCCTCTGACGGAGGTCGTCGACCTCCTCGGTCTCCCAAGGGGGTTCATCGTAAAAGGCCTATCCCGAGGAAAACTCGACATCTGACGAGCGAACGAGGTCCCGGACGGCGGACCGTGGGGTCCCAGTTAATCCGGAGTTGCCGGTTGTCCAGCGAGGCGGGCGCCGTTCGAAAGACGCGGGAGGAAAGGGTTCGGCCCGGGCCGCCGGAGGGAGTGCCCGACGTGGAACCTACGCGCCCCCCGAGGGGGGCGGGGGGCTCGAGGATCCCGCGGGCGGGCTCGCCGGGGGAGTCGCCGGGGCGCCCGGGGTTCCGGTGCCGCCGGCGGGGGGTCCTTCGCTCCAGGGGGCCGGAGGCGCGGACGTGGTCGTTCCGCCCTTGCGGCGGCGCATCATCATCATGGCCACCAAGGCCGCGACGATGATCACGATGACCGCGATCAGGGCGTAGAGTCCCGTGCCCGACGTGAGGTCGCTCACCAAGGAGGAGGCGGGAGCCTTCGAGACCGTCAGGACGAGGGTCTTGACGACCTTCTCCCCGTAGGCGTCGTGGATCGTCACGGTGACCGTGTAGGCGCCCGTGGTTCCGTAGGTGTGGGAGGGGGCGGCGGAGGTGCTCGGGCTGCTACCGTCACCGAAGTCCCAGCTGTAGGTGTAGGCCGGCGTCCCCCCGACGATCCCCGCGTTGAAGGTGACCGACGTCGCGGTCGTGGGCGTGGCGGTGCTCTCGGTGGGCGCGGCGGTCAGCTGGGGGCTCACGGTGTAGGTGATTTCGCTCGTGGCCTTGAAGCCCAAGCTGTCCGTCACGTTGAACCATTCCGCGTAGGTTCCCGCCTTGGTGAAGGTGAACGCCGCGTCCTGGGTCGCCGCCGTTCCGCCGTGACCGCCGTCGCCGAAGCTCCAGCTGAACGTGTCTCCGCCGGACCCGCCGCCGGCCGTGCCGGTGAAGGAGACCGCGCCGTTGACGTCGGCGCCCGAGCTGGCATTCGCCGCGCCGCTCGCCGTCAAGGTCGGATAGATGAGCACCGATAGGGTCGTCGTGTTCGTCTGACCGAAACTGTCGGTCACGGTCAGGGAGACCGTGAACGTGGCGGCCGTGGTGTACGTGTAGGTCGGATTCTGGGAGGCCGACGTGCCCTGACCGGCGCCGAAGCTCCAAGCGTAGGTGTAGGGGGCCTCGCCGAACGACGGGTTCGCGGTGAAGTTGACCTCGGCCGCGCCGGCCTGGTCGAGCTCGGTGGGCGCCGAGGCGGCGGGGGCGGCGGTCACGTTCTCGTTGATCAGAACGTCCGTGAAGTTGAACGCGGACTCGCCCCAGAAGTCCTCCTCGAGCACACCGACGTCCCAAAGTCCCGGCGCGGGGATCGAGGTGGTGATGGTGGCCGACGCATTGAACAGACCGAAGTCGAGGAACGCATCGTAGGTGACCGGGGCCAGCAGGGCGAAGAACCCGTAGAAGAACGCGTAGGAGAGGTTCGGTCCCGATCCGGAGTTGGGCGTGTTGTACATCGAGACCGTCAGGGTCGTCCCGACGTCCGCGGGATTGGGCGTCGCGACGGTGATGAACGGCTCGGGGGGGATCTCGAGGACCCAGCTGTCGCTGGTGCATTGATAGCCGAGTCCGACCGTAACGTAGGCCGCCATCGACGACTCATTGAAGGTGCAGTCTCCGCCGATCAGGACCGGGGCTACCTCGCTGCTGTTCGTGGGCATGGCCGCGAAGGCGGTGGGCGGGGGGAGGTCCATGTTGATGTTGTAGATCCAATAGGGGTACCACGCCCCGGCGGAGAAGACGTACATTTGATCCGTGACGTACCCATATTGATCGATCCCGCCGAACAGGACGATGGCGTTCAGCTGGCCGTCCCACGTCATCGAGCCAAAGCCGCTCGCGAGCGGATAGGTGTTGAGACAGAACACGCCCTCGAAGCAGGCATAACCGAACGACGAAAGGCTCACGTTGATCCAGACACCCTCCGTGCCGTACACCCACGTCTCGTTCGTGGGGTGGTAGGTCCCGGAAGTGTAGTTCATGAAGCCGCCGCCGAAGAAGACCAGTTCCTGATCGAACGGGTCGTAGGCTAGTTCGCTTCCGAAGGAGTAACCGCCGGGGCCGCCGTAGTAGATCGTGCCGTTTTGCCACCCGTAGGACGAACTCTGCGGGAAGAGGTAGTAGGTCAGGCCCTCGACGTTCGTGGTGTTGCAGACGTAGTCCGCGCACCCGTTGACGTAGAACAGGTCGCCATAGTAGGGGTCATAGGCCGCGCTACCGAACACTGTGGTCGGCCCGGGGCCCACGGTCACGCTGATATTGTACCAGAACCCCCCGGTAAAGAGCCAGGTGTACGGGTTCGCCTCCAGGGGACTAAAGGGGCTCGGGGAGATCACGCCGCCGGCAAGGATGCTGCCGTCCCACTGGGGGTCGTACGTGAAGGTGAACCCGATCATCTTGGGAGGGGCGCCGAAGAAGTTGTAGAAGCCGGTCCAGTTCGTCCAGACACCGTTCTGGTAGATCCACGTGTCATTCGATCCGCAGCCCCCTCCCCAACGGCAGGAGAGATCGCCTCCACCGAACAGGATGACCTCCTGGAGCGCCGGGTCGTACGAAGCCGCACCGTTGTTGGCCACACCGAACGTACCGCCGAGGGTGCCCGTCTGGTTCGACCCGCTGAGGTCGGAGTAGTTGGAGTAGGCGTAGAAGGAGGGGTTCGCGGACGCCGCTCCGTTCACGGGCTGGGCGCCCGGTGAAGACGGGCCGCAAGATGCCGATCCCCCGTGGGCGTCGCACGTCCAGGACACTCCCGAGGCGGGCCCTGCCCCGTCCTGTAGCGAGGAGAGAGCCTGCTGGAAGGTCCCCGAATCGACCGAAGTGGTCGGCAGGACGGCCGACGAGGCGGGAGCAGTCGAAGTGACCGCCACTGAGTGCGTGGCGACCAAGGCGGTGGTCGCGAACGACATCAGAAGGACGAGGGCGATCGCAATCGTCGCAAGGCTTCTATAGCGGGTGGCGGGAACCATGCTCGAACGACGAAACAACTAGTAGTTGAATGTATTGGCCACATTCGGCGTGTTTCGAGCGCCGTGGGAGGCGACCCGCCAGGGCGTTCGGCGGGGGGAACGACGCGGCCCGAGCCGCATCGCGAAACGGCCCTAGAGTTCCAAGACCGACGGCGGGCCGACCGGTCCCCCACGGGCCGGTTCGCCCGGCCGTCTCACCACTTGCGCAGGGCCTGGGCCACCTGCTTGCGGGCGGCTCTCGTCTGGTGGGGCGGAGCGTTCCGAGTATAGCCGGTGCAGCCGCACGCCCGGCAATGGTCGTCGGCCCCGTGCAGCCGCCTCTGGTGAAGGCAGCCCGGGGTCTCGCACTCCGTCGTCATGTCGTCCCTTCTGTTACGTCGACCACTGTCCCTAGGCATCACGGTCGAACACTAAAGAAGGTCGTTCCCAGGTCCATGACCCGATTTCGACCGATTCCCGCGAACGGCACCCTGACGCGACCCCTCCCTCCGGTCTATCGTCGCCGACAGCCGGACCGACGGTCAATTCTCGTTCGAGCATCGTTCGATCTTCGATCGACGTCGACGGAGGTCCCGGGTCCCTGAGACGGTGCGGAGGAACACGGCTCCGATCGTCTCCGCGCTCCGGGCCGAGATCATCGTCCTCGATCCCGGCGAGACGTCGGGGGTCGAAGGGGGCCTAGGGCGGCATCCGGCCCGCAGCCCGGGCCCCGCGGGCGGTCAGCCGGTACACGAACACCCGTCGATTCGCCCCGCGGGGTCGGTCGACCTCCCGCTCGACCCATCCGTCCTCTTGCAGCCTCCGCAAAGCCCTCGAGAATCGATCCCGGCTGACGCCGAGGCCCGCCGCGAGTTGGGCTTCCGTGAATCCCTGGGAGCCGGGGACGCTCGAGGTCGTCTCTCTCGATGGGGACGGGCGGCCCAGGAAGTCGAGGATCCTGTGGGCCAGACGGAGGGGGCCCTCCTCGGCCGTCGGCGCGGGTCCGAGCGGTCCTCGCAAGGGTGCTCGCACGGGGGTCCGACCTCCGGCGAACCCGATCCCCTTCCAGGGAGCCTTCAGGTAGTTCCTCCAGCGGGCCGGGGTCCCATCGAGCTGTTTCTGGGCTCGCCGAGCGCCTCGCGGCGTCCCGTGTCGGTGCTCCCACCTCGCGAGCTGGGAGTAGCCCTCGAAGAGGTCGGGAAGGGGGGCCCGGGAGTTCCGTGCCTCGCGGACCGCGCTCAAGAACGCCGCGCGGGCCCCGGTCAGGTCGCTGCAGAGCTCGAGGATCCGTCCCCGCGCGCAGTAGTATTCGGTGAGATAGGCGACCGAAAGGCCCGGGCCGGGGACCGCCACGGGCAGGGACTCGAGCCCTCCTTGGGGATCCCCCAGCTCGGCCTTCACCAGGGCCAGCCCCACCGAGGCCGCCGATCGTAGGTCGGGCCAATCCACCTCCTCCCCCAACGACAGGGTCGACCGGAGGGCCTTGCGCGCCTCGGCCCAGTCCCCGTCCACGATCCACGACCAACCCCGGAGGAGTCGACCGCCCGCGAGGAGGGCCGGGACCCCGAGCTTGGCCGAGAGATCGTCGACGCGATCGAGATCGGCCCTGGCCGCTTCCGTCAGTCGAAGCGAGTACTCGAACGTGGCCAGTTGGAGGAGCGCGTGCCCCTCGAGCCCGACGTTCCCCGAGCGGTGACAATCGTTCGCGCGGGACCTCACCCCGGCCAGCGCTTCTTCGGGGTACCCCTGGCAGAACGCGAGGTGGCTCTCGAGATGACGGAGCTTCTCTTCCAGGGGGGATCCGGCGCGCGCGCGGCGGGCGATGATCCCTCGGGCCTTCGAGGTCACGCGGCGCGCGGCGGCCCACCGGGCCTGGTTGCTGAGGATGACCCCGTCGTAGAGGAGCAGACGATACCTCTCGAAGTCGTGGTGCCCATCGTCCAGCGTTCGGGCGGCCCGGGCCAGGCGCCGGTGGGCATCGCCGGGCTTCGACCAGTACCAGGAGTTCAATGCCCGAAGGTACACGAGCATCGGGCGGGTCTCCTCCGGGGGCCCGCGGCTCCCGCTCCGCGCCTCCTGCCCGAGCAGCCGCAGCCGCGCCCCGGCCTTTTCCAGATTGTGGATCATCATGCTCTCGACCCTCCAGCAATCGACCCGCCAGCGGACGGGCTCCCGCAACTGGTCGAGGGGAATGTCGGCGAGCACCTGGTCGACCGTGTCGAACTCCCACAGCTCGCGAAGTCGGGCGGCGGTATCCACGGTGAGGGCGACCATCCGTTCGGAGCCCACCTCCCCGCCCACCAGCTCGTTCCGACCCCACCGGAGCAGGTCGGGGATGGACTGTACCGCTCCGTGCTCCAACAACCGCCCCAGGGCGCGACCGAGGCAATCGACGGCGCCGGCCCTGTCCTGAACCAGGTTCCGCAACCGGGCCTCGGTCAGGGGATCGGCCGGACGATGGTGGGACCACCACCGGACCAACCGCCGGAGGGCGGCCCGGCTGGGCATGAACTCGGTCGACTCGAGGATGATGCTGCGCAGGAGCTGGTGGTCGAAGGCATACGCGCGGCGCCGGGCCGGCAGGGCCATGATGGGCCATCCTTCCTTGGCCAGTCGGGACAGCTCGGCGTCGACCTCAGAGACCGGCCGTCGTGTGGCCGCGGAGAGCGCCTCGGTCTCGAACACCAGACCCATTCGAGCGGCCAGCCCGACGATCGCCCCCTCTCGTCGGGAAAGGCGCCGGAGCCGAGCGAGGATGACGGGCCGCACGGTCGGCGGGACGCCCCCCAGCTCGGACCGCGGACCCCGCCCCGGTCCCTCGGCCTCGGCAGCGTCGCGGGGTGGAAGTGGCCCCGCGGAGCGCCGATCGGCCCAGGAGAGGACGAGCTCGATGATGAAGTAGGGATTGCCTCCCGCGGATCGAATGAGCTCCCGGATCTCGTCCGACTCCTGGAGGTCGTCCTCCGGTCTCCCGAGAATGTGGGCGGCGAGTCGGAGCCGACCTTCTTCGTCGAGCGGGAGCAGCTCGCGCCACTGAACGAGCCCGCCGCGGCGCAGCTCGATCAGCGCGCGTTCGACGCGGCCCTCCTTGGGAGATTCCAGATCGACCCTCGCGGCCACGAGCAGAACGATGGGGTGGACCCGTCCCGTCCGGGCGAGCAGGCGCAGGCAGCGCAGGGATTCGGCGTCCGCCGACTCAAAATCGTCCAGGATGACGAGCTGGGGCCGGTCGCGGCTCGCCCGCTCCAGTTCCCCGATGACTCCGAGGATGGTCATGTCGACCGACTCGGAAGCTTCCGGCAGGGCGGCCGCGCCCCTCCTCCTCGGATCGACCGTTGCCGGCCGGACCCTCCGTCCCCGGATCTGCCCCCCGCCCGAGGGGCTGAGCGACCGATTTCCGGCGAGTATCTGGCGAAACGGGAGGAGCGGCGTGGAGGAGCCTTCGAGGCCGTACCCGAAGCGGACCTGGAAACCGCGCTGGGCGGCCAGCTCGCCGGCGCGACGGAGCAATCGGGATTTTCCGATCCCCCCGGGGCCAGTGAACAGCCAAACGGACCCTTTCCCCGCCTCGGCCGCCTTCAGACCCTGGAGGACCTGCTTCAGCTCCTCATTCCTACCGACGCACGGAAGATCCGCCGGACTGAACGGTACGGTGGAGGACCTTCCCCTGCGTCCGCGGGCGCTTCGCGCAGGTTCCCCAATCGACTCCGACCGGGCCGACATCGCCGCGTCTCACCAAGGCCCACCGTAACGTAAGGCCGCCTTAGCCGTTGACGGCCCCCGGTTTTCGGGCGGTGCGCGCACATGTGCACGACAAGGCCGTAACCCCGCCCCCCTGAAATTCTCGGGGGTTCCTTCGAGAGGGGTCCATGGAGCATCGGGGACCGTGACGTGGAACTGGGTCCCGACCGTGGCCTCGAGATGGATTCCGACCCGGGGTCCCGCGATCTGCTCCGCGTCTCGGACCGCGGTCCCCGAAACCTCCCCCTGTCGCCCCTCGGGGTGAGCCGCAGAATCCCGAGGGCGGCGGTTCGGCCTGGGGCGTCGGGCCAACCCGACGCTGAAAGTGGCGCCCGCCGCGCGAGGTTGATACATCTCCACATCTACATATGAATGTGTGGACTCGGTCCGGGTAGGTCACCGTCTTTTTTAAGGTCCAGCTCCCTCCCGCCGATGGATTCCCCCGTCATCGCGGAGACGTGCCTGAGGCGGGTGGGGGCCCCTCCCGTTCCGATTGCCGAGCTTCCTACAGCGGCCGGCCACTCTGGTCCCAAGGCTTCGGGTAGAGGGGCGCCGGGATGCGGGGCCCGGGCGATGGTTCGAGACCAGTGTCCCCCCTTCCCCGATGGTTCTAGGGGTGTTTGTGGCCGATCCATGTGCCAGGAGATGCGGGCCCTCTCGCCTCTCGGGGGCGGGCGGGATCGAGCCGATCCGCGCGGTGCCAGTAATCGAAGAATGGCTTCCTAACACTCACTGATGCGTTATCAGCATTCCACAGTAAATGTATGATGATACTCTCTGACGCTTGGCGTGCCGAGGTGGTCCCGTTTGGGTGAGCGGGGGGGGGCTGCAGATCGAATATCGGCTCCGGGAGCCCCCGGAAGAGGCGCCCGGGTCGCTCATCCTCATGGTTGTATAACTCGTGTTATACGCCCGCACCGTCAGAGACCGAGGGACGGGGCCGCAGGGGGGGTACCTGACCGAAGCCACTTTTCCGATTGTTAGTAGCAACAGTAACGGTTCTTGCATTACTTAGTTGGCCAATCACTGAAATCCAGGCCCGGGACCGACTTCCGGGCAGTTGGGGGTCCGGAGTGGTGGGGTTTTCGTGCAGATCGGTGGGTTTGGCCCGGATTTCATGCTGATTCATTGCTAAGACATCCATGATGCGTTACTTTGGTGTCTTGGTCTTCTTATGGATGAGTTTCGATATCTTGAACCGCCATTTGCCGGGGAATTGCCGAGGGTCCTCGGTCAGGAGCTCCTCGCAGCCGCTCGTCTCCAGGGCCGCCAGCATCGCCAGCACGGTCGGTGAGGGGGTTTCTCCGCCTCGTTCCAGGCGACGGGCCACCTCATCGCCCGCCCGCGAGTCGATCGGCAGGACGGTGAGCCGCCTTCGGAGGCGTCCCAGGGCGGCGAAGCGGAGGGCCCGCCCTCGAGCGGGGCCGGCCGCGGCGAGGTACGCGAGCTCGAGCAGGTTCGCCTCGGTGGTCGCGATCTCCTCTCCCCGCCAGCGCCGCAGGATCGGGCGCATCCGGGGATCCCCCTCGAGGAGGGCGAGCAGCGCCGGCGTGTCGAGCGCCTTCACGGCCGCCGTCCCCCGGCGCGGATCTGCCGCAGGAGGGCCCGTTGGGCCTTACCGGTATGGTGCCCCCAGCTTCCGGCGACCTCCTCGATACCGCCACGCTGGTCGAGGAGCCTCCGGAACAAGGCCGTGAAGCTCTCCCCGGCCCTTTTCTCTCGGAGCAAGAGGTCGTACACGGCCTTTTGGACCGCGATGTTCCGCGATGCCATGTATATTCATATGCATATGTGCTAAATGAACTCATTCCCGGACGCGTGGGCAGCCTGAATGCGGTCCGGAGCCCGGTCCCCAAGGGGTCCCCGAGAGACGGCGGGAGTAGGGACTCGGGACTGCTGTTCGAGGATGGTCCTGGGACCCGACGGCGGGGCGGTCCCCGACCCGAGGAGGGGATGGCCGAGGGCGGACCCCCTCCGAAAAGAAGGAGGTCGCGCCCGGGCGAGGGACCGAGCCCGCGGGGGAACCCGGCCGGTCTACAGGTTCGCGATAGGCTTGCCCTGCATCTCGGCGGGGATCGGGACGCCGAGGAGGGCCAGGACGGTCGGGGCGATGTCGATCAGACGCTCCTCGGGGCCATGGGTGCCCCGGCCGACGGAGGGGTCCGAGATCGCATAGACCCCCTCGAAGGAGTGCACGGAATCGTCGGGGCCGGTGTCGTTCTCGGCGAGATAGAGGGTATCGTACCCGATCGTTCCGGCGGAGCGCCAGGCAGCGTTGTCGAAGTAGACCATGAGGTCGGGCGAGTCGCCGCGGACCTCCTTGTAGATGTTCTTCGGGAGGCGCACGTCGACGGCCAGCGACTGTCCGCTCGGCTTCTTGAGCAGCTTGAGGTCGGCCGAGAGCTTCGCCTCGAACGCGGGAATGTCGGCGGGAGCGATCGTCCCGTTCGGTTCGCGCCCCTTCACGTTGTAGAAGATGCGCGCGTAGTAGCCTCCCGCCCCCCAGGCGGACGTCTTCGACCAGTCGATGGGGGCTTGCTCGATCGGGGTGCCCGGCTTGGGTCGGGGTCCCTTGAGCGCGAGGTATCCCTTCTGGATCAGCCACTCGTTGATGCAGAAGCACCCCTGCATCGCCTGGCTGCCGTGGTCGGAGGCGACGATGATCCGGACGTCGTCGTCGACCATGTCGAGCAGCTGGCCGATCTCGGAATCGAGCATCGCATAGTACTCGTCGACGAGGGCGAGGAACTTCGGGTTCTGCTCGAAGCGGGGGTGGGCGGGATCGAAGAACTTCCAGAACGTGTGGTGGAGCCGGTCCGGCCCGATCTCGTGGAGCGCGAAGAAGTCCCACTTCTCCTTCGCCCAGAGGTGGCGGGCGACGGCGAAGTGCTTCTGCGTCATCTCGAACAGTTCGCGGCCGATCCGGTCCCGGTCGTCGGCCCGGAACGTGACGTCGAAGGTGTAGCCTCCGGCGACCCGCTCGATCTCGGGCCGGAGGAACGCCGGCGACACGTAGTCCTGGGCGTTATCCGGCGTCAGGAAGTCCGAGATGTAGATCCCGTTGACCTGGGGGGGAGGGTAGCCCGGAGGCATCCCGATGACGCAGACCCGCTTGCCGAGGCGGGAGAGCCGGTCCCAGACGAGCGGCTTTAGGATCGTGCGGGAGGTCGGGATGTACTGGTCCCAGTACGTCCCGGGCCGGCGGTGGCGGAAGCCGTAGACACCGAGGGTGCCGGGGTCGACCCCGGAAAACATAACGGCCCACGCGGGCACGGTGATGGGGGGATCGATGGTCCTCAGCGTTCCGTAGCGGGAGCGAGCGAGCAGTTCCCTCATCCGGGGCATCTTGGGGAGAAACCGCTCGTAGAGGAGCCACGGGGATACGGAATCGAGCCCGAGAACCAGCACCCGGGGCTTGCCGCCGCTCATCGGAGCGCGGAAGGACTGTTTCTAATAAGTTTGGCCTCCCGCCCCGAAATCGGTCGTTCGCGCGTCTCGGCCGCGATCCGATCGCCGGTCCCGGGTCCCGAACCGGGGTTCGGGAGCCAGGGGCGGCCCCCGTGGGTGTCGGTATGACCCTCGAACATCGGCGGAGGGGACCTTGGAATCAGGGGGTGGAGTGAGGCTCCGATCGCTGCCGATGATCGTGCAACCCAAGGACGTTTCCCGACGGATCCCAGACGATCCCCTGGTGCTCATCCAGCCGCTTGACGCAGTATCCCTCCTTCTCCAACCTGCCCGCAGCCGTGGGCAGGTCCGTCACATGGAAGTAGAATGGGGAATCCTCCCCGTCCGCCCCGAGGGCGATCCGGGGGGAGTTGGCCTGCAGGAAGAGGGTCAGTTCCATCCCCCTCGCATTCAGGACCGTCCAGACCGGGTTCTCTTCTCCTACTACAGGGAACCCCAGCGTGTCCCGGTAGAATCGCAGCCCGAGTTTCATGTCGTGAACCGGGATCACCACGTGCCCGATGCCGGCGACTAGAGGCTCCATGCTGGGGGCGGTGCGCCCCTGGCCCTTAATTCCAGTCATTCCACTCCCGGAGCGGGGCCCGTGTGGACTTATACCCATCCGGGCGTTGGTATGGCGCATAAACGGCGCAGGAGTCGACCCCCTTGGAGGCAACACCCGCCCGTCAACGTCCTCGAGGCCCGTTCTTCCCTACGGACGTGGTGCGGGTCACCCGCCCGAGGACCCGAGGGATCACAGAGGTCCTGGACCGACTCTCCGGGTTCCATCCCGAGGAGCTCGGAAACCTCGCCCCGTACATCGACGTCGCTCGGATCGGGTGGGGCCTCCCGCTCCTCGTAGCCCGCGACCGGCTGAAGGACCGCATCCGACGATACCACGACGTCGGGATCGACGTCTCGACGAGCAGCGAGCTCGTCGAACTGGCGGCGGCCCAGGAGCGAATGCCCCAGTTCCTGGATGAGGCGAAGACCCTCGGGTTCGACATCATCGAGGTCTCCGCGGGGACCGCCGGGTCCGGCGATGCGCAGCTCGAGAGGGTCTCCAAGGCGGTCAACTCCCGGAGCCTGGGCCTCGTCATCGAGGTGGGGGGTCGGGACCCGGCCCAACAGCTCTCCCTCCAGGAGCTGATCTCCCAGATCGGACGGGCCCGGAGCTACAGCCCCCGCCGGGTCTCTCTCCCGGCACCGGAGGGAGGCCGCGCCGGCGGGATCTACGACGCCGATACCGGGATCAAGTACGACTGGCTTCGCGGGATCGTCAACGATCGACCGCACGAGGACCTGCTGTTCGAGGCTCCGCTCGAGGCGCAGCAGATGTACCTGCTCCGGGAGCTGGGCCAGGACGTCAACCTGGGCGGGGTCGCCATCTCGTCGGTGGCGCAGCTCGCGACCGAGCGCCTCGGGCTATCCTCCGGTCCGTCGGCGACGGCTCCCCGGGGCAAGGAAATCGGAGGGCCCCCGGCCGCCAAGTTCCTTTTCTTCCTTCTGGAGCGTCACCGCGGCCTCGACCAGGGGCAGCTGGTGAAGCTCTCGCGCCTTCCCCGCCGTACGGTGCAGAGCGCGCTCGAATCGCTCCGGCATCAGGGACTCGTGAAGGAGTCGATCGTGCTACACGACTCTCGGCGACGCGAGTACCGTATCGTCTAGGGCGAGGTGCCGCGACCGAGAACCATGGCGAGTTCCGCGCCGCCCCCAATGATCGGACGCGTGGCCGTCGTCACTGGCGCCACCTCCGGGATCGGTCACGCCGTGGCGGTCGGACTGGCACGCCAGGGGGCGACGACGGTGGTCGTCGGCCGCGGGGCTGATCGGTCGGCGGCCGTCGCCCGCGAGATCGCCTCCCTCACGCGGTCGGACCGGGTCGAATCCGTGGGCGTGGAGGATCTCGCGGCCCGCCACGAACAGCGGGCGCTCGCCGACGAGCTCCTCCGACGCTATCCGAAGATCCATCTCCTTGTCAACAACGCGGGCGGGATCTTCCTTCGCCGTGACATCACCAACGACGGCCTCGAGCGGACGTTCGCGCTCAACGTCCTCGCGCCGTTCGTCCTCACGGAACGGCTCGCGCCACGAATGCAGGAGAGCGGGGCGTCGCGGGTCGTCAACGTGTCCTCCGCGGCCCATCGAGGCGCCCGCGTCGATCTCGCGAACCTCCAGGGGGAGCACGGCTTCTCCGGTTGGAGGGCGTACGGTCGTTCGAAGGTCGAGCTGATCCTGCTCACCCGGGAGTTCGCCCGTCGGTTCGGCGCGACGGGCCCCACCGTGAACGCGGTCCATCCGGGGTTCGTCCGGTCCGGTTTCGCCCAGAACAACGGCGGAATGATGGCGGCGTTCGTTCGCTTCGCCGGCTGGATCGGGGGCCGGAGCCTTGCGCGGGGGGCCGAGACGCCGCTGTTCGTCGCGACCGACCCGTCGCTCTCGAACGTCACAGGTGAGTACTTCTCGGACCTGAAACGGACGCCCGGCTCTCCCGAATCCCACGACCCGAATATGGCGCGTCGCCTCTTCGAGGCGTGCGAGACGCTCGCCCGGGCCGACTGATCCCCCGGGGTCAGGCGGGTCGCGGCGGACTCGGTGTCACGAACCCCGCGAGGGCCGCGCCGATCAGCGCCGACTCCTCCCCGAACCGTCCGGCGACCACTTCCGCGCTCGCCGCCGGGGGCTGGCACCGGGCTCGCACCGCGTTCTGAACGAACGGGACGAACGCAGGACGGCCGACCGCGAGCCCTCCGGTGAGGATGAGGCGCGCCGGGTTGAACGCGTTCGCGATCCCGACGGCTCCGTCCGCAAGGTAGGCGTCGGTCTCCTCGACCAGGCGGGTGGCGAGGGGATCCCCCGCGGAGGCGGCCTCGAAGACGGTACGCGCGCTGATCGTCGCGGGCGAGCCGGCGCGAGCGACGAGCTCCCTTCCGGCCGACGGAGCTGCGGCCACAGCCTCCCGGGCGCGTTCGGCAATCGCCCAGCCTCCGACGTACGCTTCCAGGCAGCCTCGGTTCGGGCAATGGCACCAGCGCCCCCCGGCGACGATCGTGAGGTGGCCGATCTCACCGGCCGCATACCGATACCCCTCCGCGAGTCGCCCGCCGACAACGGCGCTGCCCCCCACCCCCGTGCCGAGGCTGAGGCAAAAAATGTCGTCAAGGCCCCGGCCCGCGCCGAGCCGCCACTCGGCGAGGGTCGCGGCCCGGGCATCGTTCACGATCCGCGTCGGAAGGCCGAGCTCCCGGGAGACCCGAGGGCCGAGCGGAAACTCCGCCCACCGGAGGTTGGGGGCGTACACGACGGTCCCGGCCTCCGGGTCCACCTGGGCGGCCACGGCGATCCCGACCGAGGTCGGAGGGGGACCCGGGGCGGCCAGGCACGCGCGCGCGCAGCGGAGAACCGCCGCGAGGACACCCTCGGGGCCGTCGTTGGCGTGCGGTGTGCGCTCCCCGCGGTACCGGACCGTTCCGTCGGCCGCCACGAGGGCGCTCACGACCTTCGTGGCCCCGAGGTCGATCGCGACGACCGACGGCGGGTCCGACCTACTCTTCGGCGACCTCGCCGTGGCGCTCCGATTCGGCATACTTGTGGACGACGTCGACGAACGTCGAGTGCGACCAGCTGAGGGGGGTCGCGCTCTTGGGCTCGCCGGTGGCCCGGTCGATCTGTTCGGGGAGGAGACGGGTGGGGGTCGCCCGGTTGGCAACCCACTCGATCAGCTCGCGGCAGCGGGGACGGTCGCCGAGCCGCAGGCGCGCCTCGGCCAGCCAGAGGGTACAGATGATCCACGGGTTCTCCTGGCCGTAGTAGGTGTCCCCCTCGTACCGGGCGAGACCGCCGAACCCGGGAACCCAGAGCCGCTTCTCGACCCCGTCGACGACGGTCCGGGCCTTCGGGTCGCTCCACGGCAGGAGACCGAGCTTGAGGCCGAGGAGTACGGAGGCATCGAACCGCGCGTCTCGCGGACTGACCGACCGGACGAACCGGCCGAGGTCGGCGTCCCACAGGTGGGTCCGGGCGGCGGCCAGCACCTCATCGCCCGCCTGCTTCCAGACGCTGGGGTCCTTGCCGAGCTCCGCGGCGATCCGAGAGGCGCGCTCGAGCGCGTGGGCGACGGCGGCGGCTGAGTAGGTGTGGATCCCGAGATGCTCCTCCCAGAGGTCGAAGCTGGGCGCCGGCAGGCCCGTGGCCGGGTCCCGGAACCCGGCGAGGAACGTCGCCGCCCCCTTGACGAGGGGCCAGTGGCGCAGGAGAACGTCCGGGTCGCCGCCGCGCTTGAAGTGGTGCCACGCCGCCGCGATGACGGTCGCCGTCTGGTCGATCTGGAGGAACGGCGGCGGATGCCAGGTGCTGCCGATCGCCCCGTCGGGGAAGTGGCGGTGGAAGAACGAGCCGTCGGGGTTCTGGCACTGCTGGGCGAAGGTGAGGAACTGGCCAGAGTTCTCGTAGAGGCCGGCCTCGTCCATCGCCTTGGCGATGTACCCGCCGTCGCGCCACCAGCAGTAGTTGTAGGTGTCCCCGGCCATGGCGAGCGAACGGGTGTCCGGGGAGGCGATGATCGCCCCGGAGGTCCCCGCGCAGTGCCGCATCACGAGCACGCTAGCCTGGTAGAGCTCGCGCGCGCGGGGGCTGAGGTCGGCGGGAGGCTGGGGCAGCCGGCGACCGACCCAGGTCTCCCAGAACTGCTCGGACTCCCGGACGAACCGATCCGGGCCCCCGCGGCGCACGTACTCGCGCACCTCGTGCACCCCCGGGAGGCTCCGGCCGGCCGCCATGAACAGCTGGATCTCCGCGTCGCGACCTTCCGTGGGCGCCACATCCCACTGCATGACGCTGTCCGCCGCCCCGTGCGCGACCGGCCGGCCCTGTAGATGGCCGTCCTCGGCGTCGACGTACGTCCCCTGGAGGCCCTTCAGCGTGTGCTCGCCGCAGACGGCGTGCGTGAACGCCGGGTTCGAAAAGAACTCGAAGAAGAACCCCCGCTTGTAGTGCACCAGGGACGGGACGCTCGGGTCGACGTACGCCGTATCCTGGTACATCGACTCGGCGATCTGGAAGGCGTGGTAGGCGAACAGGCGCACCGGGCGCGGGGGATCGGTGCGGATGCGGAAGACCCGCGCCGCGAGGTCGTGGTTCGGATGGACGTGGTCCCGGACCGAGATCGAGATGCCCGGGGCCTTCCAGACCGACTCGGGGAGGTGCCCGGCCCCGTGCGGCATCTGGGCGACCTCGAAACCGTTGCCGGCGCGCAGCCACCCGAACTTCGCCGCGGCCACGTCGTAGAGGCCGAGGCGGGCCTCCCGCAGCTGCTGGAACTGGCCGGGGTACGGGTAGAACAGCTCGTTCCAGTCCCCGTTCTCGTTCACCGTCAGCAGCAGGCGTCCGTTGCCCGCGAGCTGCGTGATCATGCGGTCGGCCTTCGAGGGATCGGGCGCGAACCCCGGCGCTCGACCACCGGCGGCCCATCTGGGGCGGGCATCTTTAACGATTCCCTGCTCACGCACCTCGTCCCGGTCCCGGGACACCCCCCGGTGGCGGCCCTCCCGCCCGATCCGGTCGACCGCGCCCCGAGGAGCCCGGATCCGAGATCGTAGGTCAACGGCGCGCGCACCGTCGGAACAGCCGGACCGGCGCCTCGTCGAGCGCACGCCGCACCTGAGACGCATTCAGTCCGGCCCCCCGGCCGATGGTCTGGGCCAGGGCGTAGTCGAGCAACTGCTTGGTGTCGTGCGCGTCCGAGTCGACGACGAGATCCGCCCCGACCTTGAGCGCGGTCTGGGCGACGTGGCCGTTCGTGCGGGCGTGCAGGGACCGGCCGGAGAGCTCGAGCGCCGTTCCGTGGGCCACCGCCATCTCCGCTTCGCGCTCGGTCAGGAACCCCGGATGGGCGAGGACATCCACCTCACCGGAGCGGACCGCGGCGCGGTTCGTCCCCGGCGGGACGGCTTCCGCCGTCGTCTCGCCGTGCACGATGACGATCTGGGCCCCGGCCTGGCGGGCCCGCCGGGCCGCCTCGGCGATCCGCCGGGGAGGGACGAGCGTGAGCTCGACGCCCACGAGGGTCGCCATCGGGCCTTCCTCGAACGCCCGGGCCTCGGCGAACAGCCGCTCGAGGATCGGCTTCGGGTCCTCGAGGGCCACGTGGTCGGTGACCGCGAGGACGCGGTGGCCGAGCCGCGAAGCCGCCCACCACATCGAGGTCGCCGATTCGTTCCCGTCGGTCAGGTAGGTGTGCGAATGGAAGTCGAAGCGGCGAGCTCTCCTCGCTCGGGGCGGCATCGTCTCCGGGATCGTACGGGGCAGCCGACCCGGAGCTTAACCCGGAGGCCTACCGCAGGACGGGGACCCCGAGCCGCTCGAGCGCCCGCCGGCGCAGGTCCGTCAGGGCGTTCATGTAGTTCGCGTACGCGTCGTACGGGCTCTCGTAGCTAGAGAAGTACTGGTGGACTCCCTGGTCGGCGCCGTGGCCGGCCACGTACATGTAGTAGAAGTGGTCGGAGGTGAGCAGGCGGCGCCAGTCGGTCAGGATCTCCCGGTCGCCGCACTGCCGCGCGATCGCGCCGACCTTCTTCGCCGCCTCGAACGCCGAGCGTTGGAGGTCGTTCCCCAGCCACGCACCGAGGTCCCGGTTCTGGTCGGCCCAGCTCATCGTGTACGGGACGCTGATCGGCGCGCGCGGGACCCCCTCGACCGCCTCCTCGACGGTCGCCCACCCGAGCTCGGGATGGCGGGCGACCTCGCGGGGCAGCGCGCTCAGGAACTCGAAGATCCCGGTCGACGCGCTGTGGTGCTCGCCGAACGTCTCGAAGTCCATGAAGAGGCCGACGAGCTCGCCGGGCGTCGAGGCGATCCAGCGGGCGTACTTCTCGGCGGTCAGGGGGAACTCGGCCCACCCCTTGGCCGAGAAGCGGAACCCGACGTCGTCGCTCAGGGGGTAGTGCCGCAGGAGGAGACGCACGGTGGGGGCCGGCGCGGCGCAGTAGCGGTACGTCGGCGGCTGGCCCTTGAGCGCCCCCTCCCACCCCTCCGCGAGCATCCCCCGGAAACGTTCGGCCTCCGCGAAGCGGGAGAGGTCGTCCGAGTAGGCGAGCTCGGTCATCCGGAGCACCTTCGGCGCGGCGCCGAACTCGCTCCGCAGGAGCTCCCGGTGCATCGCGACCTCTTCGGCGAGCTCGGGGGGCGGGAGGAGGAAGGCGAGCGAGTGGTAGTACGTCTCGGAGACGAGGGCGACCCGCCCGGTCCGGACGAGAGCTCGCAATCGGTCGAGCACGTCCGGGGCGGCGAGGCGCGCCTGCTCGACGAACGTCCCCGTCACGGAGAGGCTGAGCCGAAAGTCGGGGAACTCCGCGAGGAGGTGGAGGAGCCGGTCCATCGTCGGCCGGTAGCAACGCTCGGAGATCCCGCGGAAGAGGCCGAGGTTGCGCTCGAGGTCGAAGTACGACCGCCCGGAGCCAAGGTCGAGGTACCGGAACCGGGCGAGCCGCCAGGGCTGGTGCAGGTGCAGGTAGAGTACGATCTTCACGCCCGCCGGGGCTCCTGCCGCATCGCCTCGAGGTACACCTCGACCGTCTCTTCCGCCCGCTCCGGCCAGCCGGCCCGGAGCGCCTCCCAGCGCCCCTGGTCGCCCATCGCGCGCCGCAGGGTCGGGTACTCCAGGAGCTCGGCGATACGGCTCGCGAACTCGTCGACGTCCCAGAAATCGACGCGGAACGTACCGCTGGAGATCTCGGCGACGCCGCTCGTCTTGGAGACGATCGTCGGCACCCCCGCGGCCATCGCCTCGAGCGCCGCGATCCCGAACGGCTCGACGACCGAAGGGAGGACGAACACGGAGGCACCGGCCAGGAGCAGTTCGCGTTCGTCGTCCGTCACCTTGCCGAGGAACATCACCCGCTCCCCGATGCCGAGGCGGGCGGCGAGCTCGACGAGCCGCCCGTACTCCGGTCCCTCCCCGGCGATCACGAACAGGACGTCCAGGAACGAGGGGGCGACCTGCGCCGCCGCGCGAAGGAACGTGTCGACGCCCTTCATCATCGCGAGCCGGCCCACGTAGAGGATGAACCGTCGCTTCGGGTCGATCTCGGCCAGCCGCGCGCTCGGCCGGACCGCGTTGTAGATCACCTGGACCCGGGCGGGGTCGGCGTGGTAGCGCTGGACGAGCTGGAGCTTCAGGTGCTGGCTCACGGCGATCACCCGCGTGGCCGCGTCGATGCCGACCTGTTCCCGTTCGAGGATGTGCGCCCACGGGTGGCCGAGGGACCGGTCGTACTCCGTGGAATGGACCGTCATGACGAGCGGCACCCGCAGCCGCTGGGCGAGCGCGGCGGCGCCGCGCGTGCCGAACCAGTCGTGAACGTGGACGACGTCGGGGGTCACGTCAAGCCGCAGGCCGCCGACCCACGCGTTGTAGCCGTCGATCCCGTCGGCGAACGGCGACCCCGGGAGCTGTCCGGTCCAGTACGCCATGGGGAACTCGGGAGGCCGTCCTCCCACCGGCTCTCCCGGGTGCCGGAACGTGACGCCGCCCACCGGGGTGAACGGGCCGGCGAACGGGGAGAGGAAGGTGACCCGGTGGCCGAGCTTCGTGATCTCCCGGCAGATCTCGTAGCAGTGGACCCCGAGGCCCCCTGTGTGGCTCGGGGGGAACTCCCAGCCGACCATTGCGATCTCGAGGGGCCTCCCGGACCGGACCGAGGGGCCGACCGTGGGAAGCGCACGGGTCCGGTCGGTGGAGGGGAGCGCGATCGTTCCGCGGTCCAACGCTTCGCCGGTCTCCTTCGCGGAACGCCGTTCCCGTCGGACCGCCGGACTCCCGCGCCCGCGTCCGGTGCCCCGTCCCCGGGCCGGTCGGGTCGATCTCCTCCGCGCTGGACGGGGTTGGGCGGATTCCTTCATCGACAGGTCATCCCCGAGCGTTCGGTGACTTGGCCGCCCACCGGCAGCGGACAGATGAAGCCGACGATGCCCCCGGTCTTCCCGGGAAGCGTCCTCGCAGGGTGTGGGGTCCACGCGCCGCACTACGGGCCCGACAGCGGGGGCGCTGGGTCCGGCGGACCGGGCAGCGCCCCGCGTACCCGCCGCCGACCTTACCGAGGTGTCATAAATGACAGGGACTGGGTAAGGC
This sequence comes from Thermoplasmata archaeon, assembly GCA_052326305.1. Taxonomy (GTDB): domain Archaea; phylum Thermoplasmatota; class Thermoplasmata; order Lutacidiplasmatales; family UBA184; genus Lutacidiplasma. Next base: position 21,248 of record JBKQPJ010000005.1, on the reverse strand, counting down.
CGCAGGGGATGAAGCTCCCCTTCAACCGCCCGGCGCGGGCTGATAGCTTCTACACCGCCGAACCGCGCCACCCCAGCGGGCGGACCCATGGTCGAATGGACATTGCTAGCCGTCGTGACGGGACTCGCCGTCCTCGCGTCGCTCTTCTCGATACGGCTCGGGATCTCGGTGGCGATCCTCGAGATCGTCGCGGGGGTCATCGCCGGCAACTACCTCGGAGTCTCCGCCGCGGGCGCCGACTGGCTGCCGTTCCTCGCGGGGATCGGGAGCGTCGTGCTCACGTTCCTTGCGGGGGCCGAGATCGACCCCGTTGCGATGCGCCGGACGTGGCGCGCTTCGGTCAGTATCGGGGTGCTCTCGTTCCTCTCCCCGTTCTTGGCCGCCTGGGGGTTCGCGGCGCTGGTCCTCCACTGGAGCCCCGAGGCCTCCCTGCTGGCGGGGGTGGCCCTCTCCACGACCTCGGTCGCCGTAGTCTATGTGGTCCTGATCGAGACCGGAACGAGCGCCACGCCGACGGGGAAGCTGGTCCTCTCGGCCTGCTTCATCACGGACCTGGGGACCGCTCTCGCGCTGAGCCTCCTGTTCGTGCGACCGAACGAGTACATCTTCCTGCTGCTGGCCGCCGTCGTCGCCGCGACCCTCACGGTCCCGCGTCTTTTCGATTGGCTCTTCGCGGCGCTCAAAGGGCGCGCCGGTGAGCCCGAGGTCAAGATCCTCTTCTTCCTGGTCATCGTCCTCGGAGCCGTCGCCCAGCTCGCCGGCGTCCCGGCGGTGCTGCCGGCGTACATTCTCGGCCTCGCCCTCGCGTCGGTCCTCGGCCGGAACCGGGACGTCCTGCTCCGCCTCCGGTCGATCACCCTCGCGTTCCTCACCCCCTTCTTCTTCGTGAACGCCGGACTCAACGTGTCGGTCGCGGCCCTGGCGGGCGGGATCGTGCTGATCGTGGTCCTCTTCGGCGTGAAGGTCGGCGCGAAGCTCGCCGGGGTCTTTCCCGTGACCCGATTCCTCGTCGGGCGGGACTCCGGGTACATATCACTCCTGATGAGCACGGGGCTCACGTTCGGGACGATCGCTTCGATCTACGGCCTGAATGCCAGGATCATCGACCGGTTCCAGTTCTCGGTGCTCCTCACCGTGGTCATCGCGACGGCTATCGTTCCGACCGTCATCGCCCAGAGATGGTTCCGGCCGGAACCGGAGGGGACTCTGAGATGAGCCGCGGAACGCCGACCGCCGCCGTCCGGTCGATCCTCGTGCCCGTGGACGGTTCGCCGAGCAGCCGTCGGGCCGTCCGGCTCGCGACGGAGATCGCCCGCGCGTTCGGCGCGAACCTGACCCTGCTCTATGTCTCCCCCGTACAGCAGTTCCCGAGCTTGATCGCCGAGGTCGACGAGGCGCGGGAGTCGGACGGCGCCCAGCTCCTCCTCGGGGAGGAGGCGAAGGTCGCGCGTTCCCTCGGCGTGGAGCCGACCGTCCAGCTCCGGCGAGGCCGCGCGTCGAGCCAGATCCTTCGGTTCGCGACCCAGCACCCGCCCGACCTGATCGTCATGGGCACCCGCGGGCTCACCGGGGCGAAGAGCATCCTCCTCGGGAGCGTTTCGAGGGCGGTTTCGGACCGGGCAAAGGCCCAGGTCGTTCTCGTCCGCTAGCGCGACCGGAGGATCCGCTCTAGAATCCGGCCAGGAGTTCTTCGATCGCCGCTTTCGGATCCGGGGCCCGGGCTACCGCGCTCGCGACGAGCACCCCGTGGCTCCCGAGCTCGATCGCGCGCCGAACGTCCCGGCGGTCGTGGACCCCGGCCCCGCAGAGCACGCGGGTCGCGGGGGCGACCGACCGGACCGCCTCGACCGTCCGCGACACCGCCTCGGGTCGCGCCGTCGAGACCGCCCGGTCGCCGCCGATCAGCTCGGGGGGCTCGATGGCGAGGTAGGGGGGGCGGAAGGCGGCTAGGTCCCGCGCCCGTTCGACCGAGCCCGCGCAGACAACGGCCACGAGCCCGAGGGCGTCGAGCCGCCGTACCGCTTCTTCCACGGCGGTCCCTTCCATCGGATGCTCCGAGTGGTTGAGGAGGCTTCCGCGGACCCCCGACGCGCGGAGCGCCTCCGGGGGGACCGACCCGGTGCGCGCCCCGGGATCGATCGGGTCCACGTGCTGGGCGAGCACCGGGTTCCGGACCGAGGCAACGAGGCGGGCGAGGTCCGGCGTCGCGGGGGCGATCGCCGTCGCGACCCCGGCCGCGCGCCCGAGAGAGTCGAGCGTCCGCGCGATCGCGCGTCCGGCGTCGCCGAGGCAGTTCGGGTACGTCTTCAGGTTGAGGAGGAGCAGCGGCGAGCCCAGCGGCGGGGCGTCAGTGGGTCGCGGTGGCCTTGGCGCGCTTCGGACGGGAGCAGATCGCGTACTCGTCGCCATCGAAAAAGACCTCCCGGTCGGGGTGCTTGCGCTGGAGCTCGGAGATGCGCGAAAGGACGTCCTCGAGCGTGGTCGACTCGTCATTCGGATCGATCCTCAGGTGTACGGTCTTCTCGGGCCGCTCCGCCGTGTGACCCGTTCCGGGCATGAGGCTCCGAGGGTCGGCCTAGCCGTACGGGGCCATTAAGCGTTCGTCGCCCCCGGGCGAGCTGTCGACGGGACCGTTCGCGGCCCCGGGCGGAGCGCTCCCACGGGGGTCGCCCCCCCGGCCGGTCGAGGTGGAAACGTCGTCCTCCCCCGAAAAGGCGCGCCATTCGTAAATACACTCAGAAGCTGGCACGCGCCGAGGGGCCTAGGATGTCGCAGGGTCGCGCGCAGGAGCCGGAGGCGCCAGGCAATCTTACCGAGGCCGAGATCGCGGTCCACTGGAAGGAGGAGGAGTCCTATCTCCCCCCGACCAAGTTCGTGGGTCAGGCGTACCTGACCGACCCGTCGGTCAACGCGCGGTTCGCCCTCGACCGCTTCCCGGAGTGCTTCCGCGAGTACGCGGAGCTCCTGACCTGGGACCAGTACTGGCAGACGACGCTCGACACGAGCAACGCCCCGTTCTACCGGTGGTTCGTCGGCGGGAAGCTCAACGTCTCGTTCAACTGCATCGACCGGAACCTGCCGCTCTACCGGAACAAGGCGGCGATCATCTTCCAGGGGGAGCCCGAGGAGGAGCCTCCGGTGACGGTGACGTACCAGGACCTCTACGCTCGGGTCAACGAGTTCGCGGCGGTCCTCCGGGACTTCTGCCACCTCAAGGCCGGCGACCGGGTGACGATCCACATGCCGATGGTCGCCGAGCTCCCGATCACCATGCTCGCGTGCGCGCGCCTCGGGATCGTGCACTCGGTCGTCTTCGGCGGGTTCAGCGGCGAGTCGGCCGGCAAGCGGGCCGCCGACTCGGGCAGCAAGGTCATGATCACGATGGACGGCTACTGGCGGAGCGGGAAGGCGATCGACCACCTCGCGAACCTGCAGACCTCCATCGACTCCGCCAAGGTGGAGGGCCACGTCGTCGAGAAGGTCCTCGTCTGGCCCCGCTACCGCGAGCGCTCGATGTCGGCCGTTCCCCGGGTCCCCGGCCGGGACTTCCTCGTGACGGACCTCCTCAAGGAGACCGTGGGAAAGCGAGTCGATCCGGTGTCGATGCCGTCGGAGGCGCCTCTGTTCCTGATGTACACGAGCGGCACCACGGGCAAGCCGAAGGGGTGCCAGCACTCGACGGGGGGCTACCTCGCGTACGTCACCGGGACGGCGAAGTACATCCAGGACATCCACCCCACCGACGTCTACTGGTGCCTCGCCGACATCGGATGGATCACCGGCCACTCCTACATCGTCTACGGACCGCTCGCGCTCGCCGCGACGTCGGTGATCTACGAAGGGGTGCCGACGTTCCCGGATTCCGGACGCCCCTGGAGGATCGCCGAGCGCCTCGGCGTGAACATCTTCCACACGTCCCCGACCTCGATCCGGCAGCTGCGCAAGCTCGGGCCGGACGAGCCGACGAAGTACCACTATCACTTCAAGCACATGACGACGGTCGGCGAGGCGATCGAGCCGGAGGCCTGGAGGTGGTTCTACCACACCGTCGGCAAGGAGGAGGCCGTCATCGTCGACACCTACTGGCAGACGGAGACCGGCGGTTTCCTCTGCACGACGAAGCCCGGGATCGACCGAATGAAGCCGGGCAGCGCCGGTCCCGGCGCGCCCGGGGTGCACCCGGTGATCATCGACGAGCTCGGACACGAGATCGCGCCGGGATCGAACAAGGCCGGCAACATCTGCATCCGCAACCCGTGGCCGGGCCTGATGCAGACGATCTGGGGGGACCCGGACCGGATGGTCCGGCAGTACTTCCAGAAGTACAACAAGAACCCGAAGAGCAAGGACTGGCGCGACTGGCCGTACTTCGCGGGCGACGGCGCCATGGTCTCCGCGGACGGCTACTTCCGGATCCTCGGCCGGATCGACGACGTGATCAACGTTGCCGGCCACCGCCTGGGGACGAAGGAGATCGAGTCGGCCTGTCTCTCGGTCCCCGAGGTCGCCGAGGCGGCGGTCGTCCCGGTCGCGGACGAGGTGCGCGGACGGATCGTCGAGGTCTACATCGCCTTGAAGCCCGGGGTGAAGGCGTCCTCCGCCGAGGTCGCCCAGAAGGTCTCGCACGCCGTCGAGACGCAGATCGGGAAGATCGCCCGGCCGAAGTCGGTCCACATCGTCCCGGACATGCCGAAGACCCGCTCCGGGAAGATCATGCGTCGCGTGCTCGCGGGGATCTCGAACCAGATGGACACCGGGGACATCACGACGCTCGCCAACCCGGACGTGGTCGAGCAGATCCGCAAGCAGGTCCAGGGCGACAAGCCGGTCGCGGAGCGTAAGACCCCCGAGGACATCGCGAAGTTCGGCAAGTCCGACTGAGATGGATCCCGACCGCGGGGCCCTCGGCCCCGCGGCCCCCCCGGGCCCGCGGCGATGCCCCCTCTGCGGGGGAACGCTCGGCCCCCCGTTCAGCGGGGACGTCCACTGCTTCGTCGAGTGCGGGTCGTGCGAGGAGCGCTTCGAGCTCGACGATCCCCGACTGGCGGACCCCGGCGGATAGCCGGCGGGGCCGGTCCTAGACCCCGGGCGACTTGGGCAGGATCCGGGGGGCGTACGCCGGGACCCGCAGAAGGTGGATGGAGGCGACGACCATCCACAAAAGAAGCGGCGCGACGATCAGCCGCTCCATCCCGCCGGGGCCGAGGCCTACGTAGAGCTTCGCGACGTAGAGGAGGAGCGCGATGAGGCCGACCAGCCCGGAGAAGAGGGTGTACGCCCGATAGCCGTCCCACCGGGTGTCCCGGAACATCGAGACGCCGAGCACGACGAGCGCCAGGCTTCCCCCGACGAACGCGACCAGGGCGCTGCCGAGGTGCGGGTCGAGGTGGACGTTCTCGGGAAAGAGTCCCACCCCGACGGAGCCCGCGCCGGCGAGCGCGAGGAGGCCGAGCCCGAGGGACCGGCTGGACCGGTCGGGGAAGGCGCTGCGGACCAGGAGCGCCCCGAGGATCACGAGCAGGCCGAAGAGGGCCAGCGATACGTTGAACGTCAGGTACCACGGGGAGCAGACGTAGTGGGACGAGGACGTCGGCCAGAACCCGCACTGCGTGTTCCCGAGGTCGCTGAGGACGTTCCCCGTAAGGCTGTAGGTGGTCTTCCAGCGAAGCTGGACGACCCCCATCACGACGACGAACTGGAGCGCTCCGATCAGCCAGACGATGGCCGCGTGATGTACCGCCCGATGGACGAGCGGTCCGAGCCGGGAATCGGCCTGGGCCATCGGGGACCCGCCCTAGTCCTCGCGAGCGTTGCGCTCGTAGGAGGCGTCGCTGGTCTTCTTGAGGCGCGCGCCGTCGCGGTCGCAGGTCGGCCGCGCGCTGGGCGGAACGTCGATCACGTAGCCGCCACCGCACTTCGGGCACTCGTAGTACGGCATCGGAATCCTCGAGCGGAGCAAGGGGGGCCCCCTATAAAGGGGTCGTCTCTCACCGGAACCCCGCCCGCGCCGGGGCGGCGCCGCGAATGGGAGCTACGCGACCCGTCCGCCGTCCTCCGGGCCGGCCCCGCGACCGATCGAAGGAGCCCCTTCCCGACGTTCCCCCTCGGGGGTCGGCCCCGTCGGCCCGGGACCGATTCCTCGCGACCGATCCGTACCGAGCGGAAAGGGAATGGAAACGCTACGAGGGCACCCCGCAGCGCGATCTTTTCCGGGAGCTCCGCCTGCGATTCCTCCGTCGGCACGCGGTCGCGTCGCGCTGGGTCCTGGACGTCGGCGCCGGTCCGGGCCGGTTCACTCCGGCGGTGGGAGCCTCCGACGCGCGCCGCGTGGCGCTCGACCTCTCCCGCGAGATGCTGAGCCGCGTCCCCCGCACCGTTCCCGGGGCGGCCGGCGGACCGCCGGTCGCCCTCGACCGGGTGGTCGGGGACGCCCTCGCCCCTCCGTTCCCGCGCGGGTCGTTCGGCGAGGTCGCGGTCGTCGGCAACGCGGTCGGATTCGCCGGTGAAGGCTCGGAGCGGATGCTCGGCGCCGTGGAGGCTCTCGTGGCCCCCGGTGGGACGCTGATCGTGGAGATCGCTCCCGGCGCGGGGGAGCGCTCCCGCTACCTCGGCCGGCTACCTCCCGGGACCGTCGGTCGTCTGCTCGCGGCGCCCCCGGCGGCCGTCGTGCCGAGGATCCAGCGCGAGGGGTTCACCGCCGAGCCTCGGCGACATCGAGAGGAGGAGTTCCAGCGCGTGAGCGTCCCCTCCCTCCACGCTCGCTGGGCCCCGCCTCTTTGGGAGCTGCTCGAGACCGTGGCGGTCGCGCCGTCTCTCGGGTCGGACGCCGACCGGATCGCTCGGGTCCGGCCCGACGCGAAGGCCTGGGACCACCTCCTCGCGGTCGAGGAGGAGGTCGGCCGCCAACCCGCGCGCTGGAGGTCCGCGGCGGCCGTTCTCGTGGCGGCGCGGCGGTCCGTGACGCGACAGGATTAAAGCCAGTCGGGAACCATTGTTCGGGCCGGACCTAGATGCCGAAGGGAACTTCCGGGGACCGATCCGCGCGAACGAGCCCCGGCGCCACGGTCGCGGGCCGCGAGGACCTGGACATGGCCAAGGAGGATGCCCTCCTCCAGCTCAAGATCGGACGGTCGGCGCATCTCTACGCGGTCGGGATCTCCGCCGCCCTCGCGCTCGACGGGATCCTCGTGCTGTTCCTGTATCCTCACCTTCCGGCTCTTCCGGGCGCCGCGACCGGGCTGAGCGCCCTCGGGCCGACCTTCTTCCTCTTGATCCCGGCTCTCGCGGGCCTCTCGATCGCCCTCGTCGGTCTCCTCTCCAAGTGGGAGGCCTACCAGCTGTGGCCGTGGGAACCGCACTTCGCCACGACGGTCGGAGCGCTCGGGCTGAACGCGCTCGTCACGGTCGTCTTCTTCCTGCGCATCTCGGGGACCGCTCCGTTCGCGCATACGGCCCTCTTCCCGTGGTTCCTGCCTCTCGAGCTCGTCGCGATCACGCTCGCGTTCCTCGGCCTCGTGATGACCTGGAACGCCTGGTCGAAGCAGCAGTGGGCCGCCGCCGTAGCGGCGGCCCTGCCGCTCCTCACCCCCCTCCTCGTCTACGACCGGCCCACGAGCGCTTCGACCGAGGCCGACGCGGTCGCCGTCGTGCTGTTCCTTTCGGCGATCTTCTACCAGACCTGCGGATCGTTCCTGCACCTGCTTTCCTCCGGGACGGGCCCCCACGAGAGCGCGCTGATCGCCTCGGGGCAGAGCCGCATCGTTCGCCTGGCCGACGAGACCCGCCAGAAGGAGGAGGCGCTCCGCTTCCGGGAGTCCGCCCTCGTCCGCCGCGAGGCGGACGTCGAGACGTCGGAGGCGAGCGTGCGGCGCCAGGAGCTCCAGATCGCCGAGGCGCGCAAGGAGCTCGACGGCCGCACCGTCCGCGACCTCGGTCGCACGCAGGACGTCGACCGCCGCGACCGGGAACTCGCCGGTCGGGCGGCCGAGGTCGACGGGATGAGCCGGACGCTCGCGAGCCGCACCAAGGCGCTCGAGCTGCGCGAGCAGGAGATCGCCCGGCAGGTCCCGCAGGTCTCGGCCCGGGAGCAGCGCGTCGCCCAGCGGGAGGGCGAGCAGACCCGGCGGGACACCGAGTTCGCCCAGCGACAGCAGGAGATCCAGCGGAGGGCGGAGGCGACCACCGAGACCGAGGCCCGTCTCGAGGCCCGCCGCAAGCAGCTCGAGGAGAAGACGGCGGAGCTGCTCCGGCGGGAGGGCGAGCTCACGGCCCGGGGAACCTCGGCGGGCGGGTCCAAGACCGCGGCCGGCGACGCCGGCGCCCGGGAGACCCGCCTCCACCATCTCAAGGCGACCCTGGACGAGCAGAACATCGTCCTGGGACGACGCGCCCGCGAGGTCGCCGAGCGGGAGAAGGCCGCGACCGAGGGCCTGCGCCAGGCGACGGAGAAGCTCGCCCTGCTCGCGGCCCGCGAGAGCGGCGTCGCCCAGCGGGAGGCGAGCCTCGCCGACCGTCTCAAGGCGGCGGACGAACGACGGGCCCAGTACGAGGCGGCGGCCCGGGACTATCAGGACCGGCTCTCCGAGTTCGGCCGCCAGCAGGTCGACGCGGCCCAACGGGGCGCGGACCTCGACCGGTCGCTGAAGACGGTCTCCGACCGGGAATCGACCCTCGGCGACCGGGAGCAGCGCCTGCGGGGGAGCCTCATCGAGATCGATCAGCGGGAACGGGACCTCCTGGCGCGGGAGCGGACGCTCGAAGCGCACGAGGCCGAGATCAGTCTCCGGCGCCAGGAGGCCGACCGGGACGGGCTCACGCTCGCGGGCCTCGCCGCGGTCGCGGCCGCGGACCGCAGCGACTTCCCGGCACCCCGGCCGAGCCTCTGGCCCACCGGCGGCCGCCGGGCGCGCCCGGAGCCTGCCGCGACGGGGGACGACGAGAAGGACACCTCCGAGCTGCTGGCCCCCTCGACGGGGCGCCGCTACACCGATCGTCTGCCGACGGGGACGCCCCGCCTGGACGACCTGCTCCTCGGCGGAATGCCGACCCGGAGCCACGTGGTCGTCCTCGGCGATGCGTTCGTCGGCAAGGAGGTCGTCCTGTACGCGTTCCTCGCCGAGGGGCTGAAGCAGGGCGAGCCGGTCGTCCTCGTCACCGCCTCCCGCTCCCCTACTGAGATCGCCCAATCGCTCGGGGTCGTCCTCCCCCAGTTCCTCGAGTACGACCAGCTCGGCATGGTCACCTGGATCGACGCGTCCACGACGGGCGGCACCGCCGGGCCCCGCCGGTTCGTCGCGAAGGGCTCGGACGACCGGGCCGGCATCCTCTCGGCGCTCGTCCAGGCCGCGAAGCGGATGGAGGCGGAGAAGAAGGGTCCGTTCCGCGTCGGCTTCCTCGGCCTGTCGGCGGTCTTCGCCCACGCGGACGAGCGGGCCAGCTTCTCGTTCCTCCAGAACGTCGTCGGGATCCTTAAGCCGCGCGACGCCCTCGCGATGTACTCCCTGGAGGGCGGGGCCCTTACCGAGCCGCAGGTCGAGTCGCTCCTCGGCCGAATGGACGGGGCGATCGTCTTCCGGCAGGACCGGGACCGCACGTTCCTCTCGGTGCGCGGGTTCGGGGACGTCCAGACCCGCGACTGGGTCGAGTGCCGCGCGACGAACCGCGCCCTGATCGTCGGGTCGTTCGCGCTCGAGCGGATCCGCTGACCCTCCCGGTGGACCGACGCGCGCGCCCTCCGACCGCGAGAAGGCCTCGGCGCTAGCGTAACCCGGCGTACTCGGACCGGTCGACGAGGTGGCGGGGCCGTTCCCCGGCAAAGAACCTGACCAGGTTCTCGACGGCCGTCCGGAGCGCGTATTCCTCGACCGGGGGCGCGTACCCGGCGCTGTGGGGCGTCCCGACCACGTTCGGGAGAGAGAGGAACGGGAAGCGGAGCGGAAGCTTCCCGGCTTCGAAGCCCTCCTCCCACCAGACGTCGAGGGCGGCGCGGAACTTCGGGTGCTCCACGAGATGGCGGTAGAGCGCCTCTTCGTCGACCGTGCCGGCGCGGCCGACGTTCACGAAGATCGCGTCCGGGCGCATCGCCCGAAGCTCCGGCGCGCCGATCGACCCCTGGGTGGAGCGCGTCAATGGCCGCGCGTCGAAGACGAACGTGCCGAGGGGGAGCGCGTCCCGGAGACGGCTTGCGGGAACCATCTCGTCGCATCCCGCCGCGGGTTCGCCCGAACGGTTCACCCCGACGATCCTTACGTCGAACCCCTTCAGGCGGGCCGCGATCCCCCGCCCGATCTCCCCGTAGCCCAGGATGACGGCGGTCTGCCCCCACAGGGTCCGGTTCTCCGGCGCCGGCCGGAGGATGCCCACGGCGGCCTGGGCGTGGGCCGTGATGAGGGAACGCGCCGCGGCGAGCGCCAGCGCGAGCGCATGCTCGGCGACGAAAGGGGCGTATCCCCCGACGTTCCCGGCGATCTGCACGCGGGCCGGGAAGCGGTCGAACGGCAGGTCGTCCACCCCGGTGAACACCCGCTGGACGAACCGAAGCTTCGGGGCCGACGCGGGGTCCCAGGTACGGGCCTCGCGGGCGAAGGAGCCGAGCAGGGCGGCCTCGATCGACCCCCAGTCCGGGGGGCCGGTCTCCTCGAGAAACACGGCGGGAACGCCGGGAAGAAGGCGTCCCACCGCCTCTACGACCGCGTCGCGGCGCTTCACCGCCAAGAGGAGGCGGGGGGCGTCCGAGGGCACGAGGTCGGGAAAGCGTGGCGGCTCATCCGTTCATCCCTCCGGGCCGGGCGACGTCCCTCGAGCGACGACCTTACGAACCCGGAGGATTCGATCGGGACGAGCGCGAAGTGACGTACCGTCTCCATCACGTGCAGCTCGCCGCCCCTCCGGGCTCGGAGGCAGCGACCCGGGCGTTCTTCGTAGACCTCCTTGGGATGTCTGAGGTCCCGAAACCGCCGAACCTCGCGCCCCGAGGAGGGATCTGGCTCGAGATCGACGGCACCCAGCTCCACATCGGCACCGATGCGAAGTTCCGGGCGGCCGACAAGGCCCATCCCGCGTTCGAGGTCGGGGACCTCGACGAGCTCCGTCGGCGACTCACCGCCCACGGCGTCGAGACGTGGGAGGATGAGAGCCTCCCCGGCCGCCGCCGGTTCTACGCTCGGGACCCGTTCGGCAACCGGCTCGAGTTCGTCGGGCTCCCTGGTAGGTGACCACGACGCCGGCCGCCCCCTCCGCGGTCACCCTCGACCTCTGGCATACGCTCGTCTACCTCACCCCCGAGGCCGAGGAGGCGTACATGGACGCCCAGATGGACCTCGCGGCCGGGGTCCTGGACGGGGCGTCGCCGGTCCCGGGGGCCGCCGTCCGTTCCCGGGCGGAGCTCCGGGCGATATTCGAGCAGGTCTACGCGCAAGCCGTCGCCGCGGCCCAGAAGGGCGAGAGCGTCACGCCGTCCGCCCAGCTCGTCCAAGCGGCCGAGCGGGGGGGCCGCCGCGCCCGGCCCGAACCCTACGTCGAGGGGCTGCGACGGCTGGTCGCGGTCGCCCCTTTCCGGGTCGCCCCCGACGCCGTTGCTTCCGTACGGGCCCTGCGCGAGCGGGGGTGGCGGACCGCGGTGATCTCCAATACGATCGGCGAGCCCGGCGACGCTCTCCGCCCGATCCTCCGGTCGATGGGGTTCGACTCGCTCGTGGAGGAGTACTGCTTCAGCGACGAGCTACCCTGGACGAAGCCGGACCCCGCGATCTTCCGGGAGGCGCTGCGCCGGCTCGGGGTCGACCCCGCGAACGCCGTCCACGTCGGCGACGGCTGGTCCGACGTGGAGGGCGCCCGCCGCGCCGGGATGCGGGCGGGGGTCCTGTACACCGGTCTCCAGACGTACGGGGCCCGCTATCAGGCCCTGTTCCTGCCTCCCGGCTGGGCGTCGCCGCGGAGGGATTACCGGATCGAGCGATTGGACGAGCTGCCGGCCCTTACGGACCGCCTTCTCGGGTCGGGCCCTCCCGGGAACGTCGCTCCCGGATAGGGGGGGCCTATTCCTCGCCCATCTGGCGGGGCTTCGGGATCTGCTTGGGCTGGTCCGCGTCGGTCGGCATCCCGGTCTTGCCGACCACGATGTCACAGTCCTTCCAGTTGACCCCGACCGTGACCCGGGGGAACGAGACCTTGAGCGTGTAGTTCGCGAGCTTCCCCACGACCAGGCCCTGGGAGCCCTGGGAGAGGTTGGGGTTCATCGTGGTCAGGTCCCGGGTGAGGATGACCCGGGTCTCGCCGATGACGACGCGTTCGAGGTCCTTGCGGTCCTCCATGGTGACGACCGTCCCCGGGCTATCGCGCCGGCCCATAACCCTGCCGGGCGGCCCCGGCCCAAGGGCGGGGGCCCCCGAACGTCCTCCGTGGAGCCCTGTAACACCGAAGTCCCGTCGAAAACAGGGATTATCTACTAGGACCGTCTCCATCGACCCAGCATGCCAGCCTCGGATTCGACCATGGAAACGGCCAGAGGGATGCAAGAGGCTCCTCCGCGCGTGGAGGAGAAGGCCGAGTGGTGGGCGACCCCCGCCGTCATCGGTCTGATGGGGTTCGGCCTGACGACGATGCTCGCGGGCCTGAGCAACCTTCCGGCCCCGTACGTCAACGGGTTCGGAACCGGCGCTCAGGGCAACTGGGGAGTCTTTGGCATGGCCATGGTCTTCGGCGGTCTCGTCCAGCTGATCGCCGGGATTATCGGACTACGCAAGGGCAACCTGTTTGCCGGCTCGGCGTTCGTCGGCTACGGGGCGTTCTGGATCGCGTTCACGTCGATGCTGACCATCTATGCGCCCTCATCGTTACTCAACCCTCTCGCCAACCACGTCGGGTTCTACGCGATCGCGGCGTTCGCGTTCGTCTGGATGATGTTCACGCTGACCTTCCTGATCAACTCGATGAAGCACGGATGGGGGATATTCTTCGTATTCCTCTTCCTGTTCCTCGCGTTCATCCTCTTGGTCGTGAAGTTCTGGCAGCTCGGGGCGGGGGACACCATCTCGACCGGCGAGAACTGGGCCGTCGGCGGGATCATCATCCTGACGGGGCTCACCGCGTGGTACGTCGCCACGGCCGTGCTGACGAACTGGAACTACGGGCGGAAGGTCCTTCCGGAGTAGATCGAACGCACGCCCTGGGTGCGAACCCCTTCTCCCTCCGTCCGGGGAACCGGACGGAGGCCGCTCTGTTTTCCTCCGCCCATCGCGGGGTTTAAGCCACGTACGAGAGTGGGTAGGGCAGGCACCCCGGGATGGCCGAGGTTCGACTCGACGGCATGCTGGCGGAGTTCGTCCCCCGGGCGCGGCTCCGCTCCTCGGCGCGCTCGGTCGACTCCCTGCTCGACGACCTCGAGGCCCGCTATCCCCGGCTTCGGCACCGGATCCGGGACGAGACCCACCGGGTCCGGCCGTTCGTGAAGATCTTCGTGAACGGCGAGGAGCTGGGGCGGGGCGACGTCGCGGAACGTCGCCTCGGGGGCGACGACTCGGTCGACATACTGCACTCGATCCAGGGAGGATAAAGCATGGTAGCAAAGCGGCCGGTGAGCGTCTGGATTGGAACTCGAAAAGGCGGGTACGTGGCTCGTTCGGATACCCGGCGTCGGAAGTGGTCCGTGTTCGGGCCGTTCCAGGACGGCTCCGACGTCTTCCACATCGCGCCCGACCCGAGGCACGACGGGACCGTGTACCTGGCCGCCAACAACGGATGGTGGGGACCGTCGCTCCACCGCTCGCGGGATTCCGGGCGGAAGTGGACGGAGATCTCCGTTCCCGGCACGCCGCGGACGAAGGACCGCAAGCCTCCGGTCGAGGCGCCGTCGGCCGGCTTCCCGATCAAGAACCTCTGGCACGTCGCTCCGGGACCCGCCCACGAGCCCCGTTCGCTCCTGCTCGGGGTGGACCCCGCCTCCCTCTGGCGCTCCGACGACGAGGGATCGAGCTGGGAGGGGGTTCCCGGCATCAACGAGCATCCCACGCGAAAGGAATGGAATCCTGGCGCCGGGGGCATGTGCCTCCACACCATCCTTCTCGATCCCGACCGACCCCGGAGGATGTACGTCGGCATCTCCGCGGCCGGTACGTTCCGGACGGACGACGGCGGCGAGCACTGGTCGCCGTGCAACCGAGGGGTCACCGCCGACTTCCTACCGAACCGGCGGCCCGAGGTCGGTCAGTGCGTCCACAAGGTCGCCCTCGACGGGTCCGACCCCACGTTGCTGTACCGCCAGGACCACTGCGGCATCTACATCAGCCGGGATAGCGCCGATCACTGGACCCGGGTCGGGAAGGGGCTCGAGGACGATTTCGGTATGGTCGTGGCGACCGCTCCGAGCCATCCCGGGGAGGCGTTCTTCATGCCGCTCGCCTCGCCCGCCCGGACCGCGTTGGGAGGCCAGTTCCAGGTCTACCGGTGGGGCCTCTCCGACCGCCGATGGACCCCGCTGGTGCGCCAGGGCGCCTGGCCCGGGGCGTTCGGGGTCCACCGGGAGGGGATGGCGACCGATGCGCTCGACCCGACCGGCCTCTACGTCGGAACGACCACGGGCCAGCTGTTCTACAGCCCCGACACCGGCCGTACCTGGGCCCTGATCCCGTACCAGTTCCCCGGTATCCACTCGGTCGCGATCGGGTGATCTCGGAGCCGCCGAACCACCCCCGGGACCTCACGCCCCCGGGGGCCGAACGGAACGTCTCACGCCACCGCGACCGGCGGGGGAGCGGCGCGGAGCCCGACCTCGACCGCGCCCCGGACGATCACGGCCGCGACCACGACGAGGGGAATGAGAAACAGGTCGGAGCCCGGCCAAGCCCAGCCGCGGGCCTCCCCGGCCCAGAAGACGGCGAAGGCGAAGAGCATCGATGTGGCGCCGAGCTTGAGCCAGGGGATCTTGATCCGACGGACCCGTTCGCCGACCGCGAGCGCGACCGCGACGAGGAGCGCCCCCCCGACGATCGCCCCGACGATCGCCGAGCCGCCGTACCCCGCGGCCGTGAGCGCGAGCAGGACGACGACGACCTCGGTCGCCTCGACGGCGCCGACGGTGAAGCCTCCCGCGAACTGGGCGACCCGCCGTGGTCCGGCCGGGCCGGACGGGGCGGCGACGGCGGCCGCCTGCCGGCGCCGGTAGGTGCGCAGCGTGCTGCGGAAGAGGAAGACGCCGAAGGCGGCGAGGACGACGGCCGCCGCCCAGAGCAGGTCCGCCCGTGGGAAGGCGAGGAGCGCCGCGCCCGAGACGAGCGCGACGAGCGCGATCGCGGCGACGCCGGCGACCGCGCCGGCCGCTCCGTGCCGCAGGGAGGCCTCGTCGGCGCCGAGCGCGAGGACGAGCGCGACGACCTCGGTCATCTCGAGGACCGTGATCACGAGCGCGGCGAGGATCACGGGTACGTACAGCCCGAACATGCGACCCCTCGGGGGCCCCGAGGCCGGCGGGGCCATATCACCTGCGGATTCAGGTGACCGCCGACTCCGTCACCTGCGCCCGGAGCACGGTCAGGTTCTCCCGCACCGCGTTGACGGTCCGGTGGACGTCGAACGACTGCATCCGGCCGAAGAGGTCGAGCGAGAGCGAGTGCTCCCGCTCCCGGTGCAGGCGTCGGAGGACGACGTCCGCCCGGTGGTCCCCCTCTCCGGAGAGGCGGAAGGAGATCGCGTAGGCGGTGGCGAGCTCGCGCCATCGCTCGCTCGCGAGCGCCTTCAATAGGTGCCCGACCGGCTCGATGAGGCCGGGGTGGACCTCCTCCGGGAGCGGCAGCCACCCGCCCGGGTCGATCTCCCAGTGGTCGACGCGGGAGAAGCCGCACGCCTGGAGCGCGTGGAGGAGCGCCGCCGCGAGGTCGAGGAGGCTCCCCTCCTCCTCGACGTTCCGCTCCTTCAGGAGCGCCCGGATCTCGGCGAGGAACGGAAGGCGCGTCGGGGCGATGATCTCGTGGCCGAGGTCGATCTCGACCCGGACGTGGGTGTACGTGGGCTGGCGTGGGTGGCGGGTCCGGGGAGGCGCCCTCCGGCCGGACGGGCGGTGCTCCATGGACTTGCGCGCGTGGGCCTTGGAGCCGGTCCGGTGCCTCCCCGCGCGTTCCATGGCCTTCTCCGTGGGTCCCCCCCTCCAAATCCCTTTCCCTCGAACGGCGAGGGTCCTGGGCCAGGCCCCTAGTGGGGCACGGTGTGCGTGTGGTGCTGCCGGGCGTCCGAGTCGTCCAGCGCGGCCGCGCAGATCAGTTGCGCCGCCACCCGCACGACCCCGATCGCCTCGGTCGCTCCCGCGCGGCGCAGCTTCGCGAGGCTGCTTTCCGCCGTCGCGACGGCGACGATCCTCAGCTCCGGCTGCAACGCCCGGGCCGTGATGACGGTCAGGAGGTTCGCGGCGTCCGACTCCTGGGCGACGATCAGCGACCGGGCCCGGTCGACGCCGACCAGCTTGAGCTCCTCTTCGAGGGAGGGATCGCCGAGGTGGGTCCGGAACCCCTCGGCCCGCAGCCGTTCGATCGCGGCGGGGTCGTGGGAGAGGACGACCATCCGCACGTTCGCCTCGCGCAGCGCGAGCGCGGTCGCGTGGGCCTCGGGCGTGGATCCGCAGACGATGACGTGCCGTTCCAGCTCCATCATCTGCGATCGCTCGAGCCGTTCGCCGATCTGCTCGAGGCGGCGCTCGAGGAACGGCACGAAAAGGACCACGATGGCGGACAAGAACGTTCCGACGCCGACCAGGATCAGGAGGACGACGAACCACCTTCCGGTGTCCGTGAGCGGTTGGTACGTCGAGCCGATCGTCGAGATCGTCGTGACGGTGAAGTAGATCGATTCCCCCCAGGTGGAGATGCGGGGGACGAACTCGGGCCCGAGCCACTTCGCCCCGACGGCTCCGAAGAGGAGCGAGGCGAGGCTCGCGACCACGAGGAGCAGCTGGGTTCCCTCGGGCCCGGTCGCCGAGCCGATGTAGAAGCTCGCCCGGAACGGGTAGATGGACGCCAGCACGGCCGCGGAGAGGACGGTCGAGACGATCGAGTAGGCGTTCGGGCTGAGAAGGGCGATCGCCCCCGCGAGGACCGGCACGGGGATCGTGAACATCCACGCGACGGGGCTGCGGCTGCGGATGCGGAACGAGAGGATGAGGAGCAGGATGCCGGCCACGATGTCGAACGGCGGGTCGAAACCGGCGAGCGGGGTCCGGTAGAGCTCGGTCGGAGGGTATCTCGCCGAGAGCCAACCGGCGACGATCATTGCCATCCCGATCAGGGCGGCGCCGATCGCGATGTACGGCGCCCGGGCCGCAAAGGACGGGAAGGGGCGCTCCGGGGCGTCCTCCATTCCGCGGCGCTAGGCCCGGGGGTAGTAAAGCACGACCCGCGGCGGCTCCGGCCGGGCGGGAACGAAGCGTCGAAGGACTACCGCGGGGGCGACGGCGGGCTCACGGCCGTATCGTCCGCATCTTCCTGCCACGGTGGTCGGGCCGCGGGGGCGACGGCCGCGATCGAGGGGGCCGAGGTACCGGAGTACGGTGTCGGGGGCGGTGGGGCCCGGCCCTGCCGCCGGGCGGCGATCGCGAGGAGGAGCCCGATCGCGGCGACGACCGCGAGGGCGCCGATGATCGTCCATCCGAGGTCGGAGATCCCGGCCGGACCGGTCGACGAGGGCGCGGTCGGCAGGGCGATGAGAACGATCGGGACCGTCGTGGTCTTCCCGCTCGTGACGGTCACGTTGTTGAAGTAGGTCCGGTAGCCGGCCGCCACGACGACCATCGAGTCGATCCCGGGGCTCTCGGGAGCGGAGAACGCGCCGTT
Source organism: Thermoplasmata archaeon (assembly GCA_052326305.1). GTDB lineage: Archaea > Thermoplasmatota > Thermoplasmata > Lutacidiplasmatales > UBA184 > Lutacidiplasma. Next base: position 3,435 of record JBKQPJ010000005.1, on the reverse strand, counting down.
GGTGAGCGTGACCTGCACTCCATCGATCCACACCTCGGCGCTGGCGACGTTGACCGTGCCCGCGATCGTGCCGCGGACGACGGTGAAGCTCAGGTCGTAGGTCGCGACCTCGCCGGGGGTGTCGAGGCCCCTCGACGGGGTCACGGTGTAGCCGGCCGCCGAGGCGTTCCAGTCGTAGAGCGCGGACGGGAGTTCGAACAGCGTGAGGAGAAGCGACGTCGAGACGGAAGTGAAGTTCTCAGAGAACGATCCCCGGGCGATAAGGACCGTCCAAGGGGTTCCCGCGGGCAGCCCCGATTCGTCGAAGGTGAGGATCGGCTCCAGGGTGAAGTTGATCGGCTGCGGCGGGGGGGCCACGGAGCCGACGTCGAGCGTGCCGTTCGGGGGACCGAGGAAGCCGTAGGAGGTCGCATTGGTGTCGTACGTCCCGGGCACGACCTCGAGCACGAGCGAGCCGTTCGTGGAGTTACCCGTCACGTTCGAAATGACCGCCCCCGTCGAGTTGAGGAGCTCCAGCGTCACGTTCCAGCTCCAACCGGCGAGGACGCCGCTCTCGAGGAACGTGACCGCGATGAGCGGGGTGAAGGTCACGGTGACCTCGGTGCCGGTGCCGTTGACCGTGAAGTTGCCCGAGGCGGAGGCCGTGTAGCCGTTGGGCAGCAGGACCGTGTAGTTGTACGTGCCGTTCGGCGAGTAGACCGTCAGCACGGTCAGGTTGGTCCGGTAGGCGATCCCGGAGACCTCGACGCCCCAGACCGCGCCGGCCGCGAGACCGAGCTCGTCGACCGCCACGGGGTACGCCGGAGAGCGCACGAGCGGGTGGTAGTCGCCCTCGAACGTGATCCGTCCCCCGTCATTGTAGGGGAGGACCCCCAGCGGGTTCGCGGGGGTGCCGTAGTTGGACCAGTAGTTGCCGCCCTGGTAGGTGGTCCCGATGATGCTCCCGGAGAGGTTCGTTCCGAGGACGACGAGCACGACGTCCGCCGGCTCGTAGCTGACGTTCCAGGCATCGCGGTAGAGGACGGCCCGGCAGAAGCTCTCGCAGGAGAGCGGGTCGATCACCGGGGTGTAGGCCGGGGCGGGCAGGGCGAAGTAGTTGTTGTAGATCAGATCCCCCGACTCGGACTCCCAGATCCCCGTCGTGTTGCTGCCCGAGTTCTCGACAGCGCTCTGGTTGGTGGCGGCGGCCGTGGAGTTGAGGAAGCTGTTCCCCCAGACCGTGTTGTCCGAGCCGCCGTAGAACGCGAGCGAGATCCCCTGGTCGTAGAAGGTGTTCCCGGCCACGAGGTTGCCGGTCGAGTCCCAGAACATCACCTCGGCGACCGCATCGAACCCCTGGTTGGAGGAGAGCCACCCCGTGATCGCGGAGCCACCCTCGAGCGTCACGTTCCGAACCTCCCAGAACTGGACCTGCAGGTGGTTCGACGGGGGCAGTCCGGCCAGGGACAGGTTCGCGGCCACGTTGGCCGGATACGCGATTGCGAGGCTCGGGGGTATGATGTGGACCGTGGCGTTCGTGTCGACGAGGAGGATCCCGGGGAAGACCGGGAAGAAGAAGTAGTTCATCGCCCCGAAGACGGCGGAGATCGGGTGGTACTGGTTCGCCTCGAGGACGTACGGGCTCGCCGCGGTTCCGGCGCCCGACGCGGTGAGGGCGGCGAGCTCCGGATCTCCCCAGGCGATGAGCGGTGTATAGACCCCGAGGGCGTTCTCACGGGCCATCGTCACGGTGAGCTTCGCCGTGCCGTTGGCGGGGGGGTTCAGCGACCGGTGGACCGGGCGGTAGTCGCTGAGGAGCCATTCGAAGTAGTAGTTTCCCCCGTTCGGGAAGGCGAGGATCGCCGGCCCGGTGCCGAATCCCAAGGTCGGCGCCCACTGCGCGACGTTCGCGTTGTAGGCCGTCCCGGGGGTCACGAAAAGGAAGCTGTTGATGGGGGTGATCGTCGCGGAGAGCGTGCGGTAGCCGGGGGTACCGGAGAGGTTCCAGAGACCGTAGAGGAACGACGGGCCGACGGTGAGGATCGCGACAGGAACCGGCCCCGCGTCCGTAGCATTGTAGAAGACCCCCACGCCGTTGCTTGATTCCCCGGTGTCGGACCCAGTGTCATAGGCCGAGGGGATCGGTTCGTAATGGGGAATGGTGGCCGAGGCGTTGAGCGTCGCGATAGAGAACAGCGCATGCAGGAGCACGAACGTCGTCGTGTCCCCGTTCGCCGATCCGCAGAGATCGAGCTCGAGATCGTTGGGCAGGCCGAGGGGGTCGTAGCCCGTTCCGTTCGCCTGGAACTGGGGGACGGGCGAGTGGGCGAACGAGAACGGCCTCAGGGAGTTGAAGACGACATGGTCGAACGATCCCGACGTGTGGAGCGATGGCGCCGAGATCGAATAGTTGAAGAAGAGCTCCGCACGCCGCCCGACGGTCGTGGCATTGAGGTCGAACTTCACGGTGAACGGGAACGCGACATGGAAGGAGGGTCCCGCAGCGAAGTAGTAGACTGGGGCCACCAGGACGCCGTTCGGACCGTGAGCGAAGAAGACGTTCGAGGAGATCACGGCCGCCGGGTTCGAGAAGTTCCAGACGTTGTCCCCGAACGTCAGGGTTCCATTGCTCGAGGTGTAGGTCATGTAATCCTGGGCCCAGAACTCATAGCTCGACCGTCCGAACAGCGTGACGTGGGTCGCGACCGCGTTCATCTGCACCCCGAACATGTCGGGGCCGTCCCCGTCGAGATAGACCGACTGGGCGGAGTCGAACGTGGTGGTCCCCACCACGCTCGTCGTGTTGAGCACGTACGGCACGGTGGCGGTGCCGACGGTCCTCAGCCCAAGGTCTGCCACGCCCATCGGAGCGGGAGCCTGGGTGTACGAGGGGGCGACGACGCCGGCGCGGCCGGGATCAGCTCCAGGGAAGTTCGGAAGGTGTATGTCCTCAGCCGGAACCCCGTCCTGATGGAGGGTGCGCTCGATCTGGGAGATACGGGCGTCGGCCGAAGGGTTGGGAGCCATCGGGGCGGGCATCTCCGCCGCCCGTACCGGGGCGTTCGTCCGGGCCGACGCGCCCCCTCCCAGGGAGCCCGGCGCGGCCAAGATCGCGATGATCACCACGATGGCGGGAACCAGGAGGAAACTCGGGCGACGCACGGGAGCTCGTATCAATCGACGCGGGCTCCCCCTCTTAGAGATTTGCCCCGACTCGGCGGGGCGACCCGCCCGCTTCCCCGGGGCCCGGTCGACCCTAGTGTGGTGTACCAGCCAGACCTACGTTTAACCGGTTCCGAGTGACCTTGACGAGGATCTCGTCAGCGGTTGCTCGCCACTGGAACGGGCGAGGAATCTCGTTGTACCGCTCGATGTAGAGCTTCAGCATGCCGATCAGCTCCCGCTCGCTCCGGAACGTCCCCCGGCGGATCTGTCGATACGTGAGGTCGTTGAACC
>JBKQPJ010000004.1:0-54149 GCA_052326305.1 Thermoplasmata archaeon | reverse complement strand
GCTTGAGCGGGCGGAGGTGATGCACCGACTTGAACCTCGGCCGCTGCTGAAGGAGGTCGAGGCGAAGCTGACGAGCGCGGGGCGACCTCCCGAGGAGTTCCTCGAGTTCGCGGATCGGTTGAGAGGGCTGTTACGGAACACGGTGCTCTGGTCGGAGGGGCATCCGAACGCATCGGGACGAGAGCGGCGGAGGGTCCACCAGGGAGCGCGGCGGGCGCTGGCCCACCTCGTGCTGCACGACTGGAAGGACCGCGACGCCGCTCGGATCTCGAAGGAGCTCTGGGGCAAACGGACGATGGTGTTCACCTTCCTCCGAATGCCCGGGGTGGCGTGGCACAACAACCTCGCGGAGAATCACGTACGACAGGGCGTGCTGTATCGGAAGATCAGCGGCGGACGCCGCTCCTGGAAGGGGGCATGGGTCCTCGAGCGGCTGATGTCGGTCTATCGGACGTGTCGGATCCGCGGAGTGAAGTTCGTCGAAGTGGTGCGCGATGCGCTGCGGGGGAAGGGCTACCCGGCGTTCAGCGCACCCTCAGTCTGACCACAAAGGTGAATCCCTACCCGCGTGGATGCGGACCGGGTAATCCAGAAGCTATCTAGCCAGCACCCGGAGAGACCGGTTGAAATCGTCCGGGTGACGGACGTCTAGCGGCACCCGACTCGCACCGGGACGCTCAAGAGCCGGCGGCGGTGTCCGGGTCGTCCGGCGATGATACTTAATCCCGGGGAGCGGGCCATATCGACTGACCCGATTCAGTGGGCAACTGTACCAGGGTACCCCTTCGCGGACCCGGGCCTACTGCATCTTTCCAACCATCGGCTGGTCTTCGAAGCTACTGGTTATGGGACGCTCCCTCGAACAGTGGTTAGCCTGAACCTATCGCAAATCACCAACGTTCAACCTGGACCAGGGCCCAAGGGGCAACTGCTACTCAGGATAGAATCGGGAGTCGGCTGGGCGGCCACGTTTGCCACGCCCAACGCCTTCAACTGCGCTCGCGAGATCATAGCGGCCCGCGCCGCATATCTGGCCGCCGCACCCCCACAAACAACGACGCCGGAATCGGTGAAACCTCTCGTCTTCCTCCATTGCAAGCACTGCGGATCACTGAACCCGGCGGGGAACGTACACTGCACTAGTTGCGGGGCGACACTCTAACGGCACCCGGCTCGCACGGGGACCCCTTGCTCCCCCGTTGGCCCCGGGGAAACCCGGGGCCGGAAGGGGTTCACTTTCTGTAGAGTTAACGAACTCACCGTACGGACGGGACCTAGTCCTAACAGAACACTGCGAGATAGAACGGCAAGGCCTCCCGGACGCCGGTGGAATTCGTCGTTGCCACGAACACTGCGTAGCTGTCGGAATAGGGCCCGGAGAAAATCTGTCCCGAGAAACCAATCGTCGCGATGTAGGCACAGCTTTTGACGTCACTGTCGAAGAAGACCACGTACTCATTGCCGTTCTCCTCGAAGGTGGTGGTTGTGTTTACGCCTCTCCCGCTGGCCACCGTTCCGTTCGCGTCAACAGCAGCCCAAAGGCTCGTCGCATTGGTCCCGCTGTGGCCGCTGTTCATGACGGCGACCCCGAGGGCCGAGCCGCCAAGGATCAAAGCGGCGACACCCAAAACTAGGGCGATTTGGGCCATTCCGGTCGGTGCCTTGCTTCCAAGGTCTGGACGGGTTGTCGGTGGATTGCTCGGACTTGCGTTTGCTTCTGGCGATGCGGTAGACATAGGGAGGGATGACGTTCTAAGGATAATCACTTGGGCTCGTCGATGGGTCCCGGATTCCGTCAAAGCCCTCGGTTGCAGGCCACACGCCCTACGGAACGAGGACGAGCCTCGATCTTACCTACTCACTTCGGCGAGTGACTTCAGGCCACCTACATCTGCCCCTGCACGGGCTTTCCCTTTGCACGCTGTCCCACGAAAGGGCTAGGCGGCTAACCCGCGAGAGGGGCCGCGCCCGGTCCGACGGCCGGGCTGTTCTATCGGGGCCAGCTTTCGGGGTCTGATCACCGGCTCGGCCAGTACCGAACCTCCTCCCGAAGCCAGGCAAAGTTTCGGAGACAGTCAACGTCCCAGAGCAATTGTCCAGGCTGTAGTTTGGTCGGGTCCGGTCCTTGGACATAGACCGATCCCGGGGGGTGTTGCTGTCTACACCACGGACAAACGAACGTAAACGACGCGATTACGGGCACGGAACGGACCTCCCATGAATCGTCCCACACGCCCGGCAAAGGCGCGGTGGGGCCCCGAAAAAGAGGAGGGCCCCCGGCGAACCGGGGGCCGAAGGAGTTAGCTCTGATTCGGTGGAGGGCCGAACAGAGCGGAACTGGTCTCGGAGACTTTCGCGTATGTCGTCGGCCGAATAGGGGTCGTGCCGTTCAAGGGGGGGTTTGAACGGCAAACACCCCGGCGATTTCTCGCCGGGGCGGCCAGGTGGTGGTAGTAAGCCCCTTTCCGTTTCAGGCAACATTCGACTGCGCGCTCTCCTCGACGGTCAGGGAAACTCCTCATCCCGTCGCTCAGGGCTTGCTCCCGGGGAGTCGGCCGTTTCAACAGATCCCGGTGGAGCCTCCGGGGCGGCCCCATCACCGTCCCACCGGGCTGTGTCGTTTCTGCTCCGGAGCTCGGACTCTCGCCCGTCGGGCTCCCACCCGACCCCGTGTTTCCCGGAGAGGGGACTTTCCTCAGCGGCCGGCCGTTGCCGGCGCGGTCCACCGTCAGCTGCCCTCCACCTCCTGGCAGGGGGAGCTACGCCCGGCGAGCCGAAATACTCTCCGGGGGCTGGCGGGAGCGTGAGCGGACCGAGAACCGGACCCGGTCGACGGCTTGCCGCGGCCCCACCGGCCCCGTCCGGCGCGCTCGTCCCCAGCCTCCTTCTGCGTCACGGGCGCATCTGCCGCCCGGGAGCCGACGGACCGGAGTTCGCCCTCGGCGCGGACGGGGCACCCCTCGACCCGTTCGACGTGATCGACCGGCTCGTGCGGGACTACACGGTCCTGTATCTCGTCGACCTCGACGGGATCGAGCGGAGCGAGCCTCAGCTCGACTACATTCAGGAGTTCTCCCGCGACATCGCCCTCTGGGTCGATGGCGGCGTGCGCTCGGCGGACCAGTCGATCGACATCCTGGTCGCCGGCGCCCAGCGCGCCGTCATTTCGAGCGCGATGCTCGACGACCCGGGAGAGCTCGAGCGGGCGTGGGGCCTCAGCACGGAGCTCGCGTTCGAGATCGCGTTCGAGGGCGGGGAGATCTTGGCCCGTCCCGAGTGGGCCGAACGCGACCCGGCCGCCCTGGCCCGCACGGTCCGCGGGATCGGCCTGGAGCACGTGATCCTCTCCCCCCGCGACCGTGACCCCGATTGGTCGCTGGTCCGGACGATCTCCTCGGGCGGACCGACCTGGGTCGATGGCACGTTCCTACCGCGGGACGCCTCCCGGCTCAAGGAGACCGGTGCTGCCGGGGGAATCTTCCACATCGATGCGATCCTCGACGAGAATCGACCGATCCCTTCGCCGGACATCCCTCGACCGTCCCCGACCCCGCGGCGCGATGATGAAGACTAGAACCAGCTGAACCGTGATGAATGATGGGCGAGCTGAGCGCACGTCAGGGGATTGCCCTCCGGACATGGGTTTACGGGCCCCCGGGGACGGTCGGTGCGAGGGTCGGGCGCAGGCTGTCGTAGAGCTGGCGGCGTAGCTCTACCCAATGAAGCGGGCGGAACATTGCTAAGCGGTCCCGAAGACCTCTAGGCGGGCGAAGGCTACACCTGGCTCGCCCGGGGACCCCCCGCCGGGTTACTGCTTCAGCCAGGAGGCGGGATGGCGGGCGCGCTCACCGGGTAAACCGTTCCGCACGCGGGACAGAATGGTTGGGAAGACGTTCTGACCGTTCCGCACTTCAAGCAGACCTGCATCGAAGGCGGCGGAGTTGTAGATACCGGGGGCGCCGCGGGAGCGACCCACGGCTCTAGAATCGCACGTCTCCAAGTCAGCAAGGCAGCGATTAACACCGCGAAGGCAGCAATCTCGAGGTACCACCCCACATCTGCTCCCCAAGAAAGGGTCGCGCCGTTAGCTGATACCGAACCCCAGAAGGAATTGCAAGGCGTCTTGAGCCCGGACTGACCGGCGCAGAGGCCCGCTGGATGCATCGCGAAGACCCCCGGCTGGGCTAGCGGAATCACAAGAACTGCGACCACCGCAAGAACGAGAACACAAACGGCCCAGACCTGTACTGAGTCCATCCCCGCGCTGTTCCGGTTTCCCTTGAATGAACGTAGGAGACCAAGTCCTCCGACGACGAAGGAGATGAGCATGATCAGGACTGTAAGCGCTAGAATTCCCTCGTAGAGTGCTCCGATCTGCCCAATCCCCTGGGACGCGTACGAGAAGGATGCGGTAGTGCCGTTGTCCGAAGCAGAGAACGAACCTCCGGGAAGGAATCCGATGGAAACCGACCCCACACCCCCCCCGCTACCCGAGAGAGTCCACCAGGGGCTTAGTGCAGAAAGGCCCGAAAGAATCCCGGCTCCGAGCGCGAGAACCGAGCCGACCAACGCCTTCGAATTCATGGACCAGCCCCTTCGGGGGTAAGCCCTCAGAGAGATACCATTGACTGTTCGCGCCAGTAGCAGCACACGGGTCGCCCGGGGACCCCTTACTTCCCGGCAAGAGGTGATTCGACCGCGGAGGAACCTAGCCTTGAGTCCGGGCCGGAGGACTTCCTACGCTCCCCGGAGGGGTGTCATCGCCGATCTGGCGCAGGGCTTCGTGGTACTCCGCTGCGGAGTACTCGCCATGGACGAAGTGCCGCCGGGCGATGATCCGCTCGTACTCTCGCCGGGTGATAGCCCCCCGGCGCAGTCGGCGACGGGCCGCCCGTTCCTCGGGGTCGGACAGGCGGACTTCGTCGCTGGTATCACCGATGGGGTATCCCCGGGTCAAGAGACCATTTGACCAAACAGAAGTGCCTCGAACGAGTCGCAGCCGGGCGTACGCCATCACCAAACTTGCCACGAGACCTATGGTCCCGAGTAAGAGATCGAAGCTAGAGTCCGGTGATTGACTGCTGAGAATGTCCACGGTCAGGATGATGGCAAATGTCCCTCCCCAAATCATGGCCAGGATCGCCCAAAACGGGATCCGGGGCCCGAGCCGAGCCGGGGGTCGATAGACCTCGATCTCTACGGTCATCGGTGGTTCTCACGGTCGGCAGGCGGTTAGCTTACCAAATCGCCAAGAACCAAGAGCACTATGAATCCGAGGATTCAGTCAACCGTGCGGATTGGTGGTCACGTCTCCTGCTCCTGCCCGGGCATCCCTTTGCCCGCAGCCTCGTGGAATGCGACGGCGCACGCTAGCAGCACTTGGCTCGCTCGGGAGCCCCTTACGTTCCGGCACTAGCCGTATCGCGTTGGTTGGATCGACTGGCAGGCCATTGGGGTAGTGGTGCCGCGATCATGGACAGCAGTCGACCCGGACCAGAGGTCTTGCTCGTCCATGACCGACCGTGAGGGGGGAGTCGGCCTAAAGCGTCGAATACTCCGGAAGGACTGCCGGACCGTCCGGGAAATCCGGGGGTCGATGGATGAACGAACTGGAGTTGATTCCCGGCATCATCCTGGGCGTGGGTGGGGCGATCATTCTCGCCGCAGCCTACCTAAATCCTGAATCGATCCGAAGGGAGAATCGGCGGGTACGGGATCTCGCCCACCGTGCGCGGAAGGAGGGCTTGCGAGGACGATACAAGTTTGCGAGCGACCGGTCCAAGTGGGATTCGGCCGGTGGATTCGGTACCTACGAACCCATCGATAGCGAAGACCGCGAGGTGTACTACTCGGTCGGCTCGAGAATCGAGGGCGAGTCCCTATTCTTTGCAGAGGAGATGTTCTGGACCGGCGCGAGGCCTGCGTGGGTCGGAGTACCTGCGCTCCTCATCGGAGCCGCGATCTGTTTAATCTCGATAATCGGGTAAGGCATCCGGATTCGGTTTCCGACTCATGCGGGAAGGATGGGGGGATAGGCTGCCAGGAACGTTCCTCGCCATCCGGGCGGCGGGCATTCCGATGGCCCTCGTCGAGGGCTATTCCACCTCGGTCCCGAGGAATCCCCGGTCCTTCTACGCCATCTAGGGGAGCCTCGCCGTCGGGCTCGCCGGTGCCGCGGCCTCGTTCCTGCGCAGGGGGTGGATCGATCTCCCCCGGACTCCGCCTACCGGCTAGCACGAGTTCACCGCCTAGAATGTGTCGTCCGCTGGTAGAAACACCGCTTCCGGAAGTGGAGGGGAGCCGGACGCTCGGAGCCGGAGCGGCACCCGGGCCGCTCCACCGGCGCACCCACGAACCCGGTCGGGGAACCGCTAGTCTTTTGGTCACCGGACCGTCGGCCGGGTCGGTACGACGATGTCCGAGGTGGGGGGGCTCGAGATCGTGTTGCCGGACGGCCAAAAGCAACGTGTCGCCGCCGGAACACCGATCGGCGAGGTGCTCTCGGGCTGGGCCCCCGAGCGCGCGCCCCGGTTCCTGGCCGCGTCGATCAACGGCCGCTCGGTCGATCTCACTTTCCTGTTGCAGGAGGGCGGCCGGATCGCCCCCCTATCGTTCGACGACCGCGCCGGCCGCGAGGTCCTTCAGCACTCGGCCGCCCACCTCGTGGCGAAGGCCCTCGTGGAGACAATCCCCGACGCGCGGCCCACCGTCGGGCCCCCCACGGAGGAAGGGTTCTACTACGACTTCGATGTGCGGCCGCTGACCCCTGCCGACCTCGACGCGGTCCGCAACTCGATGGACCGGGCGATCAAGGGGCACGAGCCGTTCCGACGCCGGGAGCTTCCCCGAGAGGAAGCGGAGCGCCTGTTCAACGCGAACTCGTACAAGCTCGGCTACATTGCCGAGGTGCCACCGGGAGAGCCGGTCTCGGTCTACGATACCGGGGCGTTCACCGACCTGTGTCGGGGCCCCCACGTTCCGGACACGTCGTGGCTCGCGGGAACTCACGTGCTGGGCTTCTCGGCGATCACGCCGGACCGGGCAGGGGCCCGGCCCCTGCAACGGATCCGGGGGATCGGGTTCCCGACCCGGGAGGAGCTCCACCAGTACCTCAAGCTCCGGGCCGAGGCGGCGACGCGCGACCACCGGACGATCGGGCAGAAACAGGAACTGTTCTTCTTCGCGGAGCAGGCGCCCGGGTTCCCGTTCTGGCTCCCGAAAGGAATGGTGATCGTGCGCGAGCTCGAGAAGTACGTGACCGAGCACCTGCGCGCGGCGGGATACTCGGAGATCCGCACCCCCCTCTTGTTCGCTCGCTCCGTCTTCGAGACGAGCGGTCACTGGGAGCACTACCGCGAGGACATGTTCGTGTCGGAGATCGACGGGCAGGAGTTCGGCTGGAAGCCGATGAACTGCCCGGGGGCGATGATGATCTTCGGGTCGCGCGCCCGAAGCTACCGGGAGCTCCCGCTCCGGCTCGCCGAGTTCGCGCCCCTCCACCGTCTCGAGGCCAGCGGCACCCTCCACGGCCTGCTGCGCGTGCGGGAGCTCGTCCAGGACGATGCCCACGTGTTCGTGACCGAGGAGCAGATCGAGAGCGAGATCCGGGTCCTCCTCGACTGGATCCGGGAGGCGTTCACGACCTTCCGCCTCAAGTGGTCGTACGAGCTCTCGACGCGGCCGGCGGCCTTCCTCGGCGAAGCCGCGGATTGGGACCGCGCCGAAGCGACCCTCGAGCGCCTCCTTCAGGGCTCGGGGGTCGAGTACAAGGTCTCCCCGGGCGAGGGGGCGTTCTACGGCCCGAAGATCGACATCCACATCCGCGACAGCATGGGCCGGCCCTGGCAGACCGGCACGATCCAGCTCGATTACCAGATCCCGCGACGGTTCCACCTCGAGTACCAGGGGGCCGACGGCCAGTTGCATCAGCCGGTGGTGATCCACCGGACGATCCTCGGGACGTGGGAGCGGTTCCTCGGCGTCCTGACGGAGCATTGCGCCGGGCGGTGGCCGCCGTGGCTCGCCCCGGTCCAGGTGCGCGTGCTCCCGGTCACCGACCGGCACGGCGAGGCGGCGCGTTCGCTCGCGGAGGAGATGCGGGCGCTCGGCATCCGGGTCGAGGTGGCGGGCAGCGAAGAATCCCTCCCGAAGCGGGTGCGCACCGCCGAGGTCGACCGGATCCCGTACGTCGCGGTCGTCGGCGACCGCGAGGCCGCGGACGGGTCGGTGTCGGTGCGCGTGCGTGGGGTCAAGGAGGGCCGCGGGTTCTCCCGACCCGAGTTCCTGGCCCACGTCGCGGACCGCATCCGCCGCCGGGACTTCGACCCCTGAGCGCCCGCGGTACGCGACCCGGCGCGCCGCGCTAGGTACGCGACCGTTGGGTCTTGCGGGCCTCGACACGCGCGGAGAGGTACAGGGTCTCCACCTGCGTCGAGTCGGCCTGGTGCTCCCCCCGCATGTGCTCGCGGAGCCGCGAAAGATCCATCGGACGTCCGCAGAACCGGCAGAGGACCCGCGAACGTCGGCTCGTGATGTCCGAGGGCGTGCCGCCGTGCACGAAGGAACTCCTCCCTCCGCCGAGATAAAGACCTCTCGGCGGAGTCGCCGGTGGGGTCCCTCCTCCCGAACGACCGCGAAAAGTTTATCTGCGAAGCTCGTCAGCCGGCGCCGACTTTCGAGGGATTACAATGGACTTTGCGAACGGCCAGCTGGAACTTCTCGTCCTGCTCGCGGCCTTGCTCGCGCTCGCCTACGCCGGATTGCAGTCCGCGCTCCTCCTGCGGGAGGACGAAGGGGACGAGAAGATGCGCTCGATCGCCGCCGCCATCCGGGAAGGGGCCAACGCCTTCCTGCGGCGGGAGTACACGGCCGTCTTCGCCGTGGCCCTGGTGCTCGCGGTCGTCATCGTCTTCGCCTTCGGGGTCACCACGAACGGTCCCCGCCTCGCGGTCGGGTTCCTCTTCGGGGCCGCCGGAAGCGCCCTCGCAGGCGCGGTCGGGATGTTCGTCAGCGTCCGGGCGAACGTTCGCACCGCGGCGCACGCCCGCAAGGGGGACCTGGGCGCGACGATGCGCTACGCCTTCCGCGGCGGCAGCGTCACGGGCCTCTCGGTCGCCGGCCTCGCCCTCCTCGAGTTGATCGGGTTCTACGTCGCCTTCGGCGGGAACGTTCTCGCGATGGTCGGTCTTCTGTTCGGCGCGTCGCTGATGAGCCTCTTCGCGCGGGTGGGGGGCGGGATCTTCACCAAGGGGGCGGACGTCGGCGCCGACCTCGTCGGGAAGGTCGAGGCGGGCATCCCGGAGGATGACCCGCGGAACCCCGCGGTCATCGCCGACAACGTCGGCGACAACGTCGGCGACTGTGCCGGCATGGCGGCCGACCTGTTCGAGACGTACGTCGTCACGGCCGTCGGCACGATGCTCCTCGCCTACCTGATCCTGAACAACGGCCTCGTGGCCAACTTCGCCTCCCTCTACCCCCACGCGATCCTCTACCCGCTCATCATCAGCGCCTGGGCGATCGTCGCGACCCTGGTCGGGGCGGCGTTCGTCCGGATGCGACCCGGCGGGACGATCATGGGGGCCCTGTACCAGGGTCTCGCGGCGACGACGATCGTCGGGATCGCCGGGCTCTACGTGCTCGATCGCGAGCTGATGGACTCGAACCCCGGGGTCTTCGCGGCGACGGTCGCCGGGTTGCTCGTCATGGCGCTCATCGTCATCCTGACCGACTACTACACGAGCTCATCGTACTCCCCGGTCCACCGGATCGCCGACGCAAGCCAGGCCGGCGCCGGGCCGAACGTCATCACCGGGCTCTCGGTCGGGCTCGAGTCCGTGTTCATCTCGGGGATCGTGATCGTCGCCGCGACCCTGGGGAGCTACTTCGCCGTCGGCTGGAACGGCCACATCGTCGTCGCGGCGCGGGGCCTGTATGGCGTGGGGCTCGCGGCCGCGAGCATGCTCGCCGTGACCGGCATGATCATCTCGATCGACGCCTTCGGCCCGATCACCGACAACGCGGGCGGGATCGCCGAGATGGCGAACCTTCCCGCCGTGGCGCGCGGCGTCACCGACCCCCTGGACGCGGTCGGCAACACGACCAAGGCCGTGACGAAAGGCTACGCCATCGGCTCGGCGGTGCTCGCCACGCTCGCCCTCTTCTCCGCCTACACCTTCGCCGCGGCGCAGCAGTGGGGCGGGGGCCACACCTGGACCGATTTCACGGGGCTCCTCACGATCGACAACCCGCTCGTCGTCGCGGGCCTCATCATCGGGGCGATCCTGCCGTTCTTCTTCACGTCGTTCCTGATGAACGCGGTCGGCGTCGCGGCCCAGGCGATCGTCTTCGAGGTGCGCCGCCAGTTCCGGGAGATCCCCGGGATCCTCGAGGGCACCGGCAAGCCCGAGTACGGAAAGTGCGTCGATATCGTCACCGTCACCGCGCTCCGCCAGCTCGCCGTGCCCGCGGCGATCGGCATCGTGACCCCGCTCGCGGTCGGCTTCCTGCTCGGTCCGGTCGCCCTCGCCGGCCTGCTCCTCGGGGTCATCCTCTCCGGGTTCCCGCTCGCGATCATGATGACCACCGGCGGCGGCGCCTGGGACAACGGGAAGAAGTTCATCGAGAGCGGGAACTACGGTGGCAAGCACTCCGATGCCCACAAGGCGGCGGTCGTCGGCGACACCGTCGGCGACGCGACGAAGGACACGGCCGGCCCCGCGATCAACCCGCTCATCAAGGTCGTGAACACGATCTCGATCCTGTTCATCGCCCTCATGGTCGCCCACTCGGTGATCGGGATCTAGGCAGGCCCCCGCCGCGGCGGCCGCGATCGTACGGTCAGGCGTAGTGGGAAAGGCTGGAGCGCTCCTTCTTCGCCGCCTCGCGCTGGTCCCCGCGCTCCTCGCGGCGGCGCTCCTTCTCGCATTCCTGCTCGGTCACCCAGAGGAACTCGACGTCCTCGGGGTGGTCGTGGGCGATGAACGCCCCGGCCTCGAACGCGCTCGACAGCAGCTCCTCGAGGTTGTCCGCCTCGTTCCCCTCGAGCCGGCCCGCCGTCCGCCAGTACCAGTCGGCGGTCTTGCCCGCGGCCTGGAGGTACTCGGTGATGAAATCGAAGATCGAGCTCCGCTCGTCCGAGAGCCGGACGTGGAGGTGACGGTCGCTCGGGGACTTCTCATCCTCGGGGGCAGGTTCGGGATCGGGCATCCGCCTCGGAAGGCCGCCCCCCGCTATAACGGCTCGGCCGCCGGTTCGTCGTCGGCCGCCTCCTCTTCAAGAGGAGGTGTGCGGTGGCCCCTCCGGTCCCCCGTGGCGAGTCGTCCTGCCCCCGCAGCCGCCCCCCGCTCGGACGCGCAGCGCACCGTGCGGTACAATCACCTCATCGAGCGGCTCCGGAACCGCCAGATCACGATGGAGGAAGCGACCGAGCTGTTCGGTCTGATGAACGCGATGCTCCGCGCGAGCGAGGCGGCCCGACTCGCCCAGGGCGCACCGCCCGCCGCGGAGACGAAGCCCCACGTGCCGCACCGGCCGTCGCCCCCCGGTCCCACGGTCCCCGCCCCCGACGACCTGATCGTCGCGGGGATCTTGGCGATGGGCGCCGGCGCCGGCCTCCTCGCGGCGATCACGAAACGGATGGCGGAGAATGCCGCGGCCCCGGCCTCCGGCGGCCGTTCGGGAACTCGTCCCCCGTCACGGTAGGGAGCCGGATGCCCGCCGGCCGGTTCGTCTTCGCGCACCTCGCCGACGCGCACGTCGGGGCCTGGCCGCGCGCCCCGGCGGTCCGCGCCGCGCTCCGGGAGAGCGTGCTCCGGGCCCTCGCCGTGGTCTCCGAGCGCGACGCCGAGTTCCTCCTGATCTCGGGGGACCTCTTCCACACCCCGGTGCCCGACCCGACCGAGGTGGCGCCCGTCGCCGCGGCCCTCAAGCGACTCGTCGACGAGGGCCGTCGGATCTACGTCATCTACGGCTCTCACGACTACGTGGCCCACCGGACGAGCTGGCTCGACGTGCTGGCGGCGGCGGGAGTGTTCGCCAAGGTCGCCCCGGAGGCGGTCCGCTCCGAGGGGACCCGATGGACCCTTCCGTTCCTCGTCGATGCCCCGACCGGGGCGCGGATCGCCGGGATCTCGGGGCGCTCGCACGGCCTCGATCGAGAGTACTTCCGCGCGGTCGACGCGGAGGCGTTCTGCGCGGAGCCCGGGTTCAAGATATTCCAGTTCCACGCCGCGGTCGAGGAGTACCTCCCGGCCGCCCTGCGCGAGCACATCCGAGGGATCCGCCGGGAGGACCTCCCGCCCGGGTGCGGCTACTATGCCGGGGGCCACATCCACTACACCTACGAGGGGGAGGGACCGGGCGGCGGGCTCCTCGTGAACCCCGGGGCGGTCTTCGGCACGAGCCGCACCGACCTCGAGCACGCCGTCGCCGGAAACACCCATCAGGGGATCGTCCTCGTGGAGGTGGACGGCGACCGGGCCCGGGCGGAGTACGTCGACACCGCCCCGAGGGAGTCGCTTCGCCTGGTCGATGTCGACGTGACGGGCCGCAACGCCGAGGAGGCACGGACCGAGCTCGAGCGACGTCTGGGGCGCGAAGGGGGTCCGGGGACGCTCGTCTTCCCGAAGGTCCATGGGACGCTCTCGGACGGCTCCGTCGCGAGCCTTTCGCTCTCCTCGGTCGCGCGCGCGGCTTCGGCGGACGGCCGCGCCATCACCTGGGACGTACGGGACCTGACCCCCGCCGCCCCGGACGGGAACCTGCGGGCCGACGAGGCGGACGTCGAGGGGGCGGAGATCGCCCGTCTTCTCGAGGAGACCCGACCCGACCTACCGTGGCTCGCCGGCCCGGAGGGGGAGCGGATCGTTCGGGAGCTCCTCCACGAGCTCGGGATCGCGAAGTCGGAGGGCGAGGCGCGGCTCGACTACACGACGGCCCGGCTCGAGGCGGCGCGCAAGGTCCTCGGCCTGCGCGGCGAGCGATCGGGCTGAGCGGAGGGGGATCGTTCGGTGCAGCTCCGGCGGCTCGAGGTCCGCAACATCCGCAGCTACGAATCCGGCCGGGTCGAATTCACTCCGGGCACGACGCTCATCGTCGGCGACGTCGGAGCCGGGAAGACGAGCCTCCTCTACGCCATCGAGATGGCCCTGTTCGGCGTCGCGGAGGTCGACGCGGCGTACCTCGTGCGCCACGGCGCCGGCCACGCCGAGGTCGCGGTCCGCTTCGAGGACGGGGAGCACCGCTACGACGTCGGTCGACGGTTCCGCCGGCTCCGGCGCAAGGGGCGCGAGACGTTCGAGTCGGAACGGATCACCTTCCGCGAGGACGGACGGGAGACCTCGTACTCCGCGACGGAGGTGCGGCAGCGGGTCATCGAACTCCTTGGATTCCCCGACAACCCGAACCCCCAGGCCCACTCCGACCTCTGGCGCTGGGCGATCTACGTCCCCCAGGAGCGGATGCGCGAGATCCTCTCGGCCCGGCCCCAGGAGCGACTCGAGACGATCCGCAAGGCGCTCGGCGTCGAGCGCTACCGGACGGCGGCGGAGAACGCGCAGGAGCTCGGGGCCGACCTCCGGGCGAGCGCGCGCCACCGCCGGGAGACGGCGGACCGGCTCGGCCATTTCGACCTCGAGTACGCGGACGCTACCCAGGCGGCCGACCGGCTCCGGCTGGATCGCACGGAGCTCGAGCGGAGCATCGCCCGGTCCGCGACCGAGCTCGAGCGATCCCGGGCGCGGCTCGAAGCCGCCGAACAGGCGGCCCGCCAGATCGAGTCGGACCTGCGGGAGGTCGAGAGCCTCGAGCGCGAGCAGACCGCCGACTCGGCGGGTGTCGGCGACCACGGGCGGCTCGCGGCGGAGCGGACGGCCGAAGCGACACGACGCGAGAAGGAGCGGGACGAGTCCCGTCTCGAATCGACCGACCTTTCGGTCCGCCGGGCCGCGCTCGCCGCGGCTGAGGAGCGGACCGTTCGGGCCCGGGAGGAGCTCGAGCGCCACGCGGAGGGAATCCGCGTGCTGGCCGCGGCCCGCGCCGACCTCGCTGGGGCCGAGCGACGACGAACCGACGCCATGAGCCGCGCCGCCCGCGCGGTCGCCGACCGGGACCTCGCGCGGACGGAATCCGAGCGCGCGGCGGGCGAAGGACCGGCCCGCGAACCTCCGGCGCCGACGACCGCCACCCCCGCCGAGATCGAGCGAAGGCTCGAGGAGGCACGCGAGCGAGAGCAAGGGGTGGTCGAGCGACTGGCCCAGGCCCGGGCGGGCCTCGCGGAGATCGACGAGCTTCTCGCCGGGGGCGTCTGTCCCCGGTGCCACCAACCGGTCCGGCCGGTGGAGTTCGGTGCCCACCGAGTCGAAGCGTCGGAGGCGACCCTCCGGACGGAGCAAGAGCGTCGGGAGGTTCACCAGCAGATCGAGGCGATCGAGGCCGAGCGCAAGGCCCGGGACCGGTACGATCGGGCCCACGATCGCTGGTCCGAGCTTGAGAAGCGTCGCGAGTCGTTGCGGGAGGCCCTGCGTCGCCGACAGACCGAGCTCGAAGAGTCGGAGACCGCCCGCCGCGAGGCGGACCGGGCCGTGCTCGCGGCGGGCGAACGGGTGGCGGCGCTCGAGCCCGAGGAGCGCGAGACGGCCCGGATCCGCAGGGCCGTCGAGGAGGCCGAGGCGGCCCGGGAAAGGGCGCGAGAGCTCGTGGAAAGGGCCGCGCGGGCCGAGGAGCGGGTCCGATCGGCCGACGGGGCGCTCCGCGCGCTCGCGGCCGAAGCCGAACGCGCGGCGCGCGAGCTCGCCACCCTCGAGCGGCGCCTCCGAGAACGGGGCGAGCGCATCGCGGCCCTCGCCCGGCGAAGGTCGGAGGGGCCCTCGGTCTCCGAGGACGTGGCGCGGGCCCGAGCCGGGTCGATGGCGGCCGAGCAGCAGCTCGCCGACGAGCGCGCGTCGCTCGTTCGGGCCGACACCCGGCTCGACGGGGAGCTCCGCCGGATCGCGAGCGCCGAGAAGGGAAGGTCCCAGCGTGCCGCGCTCGTCACTGAAGCGACCGACCTCGACCGCAAGGCGGTCTGGGTCACCGGCCCGTTCCGGATGCATCTTCTCGCGATGGAGCAGGAGCTCCTCGCGCACGCCCAGGCGACGTTCGACCGCTCCTTCGCGCGATTCTTCGCCTCGCTGGTCGACGATCCGGCGCTCGTCGCCCGCACGGACGTAGGGTTCACCCCCGAGGTGATGATCGAAGGGGAACCGACGCCGGCGGAAGCGCTGAGCGGCGGGGAACGGACGGCGCTCGCCCTCGCGTTCCGGCTCGCGCTCGCGACCGTGGTGCGCTCTCTCGGACAGGTCCGGCTCGAAACCCTCCTGCTCGACGAACCTACGGACGGCTTCTCTTCCGAGCAGGTGATCCGCATGGGCGAGCTGCTCGGGGAGCTCGCCCTGCCCCAGGTGATCATCGTCTCGCACGAGGGGCAGCTCGCCTCCATCGCCGACCGGACGGTGCGCGTGCGCAAGCTGGACGGCCGGGCCGTCCTCGAGACGGACCGGGCGGAAGGGACGGAGCCGCTTCTCGAAGCCGACGCACCCCGTCGGGGGCGGGGAGCCGAGGTTCCGGAGCCGCGCCCCGGAGCTAGCGGAGCATAGCGTCGAACGTCGCCCGGTCCCACGGGCGCCGGACGGCGACGTCGAGGTTCTCGGAGAGATGGTTCGGGTCCTTCTGTCCGACCAGCGCGCTGAGGGCCCCGGGAGCGGAGCGGGCGAACTGCAGCGCCGTCTGGGCGGACGAGAGGCCCGTGCGCTTCGGGCCCGTACGCGCGAGATGCCCCTGCATCAACGGGACGCTCGTGAAGCAGGCGATACCGAGCTTGGACGCCGCGGCGAACAGCGGTTCGTGGGTCCCGCCCACCGACTGGTTCGCGAGGGTGGCCGCCTCGGGCATCGCGAGGTTGAACGGGAACTGGACGAAGCGGAACCCATGCCCCTCCCCGCCGACCTTTCGGGCGAGACGAACGGCGGTCTCCAGCGAGAAGTGCGCGGGGTCGGCGCGCGGCGAGCGCAGGGAGTCCCACGTCGCGATCCCGTAAGCGCCGAGCTGCCCTCGGTCCCGCAGGCCCTCGTAGACGCCGAACGCCTCCTCGAGGCGACCGACGAACGCCTCGCGGCCGACCGCCGGGATCTGGGCGTCGGGCGCGTTGTGCAGGTAGAGCAGGTCGATCGTCGTAAGGCCGAGGTTGGTCCGGCTGCGCTCGAACTGGTCGAGGAGGTACGACCGGCTCATGGCGTGGCACCCGTCCGCCACGTCCGCGGGATCGAGAATGCCCGGCCGTATCAGTTCCTCCGCGACCCATCGGTCCGTGGGCACCCTCGACTCGCCGTCCGGCGCGAAGTAACCGTTCTTGGTCGCCACGAACACCGCCTCTCGGGGGACCTCGCCCTTGGCGGCCAAGCGGGCCAGCGCCCGCCCGATCGACCGTTCCGCCCGTTGGTGCCGGTAGTTGCTCGCGGTGTCGAGGACGTTGACGCGGCTCGAGGCGAGGGAGACCGTCACCGCCTGTTCCACCGCGAAGTCCGTCGGGCCATCCGGCGCCCCGATGTACGTTCCCAGCCCGAGCGAAGAGAGAACCAGGCCGCCCGGCGCCTCCCGAAAGTGCTCGAACGCGATCGCCCGCGCGCTCACTGCGCGGTCGCGGAACTGCCGTGTGGCCCCCGGAGTAGCCCGGCCGGAAAGGGTCATCGGCCGTTCACCGTCGCTGGACAGAAAAGCTCCACCCCGGGGCCGCTACGAGACCGGCCCGACGTCATGCTGAAGAGGCTCTGTCGTCTCGAGACGCGACCGCACGATGCCTCGGCGCAAGTACGGCCGGTTGCGGAAGCCAATCCCACCCCTCTCCCGCGAGAAGTGCCGGCTCTGCCGCCTGAAGCGCTCCTGTCCCCTGCACCGCCGAACCGAATCGAGCTGATCGCTCTCGAGACTCGAGTCACTTCCCCGCGGATCGCGCGGGCCCCTGTTCGAAGATCCCCGTCGGGATAGGGGAAGAGGTGGTCGGAACCGCCACTCGTCGTCGCTTCGGTCCCGGGGCGGGAATCGGCCGGAACCGCCGGCGAGGTCCGCCCGGCCCATCCTCCCTGCCGGGACGCCCTGGAACGGCCCGTGGAATCCGTTTGACCTCTCGGCCATATACCCGCTCTCGGAGCCCACGGGAAGGTGACCTGCGTGACGGTAACTAACGACGCGAGCGCCCCGAACGCGAGCTGGTGGGCCCGTCATGCCCACCCCCTGAAGACGATCTTCCGAGTCCTGCTCGGGGTGGCGTGGCTGACCGATGGGATACTGAAGTTCACCTCCGGGTACGTGAGCAACTTCCTGGGCGACGTCCAGACGTCCCAATCGACCGCGCCGGGGTGGCTGTCGGGGTGGTACTCGTTCTGGGCGACGCAGGCAACCAACAACTCGACGCTCATCGTCTACACCGTCGGGACCTTCGAGGTCCTGCTCGGTCTGGCCTTGCTGTTCGGCTTCATGAGGAAGTTCGCCTACGCGGGCGGCGTCGTCCTCGCCCTGTTGATCTGGGCAGTCCCGGAGGGGTTCGGGGGATCGTATGCCTACGGATCGGGCACTACGGACGTGGGGACGGGGATCATCTACGCGATCGCCTTCCTCGGGCTGATCGTCATCAGCGCGACCTACGGGCCGAGCCGCTACAGCCTCGACTACTTCATCGAGCGTCGATTCCCGGGATGGGCTCGCATCGCTGAGTTCAGCACTTCCGTGACCTCGAAAAGGGCAGGGCCGGCCCCTCCCACGGCGGGCGGGTCGGGGAGCTCGACTCCCTGAGCACGGGCTCGGTCCCCGGCCTTCTTCGCTCGAGAACCCTTTCCGCCCCGATTTCTCCGAGAGGTGGGGGAATCCGGGGCAGGTCTTCCGGAAGCACTTCAGACGGAAGTCCCGGGCTCGAGAGTCTTGGTCCGCCCAGCCCAGACTCGGGTCCGCGGCGCTTCGGGGATTCCCGCGGCCGCCCCCTCGATCTCGGACCGGCTAGTGCCGCGTCCACCAGCGGAGTGCGGGACGTGAGTTCGTCACGCAGTGGACTCGATTGAGCCGGCGGATGGCGAGCCGAAGCGCGTTCTTCGCCTCGTCCCAGTCGGTGTAGTTCGACCCGGTGAACGCCCACCGACGGATCGTTCGGAAGTGGGTCTCGATCGGGTTGAGGTGACTGGCGTTGGTCGGTGTGGGAACGAAAGTGATCCGGAGCTTCCGGGCCTCGGCCACCGCCGCCGGCGTGGTGTGCGTCGAGAGGTTGTCCTGGATCAGATAGATCCGCCCGCCCGAGGGGTACCTCCCTCGGACCCACCGAAGGAATCGAACGTACCCCGCTCCGTTCTTCGAGGAGGAGAGGTACCCCCGGAACCGCTTGTGGTAGTAGTCGTAGGCCCCCATCAGATAGCGAATACCCCCGAGTCGCTTGTACGTCGCCGGCACTCGGTCGGGGTGCCCCGACCGAGCCCACGTGTGGCCTCCATACGGTTGGAGAGAGATCGGCCCCATCTCGTCCACCGAGACCACGATCGGAGGGTTGTGCGGGCGATTGGTGAGCTCGTTCAGCCGCCGGAGCTTCTCGGCGAACTGGGGATCCTTCGAGCTCTTCCAGGTCTTCACGGACTGGAAGGTCACCGACTCCTCGAGGAGGATCTGCCGCAGCCGCTCCCGACTGATCGACTCCACGACGCCCTCGAAGACCAGGGTCTCCTGGAGCAGATCGAGGGACCAACTGGTAGGCCCCTGCCATCCGTGGTCCTTCGGTCGGGAGAGGGCGAAGGTCACGATGGTCTTGCGGATCGCGGGGGTAAACTTCGGCTCGGGCCCGGGGCTCTTCTTCGGGTAGAGGGCGTCGCGACCGATGCGGTTGTACTCCTTGATCACCCGTCGGACCCACTCCTCGCTCCAGAGCACCAACGCCGCGATCTTCGGCGGAGAGAACCCTTGGAACGAGTGCAGGACGATCATCGCCCGCTTGACGACGGTGGGATCGTTCGAGCGCTTCACGATGCGACTGAGAGCATGGCCTTCCTCGTCGGAGAGCTCGCGGACGCGCAGCATGGGGAGGAGGCATCACCTCCTCCGGGAAAGTACTTGCGCTAGAAGTCAGGAACCCCGAACTCTCCCACTAGACGCGGCACTAGGCTAGACCGGCGCGGATGCGCGAGCGACGAGGCAAGGGCCGCCCACCGGTGATCGCGCCCACCGGACAGTAGGGCAGGCACCAACCGCAGTCCGTGCAGTTCGAGTGGACGAGCAGGCGCGTCGCCGTTAGCTCCATCGCGTTCGGCGGGCAAACGCCGACGCACAGACCGCACAGAACGCACGTGTCCGGGTCGATGTCGATCACGGAGACCTCCCGCGACCCACGGTTGTGACGGGTCGAGGGATCATCCCTCGGTCCGGGCCGGAGGAGGGTCCTTCGGCGCGAACACCTCGGGGTGGAGCGCCCGTCCGAGCGCGACGAACCCTGTGAGCGCACACTTCGTGCGCACGGGGGAGAGCGGGATCCCGAGGGCTTGAAGGACCTCCGCCTGGGTCATCCGTCCGGCGTCCTCGAGGCTCATGCCATCGACCTTCTGGGTCAGCATCGAGGCGCTCGCCATGCTGATGGCGCATCCGTCGCCCTCGAACCGGATCTTCTCGATCTTTTTCGACGCCGGGTCGACCTTGAGCCGCACGGTGATATGGTCGCCGCAGAGCGGGTTCGAGTCCTCGCCGCTGTAATCGGCTTCCGGTAGGGGCCCGAAGTTACGGGGGGACCGGTAATGGTTGAGAATGATCTCCTGGTACATGTCGTAGGCCATGGGAGCCTCTGCCCCCCGTTCACCGGCCCGCGGTATAAATCTGAACCGGCGCCGAGGCGGGCCCCCGGCACCCTGTAGGATCGGCCCGGACCGACGTTCACGTTATAAACACCCAATCGTGTGTAAATTCGATGGCCGCGTCGGTCGCTCGGCACGCCGAGTGGGTGACCCACGACGAGGTGCAACGCCTTTCGTCCGCCCTCGGTGACCCCGAGCCGTTCGCCGCGCGAAGGACCGACGCATTTGACCGGTTCCAGCACCTTCCGCTCGAACCGAACCCGCTCTATCGGGGGTACGGATACTTCTCCAATGTCGACCTGACGGGCGTGGCGGCCGAAACGCGCGGGGCGCCGGTAGAGACGCCGGCGACGCTCCCCGGGGCGATCCGCATCGTCCACGACCTCGCCGGCACCCGGGCGGAAGTTCCGTCCTCGCTCCGGGACGCGGGAGTCCGGCTGCGCACGCTCTCCGAGATGTGGAAGGGGGGCGCGAAGGACGCGGAGACGCTCCTCCACGATGCGGAGGAACCGACGGACCGGCTCACGGCGCTCGCCACCGTGCTCCTCAACCGGGGGTACGTTCTCGACGTCCCGGACCGGCTCTCGGCCCCGATCCGCGTCCAGGAACTGACGGTCCTTTCCGCCCCGCACGAGGCCCTCTCCATCCGCCGGGTCCTCCGCGCGGGAGCGTCCTCGCAGGTGCTGGTGAGCGAGGAGACGTTCAGCGTCGCACCGGGGGACGACGGCCAGCGGCTCGTCGCCTCGAGCACGCACCTCGACGTCGGGGCGCGGGCGAAGGTCATCTTCCTCTCGGTGCACGCCCCCGACCTTCGGGCGGTCTCCGTCTACCGCCGGAGCGCGACGGTCGGCGAGGCCGGCCGCCTCGCCTGGATGTGGAACGGCCTCGGCGGCTTCCGGACGAAGATCAAGAACCAAACGAAGCTCGTGGGGAACGGGGCCGCGGTCAACGACCTCCAGACGTTCTACGGCGCGCGGGACCAGTCCTACGACAGCTCGGTCGAGCTGACCCACGTCGCGACCGACACGCACGGCCAATCGGTCACCCGGGGCGTCTTCACCGACGAGGCCCGCGGCATGAGCCGGGGGCTGGTCCGCATCGAGCACGAGGCCCGCCGCACACTGAGCTACATCTCGGAGCACGCGATGCTCCTCTCCCGCGCCGCCCGCTCCGACACCCTCCCGATCCTCGAGATCCTCTGCCGGGACGTCAAGGCGACCCACTCCACCTCGGTCCATCCGGTCGATCCCGAGCAGATGTTCTACCTCGAGTCCCGGGGGATCCCCGGCCCGGACGCGGTCCGGATGATCGGGGAGGGGTTCCTCGCCTACGTCCACGAGCGGGCCCCGATCTCCGGCCTTCGCGAGGTCCTCTACCCGGCCCTCGAGGCACGCTGGAACGGCGAGACACTGGCGTGGAGGGGAGCCGCCTCGCCCCTCCTTCCGGAGCTCGCGGTCACCGGTACGGAGACCGCCCCCGAATGGCGATTCGACGCGAAGTTGCGGTAGGCCCGTCCACGATCCCCAGCGAAACGATATCCGTACGCGCCCGTAGAACCGGGGCGCGATGCCGATCGTGCTCGACCCGAAGTCCCTCCCCGAAGCGACCCTCGTCGAGTTGCGACGCTCCCTCCGGGAGGGGCTCCTCGAGACCGAAGGGCTCGTCGCGGCCCCGGGGGCCCGGGTCGTCGACCCCGCCAGCCTGCTCACGGCGCGGGACCTGGTCCGCACCGCCCTGGCGCTCCTCGACCGGCCCGGAGCGCGGAACGCCCAGACGCTCGCCGACGAAGCAAACCTGGCCTACGCGGTGCTGGTCGCGGCGATCGACCTCGTGCAGTCGCACACCGAGCTCCCTCGGGTGCCCCGGCACCGGCCGGCCGCGCCGAGCGCTCCTGCGACCGGCGGGGCCGGGACTACCCGACCGAGCCCGTCATCTCGAGCTGGATCAGCCGGTTCAGCTCGAGGGCGTAGTCGACGGGCAGCTCCTTCGCGAACTCCGCGAGGAAGCCCATCAGGATCAGGTGGATCGCGTCCGACTCATTGAGGCCGCGGCTCATCAGGTAGAAGATCTGCTCCTCGCCGATCTTCCCGACGACCGCCTCGTGCGTGATCGTCGCGTCCTCCTCGTGGACCTCGTTGTACGGGTAGGTGTCGGAGCGGCCGAGCTCGTCGGGAAGGAGAGCATCGCAGCGGACCGCGGCCTTCACGCCCGTGGCCCCGGGAGCGACGTGGAGGAGGCCGCGGTAGCTCGTTTGGCCCCCGCGGATGGCGATCGATTTCGAGATGATCTTGCTCGACGTGTCGGGCGCGGAGTGGACCGCCTTCGCTCCGGAGTCGATGATCTGTCCCTGGCTCGCGAACGCGACGGACAGGATGTCCGCGCGCGCGCCCCGGCCCTTGAGGAAGACCGACGGGTACTTCATCGTCACCTTCGAGCCCATGTTGCCGTCGACCCACTCGACGAGCGCGTTCTCGTAGGCGACGGCGCGCTTTGTGACGAGGTTGTAGACGTTCTTCGACCAGTTCTGAACGGTCGTGTAGCGGACCTTGGCGTACGGCTCTCCGACGACCTCGACCACCGCGGCGTGCAGGGAGTCGGTGGAGTAGACGGGTGCTGTGCAGTTGTGCACCGAGAATCCCTTGACGAGGTAGGTGTTGTTGTCGCCCGCGACGTGGAAGTTGTAGACATTCCCGCGGTACGGGCTTCGGGAGACCCCCCGGATCGGCACCAGGAAAGCGTCCTCCGACCGGCGAACGGCCTCGGCGCGCTTCCCCGCCTGGTGGTACACCGTGTACATCCGCCGGTGAGAGATCCGGCGACCGTTCTTCATTGTCTCTTTGAACGGTTCCCGGACGTTGATCGTGGCGTAGATGCCTTGGCGCGCCTGCAGCTCCTGGACCTGGAAGGCCAGCTGCCGAGAGATGGTCATCACCCGGTGGACGGTGCCAAAACGCTCGTAGGTGTTGCCGTCGCCGTTGTAGTACGCTTCCAGAAGGATCCGCTGCTTCGCGGGAGGTAGTTCCATCACGGCCTTGCTCAGGTGCTTCCCTTCCGCGTACTGGCCCGCATGGCGTACACAGAGGGCGTAGAGTTCCTTCGAATACACGCCAACGGTGATCGCATGCTTCGCGGGTTGGGGTGTCGTCCAGGGCGATTTGCCCGTGAGCTCACGGATCGCCTGGCTCAATTCGGCCACGAAGTCGGTCTCGTCGATGTGGAAGGTGAACGTCACTGCCTGGCAGCCGTTGATCACCTGGGCACACCCTTCCGATGCATAGTACCCCAGCAGTCTAAGGGCAGCATCTCCGAGCGACGGGTCGTCCCGCTCGGTCCGATTGATCGGGTAATGGATGAAATCCCCGACTTGAAGCTCCCCGGCCGGAATGAACTCTGGTCGGGTCTCCAGGAGACGCTCCACGTTCACATCCGAAATTTCTCCGCCGCCTCGCCGATTGAGGCTGACCTTCCTCCGGGGAACGCACAGCACGGGATGCTCGGGCGTCAGCTGGAATGCGTTGCCAACCGATACGGGGGTGATCTCCACGAGCTCTCCGTCGAACGGTCGTACCATCGTCTTCTCGACGGTGGTCTCCCGACCATCGCTGTTGAGCACGCTCTGGCCCGTTTCGATCTTCTCGATGGGGGTCAACTGGTCCCCCACTAGGACCTCCTCTCCCATCGGGAGGCAACCTTCAATGTAATGCACCTTCGCGCCTTTGTCGGCGATGATCAGCGTCCGCTCGAACTGGCCGACATTCTTCGCGTTGATGCGGAAATACGCCTGGAGAGGGATGCCGACGTCGACGCCGGGCGGCACGTAGACGAAGCTGCCCCCCGACCAGACGGCGCTGTTGAGGGCCGAGAACTTGTTGTCGTTGTACGGTATGATCTTCCCGAAGTACTTGCGCACGATCTCCGAGTGCTCGCGGACCGCGGTGTCGGTGTCGCAGAATATGACGCCCTTCGCCGATAGGTCCTCGCGGATCTTGTGGTAGACGGTGCCGCTGTCGTACTGGGCGCCGACGCCGCCGAAGAACTCCCGCTCGGCCTTCGGGATGCCGAGCTTGTCGAAGGTGTTCTTGATGTCGGCGGGGAGGTCGTCCCAGCTCCGCTTCGGTCGGTCGTCCCCGAGCGGGTCGGCGTAGTAGGTGTAGGAGTCGAAGTCGATGTCGGCGAGGCTCGGGCCCCAGTCGGGCATCGGCCGCCGGACGAAGTGATCGTACGCCCGCAGGCGGTACTCGAGCATCCAGTCCGGCTCGTGCTTGAGGGCGCTGATCTGCCGGACGACGTCCTGGGACAGCCCCTTCGGGATCCGCACGCGGTACGTCTCGGGATTCTTGAAATCGTACCGGGTGTAATCGAGGGGAGTGATCTCCTTCGAAGACTGCGCCATTTCAACCTCGGGGATTCCACCACGCCGGTGTATTTAAATGAGAGGTAGGCGGAGGGGCGACAACAACGATACCCTCGGAAACCGGATGGCCCTTCGGGCCTTGTGTAGGGATTGGCGCTACATGTTCGGGCCGGCGGTTTCACGAGAGGCGGTACCCGCTCCGGCGAACAGGCGTTCGACCTTCTCAAGGCCGTCGAACAAGCGGTCGATCTCGCCGACCGTGTTGTAGACGTACGGGCTCGCGCGCGTGAGGGCGGGCACTTTGAGCCGGTCCATGAGGGGCTGGGCGCAGTGGTGGCCCGCGCGAACGCAGACCCCTTCGGCGTCGAGCAGGCTCGCGAGGTCGTGGGGATGGACCCCGCGCAGGGCGAAGGAGACGACCGGCTCGCGGGCGGGGCCGTCGGGGGGGCCGTAGATGCGCATCCGGTCCCCGAACCGCTCGGCGGCGTCGTGGAACAGTTTCGACTGCAATCGGCGCCCGTGAGCTCGGATCTCGTCCCAGCCCAGGGCCGACAGGTACTCGATCGCCGCGGCGAGGCCGATCGCACCGGCGACGTTCGGGGTACCGGCCTCGAACCTCGCGGGCGCCGGCTGGTACGTCACTCGGTCGGTGTGGACCTCGCGGATCATCTCTCCTCCGCCCATGCACGGCGGGAGGGCCTCGAGGAGGTCGGCCCGCCCCCACAGGGCGCCGATCCCCATCGGGCCGAGCATCTTGTGCCCCGAGAAGGCGACGAAGTCGGCCCCGAGCTCTCCGACGTCGATCGGCCGGTGCGGGGCCGATTGCGCCGCGTCGACGACGACCAAGGCGCCCGCGGCGTGGGCTCGCTCGGCGATCTCTCGGATCGGGTTCACCGTCCCGAGGACGTTCGAAACGTGCGTGACCGTCACGACCTTGGTCCGGCCGCCCACGAGAAGCCGGTCGAGCTCTTCCATCACGAGTCGGCCCTCCGAGTCGATGCCGACGAACTCGAGCCCGATCCCCGAGTACTCCCGCAGAAAGTGCCAGGGAACGATGTTGGAGTGATGCTCCATCACGGTCGCGACGACCCGGTCGCCGCGGCGCAGGAGCGAGCGCCCGAAGCTGGTGGCGAGGAGGTTGATCGCCTCGGTCGTGCCGCGGACGAAGACGACCTCCGACGGGTCCGGGGCGTGCATGAACCGTGCCGTCTTCTCTCGGGCGGCCTCAAAGGCGTCGGTCGCCTCGACGCTCAGCTCGTAGACCCCGCGATGGACGTTCGCGTTCGACCTCGCGTAGAACTCCTCTTCCGCGCGGATGACGGAGGACGGCTTCTGCGAGGTGGCGGCGGAGTCGAGATAGGCGAGACGGTGGCCGTGAAAGGTCCGGCCGAGAATGGGGAAGTCGGCCCGGACCTTATCGACGTCCATCGGCCGGGCGCTCCGGAGGAGGGCTAGGTCGACGCGCCGGGGATGCCGAGGCGGACCCAGTCGTACCCCTTCGCCTCGAGCTGCTCCGCGAGATCGCGCCCGCCCGAGAGGGCGATGGCCCCGTCGACCATGACGTGGACCTGGTCGGGCTTGAGAAACTTCAGGATACGCTGATAGTGCGTGATGACCAGGATGCCGGCGTCGGGCCGGTGGAGCTTCGCGACCGTTTCGCCGACCGAGCGGACGGCGTCGATGTCGAGCCCGGAGTCCGGCTCGTCGAGGATCGCGAACGTCGGCCGGATCGTCGCCATCTGTAGGACCTCGACCCGCTTCTTCTCGCCGCCCGAGAACCCTTCGTTGAGCGAGCGCTTGAGGAGCGCCTCGTCCATGCCGAGGTACTCGAGGTGTTGTTTCAGGTCGCGGTCGAACGCCTGCGTGTCGGCGTTCTCCGCGGTGTGGCGCTGCATGTACGACGTCCAGAGGAACTTCGACAGCGAGAGCCCCGACACTTCCTGGGGGTACTGGAAACCGAGGAACAGGCCGGCGCGGGAGCGCTGGTCGACGCTGAGCTTGAAGAGGTCCTGGCCGTCGAGCAGCGCCCGACCCTTCGTCACCTTGTACTTCGGGTGGCCCATCAGGGCGTAGGCTAGCGTGCTCTTGCCGGAGCCGTTCGGGCCCATCAGCGCGGTGAGCTCCCCGCTGCGTAGCGTCAGGTTCACCCCTTTCAGGATCTCCTTTCCCGCGACCTCCGCGTGGAGGTCCACCACCTCGAGGGTGTGGGCCTGGCCCAGGGCAGTCGGCGCCATCGGAGTGTTACCAGCCGATACCGTTATTTAAGCATGGCGCGGTGCGTAAATCCCCGAAGTGCCTGAGGGGGCGAGGGTACCACGTCCGCGGAAATCTCCGGCCTCGAAGGGACCCGCGGGCGCATCCTCGAGGAACTCGCGGTCGCGCCCCGAACGGCCCGCGACCTCGCCGAGAAGATCGGCATCCAAGAGAGCGCCGCGCGCGGCCACCTGGAGCGCCTCGAGGAGCGCGGTCTCGTTGTGCCCGCATTTCACCGCGAGGGGGTCGGGCGTCCGCGCAAGCGGTACGTGCTTTCGCCGAGCGGCCAGGAGCTGTTCCCGAAGAAGTACGGGATGATCCTCGACACGGTCGTCAACGAGCTGCTCGACCGCGAAGGGGAAGGGTACGTCAGCGAGGTCTTCGCGAAGGCCGGCGAGCGGATGGCGCGCGCGGTCGCCCAGGAACTGCCTCGCTCCTCCTCCATGGACGAACGGGCCCACCACCTCGTCCTGGCGCTCAACCGGATCGGGTTCGGATGCACGTCGGAACGCACGCCGAACGGGCGCTACCGGATCGTCCGCACCAACTGCGTCTTCCGCCAGAGCGCCCTCTCCCACCCGTTCCTTCTCTGCGAGGTGTTCGACAAGCACCTCACCGAGGCGCTCCTCGGTGAGGTCGGGGTCGATCTCGAAGAGTCGATCGGTCGCGGGGGAGTCCGGTGCACGCATCTGATCCCGCTCCAGTGAACTGTCCGCGGTCTGCGCCGGTACCGGCCCGCCAGGGAAGCGTAGTCGAGGTCCCACGGGGTCGGCCCCACCGTGCGGGTCGCCGGGCCGGATCCGCCACGGCATGGCTCCAGAGCCCCGGAAAGGGCGACCCGGGGTTCGGGCGATGATGGCCCTCTCCGTGCCCGAGGATCTCCTCGCCTCGATAGGCCAGTTCGCCCAGGCCGCCTACCCGGAGGAGTGCTGCGGGTTCCTCCTCTCGAGCGCCGGCGGGGCGGCCGACGGGACGTTTCGGAGGATCGTAGGGATCGCTCCCGCCGCCAACCGCGCGATAGGCCGCCGCGGCGGTCGATTCGTGATCCCTCCGGACGAGCTCCGGGAGGCGGAGCGGGACGCTTCCGCGCGTGCGGCCGTGGTCTCGGGCATCTACCATTCCCATCCGGACCACCCGGCCCGCCCTTCGATGTCCGACCAGGAGAACGCCTGGCCCTGGTACGCCTACCTCATCGTTTCCTCGGAGCCCGAGGGCCGGCCCGGTCCGTTCGGCGCCTTCGAGCTCGACCCGGAACGGCGGGAGTTTCGCGAGGTCGCCCTCGTGGCCGAACCCGTGATATGCGGGGCAGGAGACAGCGCCCCGACGTAGGGGGCCCGCGAACCCGTCCGATGCCGACCGTGACCGTCCGGATCCCGACGCCGCTCCGAGAGTTTGCCGCCGGCATGGCGGAGGTCCGGATCGAAGGCGCCACCGTCGGCGGCGCGGTCCGGGGCCTGTGCGATCAGCACCCGGGGCTCCGCCGACACCTCTTCCTGCCCGACGGAACGATCCGCCGCTTCGTCTCCGTGTTCGTCAACGACGTGGACGTCCGGAACCGCGAGCGCGGGGCGACGCCCCTGTGCGAGGGCGACGTGGTCGCCATCGTGCCCGCGATCGCGGGCGGATCGACGGGACGCTCCCCCGGCCACGCCCCTCGCCCGTCGGGGTCCCCCCCGCCGGACGAATCCCTCTCCTCCGAGGAGCTCCGGCGCTACAGCCGCCACCTGCTGCTCCCCGAGGTCGGCCTCGCGGGGCAGCGTCGCCTTCGTCGCTCCCGCGCGCTGATCGTCGGGACCGGGGGCCTCGGGTCCCCGGCGGCCCTGTATCTCGCCGCCGCCGGCGTCGGGACGATCGGCCTCGTCGATTTCGACACGGTCGAGCTCTCGAACCTCCAGCGTCAGCTCCTCTTCGCGACGTCCGATGTGGGGCGCCCGAAGCTGGTCGCCGCCGCCGACCGCCTCTCTGGGCTGAACCCGGGGGTCCGGATCGTCCCGCACGAACTCCGGCTCGACTCGACGAACGCCCTCGAGATCGTTCGGCAGTACGATGTCGTTCTCGACGGGACGGACAACTTCCCGACCCGGTACCTCGTCAACGATGCGTGCGTGCTGACAGGAATCCCGAACGTCTACGGCTCCATCTACCGATTCGAGGGGCAGGTCAGCGTCTTCGACGCCCGACACGGCCCCTGCTACCGCTGCCTCTACCCCGCGCCCCCCCCGCCGGACCTCGTTCCGTCGTGCGCGGAGGCGGGCGTCCTTGGCGTGCTGCCGGGGGTCATCGGGGTCCTCCAGGCGACCGAGGCCGTGAAGCTCCTCCTCGGGATCGGTGAGCCGCTGATCGGGCGACTGCTCCTCTACGATGCGCTCGCCCTCAAGTTCCGCGAGCTCAAGCTCCGCAAGAATCCGGAATGCGTCCTCTGTTCGCCCCGGGCGACGCAGAAGGGCCTGGTCGACTATCCCGCGTTTTGCGGCGTTCCGGCGCCGGGGGCCGGGATCCCCGTGGGCGTCCCCGAGATCCTCCCGGAGGAGCTGAAGGCCGCCCTCGCGACGGACGACCCACCGCTCCTCGTCGATGTACGGGAGCCCCGGGAGTGGGCGATCTCGAGGATCCCCGGCGCAATCGGCATCCCCGAGGGACAGGTCACGAAGAGGGTCGACGAGCTCACGCGGGCCCGCTCGATCGTGCTGATCTGCCGAACCGGATCGCGGTCGGCCGACGTCGCCCGTACGCTCCTCGACCTCGGGTTCACGAACGTGCGGAGCCTGAAGGGCGGGATCAACGCCTGGTCCGAGCGGGTCGACCCCTCGGTGCCGGTCTACTAGCCCGGGCCCGGGTGGCCGACGTCCCGCTCGAGCGGGCCGATGTACGAGCGCACCCGGCGAGAAAGTTCGCGGGCGAACGCCTCCGGGTCGCTCGGCGAGAGGTAGAGTGGATTCTCGCCGGCGGTCACGAGAACCCCGCGGGCCGGGTCCGTGAACACGGAATCGAACGTCCCGATCTCGGGGCTCCACATCCGGCCGCGCCAGCCCAGCGGGCCGAGCCCGGCGAACGCCCCGGTCGGGGAAAGGTCCCGGAGCGAACAGTACTCGATCCGGCGTACCTCCTCGAGCGGGATGCGCCGGCCCCCGAGCAGGCGGAACGCCCGAAGGTCCGAGTCGTCGATCGAGTATCGGGCGGAGAGGTACCGGGCGAGGAGGAACACGAGCAGAGCGACGAACAGGGTCGGCACCCAGCCGTACTTCGTGACCCCGTGCGGCAGGAAGAGGAAGAGCAGGATCAGCACGGCGTAGGTCACGACGACCGCGATCGAGATCCGGCCGCCCACCCGGTAGACGCCTTCCCCATCGAGGCGGGAGCCGGACGGGACGGCCGGGCTAGGCGGCGGCTTCGTAGTAGAACTCCCCCTTCGCCCGCTGCTCACGGTCGAGGACCGACCCCTCGCGGTTGATCCGGGGGCGGAGCGTCTCCGCATCCCGGCGGAAGGTGATGTCGACCGTCCGCAGCAGCCGGTTCATCCCCTCGCGCATCGGGAACGGGCCGTCGCCGCGGCCCTTCGACCCGTCCTCTCCTTCCGGCCGGAAGACCATCAGCTCGTCACAGGCGAGGTCGAGGAAATAGACGTCGTGGTCGACGATGAGGGCGGTGACCGCCTGCCGCTCGACCTGCCGGCGGATGAGACGGGCCATCGACATCCGCTCGTCCGAATCGAGGTACGCCGACGGCTCGTCGAGGAGGTAGAGGGAGGCGGGATGGGCCAGCGCGAGAGCGACCGCCGCGCGCTGCAGCTCCCCGCCCGAGAGGTCGGGGAGCGCGACGTCCAGCACCTCGTCGAGGTGGAGGCCGGGAACGAGCTCCCGCTCGAAGAGCTTCCCGTCGAACGTCGGGTCGGAGGCGAGGGCCTCCGAGCGGGCCCGGAGGCTCGCGCTCTGCGTCGCCTTGAGGTACTGGGGCTTGTAGCTTACGGTGACGCCCGCGGGCGGCGTGCCGCGGGTCGGCGGCTCGACGCCGGCGAGCATGCGGACGAACGTCGTCTTTCCCGTCGCGTTCGGGCCGACCACGCCGACCGTCGTCCCCTTCGCGAGCGATCCCGCCGCGACGGAGAGGGAGAACGACGCAAACTCCTTCTCGAGCTTGGTGAACTCGACGACGGCGTTCTGCCGGCTCGACGGCTTCGGGGGGTGGGCGACGAACCGGACCGGCTCGGTCCGGAAGCGGACGTTCTCGTCCTTCAAGTAGCCCGTGAGGTAGGTGTTGATCGCCGTGCGCATCGGGATCGGATGGCTGATGACCCCGAACGCGGCCGACTCGCCGTAGAGAAGGTGGGCCTGGTCGGCCAGATAATCGAGGAGGGCGAGGTCGTGCTCCACGACGACGACGCTCTTCGTCTCGCCGAGCCGGCGGAGTAGCCGGGCGATCCGAAGGCGGTGGATGATGTCGAGGTAGCTCGACGGTTCATCGATCAGGTACAGGTCTGCGTCGGTCGCGAGGGTGCGAGCGATCGCCGCCATCTGGAGCTCGCCGCCCGAGAGCTCCCCGAGCCGCCGGTCGCCGCGTCGCCCGAGTCCGACGTCCTCGAGCGCCCGCGCGGCCCGGGGCCCGTCGCCGACGAAAGCGGAGGTGGTCGAGGCCTCGTCCGCGAGCTTGTCGACGTACTGGGGCTTCACGGCGGTGACCAGCCCGCCGGCCGCCACCCGTTCGAAATGGGCCCGGAGCGCCGTGCCCCGGTAGTGGTCGAGGACCTTCGACCATTCGCCGGGATGCCCGAAGTCGCCCAGGTTCGGCACGTCGCGTCCGGCGAGGAGCCGGAGCGCCGTCGACTTGCCGATCCCGTTCGGCCCGAGGAGGCCCGTGATCCCCCGGACGGGGGGGACCGGTAGCCGGTAGAGCCGGAAACCGTTGTAGCCGTACCGGTGGACGATCTCCGATGGGTTCGCCTCGGGGGTGTTCAGGATCTTGATCGCGTCGAACGGGCACTTGTGGACGCAGATGCCGCAGCCGATGCAGAGCGTCTCGGAGATGATCGGCCGGCCGTTCGGCCCCTCGACGATGCACTCCTGACCCATCCGGACGGGCGGGCAGTACGCCTGGCACTCCCACTGGCACTCCTTCGGGTGGCACCGGTCCTCGAGGAGGATTGCGATCCGCGCCACGGCTCACGCTCCGTGCCGGTCCCCGACGATCCGCCCGTCCTCCATCGTGAGGTGGCGGGAGGCGCGGGCGGCCACGGTCGGGTTGTGGGTGACGAGAAGGAGGGTGGCGTTCCGGTCGGCCCGCACGCGGGTCAGGAGGTCGAGGATCCCCCGCGTGTGGCCGGAGTCGAGCTCGCCGGTCGGTTCGTCGGCGAGGAGCAGACCGGGACGGTTCGCCAGCGCCCGGGCGATCGCGACCCGCTGCTCCTCGCCTCCCGAGAGCTGGTGGGGGAAGGAACGCTCGCGGCCCGAGAGCCCGACCTCCGCGAGAAGGCCCGAGGCGCGCTGGAGCCGGTCGGCCCGGGGGATCCCGAGCGCGCGCATCGGCAGCTCCACGTTCTCGCGGGCGGTCATCGTGGGGAGGAGGTAGAAGCGCTGGAAGATGAACCCCACCCTCTCGAGCCGGAGCCGAGCCCGTTCCCGGTCGCTGCGATCGCCGACCGGCCGACCGTCCCAGCAGAGCTCCCCGGCCGTCGGGCCGTCGAGCAGGCCGAGGAGGTTCAGGAGCGTCGTCTTGCCGCAGCCGCTCGGTCCTTCCACGGAGACGAACTCCCCCGGGTCGATGCGAAGGGTCACCCCGCGCAGGGCCCGGACCTCGTCGGCGGAGCCCGGAGAGTAGACCCGCTCGACGTCGGCGAGGTCGATCGCGGGCGCCGGCAGGGCGTTCAACGGAGCGCCTCCACGACCGGGAGGCGGAAGGCCGCGCGGGTGGCCACGGCTCCGGCGAGCAGCGAGAGCGCCACGATCCCGAGGAGGAGTTCGGCGAGCGGAGTGGGAGCGAAGACCGCGAGACGCGCCGCCTCCTGGACGGTGGACGTTCCGTAGGTGGCGATGCCCGCGACGACGAGATAGCCGGCGGCGAGGCCCGCGACCGCCCCGCCCCCGGCGATCTCCGCGCCGTCGCGCACGATCTCCGCGGCGATCGCCCGGCCGGGGATGCCGAGGGCGCGTCGGATCCCGATCGATCGGCGCTCGGCCTCGACGCGTCGCAGCAGCACCAGCGCGAGGAAGATGACGCCGACGACGATGCCGACCGAGGAGAGCGCGAGGTAGAAGCCGGTGAGCACCGCGCTCGCGGACCTGAGCTGCTGCGCCTCCTGGGAGAGGGTGCTGACGCTGTACGACGGGACGAGCGCCTGGATCGCCGAGGCGACCCGGTCGAGCGCCGCCGGGTTCCCGCTGACGCTCCCGTTGACCGCGACCTCGATCGAGTCGGCGGCGTCCGGCACGATCGCCGAGGTGCCGTTCGAGTAGCCGGTCAGGCCCTGCAGGTCGGAGAGCGGCAGGAGGACCGCGTACGCCGCCGTCGGCTGGAGGAGCGAGAACGGCGGACCGAAGAGGCCCGTGACGTTGTAGCGGACCGCCGAGGAGAGGTTGTCCGCCAGCGCGAGGAGCACCGAACCTCCGACGGCGACGCCGTAGTGTTGGGCGTAGGGGGCCGAGATGACGACATCGTAGGTGGCGGGGCCGGCGTACGTCCCGTTCGCGAAGTGCACCGAGTCGGCGGGATCGCCGAGCGGCAGCGGGTCGGGGAAGACTCCGGTCTCGGTCGGACCGACGGTCGCCGTGAACTGGGCGGGGATCACCCCTTCCGCGAGAACGGGCGAGACGGCGCCGGTCGCGTTGAACGCGTCGAGGGCGATGCTGAGCACCGGCGAGGCAAAGGTGACCCCCGGAACCCCGAGGATCCGGTCGGTGAGGGCATGCGCGCCGGTGATGCCGTGCAGCCCGGAGGCGCTGACGACGATCTGGTATCCGGCGTTCTCGAGGGCCCGGAGCTCGTGGTCCGAAACACCGCCCCCCACCGAGATGAGCACGACGGGAAGCGCCACGGCCGCGGCGATCGCGGCGACCGCGAGGAGCCGCTGGAGGCGCGCATGCCGCAGGCCCCGTCCCCACCCGGTGCCGCTCATGGGGCGCGGAGCTCCTCGGCCACCGGCAGGCCCATCGCCCGCACGGCCGGCGCCACGGCGGCGATCAGGCCGAGGACGAGGACGGCCCCGATCCCGGTGAGGATCACCTGCGAGTCGAAGGAGACGAACGAGAACCCCGCCGGGAGCCCGGTGAGGAGCCCGAGCAGGTACCGGTTCATCCCGACCGCCCCGACGTAGGCGATCGGGAGGCCGACAGCGAGCCCGAGGCCGCAGAGGATCAGCGACTCCTCGACGATCCGGAGGCCGACGGTCGCCCGGGTCGAGCCGATGGCGCGCAGGAGCGCGAGCTCGCGGCTCCGATCGTCGACCGACATCTGCAGGACGGTCGTCGTGAACAGTGCGGCGACGACGATGCCGATGGCGCCGACCAGGAAGCCGAAGGTCCGGTACAGGTTCACGATGTGTTGGATCTCGCCGAGGATGTTGCCGAGCGTGTAGAGGGTCAGGCCGGGGATCGCGAGCGCGATCCGCGCCTCGTCGGCCGCCGGCTGGGTCGGATCGGTGAGGTGGATCAGGAGGAGCGTCGCGTAATCGGTCGACGAGGAGGCGCCGCCGGAGAGCTGCTGGAGCTCCGAAAGGTAGACGAAGCCGAGCAGGGCCGACGGCACCAGCCAGAACGGCCCCGAGATCCCGACGACCCGGAACTCGGAGTCGGTCTGGAACCACGTCCTCAACGAGGCGTTGGACGGCGGCTCGGTCGCGCCGGCCCACACCTGGCCCCCCACTCCGACGTGGAGCACGCCGGCCAGGGCCTGGTCGAGGACGATCTGGTGCGTCGGCGTGCCCGTGAAGCTCCCGTTCGCGTAGTGCGGATCCCCGGGGGCCGTGAACCCCGCGCCCTGGTAGATCGTCGGTGTCTCGATCCCGGAATTGTCGGACGGGATCCACCCGACCGTCCCGGATTCGGTGTAGGACCAGCCGGAGGGGACCGACGTGTGGTTCGCCGCGCGCCAGAGCGAGGCGTTCCCGAACGCGAGGTCATCGATCAGCCAGGGGCTCGCCGTCGCGACGTTCGGGTCGACGGCCGGGATCCTCTTCGAGAGCGCGTGGGCGTCCGCGAGCGGTGGGAATTCTCCGGAGGTGATGTTCGAGCCGGGGCTGACGGCGATCAGGTCGACGCCGCTCGCGTAGGCCAGCGCGGTGGCGCTCGTCTGGACGCCCGCGGAGAGGGCGAGGAGGAGGACGACGAGCCCGACCGCGAGCCCGATGCCGAGTGCGGTCAGGGCCGATCGGCCGGGTCGCCGCCGGATCGCGTCGATCGCGTACCGCACCGCCGCACCCCGCCGAGCTCCCTACTCGCTCGGCTCTCGGCGCAGCTCGCCGAAGGTGACGCGGTGCTCCGCCTCGACGTTGTACTTGTGGATCGACTCTTCGCTGACGGTCGACGCCCGGACGGCCACCGTGTCCGGGAGCCGGGGGAACCGCGCGGGGAGGCCGTGGAGCAGGTCGCGGATCACGTCCTCGACGAACTTCGGCCGCCGGTGGGCGTCGAGGACGACCTGGCCCTCATCTCCGCGTTTCAGGATCGCGTACGTCGGGCTCGACTGCGCGGCCTCGATCGCCGCGATCATCTCGTCGACCTCCACGTCGGCGTCGCCCTCCAGCTCGAAGACGAGCCGGGTCCGGTTCCGCTGATTGTGGGTGATCATCGGAAGGTCCTTGAACTCGGGGTCGGCCAGCCGGGGGTACTCGACGATCAGGCGCTCCCGGCAGGTCTCCATCGCGCAGGGGCAGGCCGTCATGCCGACCGCCTCCGCGCCGACGGACCGTCGGACGGTGATCGATCCGTCGGCCGAGCGGGCCGCCCGCGACTCCGCGAGCAGCGTGTAATCCTCGAAGCTTCGCCGCTCCTCGGAGATCCCCCGGCGCAGGAAGTACTCCGCCGAGGCCTCGACCGACGCCTCGGTGGCGTATGTGTGGCGCGCGAGCAGCTCCCGGGAGATCGCCGAGCAGGCGGACTCGAGGCCCGCGGCCGGTCGGGCGACCGTGCGGTCGACGATCTCGGCGAGGATCTCGGCGTTCCTCGAGAGGTCGGAGCCCTTGCGGCCCGACGGAAGGTCGACCGCGACCCGGAACGCGACGGCGAGCGTGTGGACACGGCCGGGCCGCTCGATCACCAGCGGCTTCCGGATGGACGACAGCCCGACCGAGCGGAGCCTCAGATGGCCGCGCGCGGGCGCCTGAGCGTGAACGTCGGTCGAGGGGGTCATCGGCCGTACCACGAACGCGGGATTCAAATGAGTTCCCGCTCGGTCCGCGTCGGGTAACCTCCTCTTCCGAACACCCTTAATAGGCCCGTGCTCGATGTTCCCCCCGATGAGCGACCCCGCACCCCCCGTGCCGGCGCCGATGGCGGCGTTCGCCCCGGCGACCTCGGGCCCGTACGCCGAGCGGGAGAAGCAGATGACCGAGAAGCTGAAGCAGATCTACGACCCCGAGATCCCGATGAACATCGTCGATCTCGGGCTGATCTACGGCTTCGAGTGGCAGGGGGACGACGTGAAGCTCAAGATGACGCTCACCGCCCCCGGCTGCCCCGTGGCGGGGATCCTGGCGGAAGAGATCAAGTCGGCGCTCGAGAAGGTCCCCGAGGTGCACAGCGCGACGGTCGACCTGATCTGGGATCCGCCGTGGACCCCCGAACGGATGAGCGAGTTCGCGAGGCGTCAGTTCGGCTACGCCTGAACCCGGTTTCGCGTTCTCGCGGCCTCGGCGTCCTGCCGCTCCGCTTCTACGCCGCCCCCATCTTCACGGCGAGGAGCGCGAAGGCGAGCCCGAGGGCGAATCCCGAGACCGGGCCCGCGGCCCAGCCGAGGAGGATGCTCCGGATCGGCTTCCACAACACCGTTGACTGGCCCCGGGCCACCCCCGTGCCGATCATCGCCCCCACGAGCGCCTGGTTGAGCGATGTGAAGAGACCGAAGCTGACGGAGACGAGGATCACGAGCGATTGAGCCAGCTGGGAGCTGATCGCCATCCGCGGGTCGAGGCGGACGAGGTCGAAGGCGACCCGCTGCAGCAATGGCCGCCCCCACGTCAGGACCCCGACCGCGAGACCGACGCCGCCCACGACCCCCGCCAGGAACAGGCCGAAGAGCCCCGTCATGACGAACGCTCCCGAGGCGTTCGCGACATCGTTGGCGCCCATCGCGAACGACGCCGCCGCCCCGACCCCCACCAGCCCCGTGACGGCCCCGCGCCCCAGTCGGGCCGCCCGGGGTCCCGGGGCGCGGAGGCGGTCGGCGAGGCGAACGATGAGGTATCCGAGGGCGAAGGCGGCGAACGGGGCGACCGCCCATAGCCCGAGGAGGGTTCCGATCGTGCCCCAGTCGATCCCGACCCCGGCGCCCACCCCCGCCCCGACGGTGGAGAAGACGAGGATCTGGATCGTCGAGGTCGGGATCGTGAGGAAGTTGTAGGCGCTCGTCAGGACCAGGGCCGAGCTCACCGCCGCCAGGGCGATGCCGAGCGCCACCGTGGAGGATCGTAGGATCCCGTGGCCCACGGTCGATTCGACGCCGCCGCTCGCGAACGCCGCCCCCAGGAACACGAGCGGGGCCATCAGGAGGAGGGCGTGGGCCGGCCGGATCGCCCCGGCGGCGTAGGGCATCCCCATGCACGCCCCCGTGTAGTGGGCGCCGATGCTGATCGCAAAACCGAAGGCGACCGCGACAAGAAGGTCGGTCGTCGGTATCAATGGATTCCCCTCACGGACGACACCACCCCCTCGGCCGGGACGGGACCGACGGAGGGCAACTGCCCCGAGTGGAACGCGGTCCCGGCCGATGGTAGGCCACGATGCGACCCGGGGGTTCCGACGACCGTGCAGTAGATAGGGTACTCAGCAATCGTGGGGTCCGTGAGGTCCTCTACCGGTCGAGGCCCGGCGACCGGCGCGTCGTCGCCGTCGGAGGTCGCCCCCGGGCTCTTCGTCGGGGGATGGGACGACGCCGCGGCGTTCCGAGGCCGGCGACTCTGCGTTCGCGATGACCTGCCGGAGGCCGACTTCCCCATCGACGCTCACGTTCCGGTCGTCGACCCGCGTACGGGTCGCCCGATCCGTCAAAACCTCGATCGGGTCGCCGCTCTCGTCGAGGCGGCCCGGAAGAAGAACGAACCGGTGCTCCTCTTCTGCGGATATGGCGTTCGCCGGGGACCGTTGGCCGCGGCCTGGTACCTCCACCGCGCCGATGGGATCACCCTGGACGAGGCGTACGAGCGCGTCCGGGCCGCTCGCCCGAGGGCCGAGCACGTCCGGCAATGGGCGGATCATTGGCAGGACCTGCTCGAGAAGGTGACCCGGTCGCGCTCCCGTTGAGGGTGACTTTCCGCCACGGGAAGGCGACCGATTCTAAGCCCGGGCACCTCGATGACCTGATCCGTCGTCCAGCCGTAGGGCGGAGTCGGCCCCGACCGAACCCGCCGGGGCGAGGGATCAGCCGGCCGGAGCCGGACCGCGATGGTCGTCGGTCAGGTAGAAGTAGGAGGCCGTGCCGAGCGCGACCGCGGCCGTGACGGCGACCGCCCAGCCTACGAACGGCAGTACGATCAACGAGACCCCGAGCGAGAAGACGGCCAACCCGAGCGTCCAGCGGCCCGAAGGGCCGGCCCGGCCGAACAGACGAACCCCGGCCGCCGAGCCGATGACGTAGATGACGATCGCCGTGCCGCTCGCGACGAGGAGCGCCGAAGCGAGGCTCACACGTGCGAAGTAGTAGCCCACGAAGACGCCCGCCTCGGCGACGAACAACGTCAGAAGCGCCCGGCGGGGCGCCCCCGTTCGCGGGTCGAGATGGGCCATCGGTCGGGGGAACCCTCCGTCCCGGGCGGTCGCGTAGGTCACCCGGGACATCCCGGTCGTGTAGGCGTTCACGACACCGAACACGATGAAGACGGCCAGGATCGCCGTCCCGGCCGCCGCGTACGGTCCGAGCACCCGTCCGAGGAGCGCGGCGAACGGCGCCACGCTGGCGCCCGAGAGGTACGACGCGGTCCCGACGGTCACGAAGGCGACGGCGAAGTAGAGGACGCCGACGATCGCCACGCTCCAGTAGACGGCGCGCCGGAAGTCCCGTCCGGGATCCTCGAACTCCTCGGCGACGTTCGATACGTTCTCGTAACCGAGGAACGACCAGAAGATCAGCGCGGCGGCGGTGCCGATCGGAAGGTAGCCGTGGGGGAGGAACGGCTGGAAGTTGGCCTCTCGGACGCGAGCTCCGGAGACGGCGATGGCGGTGACGAGGAGGCCCACGATCGAGACGATGACCGCGAGCTGCACCTTGTTGCTGACCGTGATCCCGAGATAATTGATGGCGAAGGCTGCGAAGACGATCCCGAACGCGAGGACGAACGTCTCGGGCCGGGTCAACGGGAAGGCATATCCGAGGTACGACGCCGCGATCAGCGCCACCGCCGGAGCCCCCGTGACCTGCCACAGCGCGAACAGCCAGCCGGTGGCGAGGGCCGTGGGACGCCCAAACGCCTCCTTCGCGAAGCCGTAGACCCCGCCCGCCTCGGGCCGGCGTGCCGACAGCGAGGCGAACATTAGCGCGAACGGCAGGCTGGCCGCGGCCAGGAACGCCCAGGCGATCAGGGACGCCGGACCGGCGAGGTGCGCGGCGAGGCCCGGCAGCACGAGGATCCCGGAGCCCAGCACGGAGCTGACGTAGAGCGCCACGGCGTTCCGCATCCGGATCGCCTTCCGCCATCGCGGCGGTTTCTCGGGATGGGCGGCGGCGCGGTCATCGTCGGGGGCCATCGTTGCGAGTGGAGCGGCCGACCCCGCGGGACCGATAGCGCTTTCCGGTCCCCAAGGGACCACGAACCGAGATCGAGGCCCTTGGGTTCGGTGAGATGCGACCTACTCGGGGCGAGGTCGTTTCCCGAGGGCGGCGGAGTCCTGGTCGAATTCCACCGAGAAGAACCGTAGTACCTCGTCCTTGAGGCGGCTCTCGGGGAGGGTCGGTGATGCGAACTCGCCGACCACGGTCACCCCGGTCTTCTGACCCTGGGGGACGTAGTAGAGGAAGAAACGGGAGCCCGCGAACGGCCCCTCGAGGACGTCGTAGGCGACGCCGAGCGGGTGGTAGGAGATCCAATGCATGGTGAAGCGGGCCGGCGCCCCCAGAAACTCCTGCTCCCAGGAGTACGTGCCCGAGTTACCTTCGCCTCGCTCCCGCCTCCACCCTCGGTGCCGGTGGGCCCGGGAGTGTTCGTCGCCCGAGCCGACGAACTTCCAGACCTCCTCGAGCGGGGCGTCGAAGACGCTTCCTTCGTCCCGTACGAAGACCATCGGCTCCCCACCTCGGGGGGCCGTATAGCCTCCTCGAGCCCGGGCGCCGCCCGGGGGCCCGAAAGTGGATATCGGGATGCCCCCTGGGACCGTCGATGATCCTTCGCGAGCTGCGCTGGGCGGACTTCGAGGCCCTCGTCGAATCGTACTGGGAACTGTACGACGCCCGCGATCGGGGGGAACCGTTCGGGATCCCCCTCTTCGCCGTGCGCCCCTCGCAGGAGGAGGAGGCGGCCTGGTTCGCCACGCTGTTCCGCCGGACGGTCTCCGGGGACGGGATCGCGGTCGTCGCCGAGGTCGACGGACGTGCGGTCGGCCTTTGCGAGATCCGGCCCACATCGCCCGGGGGGCGGGGGTCGGAGGGCGGTCACGTCGGCGAGCTCGGCATACTGATCGACCACCGCCACCGCGGCCGAGGGCTCGGACGGGCGATGATCCGGAGGGCGCTCGAGCTCGCCCCCGCTCGATTCGAGATCGTACGCCTCTGGGTGTTCGCGAACAACGACCGGGCGAAGCGCCTGTACGTCCGGCTCGGGTTCACGGCCGCCGGCCGGCTCCCGTCGGTCGTACGACGGGGAACGACGTACTTCGACGAGGAGCTGATGTACGTCGACCTCCGGCACTGGCGCCCCCCCGATCCGGGCGCGAACCGTTAAGGGGAAGGGGTCCTCCCGCGAACGATGACCGAAGCGGACCGGTGGGAGCAGGAGCTCGTCACCGAGCGGCAGATGAAAGACGGGTTCATGGCCCGCCACCCGGAGTCGCCGTTCGTCGGCGGCCGCGTGCCGTTCCACGCGCTCCGGTACTTCCCTCCGGACCCCGACTACCGGGTCCGCGCGACGCTCGCCCGCAAGCCCGTTCCCGAGGAAGCGTACCTGCGAACGAACCGCGACAATCAGGCGGTCATGCGCTACCTCGGGGACCTCGAGTTCCGGCTCGGGGGGCGCGCGGTCCACCTCCGCGTCTACCACGCCGGGGAAGGGGTCGGGTCGTCGGTCTTCGTTCCGTTCCGCGATCGCACGAGCGGGGACGAGAGCTACGGACCCGGTCGATACCTGACGCTGGAGCTCAACGAGGATGACGTTTACGAGCTCGACTTCAATCGGGCGTTCAACCCTTATTGCGCGTACACGGACGACTACGAATGCGGGTTCCCGCCGGCCGAGAACACGCTCCCCGTCGCGGTGCGCGCCGGCGAGAAGGCCTGGGCTGCGGAGCCCGAACCGCGTCGCCCGCCCGCCCCGGCGCCGGCCCTGCGCGACCCGTCCCCGCACCGCCGCCGGGCGGCCGCGGCGCGGCCCCGGCGGCGTCCTACAGGTGGGCGAACGCGCTCCAGATCCCGTCGATCACGAACTGGACCCCGATCGCGGCCAGGATCAGCCCGAGCACCCGCGTCATCGCCATCACGCCGACGCGGCCGAGCGACCGGAGGATCCCGGCGCCGTACCGCAG
The DNA here is from genome assembly GCA_052326305.1 of Thermoplasmata archaeon. GTDB lineage: Archaea > Thermoplasmatota > Thermoplasmata > Lutacidiplasmatales > UBA184 > Lutacidiplasma. The sequence goes on along the minus strand of JBKQPJ010000004.1, from coordinate 12,819 downwards.
GACGACGAACGTCAGCCCGGCCGTGATCAGGATCGCCACGAACGTCGCGAGCACGGTGAACGGATCGTTGCCGGCGTTCCCCTCGTAGATCATCACGACCGAGATCGCCCCGGGGCCGGCGAGCAGCGGGATCCCGAGCGGGACGACGGAGAGTTCGTCCCGCTTCTCGATCGCTTCCTCGCGGTCCTGGCTCGTCAGGCGGACCCGGGTGACCTCGCCGTGGAGCATGTCGAAGGCGACCATGAACAGGAGAGCCCCCCCGGCGATCTCGAACGCGCCGAGGGAGAGGCTGAAGACCGCGAAGAGGAAGCGGCCCAGCACGGCGAACAGCGCGAGCACGCCGCCCAGCACGAGGACCGCCCGGCGAACGATCACCGCCCGGTCGGCCGCGTCGAACCCTTCGGTCAGCGAGACGTAGAACGGGAGGGTCCCGAGCGGATCGACGATCGCAAAGATGCTGATCACGATATCGGCGAACAACGCGACGTTGATCGGCATGACGACCCACTCCCGCGCAGCGGGGAGCGGCCGGGGTTTTCAATCCTTCGGCCGTACCCGGCCGTCTAGGCGTTACGGCCCGAGAGGCGCTCGGCCGGGGGTCGACCGCCTCGGGGGGCGGCCCGGGCGACGCGCGGGGAGGCCCGGGCCCGCAGCCCGCGTCGACGGTGGCCCTCGGGCGGCGCCCGGGACCGCCCGGCGGCATCCGCTCCGAGCCGGGCCGCGTTCTGGCGGCCCTTGAGGCGGAGGACGAGCGGTTCCTTGACGGGGTTCGCGATCACCAGCACGTAGTGGCCCGGGGTCTTCGGCTCGAAGACGATGCGAGCGCGTCCGGACAGCCGGAGGCGCTGGACGAACGGTCCGCCCCGGTGACCGATCATCACGACAAAGGAGCGCCCCGGCCCGGGGTTCTGGAGCTCCAGGTCGAACTCGCACGAAGGCCGGTCGAGCTCCATCTCGAAGCGCACGGTCGAGACCGGCTCGATGATGAGGAAACGCGGAAGGCTTCCGAGGCCCGTACCCACGGGCTTCGCCAGCGTCGGCGCACTTGAAATACCTGACCGTTGAGCGGCCGTTCGTTCCGGAAGGTTAAATCGGGCGCCCGGCTCGACCGCCCGATGGCAGCGAAGCGGACCGCCCAGGCCGTCTGGGAAGGGGACCTATTGCGGGGACACGGCCGTGTGAAGGGGACGAGCGGGGGCCTGGCCGAGACCGGAGTCTCCTGGTCGGCCCGTACCGAGAGCCCGGGCGGGAAGACGAGCCCCGAGGAGCTCCTGGCCGCCGCGCACGCCGCCTGCTTCTCGATGGCCTTCTCCGCCGGCCTGGCCCGGATGCAGAAGCCCCCGACCCGACTGTCGGTCGAGGCCACCGCAACGTTCGACAAGGTCGGCGATGCCTGGAAGGTCACGACCATGGAGCTGAACGTCACCGGGAAGGTTCCGGGGATCGCGCCCGCCGAGTTCGAGGCCGCCGCCAAGGCCGCCGGCGAGGGCTGCCCGATCTCGGGCGCCTTGAAGGGCAACGTCGCGATCTCGGTCCACGCCAAGCTCGAATAGGGAAGACCCGCGCCGGGGTCTCACGGCCCCGCCGCCGGGTCGGGGAAAACGTCCGCGAAGACGAAGCCGTCGCGTTCGACCACCGATCCGGTCCGGACCGGCAGGGGCCGGGCCCAGAGCGGTCCGGCCGTGACGCACGTGTGAAACTCGCCGTTCTCGCCGCACGGGTCGACCTCCGGTGGAAGGTCGGCGAGGAATGCCTCGTCGAACTCGCGCCCCGCGAATTCGCGCGACAGGGCCCGTGGATCGACGCTGACGACGGTCGCGCGGAGCCCCCCGGCGATCATCTCCCGGGCCAGCACCCCCGTGGGCCGGCGCCAAAGGGGAAAGACCGGCGCGAGGCCGCTCCCCCGGAGGCGGTCCTCCCGGTATCGGCGAACGTCCTCGAGGTAGAGGTCGCCGAAGATCACCCGTTCGACACCGTCCGTCCGGAGACGGTCGATCGCCGCGGCCATCGCCCGCTCGTACGCCTCGTTCGGGCACGGGTGCGGGATCTCCACGGTCAGTACGGGCAACCTGAGCGCCCTCGCCTGGAGCTCGAGGACGGACCGGCGCACCCCGTGCATCGAAACGCGGTCGAACCCCTGGGTGAGGGTCGTGAGGAGGCCGACCACCTCGAGCGAGGAGTTCCGGCGCACTTCGGCGAGCGCCCAGGCGGCGTCCTTTCCCGTGCTCCACGAGACGACCGCCCGGGGTCGTCGGGGGCCCGAAGGCCCGGACCCCGGGGGCATGGTCAGAACTCCGAAAGGTTCCGCTGGACCCGCTTTCGCGGCCCGTCCGGCTCGGCGGGCGCCACCGTTGGCGGGGCCCCCTCGGAACCCTCGTCCGCCGGACCCGTTTCTCCCGGAAACCCGTTCTCGATCTCGGGACCGACGAGCTCCCGGATTTCGGGATCGTCAACGGAGATCCCGCAGAGGAACGCCGTCTCCTCGGGAGTGAGCTCGAGCTCCGCGGCGATCGACCGACGCAGGCCGACCTCCCGGGGGGTGCTCCGGCGACCGTGCGGCCGCTGGGAAAGCCCCTCGATCTCGGAGAGGAGCGTCGAGCGGACCTTCATCTGGGAGAGATGGAAGCGGGTCGCGATCTTCACCGCGAGCGAGTCCCGAACCTCCCGGGCGCTGCGGGAGCGGCCCATCTCCCCGAGGAACCGCGGGAACGCCGCTTCGCCGCCCGAGGGAACAGCCCGGTCCCGCAGCGCGAGCCCGACGCCCCCCGTCAGCAGCTCGGAGGCGTAGCTCCAAAGACCGTACGTCCGGGCGCGACGCGCCCGCATCAGGAACCGCTCGGCGACGGCGAGGGTCGCGAACGCCGCCTCGCGGTGCGCCGGATCCGGGGCGAAGTGGACGATGTTCTCCTCGATCCACGGAAGGAGGTCGTCGGGGGGAGCGTCGAGCCGGTCGCGCACCTCCCCGCCCGGGTAGAACCGCGCGCTCGTCAGGGCCTCCGCCGTCAGTCCGGCGAAGTCGTCGGTCCGATCGCGCGCGCCGAGCACCTCGAGCTGCGCGGGACCGGCGGGGAGGGGCGAGATGGCGTCCAGGTCGTTGAGCGCGGCCCGGAGGTCGCCCCGCGCCCGGGCCACGATCGCGGGGACGGCCGCAGGGATGACGGAGAACCCTTCGGATCGGATGACACGGACGAGGTGGGCGGAGAGCTCGCCGGGTCCGATCGGATAGTAGCGGATCTGTGCCGCGGCACTTCGGAACACCGCGGAGTACCGGTTCAGCGGGCGCGGGTCGTTCACCGTCAGGACCAGCGGCTGATGCGTGCTCCGCACGAGCCGAGCGATCGCCCCGAGGCCCCCGCGGTCGGAGGTGTCGACGGGCCGGCCGCTCGACCTCCACTCCTCGAGATCGCGCCGGGAGGAGGCGAGCCGTCCCCAGGCGAAGTTGCCGGGAGAGCGAGGCACGGCCGTCCAGTCGGAGAACGGCTTGGCCTTGCCGCCGGCCGCGAGCCCCCAGGCCGCGTTCAGCGCGTCGATCGTTCCGTAGCGTCCTCGAAGAAAGTCGCGCAGCGGCGCGGGCTCGACGACCGCTCGGCTCGGTTCGACGACGCGCCCCGTCAGGCAGTCCGCCTCGTCGAGCAGGATTAGGGCGCGATGGGGGGTGCCGTCCGCGCCCGCCTCCCCGAGGGAGTGCGAGACGGAGGCCCGGCCCGCGACCCGCTCGATCGCGCTCTGGTTCCGGGCGTCGGAGGCGTTCATCTCGACGATGCTCCAGCCCATCTCGGCGGCGAGCGCGAGCGCCGAGGTCGTCTTGCCCACCCCGGGGGGACCGGAAAGTATGGCCGCCCGCCGCGCCCCGGGGGTCCCCGCGCGCCAGCGCTCCGCCCAGGCCCGCAGCTCCTGGCGGGCGCGCACGTTCCCGACGAGCTCCCCGAGACGCTTCGGCCGGAGCCGCTCGGCGAGCGGGAGCGCCGCTTCCCCGGGAGAGACCATCGTTCCTGCGAGGCCCGTCAGCGCATAAGACCGCGGACCCGACGCCAGCGTACTTGTTTAGCGCCGGCGCCTGACGCCCTCCGGAGAACCCGACCCGACCGTGCCCGCCCCGTCGGTTCCCCAACGATTCGCCCCGGGGGGAGCGTACTCGCTCTCGGCGGTCACGTTCTCGATCCGTCCGCAGGATGCCGTCTCGGTCGGCTGGCCGTCGATGGCCGTTCCCCTGCTCCGGAGGGCCCGGTCGCTCGGCGTCACGACGTTCGACCTTTCGGAGGCGTCGCTCCCGGCGCTCGCGGAGGAGATCCTGGTCGACGCGTTCCCCGAGGAGGACCCGGCCGTGGTCGCCCTCCTTAGTTCACCGCTGCGACCCCGGGAGAAGGGGAGGCGTCCGGGCCCGAGCGACCCCGAGAGTGCGGACGGGCCGCGGCCCCCCCTCGAGGGATCCCTTCGCCGCCTCGGCGGACGCTTTCGGGTGGTGGTGGAGTGGGACCCGGCCGGGGAGGGCGCAGGCGACTTGCTCGCCCCTCCCGAGTCGTTGCTTCGGCTCCGGGAAGAGGGGCGGATCGATGACATCGCCCTCCGGCTCTCGCCCGGAACGGGGGTGCCGCCCGGCACGAAGAGGGCGCTGCGCACGGCCCCGCTCTCGCTCCTCGATCTCGAGGTGGTCAACTCCGTCCGTCGCTCGGGCGGGCCCCCGGCGTTCGCGCTCATCGCCCGCGATGCGTTCGCAGGCGGGGCCCTCGACGGGTCGCTGCTCGGAGGGGCCTTGTCGGCCCGCGGACCGACCGCGCCGCCGCCCAGCCTCGCGGATCTCCACGGACGCCTCGACCCAATCCTGCGACTCGGCTTCCTGACGCGCGCGCGCTCCCGGACGCTCGCCCGGGCGGCGCTCGAGTTCGTCCTCCACTGGCCGTGGGTCCTCACCGCGGTCGTGCCGCTTCCGCCCCCGGAACGGATGGGAGCGGTTCTCGAGGCCGCCGGCGGCGCAGAGTTCACGGAGGAGGAGCTTCGCCGGATCGGCGTGGAACCTCTCGGGGCCGGCGGACCGCCGTCTCGTGGGGCGACCTGAAGTACGCCGGGTCGCTCGCCGGGGCATGCGGGCGGTCGGAGAGAGCGCCCCGGACTTCAGCGCCCCGACGACCCAGGGCCGGCCGCTGCGATTCGGGAGCCTGCGGGGACGGCCCGTGGTCCTCTACTTCTACCCGAGGGCCGGCACCACCGGCTGCACGATGGAAGCGAACGAGTTCGCCCGCCACTACCCGGAGTTCGAACGGGCCGGGGTCGCGGTCGTCGGGGTGAGCGTCGATGCGCTCGAATCGCAGCAGAGCTTCTCGGACGAATGCCATCTTCCGTTCCCCCTCGTCGCCGACCCGGACCGGTCGATCGCCCGGTCGTACGGGGTCCTCGGTCTCCTCGGCATGGCGAAGCGGGTGACGTTCTGGGTCGGACCGGACGGCCGGATCGAGGAGGTGGTCTCGGGCCTGCTCCCGGGACCCCATGTCCGCGCCGCCCTCGAGCGGTTGGCCCAGACCCGTCCCTCGAGCGCCCCCGACGGGTCTCCGCCCCCTTGAGCCGGAGCCCGCCGGCGCGCGCTCGGGCGAGCGTGGGCGTCCGGCCCGCCCCCGGGAAGTCTATTCAACCCCCGGGAGCGTTCTCCTCCGCGGAACGGGGTCGGTCGGGGAGCGGCGGATGAAACTGTGCTTCCTCGGGACCGGTGCCGGCAATTTCCGCGGGAGCCTGCGGCATCCGGTCAGCGCCCTCCTCGAGGGACTCCTCTTTGACTGCGGCGCGGGAGCGACCGGCCGCCTGCACGACCTCGGCCGGTTCGACGAGGTGGAGGTCGTCCTCATCTCCCACCTGCATACCGACCACGTCGCGGGCCTCTTCGACCTCCTCCTCCACACCCTGATCACGGGCCGCACGCGACCCCTGACGATCGTCTCCCCCCCCGGCCTTTCGGCGATCCTGCGCGCGTTCGTCGCGGTCGGTGCCACCGTGAAGGACCCCGCCGAGCTCTACGACCTTCGCGTGATCGAGGAGGAGCGCCCCGAGGTGACGGTCGGCCCCTGGACGATCCGGGGGATCCCGCTCGACCACACGGTACCGAACCTGGGCTACCTCGCGTCGACGGCCGACTTGACGATCTTCTATACCGGGGACACGCGCGAGCCGTCGGCGGCCCGCGACCTGCGGGTCGACTACCTCGTCCACGAGGCGACGTTCGCCGAGGAGGATCGGGAGACGGCCCGTCAGCTCGGGCACAGCACCGGCGCCGAGGCGGCGGAGGCGGCGGCCGCGATGAAGGCCCGGGGCCTCTTCCTCACCCACATCGGCAACGCGCCGTACCTCGAGCAGCGGATCGCGCGGGAGAGCCGCCGCGCCTTCCCCGATGCGGTCGTGGCGAGCGACGGCCTGACGTTCGACCTGTGAGCTCCGGGCCGGGTCGCCCCCAAGCGCGGGCCCGGGCCGTTCCGGTGCCACCTAAGGGGCCGTGAGCGCGGGTTCCTGCTCGAGCTGCTCGGGACGGCCGAGGAGCAGGGCGGCGAGGAGGATCACCGCGACGAGCAGGCCCCCGACGACGCCGATGGGGACCCGCGCGGCCGGCAGGAGGAAGGCGCCGACCCATGCGATGCCGAAGGCGAGCGCGGTCACGCCGACCGCCGGCAGGGCCCGGCGGGCGCCGCCCGAGACCCGGCCGGGCTCGTCCGCGAGCCACAAGAGGAACGCCAGCACGACGAGGCCCGCCGCGATCCCGGTCAGGGGCGTGTCGGGCGCCGTGAGGGCGAGCACCCCGAGGACGAGCAGGACGAGGAGCGCGGCCGTGTCGGTCCGCCGGCCGGCCGAGCGCGTCCGTACCGCGATCGCCGCCGCGATCCCCGCGCCGCCGACGACGAGAGCCACCGCCCACGGCAACGTGGTGGTGAGCCCGAACATCTCCACCGTGACCGCGAGGAGCACCCCGGGGAGGCCGACCCGGGCGGTCGCGATCGTCCGCCGACCGGGGAGAGCCATCTACACCCTCCCCCGGGTCGGATGGTGCAGGGTCTGTCCCAGGTCGGCGAGCGACGTCAGGTCCTCCCAGTCGACCACAAGGGCGTGGGCCCGGGTCGCGGCGAGGCGCATGCGGCGCTCGAGGTGGCCGAGGCGGGTCGCGAGCGCGTCCTCCCGCCCCGCAAGGCCGGTGCTCCGCGGGGCCAGGGCGCGCCACGACGGATTGAGCACGACGACGGGGTATCCCCGACGCCGGAGGTGCACGACGAGCTCGCTCGCCGAGTCCCCTCCAAGGCTCGAAATGAGGAGGGTCGTCACGCCGGGAGGATAGTACCGGCGGAACGAGACCCCGCACCGTTCGGAGGGGCCCTCGACCGCGCTTCGTTGCGTCGCCCGGATCGCCTGGCGTAGCCGGTATCCTTGGGTCCGCCCCGTCGAGAGCGGGACCGCCTCCAGGAACTCGCCGAACGACGCGAAGCCGACCCGCGCCTTTTGTCGCAGGAACGCCCCCGAGACCCCGGTCGCCGCGGCCCGGGCGACGCCGAGGAACCGCTCGTCCATCCCCTCGCCGAAGACGGACGGACGGGTGTCGATCAGGAGGACGAGGTCCCCCGTCCGCTCGACCTCGTACTCGTTCGCGAGCCAGCGGCCGCTGCGGGCGCTCGCCCGCCAGTTGATCCGTCGGGGCGGCTCGTTGGGCGTGGCGTTCCGGATCCCGAAGAACTCCCCGGAGATGCCGATGCGGCGGGTCTGGGTCCTTCCCGGCAGTTGCCGGGTCCGGTCGAGGCGGACCGCGCCGAGCCGGTAGAGGTCGAGCGGGAATCGTTCGACCACGAGCGGAGGCCGCGGGCCCCACGCCGGCCGCTCGACCAGACCGATCGGGTCCTGCCAGACGACCCCGGGAGGCACGATCGGCTGCACCGTCGGTCGGGGGGAGTGCCACTTGAGCTCGAACCGGACCGCGCCCGGCCACCACTCGACCCGGGGAGGGGCCACCGGCGTGAGGTCGGCCGGCACGCCGAACGAAAGGACGAGGTCGTCGGTCGCGGGAGCGGGCGTCCCCCGGAACTCTCCGTGGATCAGGATCACGCCCCCGCTCCCGGTAGCTTGCCAAGCGAGCGCGACCCTCGGGAACGGCCGCGAGGCGGCCAGCGCGACGGCGACCGGGGCGACGAGGAGCGGGATCGCGATCAGGACGAGGATCGGGTCCCCCGTGGCGACCGCCACGACGAGAAAGGCGGCGCCGCCCCCGGCGAGCAGGAACGCACGCGAACGCCATCGGAATCGCGGGGCCGGCGGCGGAGGAGGGCTCACGAGGTGCCCTCGAGCTCGGTCATCCGTCGGTCCACGTATCCTAGGAATTCCTCCCGGGAGAGGCCGCGGAGGCCGGCGAGCTCGTGCGCGGTCCGCACGGGGAGGTCAGGGTGGTACAGCGCCCGATCGATCCGGTCGAGAAGGAGGACGACCGCCTCCTGTCCCAGCTCCCCGCCCCGGAGCCACGACTCGCTTCCGCCCGTCGGCTCGGGGGGAGCGGCCGCGACGGGAGCGCTGGGCGCCGGACCCCGGAGGCGGACGGCGTCCCACAGCGCCACCCCGGCGGCCGCCACGGCGCAGGTGGCGGCCGGGATCGCGATCGCAGGCTGCGACGCGGTTCCCACCGCGATCAGCGTGGCGACCGCGGCGACGGCCGGGAACGTCCAGCGGAACGGCGCCTTCATCCGATCGCGTGAGCCGCCCGGAGATCGTACTCGGCGATCTGGACCGACGATTGGGCGAGACGGACCGCCTCCTCGCCGAGCGGATGCGAGGAGTAGCACGCCTCCTCGAAGAGTCGGGTCAGGTGGTGGGCGACCTCGGCCCGGACGCCGAGGGGGACGAGGTGGACGCTTCGGATCTCCTCCGGGGTCCGATAGAGCGGGATCTCGAACCGCGGCTCCAGTCGGGCGAGCAACTGGGAGTACAGCTCTAGGATCACTCCGCGGGGGTCGGAGGCCGGGCGCGCGAGACGCTTCGCCGCCTCGGCAAAGACCTGGGCCGCCCCGATCCGCACCGGGGGCTGGGAGGGCACGTCGGAGGGGCGACGACGGTTGGCCCAGCGGGAAGCGAGCTCCGGAAGGACGATCGCGACGAGGAGGACGGAGGCCCCCATCGCCGCGGCGTAGACCGGCCAGACCGCATAGGGCGGGGGTGCCGGAGGGGCGGCCGCGACGATCGAACGGTTCCCTCCAGAACCACCACCGCGACCCGTCGATCCCGTGCCGTTGCGGCCTCCGCCGGAACTGCCGTTACCGGACCCGGAGTGACCCGTGCCGTTGCCGGACCGATTGGTCCCGTTCCCCCCCGTGTGGTTTCCCCCAGGGCCGGAACCGTTGGTCGTACCATTCTTCCCACCGCCGGACCCGGCTCCCCCGTGATGTCCGGTTCCGTTGCTGCCGTTGCCCGTCCCGGAGCCGGCCCCGGTCCCGCCGGGCCCGCCCGCGCCCGTGCCGGTCGTGCCGCCGCGGCCTCCGGCGCCGGAGCCGGGCACGCCCCCGTACTTGTAGAGGACGGGTTCGGGAGCCAGGTGGAGGACCCAGACGATACCGAACAGGACGATCGCCACGACGACGATCGCCGTGATCGCCCCTCGGGCGGTGATCGCGGTCCCGCCCGTCGAGAGAAGCGACCAGAGAACCACCACGACCAGGACCACGAGGGGCACGGCCAGGATCGCCTCGAGGGGAACGGAGACCGGCAGGGTCAGACTGACGTTCGAGGGAGCGGCCGCGACCGAAGGCGCTCCAACCCCCAACAGGGCCGCCGCCGACCCCCCGAGAGCGGCGATCGCTCCGACGATCAGTAAGGTTGGGGAGAACCCTTGTGCTCGACCCATCATTGTTCGAGCCCCCCCTAGGGTATCGCCCGGTGCGATATCTGTCTTCCCAAAGCAGGGGGAGGGTGCCGGACCCCTCGATCCGTTCGGGGACGCCGCTCGGTTCAGAACCCGCGCGACCTGCGGGAGGGGAGGGCGCTACGCCCGGACCGATCTTCCGCAGAGGAAGGGCTCGCGATAATTCAGTGAAGTCCGAAGCCGTCCCCGGCAGAACCCGATCCCCGGATCGTCCTCTTCCCCATTCCATCTGGCCCCGCCCCTTCATCCCTCCGCCGCGCGGGCCGGCACCGGCACGCCCACGCCTCGACCGCATCCATCGGGACCTCGAGATCACGGCGCGCGCAGAGGATGGTCGATCGCGGGGACCGTGCGCTCCCTCAACCCGGCGCAGAAGGCGTCACGGCTTCTTCTTCTTCGACTTGCACCCACAGGTGTCGCACACGATCCGCACCCCGTCCGACGAGATGCGGCGAGCCCATATCAATCTCGCTTCTGGACGGTGCCGAACGTCCCACCTGACACGAGAGAGGTCACGGTGGCCCGAGGGGAGACTATGTGCACGAGTTGATCTTTGGGCACGGATCGGAGGGCTCACGGATTCGGACGGGCGCAGCGGGGCCGTGTCGATCGGGGCGATCGCGCTCGGGCCCTCGGCCCGTACGGATCGTTGGGGATTGTCGCCCCAAACAACCCCCGGTCCGGGACGCGGGTTTCAGGCGCGGTGGTCTTTTCGCCGACCCCGGAACGCTCGCCAAAGGCCCGAAAGACGAAGGGGACATCCCCTGTTCGAGTTACCTGTCGATCGGTCGCCTCGAAGAATGGACTGGTTATGGCAAACGTAGAACGGAAGGGGTTTGGAGCCCCCGACGAGCTCCGTAGATTCGAGAGAGGGAGGGTAGAGCTCGTCAAGATCGGCGGTGGGTCGGTCGGACGGCTTACGTTTGAGTCCGGCTCGAAATGGTCCACGCCCGTGAAGCCCGTCGCGAAGAAGGAGTGGCGCGAGGCACCGCCCTTCCAGTGCCAGATCGCCGGCGGTCTGCATGTCAAAATGGCCGACGGCTCGGAGATCGACGTAGGTCCGGGCGAGGTCGTGGCGCTGCCCGCGGGCCACGACGCGCGGGTCGTGGGAAGTGTGCCGGCCGTCCTCATCGACGGGGCGGGGGCCAGCAGCTACGCGAAGAAGTAGCTCGTGGGACTCTCCAGCGAAAGTTATAGACGGGACTGTGATTCGGGCCTCATGCCCCTCTACATGGACACGCACCGAAAGGTGAAGGGCGTCACAGCCGCGGCCGTCGCGGAGGCCCACGCGAAGGATCTCAAAGTGCAGGGCAAGCACGGCGTGAACTATCGGAGCTACTGGGTCGACGAGAAGAACGAAACGATCTTCTGTCTGGTCGAGGCACCCTCCCCGGAGGCCGCGGCTCGCGTGCACAAGGAAGCCCACGGTCTTCTCGCCGACGAGATCCACGAGGTCCATCAGGGCTGAGTCCGGGCTCTCCCGGGCCCGTCGCGCCGCTTCGGGGGGGCCTTAGGTCTCCGGTCAATCGAGGCCGTGTTTGGGATCGTGGGCACGCTCGGCCTTCTTTCTCTGGGGACTCTAAGGCAGGGATATGCCAGCGCGAGGGCCTCGCAGGTCGCCCATTATCAAACCCTGGGCACCCTGGTTGAGGGAGTGATCGACCGGGCGGCGTTCGTGTTCTTGGCTCTCGCGTTTACCCTCGGCGCCCTGTTGTACTATCACATCTTCGATCATTCCGATCTCATCCCCCATGGCTTTCCGTCGGGGGTGTGGTGGGAGCCGGCCTATCGTCGTCCGTGGCGCTCCTGATCATGTTCGGCGTACAGCCGCTCTAGCCGATCGCGATCGTGTTGAACAGGCCGATCGGCGATCGGGAGATGGTCCTGGCGCTCTGGCAGATCGTCAGGGGGGTTGACCAATCGGCGATCGAAAGGGCGGACGCGTTGGGGCGTCCGGCCGGGGCGTGGTCGACGCATCTTGCTCTGAACGGGGCTGGGCAGGCGACCGCCAAGAAGCATCGACGATAAGTTCTATTGCGTCGGCCGTGCGTCTCACCAGGGGGTCGTTAGAAAACCCCACCCGTAGAAAAGGGTCGGATGGTCGGCAACGCATCCGGGTCACAGCCATTCGGCCCGTTCCCAACACAACGATCGAAATCCCCAACTATCATGTCTTCGGCCGCGTGGACTAGGTCGGTTTGAAGCACTGGCAATCCTGATTTTGGCTGTTACAACGCGTTAAGACAAGTTGGGTACTACGCTACTACGGACGGGTTTGCCATGCCAAGCGGTGGTCGACCGCGGCGATTGAAGCTATGGCACACTCCGTTGCTATTGCCCACGTTAGCCGTTCCTGTCGCACTCCTACAGGTGGGCGGTTTTTGTTTGAGAGTGGTGGCGCCCACTCAATCGGATAGTGCCGGCCGGGTGGCGATTACTCCGCTTCTGACTCAGGGCCCGTCCCAGACCGGCACGCCTTGCGTGAGCGGGGGCGGCTACGCATACGGAGACTTGATCATCTCCGGACCGACCGCCCACTGGTGGACGGTCTACGTTGGAATCGGCCTAGATGGCGGCGATAATCCCCAATACGTGAATTTCCAGTTCGTCCTTGGGGACTTCAATAGCGGAGTAATCGAGGGGACCTGGGGTCTTGACACTTACAACTGGATAACTCAATCCACCCCAGAGACACAATGGGGCACCATGACCGCCTATATTGTGAATGACGTTTTGGTCGAGTATATAATTGACGTAGCCATTCACCTTTCCGGCCACGGAATGCCTGATTCCTCTCGACCGTAACAACTTTCCGGTCTCCTGTGCCCTCGCGCAGCGTGGGCGACGCGTACTTCCTGTCTCTCGAGAACGTTCTCGAGGATCACGCCGAGGGGAAGGCCCCCCTCGCCAAGGAGGACGCTCGGAAGGTCCTCGAGCGATTGCGTCGGCTC
>JBKQPJ010000003.1:0-23606 GCA_052326305.1 Thermoplasmata archaeon | reverse complement strand
GTCGTTCAAGGGAATGGCCGTCCTCTACTGCGGGTTCTGCGGAGCGATCCTCGGCGGGAGCTCAGCTACCCTTACTCTCACGAAAACACGACGCGGTTGAGCCCGGGGTCCCTCAACCCACCCCTTTCGTGAATCCCTTGCCCGACATCCCGAAGGGGTTCAGGAGTCGGTGCGGGACAGTGTAAAGAAATTCATTCTCCGGGGCTAGGCACTGAACGGATCTTCCGATCCAGGACCTGCGACTCGGGACGCAGTACAGATCCCCCGCGATCCCGGTCCCGAGTGCAGCGAAAGATACTCCTTATATTCTAAAGTTACATGGAGATATTCGCAGATATGCCGAAGGCCGTCGTCGAGCTATCGGAGCACGCCAACCGAGTCGTGAACGTGGTGAAGGCCAGGGATGGGTTGAAGGGGAAGTCAGAGGCCCTCGAGAGCATCGTTGAGGCCTACGAAGAGAAGATCCTAGATCCTGCCCTTCGCCCTGAGTTCTCGCAAGATCTTCAGCGGATCCGACAGGGAAAGTTCCGAAGAGTACGATCCCTGGATGCGGTTCTGGAGGATTCCCATTGAGTTGGGACCTCGAGGTCTCGCCGGAGTTCGAGCGCGACTATAGAAAGCTCTGTGCCCGAAACGCGGGTTTCAAGCATATCGTCGATTCGAAAGTGAGACAGCTCCTCGAGAACCCCTTACACTACAAACCTTTGCGCGCCCCTCTTCAAGGAGTACGTCGGGTCCACGTGGGCGGTTCGTTCGTATTGATGTTCGAGCCCGTGCCCGAGCGACAGACGGTGCGGCTTCTTCGGCTTGCTCATCACGACGAAGCGTACGGGGTCTAGCGGCCCCGGGCACGGCGCACGCAAAGCAATCCCCTTGGCTAGGCACCTCCCCAACGGATGGTTCGCCGTCCTCCGTCTCGGACGGCTGCCGGGGCCAGGATTTGAACCTGGGAACTCCTGCGAGAGCAGATCTTGAGTCTGCCGCCTTTGGCCACTCGGCCACCCCGGCGTGACACCGGGGAGGGGTCGGGGGATTATTCGTCTTCGCTCTCCTCGTCCCCTTCCTCTTCCTCGGCCGCGGCGAGCACGACCGCGCCCTCCGCTCGCCGCAACGGCCCGGGACGCACCTCGGGAAGAGGGCCGTCCGCTCGGGGAGCCCGGCGGATCATGGTCCGACGCTCCCGTCCGCACGCCAGGCAGGTCCGCACCCTCTTCCCAGAACGCAGCCGGGTTCGGACGGTCCGGCCCTCGACCCAATACGTCGAGCATCCCCGACAGTACAGCTCGCGGTACTCGGGCCGCAACCGCACGTTGTAGCGGGTTCCCACCTTCCGCGCGAGGACGACGTACCGGTTCGAGAGCTCCGGGTGGGCCCCGGCCGCCTCCCGCGCGGCGAGAGCGAACAGGTCGTCGACCCGCCCGTGGGCGATCCGGACCATCGCCCCCGTGCGACGTCCCCGGCGTCCGGCCGGCTTCACGGCTGGGGCTGCTGGCATACGGGGCAATAGACCGCCGGCTGGGCGATGAGGGTGCCGCACCGGGTACAGAACTTCGCATTCGGCGGAGGGGGCACCGCGCCGACCGCTCCGGGGATCGAGCTCGCCGGCACTAGGTACGGGAGCGCTTGGAGGACGACGGGATAGCCGATCGGGTATCCCATCGGCGTCCCCGGCGGAGGGGACGCTGTCGCCGGAGGGGGAACGACCGGTCGGGACGGGATCGGGGGAGCCGCGTCGGCCTGGGGCAGCGTGTAGCCGCACTTCGTGCAGAAGAGGGCTCCCGGCGGGCCGGGTTCCCCGCAGTGGAGGCAGACGGGCACGGGGAGGGGCAAGGTATATTCGGCATAATCCCATCTGGTCGCCCGGTGAGACCCCGGTCGGTCGCGCTTGTCACTCGGGACCCGGCCCTCTACCACGATCTGGCCGGCTTCCTGCGGGAGCGTCGGTGGCCGTCCGTCAGCCTTCTTCCCGGTGAGCGGATCCCCGACCGGGTCGCGGTCGTCCTCACCTCCACGGACGAGATGGAGCTGATCGACCACCCACACGTCCTGGCCGTGGCCGAAGGCGGCGACCACCGGGCGCTCGGCGCGGCGATCGCCCAGGCGCTCGGCCCGGCGGACCCCGCGGACGAGCTCGTCGTCGGCATCGACCCGGGCCCCCGACCGGGGTATGCCATTCTCTCGGGCACGACCTTCCTCGGCGAAGGGATCCTCGAGGCGCCCGAGGCCGCGGGTTCCCTCGCGTCCCAGGTGCGTCACCGGTTCCCGGGGCGCTCGCTGAGGATCCGCGTCGGGTCGGGCGACCCGCCCGCTCGCAACCGGATCATCAACTCCCTCGTTCACCACTATCGGGCGGTCGAGCTGGTGAACGAGAGCGGCACGACGCCCCGCGGGCACCGCCGCCCGCGCGATGCGGAGGCGGCCCGGTCGATCGCGAGGACCTCCGGCGTCCTGGTCCACGACCGCCTCGTCGGGACCTTCACGCCCGGCGAGATCGCCAACCTGCAGCGCCTGAGCCGGGAAGGCAGCGGCGGACGCGTCACGATCTCCCGCAGCTCCGCCCACCGCGTGCTGGCGGGCGAGATCAGCCTCGCCGAGGCCGTGGACCAGACGATGGCTCCCGACGGTCCGGAGAACGAACCCTCGCGGCCGGTCCGCCTGCGCGAACCGCTTTAACCCCGGCCCGGCTCGAAGCCCCGTGACGTTCCCCGAAGGGGTCGACGAGCGCATCCGTCGCGCGGCGCTCGAGAACGCCCTCGATCACGATGGGGTCCCCCACGCTTCCGCGGTCATGGCCCGCCTCCTCGCCACGGACCCGACGCTGCGGGGCCACGCCGAGGAGGTTCGCGCCCTCGTGTCGCAGACGGTCGCCGACCTCCGCGGTCTTCCCCCGGCAGAGCTCGAGGACCGACTCGCCGCTCTCGGCGGGCGGGGGCCCATGCGGGCCGCCCCCGAGAAGAGCACGGGCGGCGAGTTCCCGGAACTCCCCGGCGCGGTCCCCGGCAAGGTCGTGCTGCGGATGGCGCCGTTCCCGAACGGCGTACTGCACATCGGCCACGGTCGCCTGCTCTATGTGCATCAATACTATCGGGAGCGCTACCAGGGAAAGATCCTCCTCGTCTTCGACGACACCGCCGGCTCGGAGGAGAAGCGGGCCGAGCCCGAGTTCTTCGACCTGATCCGGGAGGATTGCGAGCTCGCCGGTGTGCGGCCCGACGCCATCTACTACAAGTCGGACCGGATCGAGGCCCACTATCCCTGGGCCCAGCGGGTCATCGACAAAGGCGGCGCGTACGTCTGCACCTGCCCGGCGGAGCTCCTCCGCGAGAATCGGGCCCGTGCGGAGGCGTGCGCGCATCGGGAGCAGACCCCCGGGGAGACGACCGATGGCTGGCAGCGGATGCTCGACGGCGCCTATTCGCCCGGCGAGGCCGTGCTGCGGCTGCGGACCGATATCGCCGACCCCGACCCGGCGTTCCGCGACCGCGTGCTGTTCCGCATCAGCGACGTCGACCACCCGCGCATCGGTCGGAAGTACCGCGTCTGGCCGATGCTCGAGTTCTCCTGGGCCGTGGACGACGTCGAGCTCGGCGTCACCCACGTGCTGCGGGGCAAGGAGCTCGTGATCGAGGACCGGATGCAGCAGTACATCTGGTCGCTCCTCGGCGTCCGGGGGCCGCCGTTCCTGCACTGGGGGCTCCTGCGTGTCCGGGAGGCCAAGGTGGCGAAGAGCAAGGCGAACCGCGACGTCCGCAGCGGGCTCTTCGACGGATGGGCCGACCCGCGCACCTGGTCGCTCCGGTCGCTCGATCGCCGGGGGATCTCGATGGAGGCGCTGCGCACGTTCATCCTCTCGTTCGGCCTCTCGCTCTCCGACATCGACGTCGCGGCGGAGACGCTCTACGCCGAGAACCGCAAGCGGATCGACGCGACGACCGTTCGCCGGGCCTTCGTGCCCGACCCAGTGCGGGTCGACGTCGACGCCTACCCTGCCGAGCTGGCCACCGTTCCGCTGCCGAACCACCCGGATCGACCCGAGCTCGGCACGAGGGAGGTCCGGGCCGGGCCCGCGTTCTACCTCCCCCGCCGGGACGTCGTCGCGCACGCCGGGGCGGAGGTCCGGCTCAAGGACCTCGTGAACGTCCAGCTGGGTTCCGAGATCCCGGCCGCGGGCCCCGTGCGGGCCGAGTTCACGAGCCGGGAGAACCGGCGACTCCCCCGCCTTCAGTGGGTCGGCGTGGAGGGCGCGGTGCCGGTCGCCCTCCTCGGCATCGACGGGTCGCGCTCCGAGGGGCTCTCCGAGATCGCCCTCGCGTCCGCCCGGCCCCGGGACGTCCTCCAGTTCGAGCGGGTCGGGTTCGTCCGGGTCGACGGGACGTGGGTCCCCGGGAGCCGCCCGCTCCAGGTCGTCTACGGGCACCCGTAGCGAACGGGCCGACCCTTTTGTAGCCGTCCGTCGTCCGCCGGACGGATGAAGTTCCTGCACACCTCCATCACGGTGCGACGGATGGACGAGAGCCTCGCGTTCTACACCCAGGTCCTGGGCCTCGAGTTCGAACGGCGACGCTCGATCCCCGAGAACCGGGCCGAGATCGCGTTCGTGCGGGACCCCGCGAGCGGCGCCCGCATCGAGCTCACGCACTGGGATGGGAAGGAACAGTTCGAGGCCGGCGAGCAGCTCGACCACCTCGCGTTCGAGGTCCCCGACCTCGATCGCTGGCTCGCGGACGCTCGGGCCAAGGGCGTTCGGGTCGCGAAGGAGCCGTTCCAGCTCGCGGGCGGGAGCTCCCGGATCGCCTTCGTCCTCGACCCGAACGACGTGTGGATCGAGCTGATCGAGCGGTCCTCCCCCTCGGCCTGACGGCGGCCGCTCGTGCCCGGTCCCGATGGATCGTCGGTGCCTCCGACGAACCCCCGGCCCCTCGCGGCCGTGTTCCTCGCGACGTTCTTCGTGCGGTTCTCCTTCGGGATCACGATCGCGGTCTTCATCGGCTACATTACCGGCCACTCGAGCGGCTACACTTCCGCCGAGCTGGGCACGGCGGGGCTGGTCAGCGCGATGGCCCCGATCGGCGAGTTCTCGACCGTCCTGCTCTCGGGCGTCGCCGCCGACCGGTGGGGCCGCTACCCCGTCCTGTTCGGGGGAATGGCCGGGGCGGCGGTCCTGTTCACCGTCGTGGCCGCGACCCGGGACCTGATCGCGCTCGCCGCCGCGAACTTCCTGTTCGGGATCGCGAGCGGCGCGATCCTCGCGTCGAGCCTGGCGGTCGTCGCCGACCGAAGCGGCGCGGACGAGCGCGGTCTCGAGATGGGCCGGTTCGATGCCGTGAACCTCTCCGGATGGATCGGGGGGTTCGCCTTCGGGTTCGGGGCGATCGGAACCCTGGCGAACTCTGAGCTCTGGGCCGTCTTCGTGATCGGCGCCGGAGCGCTCGTCGCCGGGATCTTCGGCGCCCGGCGTCTGCTCGGAAGGGCGTCCTTGCGACCGGTGGCGAGGTCGTTCTCTCCGGCGGACATCCTGAGGAAGGCCTTCCGGAAGTCGGTGCTCGTCGTGACCCTGCCGTGGCTCGCGATCTACGCCCTGATCGGGGCCGCCCTCGTGTTCCTGCAGCCAGCGACGTCGGGGATCGGGATCTCGCCCCTCTACCTCGCCGCCGTGATCGGAGGCGGGGGGAGCCTGCTCGTCCTCACGCAACCGTACTTCGGGGGATGGGCGGACCGGGTCGGCCGGACGCGGATGATGACGGTCGGCGCGACCGGGTTCATCCTGGTGCTCGGGTTCGCCTGCCTGCTCATCCGCTTCGGAGCGGCGTGGCCGCTCCTCGTCGCGCTCGGGGTGAGCGCCGTGCCGGCGCTCGCGTACGGTCCGGCGGCCCTGGCCGCGCTCGCCGATCTCGCCGCGGAGCTCAGCCGGGCGACCACGATGGCGATCTACTCGTTCACCATATCGCTCGGGATGGCGATCGGGGTGGCGGCGTCGAGCCGCCTGATCGACTGGTACGGTAACCCCGGACTGTACCCCTTCTTCGGCGGGATCGCGGTCGTGCTCGCCGTGATGACGGCGATCCGCTGGGACGAGGCGCGCCGCGCTACGATTCCGGTTCGATGATGATGTGGCGGAGCACCGGGTAGGTCGACTTCAGTACCAGGCTCACCTGGTCGATCGCCGCCTCGAGCTGGTCGGTCGTGAGCCCGTCCTGGAAGTTGATCCGCAAGGCGACCAGCGCATCGTCGGGCCCGAGCTGCATCGACTGGGCGGACCGGACCCGGGCGACCCGCGGGTCCCGCTCCACGAGCGAGAGCATCGACCGGGCGATGTCGGGGTCGAGCGCGCGCCCGATGATGTACGCCCGGCTCTCCGCCGTGAGCACAAACCCGGTCGCGACGAGCAGCGCCCCTTCCAGGGCGGCGATCGCGCCATCGAGGGCGTAGTAGTGGGTCCGGTAGACGACCAGGAGTCCCACGACGGCGATCGCCGCCCCGACGATCGAGATCAGGTCCTGGTAGAAGACCGACTTCAGCCCCTGGTGGGCCGAGTCGAGGAGCGTGGCGAGGGTCTGGCGGGACATGCGCAGCTCCCGCAAGGTGATCCAGATCCCGATCAGGCTCACCGCCAAGCTCGCCCCGACGACCAGGAGGCCGAGGCCGATGTGCGTGACCACGTGCGGGTCGGCCGCCTGCTCTACGCCGGTCACGAGCGCGACCATCCCGGTCATCGTGAACGTCACGACGATCGAGACGAACGCCCAGAAGAACCGCTCCTTGCCGAACCCGAACGGATGCTCGTGGTCGGGCGGGCGGCGGGAACGGTAGAGCCCCCAGACGAGGAGGGCGCTCCCGATGAGGTCGGCGATCGCGTAGATCGCCTCGGCGAGGACCACGCGGCTGCCCGAAAGGATCGAGACGAAGAGGTTCAGGGCGAAGAGCGCCGCGTTCAGGAGGAGGGTCGTGAGGAGGATCACTAGGGGTCGCATCGTGCTCGGTGAGGTCCCTCGGGACCCACGTCCACGGCGGCCCGGGGCGATAAAGCGTTGCCCGGGGACGGGTTCCGAGGCCACTCCCCCGGCCGGGACCAACCATTAAATCGCGTGGGCCCGTGCGCGGCCTCAGGTCGAACATGAGCAGCCCGTCGATCCACGGTGCCTCGGCGGCCACCCCCGGGAAGACGACGGCGACCCCGGCGCGACGGTTCGCCCGCCCCCCCCTGAGCTCGCTCGGGCTCTCGCCGGGGAAGCGGACCCGGCTTCGGCGCCTGCTCTACGACCACGGCCCCGGCGGAGGAACGCTGCTCATCCTGCCGATCGACCAGGGGCTCGAGCACGGCCCGGTCGACTTCTTCGAGAACCCCGCGTCGCTCGACCCCCGGTACCAGTACGAGCTGGCGCGGGACGGGAACTTCAGCGCGATCGCGCTCCACGTCGGTCTCGCCGAGAAGTACTTCTCGGAGTTCGCGGGGGACGTTCCCCTCATCCTCAAGCTCAACGGCAAGACCTCGATCCCGTCCGACGCGCAGGCGTTCAGCCCGCTCACGGGGAGCGTGGAGGACGCCGTGCGCCTCGGCGCGGATGCGGTCGGGTACACCGTCTACGTCGGATCCCCTGCGCAGGACCGGGACCTCCGGCAGTTCGCGGAGGTCCGCCGCGACGCCGAGCGCCTCGGGATGCCGGTCCTTGTCTGGGCGTACCCGCGCGGCGAGGCGGTCGCGAAGCGGGGCGGCAAGGAGAGCCTCTATGCGATCGACTACGCGGCGCGCGTCGCCCTCGAGCTCGGGGCGGACATCGTGAAGCTCAACTATCCGGTCGCCTCCGAGAAGGACGCGGAGAGCCCGCCCCCCTACAACACGCTCCACCTCTCCGCGGACGACGCCTTCCGCAAGGTCGTGGAGAGCGCGGGGCGGGCCCTCGTGCTCGTCTCGGGCGGCGAGAAGGTCGGCGACGCCGAGCTGCTCCGCAAGGTCCGGTCCTCGATGGACGCGGGCGCGACCGGCATCATCTTCGGCCGGAACCTGTGGCAGCGGCCGCGGGACGAGGCGCTCCGACTGACGCGAGAGCTCCATGCGATCTTCGCCGAGTACGCGCAACCCTCGGCCTAGGTCGCGGCTCCGGCTCCTCCTCGTTCTCGCCGGAGAGGACCACCCGAAGGCGTGCACCGGCCGACGGCTCCTCCGCTGGAAACGGGTCGTCCGCGTCTCCCGGGAGGACGCGAGTCCGCCGGAGGCGATCGTCCTCGACCCCTACGCCCCGACGCCCCTCTCGGGCGCGGACCGGGAGCCCGCGGAACGGGGTGGAGTGCTCGCCGTCGATTGCTCCTGGAACCGTCTCTCCGAGCGCGGGTCGTTCCCGGGAGAAGGGACCGGGAGCCGCCCGCACCGGACCCACCGCCGGCTCCCGATCCTCATCGCCACCAACCCCCAGCACTATGGCCGGCCGACGCAGCTCAACACGGTGGAGGCGTTGAGCGCCGCCCTGTACGTCCTAGGTCGCGCCGAGGAAGCGGGGCACCTGATCGAGGGATTCGCGGGGGGGGACCAATTCCTTCTCGTGAACCGGGACCGTCTCGACCGGTACCGCGACGCGGCAGGGCCCGCCGACGTCGCCGCCGCAGAGAAGCTCCTCTTCGGCGGTGGCGGAGCTCCGCGGGGCTAGGTGTTCTCCGGCGCCCAGGCGCCGATGACGAGGAAGGCGACGACCGCGATGGCGACCCCGCCGATCGTCGGGAGGGCCGAGGTCGTGAACCTCGGGACGTTGTAGTACGAGAGTCCCATGAAGAGCGCCCAGGCGGCCCCGACGACGATCGCCACGCCGAACCAGACGAACGGGGTAATCCCGCGCTCCTCGGAGGCCGTGCCGGGGTTCATGCGCTCACCCACAGGATCCCCCAGAGTCCCATAATCTGGCCCGCTTGGGAACCCGTCATCCAGGAGGACTCACCCGCCGGATCGTACACGTAGGAGACCGGGCTCACCAGCCCGTAGACGTACACCCCGGCCGCGAGGGTGGCGCTCTCGGTCAGCGGCGTGCCGACCTTGAGGGACTGGGTCGTGCCCAGCACCGGGACGAGACCGCCTCCGATCGTGCTGATCGAGTAGATCCCGATCTGGTACGGGAGCGTGTCGCCATGGGCGGCGAGGTAGTCGAGCTGGCCGTTCGGGTCGGTCGACGTCACGTTGACCAGGTAGTTGTCGATCCCGATGCTCGACATCGGAACGTCGAGCTGGAACGAAACGGGGCCGGGGCTCGCGGTGAGGGTCGGTCCCGGCACGGAGTGGTCGAAGAGGCCCTCCTGATCGCCGGTGAGGACGGCGCCGGCGGCCGCCATCACGGGGGGATTGTAGATGTCGCCCTCGCCCCCGTTCGACTCGTAGCCGGACAGGTTCGCCGTGCCGGCCGCGGGGAGCACGACCAACGCCGCCACGTCCTGGCCGAACCACGGTCCGTTGTACTCGGAGTCCGGCGCGGCGTAGACGCCCGGGATCGGCGGGGCCTGGAAGAGCCAGTACGACATCGCGTCGGGGATCACTTGGATGTCGACCACGGGCAATGTGCGGAACGGGAGGTAGAAGCCGCCGGTCGCGCCCTCGGCCGTGGCGTTGACGGCGATCCACTGGCCAGCGTGAACGACCATGACGTTCGAGAACGAGCCGACGATCGGCCCGTTCTCCTGGACCTGCCAGTAGTACTGGTGGTTCACGAGGCGGTAGTACTCGCTGCCCGCCGGGGGGTGCGCGGGGGTGCCGATCGCGCTCGAGTCGGAGAGGGTCAGGGGGGAGGCGGCGACGAGGACGCTGACGATCAGGACGACGACGACGGTGATCCAGGCCCGCTCGGCCCTCTCCCGGCGGGGGCGCGGGGTCTGGCGCTCGAACTTCCGGTCAGCGATCGGCACTGTCGGCCGGGGATGCGTCGACTGGGCCATCTTGCGCACGATCTCATCGAGGGAGAGCCCCTGGACCGTCAGCAGCTCCCCTTTGAACAGCGTCAACAGGACGTTGGCGACGAAGAACAGCTGGGCGCCGATCGACACGACCACGAAGACGGTAAGCCAGATCTGGTCGTTGACGACGGCGGGCGTCAGCGGGAAGATCAGCGACCGCCGGAGGATCCCGTCGGACCCGAGCAAGTCCATGAACAGCACGAGGCCGCTCCAGCCGATCGCGGTCGACACGAAGTGGGCCTGGGCGAGGCGGGGCGAGTACCACAGCCGTCCCGCGAGCAATGGGAACGCGGCGTAGACGACCGCGAATCCGCCGGCGGCGATCGACAGGAGGGCGATCGCGTGGAAGTGGCTCACGATGAACAGCGTGTTGTGGAGGTCGATGTCGAACCCGAGGGTGTTGTTGTCGGGGCCGGTGAGGCCGCCGGCCATCGTGCCGGCGAAGGAGAGCAGAAGGAACAGCGTCACCGCATTCCACTGCCACTCCCCCCGTTTCACGCCCTTCGTGGTCATCCAGATCGTGAAGAACGTGATCGCCGACGGGATGACGATCAGGAACGTCAGGGCCATCGTGAGCCAGGCGGCCCACGGCGGAACCGGCGTCAGGTAGAGGTGGTGGATGGAAAGGACCGGCGTGAGGATCGTGAAGATCACCGCGGCGACGAACGCGGCCCGGTAGCTGTAGATCGGGCGCTGCGCGAAGATCGGGACGAGGAAGTAGAACGCCGTGATCGGGATCAGGAAGAGGATGTAGACGATGCCGTGACCGAAGAACCAGAACAGGATCTGGTTCAGGAGGGGGTTCACCGGCCCCACGCCGAAGTAGTTGAAGAGGTCCCAGGTCGCGGAGGCGAAGACGCTCACGTAGGAGAGCGGGATCAGAATTACTAGCGCGAGGACGAACAGAGCGAACGGGGGGATCCGGCGCACCTGGCCCCGATGGGCCTTCCACCAATCCAGGAAGTGGACGAGCATCCAGCCGGCCCAGAGCATCGTCGCGAGCGCGAGGGCGATCCACCCGATGTACCACAGCGGGCTCGCGATGTACTCGGAAAGGCCCCGGATCCCGAGGGGGGAGTAGAAGTACCATCCGAGCGCGGGAAAGTAGTTGTCATTGAACATCGGGTAGAGGTAGAAGGGACCCTCCATGAACACGAGGCTGAGGTTGAAGAGGAACACCGAGAGGTAGTAGGCCCATTTATGGCGGGGCGTGAGGCCGAACGCCGTCACGAAGATGATCCCGAACAGGGCGAGCTCGAGTTGTTGGGCGAACCCGAACAGCATCCGTATCCCGTGCAACGTCAGCGAGGAGTAGATCTCCTGATTGGAGAGATGGAGCGACTGCCCGAGGGCGAAGGCGGTGACCTGAGTCCTCCACCCGAAGATGTCGACGGCGCCGAGGATCCCCCAGAAGACCGAGGCGATGACCATCAGCATGGTGATCCGCGTCATCCAGTCGCGGTCGAGCTGGAACACCCGCTGGAAGAACGTTCGTTTCGCGAGACGGGATCGGATCGCCTCTTCCGTCCGGTCGAAGAACCCGACGACCGGGGGCGGCGGAACGAAGACCGGGATCGGCTGTTCCGCGGGGGTGCTCTCCGGGGGCGAGGCCCCGATCGAACTCATCGTCCGAATGCCTTACCGCGCGAGTGGTCCGTGCATTATCCCAACTAGGTTTGTACCGACCAACCTCGTGAACGCGAGTTGACAGAGCTCGGTTCGGGGGGCGGTCGCGAGCCCGTCCTAGCCGGGGGGGTCGAACGTTCGACCCTCCGTGGACAGGTGCTCTAGGCGCACGTCGACGAGCGTTCGGACGGGAGAGCGCAACGGAAGGCGGGCGACGATCACCCCGCCGTACCGCTCGTAGACGCGGCAGGTGTGCAACGTCAGGCACTCCCCGCCGAAGAGCGCTCTTCCGGTGAGGTCCGGATCGTGGCCCCGCAGGAACAGGCGCAACCCCGAGGCCCCGAGGAACTGCTCGAGGTCGTGCCTTCCCCACGGGAGCGCCGCGCCCCGCCGTACCCCGGACGCATCGCACTCGGCCCACGCGAGCTCGGCGAGGCACTCCTCGTCGGGGTGGGCGAACGCCGCGGACCACGGCGTCGGAGGACGTCCCCGAGGGAACCCAGCGTGCGCGAGGTAGGCCCCGTTCGAGGTGAACGCCGCGCACGGGCCACGCTCGAGGAGGCCGAGGATCCGGTCGTAGCGCGCCCGATCCGGTCCCCACAGCGTGGCCAGTTCCAGCGGAAGGTGGTGGGGCCTCACCGGGATCCGACGGACCATCTCGTGGTTCCCCTGGATCAGGTACACCCGTTCCGGGGCCTCCGCCGCGAGACCGAGGAGGTAGAGGGCGTTCGCCACCGACCCCGCGCCGCAGTCGTCGGGGGCTCGGTCGACGTAGTCCCCTAGGCCGACGAGGCACCGGTTCCCCTCCCGGAATCGGTTCACGACCTCCTCGACCGACCTCCAGTCCCCGTGGGAATCCCCGAACACGACGGCTTCCTCGGCTGTCCCGCCCGGTATCTCGACGAGCGGCGGCCGCGTGGGGACGTGCCGTTCGAGATGGTCGAGAAGATCATCCGCCCCGGAGGCCGGGAGCCGCAGGATCTCGGACGGGGAGAGGAGAGCGCGCGTCGTGGACATTCCGACCGCGCTCCTCGGGCGCTCAGGGAAGTGCGGGGGGCCGGAGTTCCCGACGGCAGGTCCGAACGACCGTGCCGTCCTTTGAACCGGCGTATGCCCTAGGCAACAGGGTCCTAAGCCCTGCCTCGATGGCCCCGACTGCTCCCGCAGACGGTTTGGCCGAGCTGGAGCACCCCCGCACGCGCATAGAGAGCCTCGTTCCGGAGTAGCCCCGGCAGGAGTTCCGGCCCGCGGGGTCGTCTCCCCCCGTGGCGTTCGAACCTGCGTCGCGAGATCCAGAGTCTCGCATGATTGGCCACTACACTACGGGGCTACGGGCCGGCCAGCGTCGGGGCGTTGATAAACATTGCCGCGGGGAGAGCCGGGCCGCCGGTCCACGGCGGGGGTGCCACCCGGACCGCACCCACAAATAGACGGGGGCGGTCCGTCGTCCATCCCTGTCCGGGAGGGCGCATGGCGGAGAGGGACGAGATCCGGCCGGTCCTCCCGAGGTTCTCGGCCCGGTCCGCGGTGCTCTACGCGGCGATCCCGGTGATCGCCGGAGCGATCGGATTCGCCGGTTTCGGGGGAACGATCGACGGCGTCCTCGTCCACCTCCCAACCGCCGGGATCGACGTGTTCTTCTCGTTCCTGCGGATGTGCGCCGCATACGCGGCCTCCCTTGGCTTCGCCCTCGCGTACGGCTACTACGCGGCCACGCACCGGACCGGCGAGCGGGTGATGATCCCGGTCCTCGATATCCTGCAGTCGGTGCCGATCCTCGGGTTCTTCCCCGTGGCGATCTACTTCTTCGTCGGCCTCACGCCGGCGGTCCACTGGCTCGGACCGAACATCGCCTCGGTGTTCCTGATCTTCACGTCGATGTCCTGGAACATGGTCTTCGGGGTCTACGAGTCGCTCAAGACCCTCCCCGGGGAACTGAAAGAGGCCGCCGACACGTTCGGCCTCAAGGGCGGGCTCCGGTTCCGACGCGTCCTCTTCCCCGCGACGATCAACCGCCTCGTGTACAACTCGGTCCTCTCCTGGACGGGCGGATGGTTCTTCCTGGTGGAGGCCGAGATCTTCACCACCAACACCTCGCCGCTCCGCGGGATCGGCAGCTACCTCTCGTTCTCCGCGAGCGGGCACAACACGGACGCGTTCCTCGCCGGGATCATCGTCCTCGTGATCGTCATCGTGCTCCTCGACTTCCTCCTCTGGCGTCCGCTCGGCCGCCTCGCCGAGCGGTACCGCTACGACACGGCCCCCTCCGGAGATTCCTCGGTGATCACGCCCACCCGGGACACCACCGGCCGGTTCCACCGGGCGGCGGCGTTCGTGACCCGGGGCGTTCGGACGAGCGTCTCCTGGATCTCGACCCCGCTCGTTCAGCTCGCGTCGATCACCGTCCGGCCCGTCCGGCGGCCCTCGGAGTTCCAACGGTCCGTCTTCTACTACCTCGCCCTGGGCGCGATCCTCGTCGTCGTCTGGCTGATGATGATCGCGATCACCGTGAGCGTCTTCCACGTCTTCACTGGGCCGATCTCGGATTCGGTCCGTGGGCAGATCTTCCACCTGCCGTTCGCGATGGGTGCGTCGACGCTCCGCATCGCGGCGGCGTACGCCCTCTGCCTTGCGATCACCCTCCCGCTCGCGATCCTCGTCGCCCGGCGCCCCGGGGCGTCGCGCGTCGGCCTCCCGATGATCGAGGTGATCGCGTCGTTCCCCGCCACCGCCCTCTTCCCGGTGATCATCTTCGAGCTGATCCCGTACATCAGCGCGCAGGGGGCCGCGATCCTGATGCTGCTCACGGGCATGATCTGGTACCTCTTCTTCAACCTCCTCGCCGGGGTCCGTTCGCTCGCGCCGGACCTCGAGGAGGCGGCCCGCTCGTTCGGCCTCAAAGGCCGGCAGTTCTACCGCCGGGTCCTCCTTCCCGGTCTGTTCCCCGCGCTCGTGACCGGCTCCATCACGGCGTTCGGCGGCGGATGGAACACCTTGATCGTGGCGGAGTACCTCAAGGCCGGGAACGCCCATTCGCTGAGCGTCCTCGGGATCGGCCAGCAGATCGACATCGGGTATTCGGAGGCCGGCGGCACTCCGCTGATGGTCGCGGCCCTTTTCACGCTCGTCGCGACCGTCGTCGTCATCAACGAGGTCATATGGAAGCCGCTCTACCGGCGGGCCGCCGAGCGGTTCCGGTACGACTGACCGGGCCGATCGGGGCGAACGACCGCGCAAAGGATCGAGTATGGCGCTGATCCGGATCGAGCACGTCGACAAGAGCTTCCCGTCGCGCCACGGCTCGATCACGATCATGCAGGACATCTCGTTCGACGTGAAGGATGCAGATTTCCTCGCGATCGTCGGCCCCTCCGGTTGCGGGAAATCCACCCTCCTCCGCCTGATCCAGGGGCTCGACCACCCCACCGCAGGCCGGATCACGTTTCGCGACCAGCCGGTCGACCGGGTCTGCGCCCAGATGGCGATGGTCTTCCAGAGCTTTGCGCTCTACCCGTGGCTGACGGTCGCCGAGAACGTCGCCTTCGGTCTCGAGGCGCTCGACTGGCCCAAGGACCGGATCGCGACCCAGGTCGAGCGGTACGTCTCCGTTACCGGGCTCGACGGGTTCCAGGAGGCGTATCCCCGCGAGCTCTCGGGCGGTATGCGTCAGCGGGTCGGCCTCGCCCGGGCCCTCGCCGTCGAGCCGGCGGTGCTCCTGATGGACGAGCCGTTCAGCGCCCTCGACGCCCTGACCGCGGAAAGCCTGCGGGAGGAGATCCTCCAGCTTTGGAGCGACCCCCAATTGCCACCGGAGGCGGTCGTCCTCGTGACCCACAACATCGAGGAGGCGATCCAGCTCGCGGACCGGGTGGTCGTGATGTCCCGCCGGCCGGCCCACCTCCTGGCGGAGGTGCCGATCGACCTCCCCCGCCCTCGGGACCGCAAGAGCCCCGCCTTCTACGATCTGACGGACCGGGTGTACTCGCTCATCACCGAGGGCGGGTCGTCCGCGCCGGGCCATCCGGAGGCGAAGACCACTCCCCCGTGACAGCCTATATACTGGCGGCCGGGTAGGTCCGCCGCCCACGACCGTGCCGACCAGTTATCCCAAGTGCAGCCCGACCGAGATGCTCGGTCTCCTGGTCCTTTTGAACGGTCACCATGGATCCGAGGACGTGGCCCTCCTGGCGGACGACCTCGACCTCGAGATCGATGAGATCTTCCCGTCTCTCGAGTACGCGGAGATCCTCCAGTTCGTCAAGGTCAGCGACGGTCGCGTCACCTTCACGGACCTGGGAAAGCGCCTGGTCGCGGCGACGATCCGGGGCCGCAAGGCGATCCTCCGAGAGCAGCTGCGCCGCACGACCCTGTTCAAGACCCTCGTCCGGGCGCTCGAGAGCGCTCCGGAGCGCCAGCTCAGCGACCACAACCTGGCCCAGATCGTCTCGCTGACAACGGCCCCGAGCGAGGAGGCGGTGCAGAACATCGTCAACTGGGGCCGGTACGCCGACCTGTTCCGCTACGACGCCGACGAGCACCGGCTGCTCGGGGTCCGCAGCCCTCCGGCCCCGAAGGCCGGTTCCGGCCGGTCGCCGCCCGCGGACCCCCCGGCCGCGGCGCAGAGCCCGAGCCCCACCAAACGATCGAGCCCGCCTCCCCCGGAGAACCCGGGATCCAAGCTGGCCCGGGCGAGCGCCTAGGTACTCCCTCGGGGCCGGGCGTCACCGGCAGTCTCCTCCCAGATCCTCGGGCCGGGCCCTCCCCTCGAGGCGAAAGCCCGACCCGCGACCGGATACCCTCGAATTCCAAAGCCCTTATGCGGAACGGGTTCTCCCCCGCGCCGGTGGGCACGTAGATCAGCGGAAGATCGCTGCTTTCGCAAAGCAGAGGTCGGGGGTTCAAATCCCCCCGTGTCCACTCTCCCGGGCCCATGAACTTCTCTGGGTCTAGCTCCCCCGGAGTTTCTTTCCTCGGGGGGAACGCCCCAGATGACGGGAGGGGGCCGTTTCTACCCGTCCCTAGACGCGGTCCGGTAAGGCTCTCCTGCCGAGATGGACCCTTCGAATCCCCGACCGGCCGCCACCCAGAGAGGGCTTTGGGCGACGGTCATATCGCCGAGGGCGAATCACGGTTCGGGGGCGGATCCGTGTCTACGCTAGCTCGGTTACGACAGGTCATCGCCCGTGTGCCGCGGGGGAAGGTCGTCACGTACGGCCAGGTGGCCGCCGCCGGGGGGCTCCCGGGGGCGGCCCGCGTCACCGTGTGGGCGCTAAGCTCGGCGATAGGATTGCCGTGGCATAGGGTAGTGGGCGCCGGCGGCCGGATCGCCTTGCCGGGGGAAGAAGGCCAGGAACAGCGACTGCTCCTCAAGATGGAAGGAGTGGCGTTCCGGGGGAACCGAGTGCGCATGGACCTCCATAACTGGACCCCGCGGGCGCACAAAGCGCGACGCGACCGAGCTGGGGAGGCGCGGTCTCCTCGACCACCGGACAGAGTCGGGAACGGGACCTCCGTTTCCCCCCGGCCGCGAAAACGCGTCGGCGACGGCTTCTAGAACCTGGCCCAACGCGAGGGACGGTGCCGAGCGGCACGTGCTTCGGACCCTCAGCGCGAGAATGCTTAGATAGCCGAGGTTGGATCATGGGTTCGGCCACGGGCCAGGAGGGTCGCGCTGAGATGGCAGGAAACGCAGAAGCCAACTCGCCGCGACCCACCTGACGCTGCCCACGCCGCGGCCCGATTGGCGCCTGCAATTTCTCAACGCAGATCCCCAGCCTTGGGCCGGGACGACCGATGCCCAACGAGGGATACCTCGACGAAAGTGTGCACTGGAAGGTGCGAACCGGGCAGATAGGCTTCGCCGAGCCCACGCACCGGGAGACCGCCGACGCGATCCGCGAGACCGGCCTCGCCACGGAGGTAGGTCAGCGCCTCGGATCCGGCAAGGAGGCCGACGTCTACCTCTGCCGGGTCGGCCGGCGCCCTCTCGCGGTCAAGGTCTACCGACAGTACCGGACCGCGCATCGGGGCGGGGGCTCGATCAAGCTCGAGTCGATGGGCCAGCGCGCCTCTCGGGAGTTCGAGCTTCTGTGCTATGCCTGGCAGGGGGGGGCCCGCGTTCCCAAGCCGGGTCGTCGGATCGAGAACATGTTCTCGATGCAGTACCTCGGATCCTGGGAAGAGGCGGCCCCGATGCTCCAGCATGCCCGATTGAGGGACCCGGAGGCATTCCTCGCGCTCTGCGTCGCGGGGGTCGAGGGATTGGCCGAGGCCGGGATCGTGCACACGGATCTCAGCCCCTTCAACATCCTGGTCTACGAGGAGAAGCCCTGGTTCATCGACCTCGCGTCGGGCCTACGCGTCGACCGGCTCGGGACGCCTCCTTGGCTACGCCTTACGGAGGCCCTCCAATCCTTGACGAGAGGCATGGAATCCCTGAGGCGTTACTTCGCCAGATACGATCTCGATCTTGATCCCACGGAGGCGCTGAGCCGTGTGCGGACCCAGATCGATCGGTATGGGATCGTATGACGCCCGAACGAAAGGTCTCCGGCTGCAGAATTCGCGGAGCCAAGTCTGGTCCGGGCCCGGGGTTGGTGGAAGCGTACCCGTTCAGGGAAAATTCCGATGACGTCGCGTGCGACCGGGCAGATCGGGGATTCCCCGATCCCGGGGTGAACCGAGAGCGGCTGCCGGTCGCATCCGCAAACTACACTGCTCCGCGCGCCTTCCGATCCCCAGTATGCTGACCGAGATGCAGGTGATCGACGCGGTCGAGCGGTACCTGAACGAACGCGGGTTCGTGACGAGGGAGAAGGTACCCTCGGTGAAGAGCCGTGGGCATGATCTCGTGATGGAGTCCCAGAGCGGAGCGCTCCTGATCGTCGAGGCCAAGGGCCAAGGCACCACCCAACTGCGCACGGGCCGCTTCGGGAAGGAATACTCCTGGAGCGAGAGGGAGGGGCAGCTGGGTCGAGCGATCGTCGCGACGATGAGGTCGAAGTCGCGGGGCTACGATTCGGGGATCGCCCTACCGGGGGACTCGATGGACGAGCGGCTCGTCCAGGACCGACGGTCGGCGTTCGAGCGCCTGGGGCTGGTCGTCTTCATGGTGGACCCGGAACGGGGCGACGTCCGGGTGGAGCTCGGTTCTCTCCCGGTGTAGCCGCTCCGTCCCGAGTCGATTCTCCTCGCTCGATCCTCGTGTGGACCGTTGAGACGAGCCGTTCCGGGGACGCGGAGACCCGCACCGATCCCCTGACTTCTCTGGCGAGGGTAACGCGCCGGCTCGAGTCCGACTCCCCGGCCGCTTCGGTCATGCCACTGGCGCGAGAGTTTGATTAGGGGGAATCGGCGTGAAAATGGACAGCTCAGGGCCGGACCGAGCCTCTTGGGAGCAGGGAGATGACCGAACTGCAGGTTTGTTGCGAGGACGGGGACCCGGTCGATCGCGCCTTGAACCAAGTCCCTGCCGTGGTGAAGTACGGCTATCCTCCGACCGGCCCGGGACCGATGTGGGAGCACCTGAGGCAGACGGGGTTCTGGGTGACGACGAGCGACGCTCCATCGCCCAGCCCGCCGCTCGATACGCCCGAAGCCCGGTTGGTCGGTCGACGGTTTGCCGCCGCCATCCTCTGGACAGCGTACCGGAGCGGGGGCATCAAGTGGGACCGGAAGACGGGTCTCTATTCCGCCCCGTAACCAGGTTCGTCACCCGCGGGCCCTTTACGCCGAGCCGTTTCGCCGCTGTCGAACCGCCTGGATCGGGCCGAGGAGCCGACAAGCCGGCCGTGCCGATCGCACGCCTTCGACCTACGAGCGTGACGTGTCTTCCCACCCCCCCACAGTGACCTCCGGGGGCGGATCCTCGGCGCTCGGTTCCGGGCGGAGTAGTGAGTTCTTTGTAGGTGAAGTACATGGGGGCCCACGTGCGCCTGCCCGAGGCGTCATGACGGGGGGCCCCGCCTTCGAGCTCGTCAATATCTGTCGCCTCCGCATCCACGAAGAGGTCAATCCGGTCCATGTCGAGGACCTCCAAGAGTCGATCCGTTCGGATGGGGTCCTCTGGGAACCGATCTGGGTCGGCCGGTTGAACGGGTTCGACGTGATCCTTAACGGCCACCATCGGTACCATGCGCTCGTCCGTCTCGGCGCCCAGCGGATACCGGCGTTCGTTTTCGACTACGGGGATTCCATCATCCGGCTCGACCGCTGGGGGGCGGGCCCTCCCCTGACCAAGGAGGAAGTGGTGCGCCGCGCGAAGTGGGGGACTCCGTTCCCCCCGAAGACGACCCGTCATACGGTCCTGATCGACCTGCCGAAGCGTCCCACTCGGCTCGACGAGCTGCTCGAGCGACCGCCCGGGCCCCCGTCCGAGGCACCCACTCCACCCCGGTCGACGTACGAAGAATTCCTGACCACGTGACCGGGGATCGCCACCGGAACGCCGACCCGGGAACACCCTCTCCGAGAACCCGCTCCCGCAGGATACGTCGCGGACCCCGGGGGATCGCCGGCAGGTGACCGGCGGCTCACCCGGAACCTAGGATCGATGAGTGGCTGACCGTCTCACATGGCGGGGAAGTTCTGCCAGACCATCATGAGATTCCCTTCGGAGTCCTTGAAGAACGCGGACGCCCCGAACGGTTCGTACGTGATCGAGCCCTCGATCCGGCTCTGTTCGCCCATCTGTCGGGCCCGCTCGAACTTGACGCCGTTCCGCTGCAGCCGGCTCACCGAGGTCCGGATGCTGCTGACGAGGAGGGTCGAATAGGCCAGCGTCCGCTTCTCCCGCAGCTGCGGGACGATGAGCCAGACGTCGCTTCCGAAGAGATCCAGGGAAGCCCACATGTTTCGCATCGCTCCCCGACCTCGGTACTTCATTCTGCCCCCGAGCGCCTTGGTGTAGAACTTTAGCGCGCGGTTCATGTTTCGAATCGGGACCAGGGTCACCCATCGGGTCTTGGACGCCATCGTCGCAACCTTCCAGTGGACCCGGTACCCGGGTCGATGAGTCTGGCCACTCCTGCCGCCCTATCTACCTATCCGTCGGCCCCGCGGCGACCCGAGGGGACCTCTCCCCGCGGTCGGTCCGAAGGAAGCCAACCTGAAGCGAGCCTCGACGCCGACAATTCCCCCGGGCCGGCACGGGACCGATCGTCGGAGGGCGCCGGGGCACGACCCTACCGAGGAGAACGCCCGGGACCGCGGCCGGAACCCCCGGTGGCCGAGGGAGGGCGCGAACTCGAAGAGGCGGGTCCGACGATCGCGATGGATCCGGGCCGAATCGAACGTTCGTGGACCGTCAGCGACCGGCCGGGGTCGGAGCCCTCGGGGGGCGGGACGGCGCGGACCCGGAGGAGGAGCGTGGGCTCAGGACACCGAGATAGCTGAGGGCACCCAGCGAGAGGACCGGGAGTAGGAGGACGAGGTCGATCGAGTTCCGGATGAGGTACGTCGCGACGACGATCGTCGCGCCGAGCACGACGGCCCGCCCGACCCCGAGGTAGAACTCCCGGTCCGCCCAGACCCGCGCCCGATCGAGGTCGTCCCCGCGGTCGATGAGGTCCATGAAATCGACCGTCACCATGTTGTTGAGCGGAGTCGAGAGCAGAGTGTAGACCCCGACGAACGCGAACGCATCCAGCGGGGGATCCCATCGCACGAGGAGCAGCCCCGAGGAAGCGATGATCGCGAGCACGGCCCCGAGCGTGAACCGTCCCTCTCGGCGGAACCCGCGGCGCCACCCGAGGTTCGCGACGATCGACACGAGGATCGCGTAGCTGGCGAAGAACCCCGTGACGACGTAGCTGCCCGTGACCTCGAAGACGTAGATCGGGAGGAGGATGCCGACGGGGATCGCCAGGACCTGCCAAGTGGCGAAGTAGACGCGGAACCGGGCGAACTCGCTCCCGGGACCTCGCCCCACGGGCGTGTCCGGGTCTCGCCTCGGACGGTCCGTTTCGCCCCGCGTCCGAAGGATCACAAGGGCGGAGACCGACAGAAGCACCGCCGTCAGGGCAAAGTCCCAAAGGTACCGGAGCACTCCGGTGAAATTGGAGAACTGGATCAACGCGCCGGCCGAGGCCGGTGCAATGAGGGTCACGACGCCGGTCAGGAAGCCGTTCGTCGCGACGAAGGGGGTACGGTTCGACTTTCGGGTGATGTCGTGCATCATGGGATTGTTCCCGGCGAAGAAGACCCCCATCGCGGTCCCCCAGAGGGCGCCGAAGTAGAAGGCGCTCGAGAGCATCCGGCCCGCGGCCAGCAGGTCGGCCACGACGAACGCCGACAGAGCGAGCCCGAGAACGTAGAGGTGCTTCGGACGCCACCGGGGGAGGAAGTAGGTCGCGAGGAGGTAGGCCGTCAGTTCGGTCGCGTAGGTGGTGATCTGAAAGTAGAGGACGGCGAGGAAGCTGTAGCTCGAGAGGAAGAACAGGTTGAGGAAGACCCCGACGAGACCCGTGCCGAAGGCGTAGAGGTTGTAGGAGAGGAAGTAGGACCCCACGGTCCCTAGCCGGCGCTCGAGCATACCTGGTACTCTCCCCGATCCCCTCGGCCCGGAAGCACGGTGGCGGGCTCTCCGAAGACCGGGCCCCGCTATGGCTCTCGTTTCAGAAAACGGCTGCTGGGTCTAGCCGCCGGCCCTCGACGGCTCCACCGTCCGGGTCCAGAGGGAGAAGCCCGCCGGCATGGGCCTCAGAGGCGGGTCATGAAGAGAGCCGCGTTCCACGCCAGGATCCACGGGGACCGAATTCGCCTTCACGGCGGGGCGCTCCGGTCCCGCGGGCGCTCGACGTCTCGGGGCGCGCAACGGCGGGATTCGGAAGGATTAACCATTCTGAGCCCGATGCCGCATCATGAGCGAGGTCATCGCCGGGCTCCACGCCGTCACGATCCATATTCGGGATGCGGAGAGGGCGCGGACGTTCTATCGGGATGTCCTCGGGTTGAAGGAACTCCTCTTCGACGAGAAGGCAAACCGGCTCGTCTTCGCGCTCCCCTCCACCTCGACCCTGCTGACGATGCACGTCCAGGCTCCCGGGGAGGAAGGCCGCGACCCGGGGACGGTGTCGGGGGTGGTGTTCCGCCATAGCGATCCGGCAGCGGCCTGCCGGGAGATCGCACGTCGCGGTGGAACGGTGACCGGGGAGCCGAAGATCATCGAGACCTCGATCGGGAGCTTCGTACGGGCGGTCATCGCGGACCCCGACGGCAACGAGTTCGTGATCTCGAACCGGACCGACTGACACGGAGACCCGAGCGACGCGGGGCGACGGCTCAAGGTCCGGATCTGCCGGCGCGAGTCCCGTATGCAGAACGACGGGGGGGCCGACCCGTTCGAAGTACCCTTGCCCAGGTCCCCGAAGTACGTAGACCTGCGGTGTACGCGACGACCCTCGTGGTCTGTCCCTGACGGGGTACTTATACCGGCCGACGAATGAGTCCTCCCGGCCTTCGGGCCGGAAGCAAAAATGACCCACCACGAGACCGTCACCACCGATCACGTCGAGTATGCGTCGAAGGACCCCGCGGCGACCCGGAGATTCCTCGAGAAGGTGCTGGGATTCCACTTTGACGTCATGGAGGAGATGGGAGGCTACGGAATGCGGTCGGACGAAGTGTCCCGGGGATCCGGGACCGGTGTCCGCGCGCTGGAGAAGGGCGAATCTCCCGCGACCATCGCCTACCTCACGGTCGCGAACCTAGATGAATCGCTGAAGACGGCCCAGAACGAGGGGGCTCGGATCGTCCTGAAGAAGACGGAGATCCCCGGTATGGGCTGGCACGCGGTGGTCCACGCCCCGGGGGACGTCCCCATCGGCCTCTTCCAGGGACGGCCGGGCGCCCCCGGGATGTAGAACCGACACCGTTAATGGGGCACCGCCCCCAGGACCGCCCTGGCCGGGGCACGCACGTTGGGCTCCGGGTAGGCGGATCCAACCAGGACCGCGGGCGATAGGCTCTGACGTTCCTGCCCCGCGCCCCGCCGATTCACTCGCCAAGGACAATCGGTCGTACCGGCTGGGTCGGCCGTAGGTCGGCCGACC
>JBKQPJ010000002.1:0-143006 GCA_052326305.1 Thermoplasmata archaeon | reverse complement strand
CGGTGCTGCAAACATGAGAGTCGGAGGGGGGATTTGAATCCCCGGGCAATTCGAATATTGCGAAATGCATGCTCGGACGGATTGGAACCGGAAAGGGTTTAGACCCCGGTGGGCCCGGACGGATTCTGGCCCGCCTCGATAGGCGAAAGTGCCCTTTTCCGGCCGCATGGCTCGATCAGGCTCCTGCCACCGCGAGCGGTGGAATCGCGCGTCCAAGGACCGACATTGCGGAAGCCATGTCCGCCTGGTCGATCGCGAGGTAGCCTCGGGTCTGCCGGATGTCCTCGTGGCCCATCAGTAGGCTGACGACCTCGAGGGGGACCCCGTTCTTCCACATCGTTCGGCCGAACGTGCGGCGCAGGCAGTGGTTGAGGTTCCAGGCCCAGCGGACCCTCGCTTCGGAGAACGCTGGTTCCAGCACCCGGGAGTCGACCCAGCTGCGGCTCCAGACCCGAACGCCCCCCTCCGTGCGGTGGACGAACACCCTGCCATCGTCTGGCCCGCGGTAGCCCTGGAGCACCTGGGTTCGGTGGGCAAGCAGCTCGGGAAGGATCCGCTGGACCTCGGGGTGGTATGGGACCCTCCGAAGCTTCTCTCCACCGCGACCCTTGCCGTGGACCAGCAGCTCGCCATCCTCCAGGTCGTCCAGAGACACCCGAAGGACCTCGCAGCGGCGCAGGCCCATGGTCATCTCGAGGGCGACGACCGCGTGGGGAACGATGCCCATCGCCGAGGCGACACGGAGAAGCCGCCCGGACTCCTCCTCGGTAAGGGCCTTCTTGGGCCGCACCGATCCCTTGGGGAACTTCAGCTTCCTCCGCTCCAGAGCTAGATTGCCGGAGTCCTTCAGGAACCCGTTCAGGACGCATGTGTAGTACCGCCGCGTCTTTGAGGCCAAGCCTCGGGTCCCGTCCAACGAGGGTCGCCAGACGACGTTCAGCAGGTGGTCCAGCTGGGCGTCGCCCAGCCTCGACGGGAGGCATGCCAACCCAACGCTGTTCAGCGCCCCGCCGATACCCACGAGGATGCGCCGCGTTTCGAGGACGGCGTACCTCCGGGACATATTCTCTCGACTCCGCTTCTCGACATACCGCTCTACCTGTTCCTTCCATCCCCTTGCCGTTTCGGGCAGGGGTAGTTCCTCCGAGGGATCGGGAGGCTCGAACATCTACTTGGAGACCTCGAACTGGAGTTCGACTTCCGAAGGCCGCACATCGTGCTCAACAAAGGGCCGGTAGAGCTGCTCTGCGGTCGTTCTTCGGCCCACGACGCGGTAGCGCGCGATGACGTAGGGGCTGCCGTGGACCTCCACGAATTGGCCGAACTCGGCCTCGGCATCCGAGAGGTCGCTCGACCGACGACCTCGGGCGGTCTTGATTTCGATGAACGTCGCCCTGAGCCGGTCGCCGTCGGGGCGGAGAACCATCAGGTCGAACGGGCTCGTGGTCGAAGCCCGGGTCCAGCGTGCAGGCGGACGAACGTGCCGGGAGGCGAACGTGCGCTCCGCGAGCTTGTGCTGGGCCGTCCGGTTCATCGCAGGTCTACTCCGCCTCGGTGCCACCCAGGATGTCGGCAATCGCCCGCTTCGTCGCCCGGGTCCACGCCTTGGTCAGCGCGAAGTGCTCCCGGCGAGAGAGATCTCCCGCCTTCTCGCTGATCTCGGAGAGGCGGCACGAACCGATCCCGTCGACAAACCGGCCGCCCTTGCTCACCCTGACACGAACCCGGAACCGGTAGTCCCAAGCCGCCTCGTCCGCCAGTTCCACCCGGCCCTCTTCGATCCCCCGCTCCTCGATAGAGAGGCCAAACGGTACGGCGAGGCGGGTTGCCCCGGTCCGGTTCATCTCCCGTGATCCCTCGATCTCGTCGTAGCAAGCGGAGTCCCTCAGGATCGTGTCGCGGAACTCGAGGAAGGTGTTCCAGATCCGCTTCGCCTGATCGAGCCCGATGACGGGAGAGACTACCAGGTCGCCTGGGTCCGCGATCACAGCCGACTCCCGAACCCCCCTCGACGTGCCCCTTGCCCCAGACTCAATTCGCCGCTGCTCGTCTCTCAGTTGTGCTGCCGTTCGGAAGGACGGTGCGTCTTCTACCGATTGTGCTCTCACGTTACGCCTCCTTGCAACTTGCCTGCACCTCACGCCGGATCCCTCCGACAAGCTCCGAAAGCAATCCCCCGAGCGTGGCGGGCCCGGAAGCACTCGCCCTCATCGGTCGATTCGTGGCAGATCAGCCAGGAAACGGTCGACGTGAGGAGCATCTCGTGGACACCCTCGGAGTGGCCGCAAGCCGAGCAGACTCCTGCCTCCTCGACGACCGCATCCAGGGTGGAAGGTTCGAACTCGAGGCTTGGAGAAACGGTGGCAGCCATCGCGCTCATCGCCGGGTCTCCTGAATCCGAGGTCGTGAGGCAGGCAGAGACTTTCGCTCCTCGAGGAGTCTGCGGACGAGCCGGTCGAACGATTCGAAGGCGACCAGGTTCCCCTCCGAATCCAGGAGCGGGCGGCGGAGGGCAGCCAGGAGCTGCCAGGTTTCCGGACGAAGCCGAATGGCCGCTTTGGGAAGACCCGGGGGAACCAAGCGGGCTCCGTTCCGATAAGGAGGAAATGATACTGCCCCGACTCCCCTGGTTCGCATACGTTCGTAATCGAACGTAACGAATACGGACAAACTATATGTCCCTTCCCCTCTTTACGTTACATTAGTGACGCCCACCTCGCTGCCGAAGCCGAGGAAGAAGGTCTTGCCGAAAGTGTCTGTGGCCGCCCGGATCGAACGGGGGTACTACGAGGACCTGGTCCGGATCATCGACGGGGATGACCATTACAACCGCCTCGGAGACTTCGTCCGGGAGGCGGTGCTAGAGAAGATCGACCGGTGGAAAAAGGACCACCCGCTAGGCGGGCCCGCTCCGAGGAAGTGAATGGAGGCCGTACCGAGCTGTCCACGAGTCGAGCCGATGGCCGTGGCCCCGTCACCAGATTCACTCCCTAACGGGTCCCCAGGGACGACCATGTTCTCTAGTATCGCCAGGTTTCGTGGGCGAGAGGCGCACTGTTGAGTGTATCGCGATGCTGCCTCCAGTTGGGCATGAACTTGCCCATCAAGTCCTGAAATCGTGGACTGTGCTGGCGCTCCAGGAGGTGGACCATCTCGTGGACCACGATGTACTGCAAGCAAGGGGGTCGCTTCTTGGCAAGCTCCAGGTTCAGCCAGATGCGGCGCGCGTTGGCATTGCAGGTGCCCCAACGCGTCCTCATCCTTTTGATACCCCATTCCGCGACATTCACACCTAGGATTGGCTCCCACTTGGCGATGAGCGCAGGGATCCTCCCTCGTAGGTCTTCCCGGTACCACCGATTCAGGGCGGCGTGACGCTCATGTGCCCCGAGTCCCCGGGGGACATGGAGTTCCATCCGCCGGTCGTTTCGGGTCCTGACCTCCGCCCGACGCATCTCCCCGTGGATGACCACTAGGCGGTAGGGGCGGCCCTGGAAGAAGTGGGTCTCCCCCGTGACCATCTCGCGTTCGGATTGGCGGATCTGTTCCTCGAAGCGGGCCCGCTGTCGTCGTATCCAGCCGAGGCGAGAGACCACGGCCAAGCGGACCGTCTCGTCTCTGAGCCACGACGGTACTGCGATTCGAACGCGCCCCCCAGGAGGGTAGACGGCGAGATGGAGGTTCTTGATCTCCTTACGAACCACCTCGACAGGAATCCCGCTGATAGTGACTTGTTGGCGTTCAGTATTCATTCTGCCTCTTCACGATCTCGAAGACTGTGTCAACGAGGGCTTCGGCTGGCCCTAGGACCGTCTTGATCGCGTTGCGAACCTCGCGTTCCTTGAGCTTATGCCCCCGCCAGTCGGCATGCTTGGCCGTCAGGACGGCTGCATCGACTCGAATCGCCTTAGCCTCATCGCGGTCGAGGTTATCGT
Organism: Thermoplasmata archaeon; assembly: GCA_052326305.1. Classification (GTDB taxonomy): domain Archaea; phylum Thermoplasmatota; class Thermoplasmata; order Lutacidiplasmatales; family UBA184; genus Lutacidiplasma. Next base: position 139,071 of record JBKQPJ010000002.1, on the reverse strand, counting down.
ACAGCGCTCGGAGGGCCGGCCTGTCAATCGCAGGTGGATAGGACGCACCCTCCCCCGGCCTCCTGACCTGCCGGGCCAGTTCGATGACCTTCGCGAGATAGGCCTTGTAGCTAACCGCCCCCTGCTTCCTCGCCAGGATCAGCGAATCGAGGAGCTCGCTCATCTTCTCGTAATATCGGGGGTTGACCCCCATCTCATCGATGATGACTCGGCGAACGTTGTTCTCAACGGCCACGGCCATCGCATCGGGCTTGGTCCTTAGGCCATCAGGTAACGACTTGAACGCCTCCTCCCCCCGTTCGACAATGAGCTGAACGAGGGTCATCTTGTCGAAGTCGGCGACCTTCCAGCTGCCCTCAGCCTGGATGTATGTGTCGAGAAGGTGGCGCATGGCCGGCTCGTACATCTTCAGGTCGACGTAGTCGCCGCTGGCCAACCGAACTTCGTCCCGGACTTTCGAGAAGAGTTCCACCTCGTCCCTGATGGCTACTGACTCCGCTACGGAGTAACCTGCGGCCTCCATGTCGCCCGCAATGTTTGTGTAGGCACGGAAGAAGCTGCCCGCGAGGTCGTACAACGCGACACGGCGTGGCTCCGTCGCCTTGAGTCCTTCTGCGGTAGAATCCGGACCGCAAAAGAACCGGAGGTAGGCTGTGGAGTCCCTTGGGGGCTCAACCGGCTCGCAGAGGGCTTTCAGCGACTCTCGGATCTCGTCGAGACGCCCCCGGCCCCGCTGTACCCTGTCCTTGAGGAGTCCTTTGACGTCCTGCGCATCGAAGCCGTCGAAGGCCTCGCCGGTGTAGTCGTGGACCGCCCGGCTCAAGCTCTTGAAGAGGTCCTTGTAGTCGACGATCTGACCGTAGGTCTTCACATCCCCCTCGGGGGTATCGTTCGGATCGAGGCGATTCACGCGGCAGATGGCCTGGAAGAGCCCGTGGTCGCGCATCGTCTTGTCGATGTATAGGTAGGTCGCAGGAGGGGCATCGAACCCCGTGAGAAGCTTGTCAACCACGATGAGGAGCTTCATCTGTCCGGGCTCCTCGATGAACCTCTTCTTGACGAGCCTCTCGAACTCCGCGGCCTTATTCACGGCGGAATCCTCGGGCTCGTCGAAGAATTGGGCAAGCATCTGGCGATAGGTCTTGTACTGCTGGATAGCTTGGGTCTCGCCTTCGCCGGCCTCCTCACCCTTGATGTCGGCTATGTTTGGTCGGTACGAAGTGACGATGGCGCACCTGCCCGCCAACCCGTTGGAACGGAACATCTCGTAGAAGCAGCAGGCCTCGTAAATGCTCCCCGACACGAGGAGCGCGTTCCCTCGACCTGTCGAAAGCCGCGGTTTGGTCTCAAGGTCGAGGAGGATGTCCGCGACAATCTTATCGAGGCGGGGCTTGGACGAGAGGACCTTCTGCATAGTCCCCCACCGTCGCTTGAGCTCTGCCCTGGAAACGTCGCTGAGGCCCCTCGTCTTGGCCTCGAACCACTGGTCGACCTTGTCCACAGAGGTGAGCTTCTGGTCGATGTCCCGTGCCTCGTAGCACAGATCGAGGACGACCTTGTCCTGTACCGCCTCGTCATACTTGTAGGTGTGAATGTAGGGGCCGAAGACTTCGATGCTCCGCTTCTTGTCCCTCTTCAGAAGGGGGGTGCCCGTGAAGCCGATGAACATCGCGCCCGGAAGGATGGCCTTCATCGCGCTGTGGAGCTTCCCGGACTGCGTCCGGTGACACTCGTCCACGAAGACGAAGACCTCGCCCTTGGCCCGGAACCCTTTCGGGAGGTGACTCTGCACGTCGGCGAGGAAGGCATCGACGTCTCCCTCCTCCGAGCTTCCGAACTTGTGAACGAGAGTGCAGATGATGGGTTGGTCCGCCTCATTGAGGACCTTGACGAGGTTCGCGCCACTCTGGGCACGGTGGACGGGCTCCCCCACGCCGAGAAAGACGTCCTTGATCTGATCGTCGAGCTCCTCCCGGTCGGTGATGAGCAGGACGCGCGAATTGCTCACGTTCTCGCGGATCCATTTCGCGAGCCAGACCATCGTGAGGCTCTTTCCGCTCCCCTGCGTGTGCCAGATGATGCCTCCCTCTCTCCGCTTGACATGGTCCTGGGCCGCGCGGACCCCGAAGTACTGGTTGTGACGGCAAGTCTTCTTCACTCCGAGATCGAAGACCATGAAGTCGTGGATGATCTCCAGGAGCCGGTCCTTACGGCAAATGCGTGAGAGCCCCAGGTCGAGGGGATTCGCAATCTTCGAGGTATCCTTCTCCTTCCAGGTCAGGTAGTATCTCTCGGGGGACTCGATTACGCCGTAACGCAGGCCCTCGGTGTCGTTGCCCGCCAAGAGGAGTTGGACGGTGGAGAAGAAGGGTCGGATGAACTCCTCCTTCTGGTTGTCCAAGTTCTGTCGGATGCCCTCGGCCACGCTGACCGTGGATCGCTTTAGCTCGAGGGTTACGAGGGCGATGCCGTTGACGTAAAGCACTACATCCGGGCGCTTGTCATTCTTGCCCTTGACAGTGACCTCCTCAGCGATGGCGAACTCGTTCTTCTCGGCGTACTTCCAGTCGATAAAGCGGACAGTGACGGGTTGGTCGCCCGCCTCCGGTTTTACCTTCGCGCCATAGCGGAGGAGCCGGTACACCTCTTGGTTCGCGTCGTAGAGCGAGCGCGCGCCGCCGACAACCTTCGCCTTCGCTAGTTCTTGGATGGCCTTCTTGACGATTTGTTCGTCGTGTCCTTGTTTCAGAAGCCAGTCTCGCAGGAGAAGCTCCTCGACATTCTCACCGCCCCGTTCTTCCCAGTCTCCGAGATAGGAATATTCCAGAGAGTTTTGGAAGAACTCAACTACTCGGCGTTGGGTCACCGCTTCTCTCGGGCCAATCATGAGCTCACGTTCTTCTCGTCTTCATGCTTGGGACGTTCTCAGCTCTCAGTGGCGTTACTAGGCGAACACCTCCTGTAAGCAGAGACTGCATCATCCCCTGTCTTACTGCCTCAAGTTTCGTACGTCGCCTCTGCAGGTCTGAAACTTCGCCATCCATGTTGTAGAGAGTTTCCGCTATTGCATTCTGTTCAGGGATCGGTGGTAGATTGGTGAGATATTGACTCACAAGGCGCCAATCCGAACGGGGCATATGGGTCCCATACGATGGGGCAGCTGCATGTGCAAACGAATCGGTCATCACGATCTGGAAGAGATATTCGGAAGAGATTTCCCCAGCTTTGGGGGCAAAGACCCAGAATTCCGTCGAACAGATTCCGGCTTGGGTTGCGAGCCAGTACTTCTTGAGGTAGGCGCGGAGCTTCCCGAACAGAACATCTCCCCTCTGGAATCTAAGTCTCGATGATGAAGCGGCCCCGGCCGAGCTACTGCCCAAGAGTCGTCCGGTCCCCGATTCTACATGTTCGAGATCGATGCAAAGCGCATCAGTTTCTATGTCTTTTCTTGCAGTGCTCTCACGTCGGCACCTTACAAACTCACCAAAGGGGCGGCTATCCCACTGACCACTGAACGTCGGGAGCCGGATTCTCCCGGTCAGCAGCTGTTCCATCGCTCCCTTCTTCATGGCACTCTTTTTTGCGATGAGGGCGTCGAGGGCCGCGATGAGTTCATCTGCCTGTGAGAGAGCGGCGGCGATAGCGCGCTGCTCAGCATTGGGAGGAAGGGGGACCCGAATGTTCCTGGCAGCTCGACGAGTCAGGGAGTAGACCTTGATCCCGACCGCAAGCGCACGCACTTGTTTCTTTATGATTGAACTCTCGAATACGTAACTCTTGAATCCCTCCTCCAGCCGTGCGTCCTTCGGTCGGAGCAGAAGCGTGTGGAGCCCGGCTACTGCCTCGCGGTCCCCAAGGTTTCTGACCTCAACGCATTTGCCAAGCGCTACATCGTCCTCTGAAGTGTCCACCACCACGAGGTCGCCGTCTCTCAACCGGGGAATACTCCGTGCTTTGGCCTCGCTGACACCGGGAACCTGTTCTGAGGCAAAATCTAGAAAGCAGTTCCACTTGACGTGGATGTCCCCGTAATGAACACAAGCTACCTGGCCATCAGCAGAATACTCCGCTCTAGAACTCGTAGCATTCCGAAGAATGTCGAACAAGTCCTCCAATGGAGCGAGTTTCCACCCTTCGGCTAGGTTGAAATCGACAATCTCGCCGGGCGTGTTCATGAAATTCTCAAACCCATCGCGCGCAAATGATTCGTGACCAAGCCATCAAATCTGACCACCTCGCTTTGTAACGATGGCAAGGGGGTAGCATACCGTTCCTCCAGCTCTGTGAGACGGGACACCAATCGGTTTACCGTGTGATCAACCTCGCCAACGATCTGAGCGCGTATTGAGTTTAGCCACTTGGGACCAATCACAAGCTCTTTGACTTTCGCCTCGGAAAGCTCTCCATATTCAGAGAGGACCTTCACATCGAGCGCGACCAGGGCATGTTTGAATGTCCGCTCCGCCTCGGTGACTGCTTCAATCAGCTCGAGGCATTCGGCGAGGACCTTCGTGCTCTCCTCATCCCCCCGGACCTGTGGGAGCAGCTCCTTGACTAGCCCCTTCTTGACCACCCCTTTGTCGTCTCTCGCTCCCTCAAGGATGGAATCCTCGCCGCTGTTTTCCTCGACAAAATCCTCGAGGGCTCGCGCAGCGACCCCATTCGCGGTTTCGAGGGCCTCGAGGGCCCGCCTATCCTTAGCGAGAAAGCGGGCGACCACAAGATCCGGGGGCAGGAGGTCGGTTTTGTATTTCATGTGGTCCACGACCAAGTCCGGAGTCTCCTTCAACTTCTGGTCGGGTACCTCCACGACCCTCCGCGTTCGCGCCGCTGCCAGCCAGCCTTCCGTTGAGATGAGATAGAGGTCGTCCTGCATCGTTTCCGTCCAATAGTCCATCAGACGTTGGTAAACGTCATACCTGTCGAGGAGCGAGACATTCGAGAAGCGGGCGAGCAGGTCCTCCGATAGCTTCTGGATAATCTCCTTCGGCTTGGCGCCTACCGTGACGGCTGCTAGGGCGGGCAGATGCGCATCCGCCCAACCGTCGAAGATGGTCGAGACTTTGTCCGCAAATGCCTGGAACTCAGGGTGCGCTAAGACTGCGGCCTTCACTTGATGGGGGTTCATCTTCGCCCGGCTGTAACCCGGTCGATCGCCGGCGTCGAAGAGCGCTTTGCGAAGCGAGGGAAACGCCAGCCAGTAGTGATCCAGGGCATCCAAGTCTCGGTTCGGTATGCCTCCATGCAGGTGGGCGTCGAGGTCCTGAATGTCCTCGGGCTCTGAGGAGTCGATGTACCTCGGGATGTTCAGATTGTAGTCGTTCGAGGGGCCAGCAATCTCGGGGAGCGGAACCATCCGTGAGTACCCCGGTACATCAATCTGCTTGTTGAAGACGTCCACGATCCTGTGGATATCCTGCTCGCGAAGCCGGTTCTTGTTTCCGTCCTTGATGAAGCTCCTGCTCGCATCGACGATGAAGACGCCCGTCCGCGAGGAGGCATTCTCTTTGTCGACGACGACTATGCAAGCGGCTATTCCCGTACCATAGAAGAGATTGGGAGGGAGGCCGACGATGGCCCTGATGAGCCCGTTCCTGACAAGGTTTTGGCGGATATCCGCCTCCTTGTTCCCTCGGAACAAGACGCCGTGCGGGAGGATGATTGCCCCCTTGCCACTCGACTTCAGTGACTTGATTAGGTGGAGAAGGAACGCATAGTCGCCGTTCTTGGGAGGTGGGGTGCCATGCTCGAACCGCTCGAACTCGTCGTTCTCGACGTTCACCCCATTCGACCAGGCCTTGGATGAAAAGGGGGGGTTGGCAACCGCGAAGTCGAACGTCTGCAACTTTCCGCTCTTGTCCTTTAGCTGGGGCGCCGAGAGGGTGTTTCCCTTTTTCAGTTCGGCCGTGTCGTTACCGTGGAGGAACATGTTCATACGGGCCAGGGCCCACGTCGCGTTATCAATCTCCTGCCCGTAGATAGTCAGACCGTGCGGGGCCTCATCCGCGGCCTTCAGCAGCAGAGAGCCGGAGCCGCAGGTTGGGTCGTAGAGGGTCTGGTCCTGGCGCGTCTTCGGGCCGATGCCAACCACTTTGGCGATAATTCGTGAGACCTCGGCGGGCGTGTAAAACTGGCCCTTACTCTTCCCCGATTCGGTAGCGAAATGCCGCATGAGGTACTCGTAGGCGTCGCCAAGGAGGTCGTCCCCCTCGACGTGGTTTGCGCCAAAATCGAGCCCCTCGAAGATGCCAATGAGCTTGGAGAGGCGGTCGACCATCTCCTTGCCCTTGCCGAGCCTGTCCTCGTCGTTGAAACTCGCGACATCGATGACGCCCTGCAGGTCGTTCGCTTCGGCGAGGTTGGCGATGATCTTGTCGACTTTCTCCCCGATTTCCTTGTCTCCCTTCAGCTTCACCATGTCGGCGAAGCCTCCGCCAGGGGGGACCTCGATCAGAGACTTCGGGTCGCTGGCCCGCCGGTCAGAGACGTATTTCACGAAAAGCAGCGTGAGGATGTAGTCCTTGTACTGTGAGGCGTCCATCCCTCCGCGCAACTCATCGCAACTTTGCCAGAGCGAGCTGTAAAGCTGGGATTTCTTGAGGGCCATCGTGGACGAAGTTGCGGCGAACTTCATCACCTTAGCGCCACACGACTCTCTCGGCAAGAGCGACCGCGCTAGCCAACCGGCGACGCCGCGCGGCCCGTGCGCTGCTTTCGGTCGGTGATCGAACTCGCGGGGCTCGAACTGCCACGAGCCCATTCGGTGATGACTCGACTATCTGGATGACCCGTTCGAGGGCGCTGGTGCGGCAACGCCGAGCGCCTCTCGGAAGTCCCGGTTCTTCCGCTCGCCGGTCTCGCGAAGTGCGGTCTCAGCGAGCTTCTTCAGGTCGTCTGGGACGTCCTTCCGCCCTTTCAGCGACTCGTAGAACATCAGAGCCATCTCGCGCGCGCCGTCCCAATACTCCCTGTCGAACCGATTCATCGTAGACCACCCCTTGGGACGTACCCACTTCCCCTGCGGCCGTAAGAATGGGCAAGGGGGTTCGTGAAACACCCCTCCACTAGTCCACGTATCAGCCGTTACATTCGTACGCGAACGTGTGATATACCTCGGAGCGGATGAACATCCTGGGTGAGGCGGGCGGCAACGCCTCACCCCGGCTCCGCCCGACCTCGCCCCCGCAACATGATGGGGAAGGAAGGGAACGAGAGCGAGACAGGTCGCCGAACGCGCCTCACCACGGGCAGGAAGAACGGCTCGGGCGGGATGGGCCGATGGTGGATCGCCCCGCTGGCCCTCGTCCTGGTAGCTGCCATCATCGGAACCGGGGTGGTCGTTATCGCGGAGCCGGCCCGGCAAGTCGAGGAGGAGTGGTCCGCAATCACCCTGTCCTTCGGCTCGAATCCGATCTCCCAGCAGCTCGAGGTCACGTTTTCGCGTGTCGCCTACGTGGACCAGCCCCTCCAGTGGAACGAGACCGGTTTCCAGGGCGCCACCGTTTCTCCAAGCGGCGCCTGGGAGAACAACTCGAGCGGTTACGGGATTCTCCAGTTCAATTCCACGGCGAGCGGCACCGCCGACGCGAGCTGGAACATCGCGAGCACGCTCGGACCCAACGTCAGCTACGCCTTCACCGACCAGCGGGTCGCCCTCAACGGCACCGGCGCCACCTGGGACCTGATCCTTTCCGAGTCGCAGGAGTCCGGGTGGATCGGCACCTCCGGCAACGTCTCGAACCTCTATGCGACCTCTGCCCAGAACGCCATCTGGGTCCAGGCAACCTACACCTCGGGCAACTACACCTTCACGGCCTACGACTGGGAGGAAAAGCCCGGCGGCTACCAGACGGTCACCTCCTATCCGCTGGCGTCGAACGTCCTCATCCCAGCGCTCGAGTTCTTCGAGGTCTACGTCTACGCGCAGCCCCTCCAGACCGTCGTCAGCATCGTGAACACAACGAACGGGGCGGCCTTCGGCTCGACCCCTGCGATGCACCCGGTGTTTGACTCGAACCTCACGAAACTGGCCTACGTCACCGACCAGCTTGGCGAGTCGTCTTCGACCGACGCCGCGGACATCATCGACTACACGTGGTTCATCGACCACGACACCTACTCGACGAGTCCATCTCCTACCAGCTCCTTCGTGCCCGCGGTCACCGGCGTCGTCTCGACAGCCTCGGATGCCCCCTTCGACCCGGCCTCGGCCACGGTGAACTACTCGAAGGGGCCGGACAACTCGGGAAGCTTCGGCAGCACGCCCGTCTCGCTCTCCGACTTCCCGGGCGTCGTCAACTCCTCCTCTCCCGCGTCCGAGACGAGCTCGCTGATCAACACCACCAACATCGTCACGAGGTCGACGACGCTGACCAAGGTCAGCCCGCCCGCCTTCCTGACCACGATGCGGGCCCAGCCTGAGCCCGTCACCTCCCCCGTCGCATCGACTCTCTACACCACGACCTGGGACCCGGCCAACATCCAGGATCAGATTCACTCGTTCCTGACCAACACGATCGGCGGGAAGACGGGCATTCCCACGGGGAACGTCCAGATCATCAGCACCCTCGTGTCTGACGTCTCGACCGAGACGACCTTCTCGAGCCAGGCCGCGTCGACCATCCACGACTACCTGGCGAGCGCGATTCCAGGGTTCCTCCAGTCGAACAACCTCTCGCTGGTGAACTCGACCACGGGCGCCGTGGTCGCCGGCGCGGACATCGGCGAGTTCATGGACCTCACGACGCACCAGGTCCTCGCTGGCCAGACGAACGGATTCGGCGGTGTCTACGATCCTATCACTCGCGAATGGTACGGGGACGCGGAGGTAGCAGGATTCCCCGTAGGATCCTCGGTCTCCGCCTCGGGCGGGATCTTCGTTCCCGGCCAGGCTGCATTCCTTGGCTGGTCGCCCGACGGCGAACCCGAGTTCGGTGTCGGCGGTTGCTTCATCGTGTGTCTTCCCTCGAATCCGATCTCGAGTGCTCTTTCCGGGGCGGCCCAGGCGGTCTCGAGCTTCGCGAGCTCGGCGGCCAGCAGCGTGTCCAACGCCGTCTCGACGGTTGCCAAGACGACCACCAGCGACGTTATCGCGCCGGTCTCGGGCTCGCTCGGCTCGGACATGGCCGGGCTCTCGAGTGACATCTCGAAAGCCGCGAATGACGTTCTGCCGGTACTCGGGACCACCGCCTCGGACGTCAGCAAGGACGTCAGCGGCACCCTCTCCCACGCGGTCACGGGGGTCGCGACGAGCCTTGGCTCGGTTGCGAGCGGCGCGGCGGGAGCCATCCTCGCGGGCGTGGACTCGGTCAGCAACACCGTGAGCCACCTTGGCGCTGCAGCCGGGTCGGCCATCGCGAGCGCGGCAGGAGCGGTCCAGTCGGGTCTGAATGTCGTCGGCAACACGGTCGGTAAGGCGGTCAGCACCGCCGCCGCGGTCATCTCCCCGGTCTTCGCCTCGGTGGCGAACCTCCCCGCGGATGTCCTGAACGGCGCCACGGCCGTGGGCCAGAGCCTCCTGAGCCTCGGCGGGAACATCGCCAACGCCGGGATGAGCGCCCTCGACAGCGTCGGGAGCGCGATCGAGAAAGGACTCTCCGGCGCCTGGCAGTGGGTCCAGAACGCATTCGGCGCGGTAGGTTCGGACATCATGGGGGCGCTGGGCGCCGTCGGCAGCGCCCTCTCGGCGCTGAATCCCTTCAGCTGGGTGGGCGGGCTCTCCAGCAACGTCGGGACGATCCTCGAATACGTCGTGATCGGCGTCGTCGGCTTCGTGATCGTGTTCGCGGTGGTCTTCCTTCTCTACCGCCGCTCGAAGAGCAAGGGAGCGCGGGAGCGCGGCGGCAGGCGGTCAAAGACCCGCTCGCGGTCGACCTCGGCGTGAGCTGGAGTCGACGGGGGGGAACGATGGATGGCACAGCCGAGTGGGAAGGGGAAGAACGCCCGGAGCGGCGGGTGGGCGCACCTCGTGGGGCTGTTCTTCACGATCCTGGTCGTGGAGCTCGTCCTGGACGTGGTGCTGCTCCCGGCGGACGAGGTCCTGGTCCCCGGGGAACTGATCGGAGATGCTCTGTTCCTCGCGGTGGCAGTAGGGGGGACGGCGCTCTCCTCGATGCGAGGAGGCAGTCGGCCTATCCGGTCCTCGCAGAACCGCTCTCTGCGGCGAGGGAACCAGCGGGGCGTGACGGGGTTCGGGGCGGCGACGGTCCTGGGCTACTGGGTGTTCGTGATTGCGATCCTCCTGTTCCAGTGGTGGTTCGCGGTCCACCATCCGATCCTGCAGGTGCTGCTTCTCGTCTTCGAGGTCGTGTTCGACGTTCTGCTTTTCATGGGCGGAATCCTCGTCACCCTGCTCTCGCTGGTAGGGCGACCGACCGGCTACCGCCAGGTAGGCTCGTGAGGCCGGGCCTCGCTACCGCTGCGATCCTGCTCGCCGTGGTGGTCGCGACCTCCGTCTCGCCTCTCGTCTTCGGGTTGCCGGCGGCAATGTCGGCCTCTCCGAAGGGTTCGCCACTCACGGAGGGTTCCGGCAGTTCCCCCCTGGTAAGCTGGGAGGCGTCGGAATACTGCTCGGACGACGCGACTCCCGGTCAGTTCGAGTACTACGCGGTTTCGTATTGCGCCCAAGGCGCCGGCTATGCCTCTCCTCCCGCGATCATGTATAACGTCACTGGTCAGGACACGGGCGTTCCGGTGTGGATGTCGGCGGCGAACAACTCGAGCGGGGAGGTCGTGGTCCTCGCGAACAGCGTGCTCGATAGTCCCTACTACGGGCCCGTAGCCGACGTTCCCACGATGTGGGCCTACTTCCCGTCCCGGGGCTGGCTGAACCTCACCGCCGCGAGTGGCATTGGGAGTTCTCTGGGAACAATCGGCTACGACCTCGCCCGTGCCGGTGGTTGCATGGCGTGGGATCCGCAGCAGCACTACTTCCTCGCCGTGGCCGGTCAGAATGCGACGAGCTCCAACCTCTGGAGCTTCACCTACACGCCCGGGTCCCAGCCGCTCCCAGGTGGAACGTGGACCAACCGGAGCAGCGAGATCACCGGGTGGAACTCGACGGGCTGCGAAATGGCATGGTTTCCGCCCAGCAACGAGATGATCCTCGACGGGACGCTCTCGGGCTATCCCAGCGGCGGCGGGGTCTATGCCACGTGGAATGGTAACGGCGGGTGGAGCCCGTATCCGAGCTACTACACCCAGCCGCCGTGCGCGCACAACGCCTCGATGGCCTACGACCCCGTCGACCGGGAGCTCGTCTGGTTCGGCGGCGTCACGACCGGGTGCGCGACCTCGCTGGGACAGCTTCTAAGCTACACGTGGGCGTACACGGGCAGCCCCTACTGGAGCAACCTGAGCTCGGGGATCACGTCGGCTCCCCCGGCTCGAGAGTGGGCAGCGCTGACGACCACCGCCTTTGGCCCGGTGCTGCTAGGAGGTGCCGACGATCCTTCGGCCCCCAGCGCCGGGGTGCTGGACGACTCGTGGCTCTTCGTACGAGGCAGCTGGTCCTCGCTTTCGCTTTCGTTCGCGTCGGGGAGTGGGACCTTCTGTCCCCGGTATGCGGCCTCGACGGGTGAGCTCAACGACAGTGCGTTCCTGCTGTTCGGGGGAGCGACCACGGGCACGGGCAGTTGCCCTCCGACCGAGGGCGACTACCACCAACCTTTCTACGGCGGCGACTGGGCGCTCAATGACACCTGGACGGTCACTGGAGTTGCCCAGTCACCTTCCGACCTTGAGACCAACTCGACGGGGCTCCCCTGCACTTCGGCCGATCTCTCATGGAGCCAGCCGGATCCGCCCTTCGGCCAGTCCCTGGTCAACGACACGGTCTTTGTCTACGACTCGACGGGTGCGCTTGTCCAAACGGTGAGCACGAACGGGCCTGCCACCTCGACCGTGGTGTCCGCCCTCGCCTGTTCGAGCGCGTACACGTTCCGTGTGCAGGCGTGGTTCTCGTCCGGGCTGGCCTCGCCCCTATCGGCGGCGCTCGGGTTCCTGACGGGTGGCGCGACTGGCAATGGTCAGTCCTCGGGAGGGAACTCGTCGAGTGGTGCCTTCGACCTGACCGTGATTGCCATCGCCGTGGTGGCAGCGATCGCGGTCGTGGCGATCCTTGCAGTCGTCACCCGACCTCGGCGACCGAGCGGCGCGCAACGTGGCCAGCGGAGGTAGATTCCATGGGTCACAACTCCCGGGACTCCGAGGACCGGAGGGCAGTTCAGATCGGTCGGATTCACGAGGCACCTGCCGAGGTTCACTACTCGAGTGGGACCGACCGTTGGTGGTACCACGGTCCGCTCTGGGTCCAGGAAACGCGACCCGTTCGGGAGGGCGAATTCAACCCCGTCCTCCGGGACCCCCGGAACCGCTCGATCCTCCGACTGATTCGCAAGGGATGGACGGACGAACAGATCGCCGCGTGGCTCGTTGGCGCTGTCAAGAGGGCTGAAGCGAGTGTCGAGCCGCTGACACAGGAAGACGAACGGAACGCTCGGGCGGGTGCTCTCGCCGCAGTCCGGGAGATTCGACGCGCCTTTGAGGGAGCGAACGAGCCACACGTCGCGCGGGTATACGGTCTCAAGAACGCCTCGAAGACCGACGAGCGGATCCTCGTGACCATCGACCAGGACCTCATCCACGAGGCCCCGATGGTCCGCTACACCCAGACGGAGAAGGGGTCGCGGCGCCTCCAGCTCGTGATGATGGGCTCGATGGCCGTCGTCGACGCGATCTTCCTCTACGTCATGGTCTCCCTCATCAACGCGGGACCCGCGGTCGTCGCGGACGCCGCCGTCGTGCAGCAGACCGCCCTCTCCTCGGGCTACCTGTTCGCCTTCCCGGTCCTGTTCCTCGCCGTCTACGTCTGGATGGCCCGACGGACGCTCGTTCTCGATATGGAGATCCAACCGGTCGTCGAGGATCTGCAAGACACTCACAGCGAAGCGGTCTACCTAGTCAACTCGGAGAAGAGTCCCGCCGCGGCGTATCTCGCCCGACTGTACCGCACCGACCCGTCGGCGGTCCGGGGACTCACGGAGGAGATCGCGCGGTTCCAGTCCGACACGATCGCGAACCTCCAGGAACAAGCCCGCTCCCTCCGCATCGAGCTGGACTCCGCGAAGGTGCTCGGAGTCGAAGCCTGGAGCCAGTCAACGGACCTCCGGGCGCTCGGTCAGACCCGGGCACCCTCGATTCACCAAGACCCGGTCGGGATGTGGGTGCTGCTCGGCATTGTCGCTGTAGTGGTTGGAGTCGCCGTCTGGGCCGCGATGGCCCTGGGAGCGTGACCATGGCGGGACCCCGGGCACTCAGGATCGCCCTCGTGGCAGTCTTTGCGTGCTTCGCGATGGCGAACCCGTCCATCGTAGAGGCGACATCGCCTGCCTCCGCAGTCGATTACTTCGACCTTGAACCCGGAACGCCGACGCAGTACGGCACGACGTTCGCGCTGCCGGTTTTCGTCCTCGGCGAACCGGCCGGGTCGGCTGCGAACTTCAGCGAAGTCAAGCAGGCTTGGCAGGACCTCCAGGTGCTCTACCTGGGCGAGGACTCGGCCGGGCTCGGGAACTGGTCGGTCTCCTCGTGGGGAGGGGGCAGTTTCGACCTCGAGCTGTCGCTGACCTCCGGGGAAATCGCAGCGGTCGAGAGCGGGGACGCTCTGATCGCCCTGAACTCGTCGGTGGAGGTGGACGGTTCGATGCTCGGCGCCGCGGGAATCATCGACGGGGGCCTCCTGAGTTCGTCAGTCGTGTTCGGAGCCTGGTGGAGCACGATTTTCGGTATCCAGACGCCACCTCCGGACCCTTCCTTCTCCTCCCTACAAGGGATTCTCAGCGACCTTGCCTGGTTCGGAAGCTCGACGGCGGGAAGGGCGGCGTACGCCGCGGCGACCATCGTCGCCATCCTTCTCTACCTCTGGGAGGGGCACAAGCTCGCCCGCGCGAAGTTGCTCGGCAGGCCTTACGGGAGAGGGACGAGCTGAGATGGCGGTCGGAGCCGACCTCCTGCTTGCCGTCGCATTCGTCGCCGGCGTGTTCTTGATCTTCGTGGTGGCGGCCGCCCTGAAGACATGGGTTTTCGAACTCAGTCCCCGGGAGTGGGGATACTCGATCGTACTGACGTTCAGTCTCGGGGTTCTTACCGCCGCCTTTCTCGACGGTGACGGGACGCTCGAGCTCCTCGCGATGATCCCGATCTTCCTGGCCATCGTCTGGTGGATCTCTCGGCTCTGGCGACGTCACCAGGTGCGGTCCGCAAGAATCTCGGAGAGCTGAGATGGCGCCGGACTACCTTCCGGGCCATTCCCGCCCCATCCCGCTCATTGACAGCGGAGAGCGGGAGCGCCTGTCGTTCTGGCGTCAGCATGCCGTAGCGATTCCGACCGAACTGCTGGAAATCACAGGTTGGTTGGCCCAGGCCATTGAGCGAGGGGCCCTGACCGATGCGGGTGGGGACGTCCACCAAGTCGTCGCCGGCTTGAGGCCCTCCAACGTCCTGTTTCTGGTGCCGCAGGAAGGCTCCAGGGCCTACCAGAACTGGGAATGGTGTCTGAACTACCTCCGAATCGAGCAAGGCCGTCGCAGGCTGCTCCAGCAACAGGTCAAACGGGCGGAGGCGGCAGTGAATGCCGCCGAGGCGGAGTTGGAGGGCCTAAGGTCCCGTCATCACGAACTCGATACGCGTCTTAGGCGGCTGGCGGACGAGGCACGAGAGTCCGTGCAACGCGAATGCGGGTCCGAGGAGACTCCAAAACTAGTCCAACTACGGTTCGGTCTTGCTGAGGCCCGGGGTAACCAAGCCGCCAGCCGCGCGGCAGAGCGGCGTCGGGAGACCGCCCGCCTTCGCTTGGAGGGGCTGCGGGACCATCTGGAGCCCCATGTCTACCCGGGACTCTGGGCCAAGGTCAACGCCTTCCTCGATCTTCAGGCCCTCTCCGTAGCAAACGTTGCCAGCGAGGAGTTCCGGAAGGTCCCCCGTTCCCTTGCCCGCGTGGCGACCCGGTTCGAACGGGAACTCGAGGAGGACTGAGCATGGCCGGCGGGGTGGAGCGGGGCGAGAGCTTCCGGGCCCTTCCCAGCGGGATGCTCCTCACCGATCTCGTGCAGAGTGCGCGGGACGAGGTTGTTTACAAGTGGAGCTCCGAGAGCGTGGAGGACGACTACCCGATCCTGAATCAACTGTGGCTCTATGCCCGGGCGGCCTCCAGGGCCACGCTGCGCCGAACGCGGAGCGATCTGTCGGCCACCTCCCTCTGGAAGCGGTGGGAGGCACTCGACGCGCGGCGTGGCGAACCCCGGTCCCGGGGGTGGCGTCTCACTTCCATCGAAGCGTCGGAGCGCCAGGAGGCGTTGATGGACTACCTCTACGACAGCGGTCTCCTCGAGCTTCGGGAGGCTGAGAAGACGTCACCTCGGTACTGGCTCGCAAAGAAGGAATTGGAGGGAGAATGACTGACTGGCCCGAAACCCTGGCCGCCACGATACTCGAGGACCGGGTCGACCAGGGGGTGACCCGGGATGATGCCGGGAGAAGGGCACGGCGGTACCAGGCATGGCTCAACGAGTTGCCTAAGCATCACGACCGAAGAACCTGTCCGGAGGAGACGCAGATCCGAAACTACCCCGGCGATCTCTGCTTCCACACGGGGAGGGCCACGGTCTTCGTTGCCCGCCAGGGAGCCGGAAAGACCAACACCCTGTCCTACCTGATCGAGAATGCGATCGAACATCGGCCCGAGTGGGACATCTACACCAACGTCCCGTATCCGTGGAGCGGATCGCTGGCCGGCAACGTGCCGGCTCCACCGCACTTGCACGCAGTGGCAAGCATGTCCCAGCTGCTCCGAGGAGTTGTGTATACGATCTTGGCCGACCGGATCCCGGCCGTCGCCATCGACGAGATGGACCAAGCCACGACGAGTCACGAGTGGGCCTCAGAGCGCAGCGAGTCCTGGACCAAGTTCCTCTACGTTGAACGCCACTTCCGCGTCCGCGGACCCCTGCTCGCCTACCACGTCTACGAGCACGTGCCCCTACCGCTGCGCCGGATCGGGGATCTCCGGGGCAGTTACTTCCGAGTTGTTATCCTGGGAGGGGATCGCCTACTGGCCCGGGTCGAGGACACCGCGGCATGGTGGGGGATCCGGGAGAGCATCCTCCCCTACCTCACCCTCGGCCTCCGTGGGTTCGACCTGGACGTAGACATGACCGACCTCGAGAGGCATCTCGGGGGGGGCCACCGGGACGTCGCACGGCAGACTATCGCCTATCTAGACGAATTCGAGCAGCGCCGAGAGGAGGAAGCCGACCGCCGGGCAGAGGAAGCCCGGGCGGCGCACGTTTCCGCGGTCGTCGCCAGAAACTCGGCCCTCGCAGAGCGGGATGCGGCCTTCGAGGCCCGGAACGAGGAGATTGTCAGTCTGTTGGTTGAGCACCCGGAAACTACGACCCGGGCGATTATCGACAGGTACCACACCGGGTCCGAGATGATCGCCCGTCTCCGCTCGGTGGCACGGGAACGAGCACGTCGGCCCTTATCCGGAAGACTTGCAGAGAACGGCGAACGGGGGACGGCGGCATGACGCCGCGCGCTCTCTCACGCGCGCGCGAGGAAGCCGGAGACATGTCCGGTTTGCGGCGGCAGATGCGTTACGAGAAACGGGAGGCGGAATGGTCGATCTGACCGCCCCAGCCGAGGCTTTCCTGACCTCGTTCGTCCTGGTCGTTCCGTTCGCGGTTGCCCTCCAGCCCCGCCTGCTAAGCCTCATAGCAGGCGCCACGTTCGTGGCCCTTGGAGCCCTCCTCATCGAGGTCCTCGTTCAGGATGCCCTCAGCCCGGAGGTCTCTGCGGCGGTCGTGCTCGTCTTCGTGGCCCCCCTCACTGAGGAACTGCTCAAGTTCCTCGGCTCGGGGTTAACGGGGGCCAACTACGCCTCTGGCGCTGGGATAGGGATTGGTTTCGCCGCGGTGGAGAACGGTCTCTACTTCTTCGCCGCCTGGGGTGAGCCCCTGACCTACCTCGTGGCGCTGATCGCGCTCCGGGCGGCCACGGATCCGATTATCCACGTCGCTGCGGCCACCCTCACCACCCTCTCTTGGCACGGACGGCCGTGGGGCCTGCCCGCCGGGCTTCTCCTTCATGGCCTTTGGAACACCGTGGCCTTGATCGAGGTCTACATCGATCCGACCCTCGGCCTCATCCTGCTCGGGGCCTCTGGCTTCGTTGTCCTTGGGATTCTTCTGCTCGCCCGGCGGAGTCCCGACATTCGTTCCACCCTCTCGGACGAGTGGAGGATGAACCCGTGGACCGGGTCGCTGTTCCCCGTAAGCGCAGCATGAGGTAGAACAATGGCTGAAGAGAAGTGGTCGAACCACGTGGGACATCTTGAGGAGGGCGGCCTCCACGGCTGGTGTGCGAGGTGCCCTCCCGAGGAACGACACCGAGCGATTGAACGGACCGTCAAAACCGACGGATACGCAGCCGCAATCCGTCGGCTGAACTTCCTCGCGAACGTCGCAAACCGGCGGGACAATAGGGACCTCCACAAGGTCGCCCGCGAGGACGTCGAGTGGACCGAGCGGTGGGAAAAGGAAACTCGGGAGGATGAGGACCGGCAGCGGGAGCAGGGAACCGAGCACCGGGTTCGCGGATTTGAGCGGGATGTGGAGGGGCGTAACGAACACGTGCGATCGCACCTCGCGAAAAACCCACGGAGGCGCTAATGGGGCTCATCGACTCAGTGGAGTTCGCCCTAGCGATCGCTGCACTGGCTGTCTCCCTTGCTGCGCTGTTTCCGATCATTCGTCAAGCCTACCTTGATCGCGTGTCGCCTTGGCCGTACGAAGTCGTCTTCGTCGGGCGCCTCAAGGACCCTATTGGGCCGTGGATTATCGCACTGGCTTTCCGATTCAAGAACCATACCCGAAACGAGGCATTCTTCGAGGTGCGACTTAGCGGCGAGGGCATTTTCGGCCGGGAGCTTCCCTTTTACATCTCGGTGTGGCCGTCGCAGGAGAAGGTTGGAATCTACCTCCCCGTCGCCCCCAGCGCCTCTAGGGAGGTGAGGATCTCCCCGTTTGGTCCGCAGGACTCACGGAATCTCAAGAGCTGGACCCTTTCGATCATCGAGTACTCGCACCGGAATCGTCCGATTGTGCTGGCGTGGCCAGGTAATCTTGACCATTACGCCGACGGATTTGCAACGGACATTCCAGTGCCCCCGTCACACTGAATCCAACGACCCGGACGGTGGTCCCGCTGCACGAGAACGGTCGTATCGAGTTGGTGTTCGGGGTCCACGCATAACTCATCTGGTAACCCACAATGGTAGCACCGATGCCTGTCGAGGACGAGCCGGGAACGCTCGAGCTCGTGACCCACTCGAGATCCCTGCCTCTCGCGTTTCTCGTGGATGGAGACAACGCGACCGCGGGTCTGATCGGGGAGATGCTCGCCGAGGCCGCCAAATATGGGTCGGTCGAGATCCGTCGGGTCTACGGAGACTGGGCCTCGGGGAAATTGGCCTCTTGGCGAACCGTTGTCCAAGAGCATGCGCTCGTGCCGATCCAGCAGTTCGTGGCGGTCTCCGGCAAGAACTCAACGGACAGTGCCCTGATCATAGACGCCATGGACATCCTCCACAGCGGCAGAGTCCGGGGCTTCTGCATCGCCTCCTCAGACTCAGACTTCACTCGTCTCGCGACCCGTCTCAGAGAGTCGGGAATGTTCGTTGTCGGGATGGGCCGAGCTCAGACTCCGGCGGCCTTCCGGAACGCTTGCCACGTGTTCGTCGCAACGGAGAATCTGATAGCGGAACCCCCCCCGCAGCAAACGGCTGATGCCAAAGTCAGGAGCCCCACCCAGACTGAATCAGCACTAGCCCGGAGGCCCGTGACAGAGGCGTTCGAGCTGGTTGACAAGGCGTTTGATTCAGTCGTGGGCGATGATGGTTCGTGCCACCTCGCGGAACTTGGCAACGCCTTGCTGAAGTTGGATCCGGCGTTCGATCCCCGAACCTTCGGTAAGAGTAAACTCGGGGATCTCCTGGAGTCGATTCCTGGCAAGTACGAGCTCACACGGCCGCCACCGAAGACCCCCGGCCCGGTTTTTGTCAGGCGGAGATCCGTCGGCAAGCGATAGGGAAGCCGCACGGCGCGTGTATCAAGTCCCCCCTGGCGAGGAGGGCGTGTGGGCCCCCCGAAGCCCGGATGCTGTGTTGTAAGTGCTGAGATATGGCACAAGCCGTAGGTCCGATCGAGGGCCCTACACAGGCGCGAGCAGCCACCACGACGGCTTGTTGTCCGCTGCAAGTGAGGTGGGGCCTGTTGGTTCTTCGACCGGCCGATCTATGAAGAGGTGTGATTCCTGACCGGATGATCGTACTACTCGACCCTGATGCCCTGATTCGTCAGCCAAGTCTTGAACGCCCCCCGACTTTGCTTGAGTTCGTTCCATGTGTTGTTATGCCATGACCAGAGCCTGTCCTCCACCCGCTGCAGAGACCAGTCGGGGTTAGCTCGTTCCAAGACCCGACGCGATGTCTCCATCACCTTGGGCATCCGGAGGAGCTGGCCGACGAATCCAACCGAACCACCGCTCCGGGCTCCTTCCAGTACTTGGCCCAAGAGCTGACTGCGGTCGACGGGCGTCAGAGCGGTGTAGAACGTGCCGTCTTCGAGGCACTTCTGGAGGTATGGGAGCACCGGCGTGAACCCGACCGAGTAATCCTGATCGTGTGCGGCGATGCGGGAGACGGTGTCGAACTCGAGATAGATCGTCCGTAGCACGCGGGCCCGCGTTCGTTCCCGGAGCCAGTCGATCGAATCGAAGGCACCCAATTTCCTCGTTCCGCCCGCGAACCGAACGAAGAGCTCGAAACGCCGGAGACGCTCGTCCCACGTGTAGACGGGGAGTGCCTGCTGAATCACCTCTACGACGAAAGCGCTGAGAGTGGGGGGCCCATCCGAAACATGAACTACGGTAGGCGGCACCCGGATGCTAAACGTCAAGTCCGAGACGTACTCACCAGACCGGGTCGCGTTCGGTTGATGAAACGATGCCTCGATCTGATCCAAAGTTAGCGGTGTCCCTCCGACAGACCCATCGTTGGAGACGCCAAGGAAGCCCTCGCCGCCGTAACGATTCGCCAGCCCGGCCACAGACTTCCGGGGCCCGACCATGTCGCCGAGGTCGCTAATCGCCTCCTTGAGCTCGGAGTTCCACCATTCCGGCCCGGCTGCATGAAGATAAGCTGAGAGTGAGTCGGGTGACGCCGTCGTCTCGTCACGAGAGTGCATCCAGGTCCGGAAGTTCATGGGGGACGCACGAGTGTCACCGCCTGACGGTGCTATGGGACTGCTCATCGTCGGCCAGCCTTGGACCGCGCGGAGGTGCCGCGAGCCCCATAAGGCCTCCCCGCGGAGCCCTTGTAACGCGGTCTAGCCGCGACGTGTCCCATGTCCCGAAGTGTTACAGTGCCGCTCGTTCTCGCGCAACCGTCGCGCCGACCGTAGGTAATCCCGGAGCTTGGCGGGAAGGCCGAGCCTCCTCATGCCCTTGTCGAAAACGTGAGCTAGATCAGCCCGCGAACATCGAGAAAGGGCTCCCTCTTGCCCCGCAATCTGCGGCAAGGCTGAGGTGAAGGAAGGTTGATAGGCCCGGTTGAACTCGATGGGTCGTACGTCCGACGGAGTTTCGTACCTGGAACGACCATCGGCTGAGTTCGCGCCCTCGATGTTCTCACCCGAACCCGGGCATAGGATGGGCGGCGACCGCCAAGCCGCACCGGATCCGCGCGTCAAGAGTTCTCGGGGGATCGAGTTACATACGTCCCAATCTCGAGAGGCTCACTTTCTAGCTGGACCCGGGCTGAAGCCCTACCCGAAAGCCGGTCAGACCCCCCTGTTCCTGGCGGATGGCTTTCGATGGCAGGTTCGCGAACACGATTGCGAACCCACCCAGGTGTTCAATGTGCTACGAGAGCTTTCAAGGAGACACGCCGACCCTACCCTAGGGTTGCCGTACGCCGTCGTCTCCAGCGCACTCCCTCCAGCCCTAGAGGGGGCCTCGTGGCGTCGAGCCGTACGAACACTGGGAAATCGTCTACCACGGAACTATCGGGTCTTCAATCGAATCGGATCTCCCGAGAGTCGTTGGCAGGAAGTCGAGAAGATACTGCGGGATGAAGAGTCGAGCCTACCCATAATCGCGGTGTCCTCGGGTTACTGGGCCGAAGTTTCCGATGGTATCAGGTCCGGGGACAACATGGACCACACCTTAATCGTGCTGGCAGTCGAGTCGGGGAAGGTCATCGTCTTCGATTCGTACGCCGCGATCAATTCGCGTAGCACTCACGCCAAGTTGCGAAGTCGAAGCGTGTCACTCTCCGATGGCATCGTCCCGGTTAGCCCCGTCAAGCTTATCCGGTACTGGCAGGAAGCAGGTATCCCGAGCTACCTCTTCTGGGTGGCGCGCACTGGTAGACAAACAACACGACAGACGCTGTTGATAACGGAGGCCGAGAAATGACTAGCTGGACCGTACCGAAAGCACTCGGAAGGTCCGACTCTGCTCTGTTCGGCTACCTTCGCTGGAATCTCGGCACCAACTTGAAGTTCAACAGGTCGAGCCCGAAGAGGCTCACGTGCGACGTACGAACACGTGACTTGATTGAGGACGTTTCCGGGGCCACGACTTCGCGTACCATCTCACTCCGTCTCGATCTCGAGTATGAACTGAGTCGGCGGATGGGGACGACAATAGTCACGGGTCCTGGTAAGCTGAATCTACACCGCGCCGTCGTCGACAAGTATCGCTCACTTGGGCAGAAGTCGCAGGAGGCGCTGCTCCCCGAACTCTTCGGGAACCTGACTAAGATTCCGGCTATTCATCAGGTGATGACACCGCTCAGAGCATTCGTTCTAGAATTGAGTGATGTCGGATCGATTCGTCTCTCGGATAGATCGTTCCGACGATACAGCCCGGAAAAGGCGAAACAGTACGTTTCTATCCTCGAGCAGTTGGGCTACGTACGCGCTGAGGACGGCGCGTATGTTCCGGCTGGACGCCTCACCAAAGGCGAGGCCCCGTACGGCGAGGGGGCCGACGTGGTGCCCCGAATCCTAGCAGACGCGCTCCGAGAGGCAAGCGGATTCATGGTCGAAGTTCTTGGCTGGAGGCTGATGGTCCCGTATCTCCGCTGGTCGAACGCATACTATTGGAAGGCGCTCGAAGCCGATCGGCTCCCTCGGCTTTCCAAGGATGTTTGGACCGAGTCTCACGTCCAACTGTATGGCAGCCCAACTCACGGGAACCCCCGAACTCAGCTCGACGATATGGTCTCCGCGAAAATCGTTAGCTACGACGGCATGGGATTCGAGGGCGTTGAGGAAGTGTTCGAGCCTTACCGATTGAAGGCTCTGGAGATGCCGATTGTCCAGGAAGTGCTGACCGCGTCATAGGCAATACCTGAATCTCCGACTGGTCAATCGTGATGCTTGGCCGCGCATGCGGTCGTAGGTTGCAAAAGTTTCCCGGACGCGGTCAGATATCCGAACAGACCAGTGACTTACAGCAGGAAATACGACTCACACCCGCGGTCCAATCTCTGACGGAGGACCAACTCCCGGGGTACGTGTCCTGGGTGCTAACTCCGTGGGCACGCGAAGCGGCTCGTCGACCCGCACCCGTTCAAGTGGGGCGCGAGGGGGGTGGCCCGTAGTTGAGGGGGTGAGCCGAAGGACGGTGTTCAATTTGAGGGAACGGGGCAGAATGAGCAACGCTCTCTTATGGTGGCTCGCTGACGTGAAGCGCGATGGTGGGGTCAAGAAAGTACGAGCTACCCCCCTTCTTGGCTCGTGTGTCTACCCAAGCCGTTTATGAACGCTGGCTTCACCGGAGAGCTGCAGCTCAAGTCGGGCGTGATAGGAATAGGGGAAACCCTGCTGCCACCCTCCAGAAGTACAAGTTGGCGATTCACGAGGCCGTACTCATCTCGGAGGGCCGGGACTACTACACCGGAGAGGTCCTCGATTGGACGCTCCTCAGCCGGTACAACAATTTGGATTCCCAGATAGGCCGGCGCCAGTACAAGTCGAACTTTGGCCTCATGCCAACCGTCGATCATGTCGGGGACGGTTTAGGTGAAGCAGAGTTCAAGATCTGCGCATGGCGGACTAATGACGCGAAGAGCGATCTCAGCTACCCCGAATTCATCGAGCTCTGTTGCAAGGTGGCCGAACACGCTCGGCGAACTAGTCGACGCGGAGCGTGACCGAAATCGTAAACGAATCCTTTAACTACCCACTGAGGGAGAACGTCCCGTCGGCAGACAATGACCGACGAACACCTCCTTGAGACCCTGGCACAGAAGGCGGACCGCATCGCGGAGGACATGGGGTTCGACCCCGACGGACCGGTAGAGCAATTCAACTATCAATCCGGCCGCGAGTTCGGCAAACGCCTGGTCGAGCTTTGGCCCGACTCTCCTAGCCTGCGAGACCGTATCCTTAGGCACGTTGCGCGAGAGGCGTTCGCCGAGTTTCAGTCGACTTTCCCGAGGTCCCCCAACCCCGGGGTAGCTGAGTTCCAGACCTATTTCTTGGGGCCTCTCATTTCCAAGGCTGTCGTTGGGCGCGGGCTCACCGTTCCACAACTCGCCGCTCTTGCCGAGGTCACACCTGAGCACGTCTATCGATTGAAGCGAGCTGGCCTGTCCATCATTTTCGAAGAGGAGGATCCGCCAGTCATCAGCGGCGTGAACCGCCGGTTCAGCGGGCTAGACCGGCGGCAAACCCATCTCTCCCTCGACCTCAAAGGGGTTACATCGAAGAAGTGGCCCGAACCAGTTGCGGTCGTCCAGCCCTTCCTACTAGGTATTCTGGATGGCGCGAGAACCTGGATGGAGACTCTCGAGTATAGGGTCCCTCTAGAGGAGAGCCTCAATCGTACTCTGGCCGACCTATTCCGCGATCCCATCCTCGGAGACATCTTCGACGGGCTGGTCGTAGCTACGCAGAGGGTCACCCAACGTCTTCGCGACAGCGTCCTTGTCATGAAGGCAGAGAAGGACAAGGCACAGAAGGCGCTGGATCTGCTCGTTGAACTGGCGAGTCACCGCACGGAGATTCTGACCATCTTCGCGCAGGCTGGGGCTGCCATCGTCGACAATCCGAACGCGCTGCTTGCGGGAGGAGACCCATGACGACTCACCCCTTTGCACAGCTCATTCAACAGATCGCGGAAAGGGAGCGGAAGGCGGCCGTGAGGGACGGAGACTACGTCTGGGCCCTAGTCTGCGCGATTGTCGAGGTTCAAGCGAGGGGTACACGCCTTGCGGACGAGGACTAGCTACTGCAACGGGCCACAGTAGCCGCATACCGGGCACATCCATCGTTTCCCGGATGTGACCGGAACGATCCCACTGCCAGCTTGGAGGCTTGAGGTTGCAGCTCCCAACTCGGCCGCAATAGTCTGCCCGTGACCAAGCGGGCACATCGGAAGGGGGTTAGTAGTCGACATTGATGCCGGCACTAGCCAGGGCCGCTCCCAGCGCTTGTCCCAAGACTCGTTCCGACCCGTCGAGGAATCTCTCCATAGTCCCTAGATGACGAGTCATTCGTTTCACACTTTCCTCCTCCGTGATTCTCATGCCTGTCTTGCGGCGAAGCTCTTCGGCCTCAGCAACGGAAAGAACGAATACATACCTCCCACCGACTAGGGAGAATCTCGCCCCGATATTGTGAACGTGGTGGTTTCGAATTCTGATCGCCTGATCATTGAGAAGGTCCAAGTCTCCGATTAACGAGGTCTTAGCCGACGCTCCAAGCTCAGCTCGAATGAATTCTATCGGCTTGGTCAGGGAACGGGCCGAGGTCGCACCCTGGGGGTCAATCGCGCGGGCGAGTACGCCAGACTTCACCCAGACCCCGCACTCCATGTTCTTGGCTGTACCTAGGTGGTCGTAGAACCCGTTGAACGCCTCCAAGAATCTGAATATCCGGTCGTCGACCGGCAGCTGGTAGGCTGCCTCCACCGCCTCCAGCTGGAAGTGAGCCCCGGCGATTTCGCAGAACAGGGAGTAGTGAAACTGGGTAATTCCAAGGTAAGCGCGGGATACCCTCCGCCTGATGTTCTTAGGAGTACTTCCGGGGAAGACTAGCCCGTATGGACGAAACGGCTTTGCGGGGTCCTTCAGCCCGACGAAAGTCTCCCAGAACGTTGCATAGTATGGGAAGCTGTTAGACAGCTTTGGCCACCAAGCTCTTTCGATTCGGTCGGCCGAGTCCGCGGGGAAGGTAAGGGGTCCGGCCATAAGTCCGTGTTGGGGGAAGAAGGTTCGGCCTCATCAAGCTTCGACTGACCTCAGTCGCATTGGGTGTCATTTCGAGGGCGTATGGTACTACCCCCCCGTACGATGGGCTCGTGCCGTTTCGAGCCCGCGCGGGAACGAACCCATCTGTTCGGCACCCGGGTCGATTCGACGACCACCGTCGAGGAGCCCGTCTCAAATTCCTAGGGCGGCTTGGAGGTTTTCGGTGATGACATCCATATCCTCACTCGCCAGGGTCCCGAGCTGACCCCCCAAGGTGTCGGCGGGCACTGTCCTGAGGATCATCGTCGCCACAGTGGGTGACCGCAACCCCGCCTGTTGCCAACGTCGAATCAGGGTGTCACCTGGAAGGGAGGCCCGCTTCGTGTTACTCGTCATCGCGGCCAGAACAACTTCGCCACGACTTGCGTGGTACCACGAGGTTGAGAGAACCACGCATGGCCTTCGCTTTACTACTGGCGGAGCCTCCGAGGTCCGTCCATGATAGATGAACGGCACCCAAAACACGCCCCCCCTTTCAGGGGGCGTCATACTGGTCGTCTTCTGGATTGTCCCAGAGGGCAGCGAGCAGTGGGTCTTCGTCTTCGCTTAGCGCAGGCGCGATTCTCTCTGCGGAGGGAGACTCAACCTGAGAAGGCCCAGCCTCTTCGACGTGCGGGATAGGTGCCTGGCTACCCTGACCCGGCACGACGGGGAATACGACGATCCAGTCTCCGGTCAGAACCGAGATTTCCATCTGCTCAGGGTCTGTGCTTTCGATGACCATTGGCGCGGAGACCGAGGTACCGTCTCGGGGAAGGCCGAAGAGGGTCCCCGTCGTCGGCTGATAGCCGATCAGATTACTGGCCATCGGTTCCACTCCTGTCGAAGCATCTCCAGCCCTCCCTGATAAGGGTTTGTTGGTGACCGGTTATCGCCATAGGAATGGGCCCAGGCTGCTGAATCGTCACTCTCTTCAACCGTCGCAATGTAGTGAAGGCGTCGTAGCGATTAGCGCTTTCGATTGCGGCTCTCGTGTAGGCCAGCTCGCGCTCATCAGCCCCTCCCAATTCCTCGTCTGGGTTGTAGGGGGAATTCAGCTTCATAAGATCGGCGTACTCACGGTAGAGGTTCATCATGATCTTCTCGACTTCGGGCGTCGGATCCTTCACCCACCCTCCCAGAAGTTCCTTAGCCTCCGAGCGGTTGATCAGGTAGTCGTGAGACCCCAAGCGCTTCGTAAGGGTCTCGACGATGCTTTCGATCTGAAGGGCGGTAAGCTCCCGTTTTCCCATCTTCAGGAGCCGACTTGCGAGCGTGGTGATCTGTTCCCGAGAGCGATAGACGTCCCCGAGAGCCAGGGGATGCACTTTGTCCGTGAGGCTCTTCAATACTGTGGAAAGCGCCTCGTCTCCCTTCAGCCCCACCTCCTTCGCCAGCGAGATATAGCCCATCACGGCCTCTACGCTGACCGGGAGGAACTGTGGTGGGGCGCCGGGGACTTGGCCCGGAGCCGCGGGGTTATAGGGCGAGTTCAGCGAGGGGTCGACGGGACTCAGCTGCCCTAATCGGGTGATGTGCAGTGTGTCCGCGCCCAAGGCAACTAAAGTGCCTGCACTCAGGGCCTTGTACGGGACGAAGACGGTGAATGTGTCCGCAAAATCGCGAATCAGATTCACTACGCCCCAAGAGGCCGTCGTCACTCCCCCTGCGGTGTAAAGAAACAATCCAAGACGTCGCTGGTCCCGGGTAGCGGACGGGTTCGAGCGATCGAGCTCGGCTAGGTGCGAATAGATCAGGGAGTGGGCGTCGCCGGCCAAGACCGTCTGCAACGTGGGTCGATCGCCGGTGACATAGCTGATAACTCGCGTTCCGGTCGTTTCTTCGAGGGCTTTGATGAGTGCGACCCGCCTTGCCCGAGCTGCGGGATCATACTCGGTCGCAGCGTCGGGGGGCGCTGCCATCGGTGGTTCCGCCAGCTGGTTCTTCGACATGGCCTCGAGCCGAAACACCGGCCCGGCTCATAAGGGCGGCCCATCCCGGGGCTTTGAATCCAAACGTACATGTTCGATCGGGTTCTGATTCACGTCTCGAAGTCCTGATTCAGGGGCACATTTGCTGGAGGTCAGGCCCAATCTCAACCGATCGCCGTCCGGACGTGGTCCATGTTGAGCCTGGGCCTTCCTCTCAAAATTGCTTCTCGAAGCCGCCGGTTAGGTCGGCGGTGGGGCAGAAAGCGCCTGCATCATCTTGTCGACCTCGGCGTCGAGGTCTCGCTCCTCATGTGTCAGCGCCCGGCCGATTACCGAAGCGACCTGGTCGGGCGAGACCGACCAGGTCAGCGCGGTGAACTCAATCTCGTGCTTGTACTCGAAGAGATGGAGGTTGGGGTTCTTGCGCCGGAGTACGCGCCGGTTGACGGCGACGAGGCGGGGGAACCTCGACCAGTGCGAGAACTCCGTTAGCTCGACGACGAACTGGAAGTGCCCCCGGACCGTGGGTGTGTACCGGATCAATATCGAGTCGAGCTCGAAGGGGGCGAGAGCGAGGTGGCCCGAGAATGGCTCGTTGAGGGGGACGTGGCGGTACATCGACGTGTGGATGAAACGGAACGAGCGGACGTCCAGTGCCGGGTCCGTTGTATAGCGCGCGCCGATCTGGAAGTATGCGGGGTCCCCCGTACGGTTCCGGATCCGGATGTTGAAGACGACGCCATTTCCCGCCTGAGCGATCTGGTCGTAGTATGTGAACCGGATCTGGTAGGGCCAGAGCTGCTCGGCGAGGAACCGGTACACGATCGGCTGTAGGGCAGCGAGTGATAGGATCGATGCGATGATTCCGGCCCAGAGCCAATCGTCCGGAACCATCGGAGTCCCGGCTACATCTCCGGCGCAACGGTCCCGCCAAGGACGGCCTTGCCGGTCATGTCTACCGCTCGCGTTGCGCCGGGATGGGCCGGAACAACGAACCACGCGCGCGTCCTCGAGCGGTACGCCTGGGCTCCCACCGCTGAACGTGGGCCGAACGGGGCGAACCCGGCGCGCTCGAGCGCAGAGTCAATTGAAGCCCATGCGCTAGCGTTCGTGCAAAACACCGTCAGGACCAGAGGCGTCCCGAGGCTCTGAACGGTCCGTCCGTCGGCGGAGTAGACGAAGACCTGGTCCGGATTCCGCGGCGGCGTCGACTGGTCCGTCGTGGTCACGACCACTTGGACGTCGGACCGGCCGATCTTTCGGATTACTTCGTCTCGGATTCTCTGCTGAGCAGGGGCCAAATCCTCGAGACCGACGTCGGCGGGCTGCGGGCTCATCGCCGTCCGGACCGGCGGGACGCTGATTAACTCTCGCCCGCGGACGACTCGCTCGGGCGCTGTTGTGTGAATCTGTCGCCAAGCATGCAGACTCCGAAGTCAGCCTTTCGAGCGCAACCCAACGGTTCCTGGCGGAGCTGACCTTGAGGATCGGGGGGGGCGGGTTCGGTCACGCTCTCGCGGCGTGAGCTTCCCACGTCCATCTCTCGTCTGAGTTTCATCCGTGAGGGTCTGCCTGGCAGGTCAGTTCGCTACAGTCCGTGCTCTGGGACATCCTTTTGATAGTGCGCCGAATCGCGGAGGTCGATGGAGCCCGGTGAGACGACGACTTGGCGATTCCTCTTCGGATTCTATCAGCTCGAGGAGGCCGTCGCCATTGCCAATGCTCAGGGGATATCCTACAACCCTACTGAGCTGGAATCCCTGCGGGGGAGGATCTCGGAGGCGATTTCAGCCGTGAGCGTCCTCAAGTCTCGAGCCGGGGTCGTGCCGAAGATCGTCGACGTTCCGGCTTCCTATCGAGATCGCCTGGGCAAGTTGGAGACGGAGCCCACCTTCAAGGAACTTGTCACCGGAATGAAGAGCTGGGCGTGGAAACTGGTTGAACTCGGATCCTTGCGAACGTTCCAACCATCGGTCAACTGGGGCTACGTCGAAAGGCTCGTAAAGCGGGCACCCAAAGAATCGGATGAGGCGTCGGTCCTGGACTTCTGTCTCCCGCTTGCGGGAACGGGCACACCGCAGCGTGTCGTGGTTTCGTTCAACCCTACGGCAAACACCTATTCCATCGTAAGCGAGCACCTAGACTTGCGGATTGTCGGGCAAGTCCAGGGGGAGGACCCAACGACGAAAAGGAGGTTCTTTGGGTTCGCAACCGGGTTCGGCCTTCCGACGATCACCATCGCTCACTATCGCGACATGTACCTGGTGAAGAACGGATACCACCGCGCAGTTGCACTCCTGGCGGCAGGACACAAGCGGATTCCAGCTCTCGTCGTCGAAGCGGACACATATCAAATGACCGGGGCCGCTGGCCAGGGCTTCTTTACAATAGACGTCATGTCGTCGCCGCGACCTCCGTTTCTCTCAGATTTCCTGTCTCACGCGGCGGTCAACATCACCAGACCGCTCCTGCGGACGGTCTTGACAATCCACGGGGAGGGCCAAGCTTTGGCACTCTAGAATGGGTCTCGCGCCTAGGACTCGGTCGGGCCTCTTGGGGGACCACTCCTGATCAGGTAGGCCCTGATCTCCCGGTCCCGACCATCCCCAACGCGCTCGAACCGGAATTCATAGACATCGGGTGTGGATGCCGGGGGGACACCGATACTCGATGCGGTCCCCCTAAAGTGGAAGATAATCGGTGCAACCTCCCCCTCACCAGTTCCTCGGACTGACCGGCGAGACCGCACCGACAGATCGAAGATTCGGCCCCGGGTTTCGGTGATCGACCCGTGAATCCCTTCTCCCGTAGCAAGTCTGAATCGCATCTCGGCGTGGGTCATGCCCTCGGTTATCGAGATTGGCCCGTCCATGAGCGGGCCCCCATCGCTGCGAGCCTCGAGCCCTTGTCGTCGCTCAAACCGTCGATGGAACCCCCAACCGAGCACGGCCACGGTCCCCGCGATGAGGAAGTAGGGGCCGAGCTGCAGCACGGAGCCCAAGCCCCAAGCTCCCTCCAGGGTGCCACCGAGCAACGTGGCTAGGAGCAGCGCCGCGACCACCAGGGCAACCCGTTCAGTCCGTCTCACTCAATGGGGATGTCCAAGGAGCCTCATGAGGGTGTTCCGGGAAGGGGGGCGTTGGTTAGCAGTGTCGACCTTGGGGCGTCGACCCTTACCGACTTCGCGTGAAGGTTCCCTCCCGCTGAGGGTGAACCGCGCGTGCTGGGGCCGAGTCAGTTGAGTGGGTCGAATGTGGTCGGGAAGTTGGCGCATGGGTTCAGGCGATGCCGGCGGGCCCCAGACCCTCTAGAAATGAGAGGCGGCCCTCCCATTCTCGGAGGGTTGCTTGGCACATGTACGTGTGCCCTTGATGAGTCTCGGGAACTATAGGCGGGGGCACACCAGACCTCAGGACGTTCGAAGTGACCGCTCGATCCAGGTACGAATATGACTGAGGGGGACGGCGGAGGTGAGTCGTCTTCACGAGTAGCACTCGCCTAGGGAACTTGAAGGGACGCGAAACCTCGTAGACTGTGGCGGCTCTGCATCCGTTCAGGTACTCGTAGAACTCCTGCTCGGAGATGCAGATCCGCCGACTAAACTGACGCCACGCCCGGGCAGGGCTGGTCCGAGAGACCCCGTCGACGAGCATCACACCGGTGATCGCGGATTCGGGGGCCGTCTCGTAGATGAAGGCGATTCGCACTGGCGACGCCGGGGCGGCCCTTCGAAGCTCGGCCGTCTTCTCACCCGAGTAGATTCTAGCGGCATACTCCGGATGAATCGCCAGCACAATGGCTCGACCACCCACTAGTTCTTGCATAGAGCCCGATATTCCTCCTCTTCCAGCGCGCTGATGCTTATGGGTGGTGGTACGTTCGCTGCGGAGAGGTCTCCATCGCCGGTGAACCTCCCGGCGTTCCAGAAGAGGATAGCGAGGACAGGTCGCTTGCACATCTTCTCGAGGCGATCTATCGGCATCACGGTTCGGTTCCCGACGAAGTCGATCACGTCGAGAGACGTCTTGCAGACTCGGGTCTCCTCGACGAGACCGACATGCGTCACCTTGCGCAAGTCTTCCGATCGATAGAAGAGCAGCAAGTCGCCCGGCCGCACCTTTCCTGTCGATGAGTTTGACAGATACGCCTTCCTGATAGCGTTCCCGGCCGCAAACGTAGGAGGGATCGAGTCATCGAGCGTCCGTTGGTACCCGGGTGTTGGGTCGAACTCGGGGAAGAGCTGCCGGTGGTACGTTGGCTTGATCGGTACCAGCAACTTTCGGACCGCCGCGTCATCTCGGTACGAAGGATAGAATCGCCGGAAGAACTCCAGAGCGGACAAACTCTCCGGTTGGGCTGCGGTAGTTAGCCGCTTGAGCAGGACCCGTTCGCCGTACTGGTTTGCACCGATATCCTGAAAGCCAAATGGAGTGAGGAAATCGACAACCTCAGCGTGGTGTGGAAAGACGGTCACGTAGCTCTCCTCAAACCCGTACTTCTGGCAGTAACGAAGTGCGAACGAGAGGAGGAGTTCACCCACTCCTTGGCGAGGGAGTTGGTCCGAGACCTTGAACGTCGCGATCTTGAGACGTCGAGTGCCGGGGAGATCTAGCAACGTCTCGCCTCGCTCCTCCTTGTAGAGGAGAATGCCAGCCAGCCTCCCGTCCGGAAGACGGACGCGGACGCAGCGTCGGCCTTCCCGGCACGCCTTCTGGAACCAAGCCTCGAAACCATCACCAATGCTACGATAGTCCGCCTTGAGTGAGTCGAAGATTGGATCCTTGAGGTCTAGATCGTGAACGGGCACGTCCTTGAGATGGGTCGGCAGCGTCGGCGGAGCTCTACCGAAGTAACCGAGGAAGTACCGTAGGGCTCCTGAGGCGGAGAGGACACGCTCTTGCAGCCCGATTCGCGCGGCGCGATGGACGAGCTCCTGGTCCTCAGTAACAAGGAAGGATACTGCGTTCCTGAGGACCGCGTACGCGAGCCGAGCATCGACGGTGTCGTTCTCTGACGCGGCCCCGAACGTTTCCAAGAAGTCCTGGGGCGGGGCGGGCGGGCTCTCGAGCACTGGGTACGAACCTACCTTCGACTGAACGATTCTCCGCCGAACGTCGTCTTTGTCCCGGCCAAGCTCTTCGATGGATGCTGGGTGGACGAGGGACGAGACACCATTCTCATTCAGTAGTTGGAGGAGCTGGGCGAGTTGCGCCGGGAGGACGTTGGGATCCTCCCGCCCTATCAGCAGATTCGTGTCGAGGAGTACCCGCATCCGGGAAGTGGCGAACGTCTCTCTCGCTATTCAGAGATTCGGTCTGGACGAGTGAGGAGGGATGCCGACGGTGCTCGCGTCTGAGGACCGAACGGACACCACCCAACTTGAGGTTCATCCGCTGGGAGATCATCCGCAGGCTCTCCCCGCGTTCCCTTCGCACGCGGACCTCACTCGCCACTGCCTCAGGAATCCTCCTCGGTGCCCCGAACTTCTTTCCCAGCGCGCGAGCTCGGGCGATTCCTGCTCTCGTCCGTTCGAGAATGAGCTCTCGCTCGAACTCCGCTAGGGCCGCCAACATGTTCCTCTGCAATCGTCCGGCGGGAGTTGATGTGTCGATCCCCTGGTCGACGACAATGACCCGAGCTCCCGCGGCATCGGCGTCGTCCCAAAATCGGAGGATCATCCCGAGCGAGCGGCCGAGCCGGTCCATCTTCGATACGACGACAGCGGAGAACTCTCCGCCTATCATCCGGCCGCGGAGCCGGTCGAGTTCGGGGCGATTATCCCGGACCCCCGAGATCCCGTCGTCCCGGAAGACCGCGACATCGGTCCAAGCTCTCGCCTGGCAGTAGGCCGTGAGCTGAGCGACTTGGGTCTCGGTCGTCTGCTCCTTGGTCGAGACCCGGGCGTAGATCGCCACGCGAGTCACGTAGACGCCTCCTCCGTCTCGGTTACGGCCAAGATGGCGTCTGCGATGCGCTCTCGCGCGAGGCTCGCATAGGCCCGGTTCAGGTCAATCCCGATCGACCGACGTCGCAACCGACGAGCGACTGCGAGGACCGTCCCGCTCCCCACGAATGGGTCGAGCACCACACAAGGAGCGACCTCACGAGTCTGACAGGCGCACGCCTTGCGGAACCCCATGTCAATCCTGCGGTAGGTTCCGTCGTGGATGCCTGGGGCGGCAATCCCCTGCCCCCGCCCGAGGGCGAGCGACTTGTTCGGGTGCCAGTCGTGGCCAATGCCCCCTCCCTCTGCACGGACCTTGTGAACCCAGGGCGTGCCGCAGGTCGCGCACGCTCCTTTGGCTGACGTGCCAGCTCGAATGCACACGTCGGGCAGTGCTTCAGGGAAGGTTGCGAAATGAGCCCCAGGGTACGGCTGCGTGGCGATCTGCCAGACCGAACGCAGGTTCCGGCCCGTCGGGTCGGTGTTCCCGAGCATCGGGAATCGGCGGTAGTCGCCCCTCGGATGCTTGGAATGGTACCGCGGGTTGTCCCTCGGATTCGGGAGGTGATGGCGGAGCCGTCGTAGCGTGCTCTCCCGGAGCGGTTCCCTCACCGCCTCGGCGTCGTAGAAGTACCGGCGCGATTTCGAGAACAGGAAGACGTACTCGTGGGAGCGGGTCGGTCGGTCTCGGACAGGCTCGGGCATCGGGTTCTTCTTCGCCCAGATGCAGTCCTCGCGGAGATACCAACCCCGCCGCTGGAGCTCGAAGGCGACCTTCCACGGGATCCCAACCAGGTCCTTCTCCTTCAGACCCGGGGTCCGCTTGTCGTTCGACCCCGCCTGTTCGGCGCCTGTGTGATCACGAACGACGAGAGTGGATGACTTCCATCGTTTCGCCCCAGTTAGGCCCGCCGGGTGGGTGCAGTACGTGTCCCCGAGGTTCAGCCAGAGGGTTCCATCCGAACGAAGGACGCGGTGAACTGCGTCGAAGACGTCGGCAAGGTGGTCGACGTAGAGGTCGGGCGTCGGCTCGAGGCCGAGCTCGCCCTTCCAGGCTCCACACTGGCGGCAGCATATCGAGAGACGCGGGGAGCGCGTCGCGGACGCTTGGTTGAGCGTCTTGGCGACCATGGGATGAGTGACCTGGCCGTTCCCCGACGGGATCGTGGCCGCCTCCCACCCGTGGACGCACCCGGGGCGACCCCCCCACACTTGGGGAGGGATCCCGTAGGTCCGGAGGCCCCAGTACGGCGGCGAGGTGACCACACAGTGGACCGACTCGTCGGGTAGGGTCGAGAGTACCTCGAGGACGTGTCCCTGGAGGATTGCCGGCCGTAGACTCCGAGGAGTCACGGTGCCACATCCTGCCAGCGGTCCCACCACGCGGCGTTGGCGGCCCCCCTGGCCCGCTCCAGGCGTGTCTCCGCGAACCGGACGAACGCCCGGGCAAACGGACGACGGTCGACCGTCTCCTCAGCGATCCGCTCGACCTCGCGCCGGACCTTCCAGCTTGGCTCGGTGAGCGTCCGGACGGTTTCGAGTGTTCTCAGGTAGGCGCTGTGGACCGTGAGGAGGAGGTTCTCGAGTTCGCGGCGGGAGAGGTCGGAGAGGTTCAGGTAGGCGGGCATCAGGCCGCCCCCTCTTCGGTCCGGTAGTCCCCGCGGAGGGCCAGGATCAGACCGAGTGTCTCCTCGGGACGGGAACCCCGAAGAGCCGGTGAGTCAGCGATCCGTGCCTTCAGCCAGTTCAGGTTGTGGACCTTCCCGAACTGCCTCGGGTTGTCCCTCTCGTTGGCATAGAACGAATCTGCGACGGCCCGCAGCGCGTTGAGGCGGGCCTGCTCGGTCGTCCGGGCCGCTTCCTCGAGGCGCTTAGTCTCGCACAGCCGGTCTCTCGCAGCCTCTAAAATACGGACCTGCTCCTGGTGCGACCGCAGCTCGGCCTCGACCCTGGCAAGGTCGGAGCCACCACGGAGGCGGTCGAGCGCCTCCCTCAGTACTCGGCTGAGGACCACGTCGGACTCGCGCGCCCAACGCAGCAGAGTTACCGGAATGGTAACGGAGACGACAACAGTCTCCCCGACCTTTTCCCAGCGGCGTTCCGGCCCGTGGGCGACGGTCGCGGAGAGGGTCCTGAGAGACCCGGGGTCAACCCGGGTTGGAACGGTCGAACCGACAGCCATTCAGACCCCTCCCTCGGCGTGAACCCGGGTTGGAACCCGGGTTCGGGGACACGGATTCAACCCGGGTTGGGAACACTGGAAGGGGTCACTCTGACGTGGGGGAGCCCCCGTGCCCGGGGGGGACAGGAGGGGGACGGACGGACGGGACGGTTGCAGGAGAGGGTCGGACCCGGGAGGGGACGGGACTGGTTGGAGGGGGGGAGCGGCGGGGTTCGGGACAGGGAACGGATGCATGGCCTAGGGTGGCAGCGACCGCTGCTCGGGACGGAGTTCGATGAAGGCCTGTTTGAGCCCGCAGACCTCGCAGAACGAGATCCGGAGGGTCGGGTTCCTTCGGATCGGGCTGCGGCACCGGGCGCAGATGAACCGCGGCTCCTGGTCTCGATCAGGGATGTCGGCCGGGTTATCCGACCCGACCGCTCCCCTTGGCCCATCTCGCGTCCGAGTCTGACCCGGCCTCGCTGGTAGCGAGGAGTGGGAAAAGGAGGGGGAAATGGTTGGGCCGGCTTGCGCCGGCCCTAGCTCCGCGGGATGGAGGTAGGTAGAGCGGAGCTTCGAAGCGTAGCCTCGGTTGAGCTCGGGCAGGTCTTCGTGCAGAAGGGGGCACCCGGGGGGTCTGGCCCGGAAAAGGGCACTTTCTCTGACGGGATGGGCCCGGACGGATTTGAACCGTCGACCGACCGGTTATGAGCCGGTCGCTCTAAGCCGGACTAAGCTACGGGCCCGCAGGCAGGGAACCGGAGGCGCCGCCGAGCGGAATTTAGGGGCGGCGGAGATCCCCCGCCGACCTTTCGAACCGCTGACCTTTCGGTTAACAGCCGATCGCTCTACCGCTGAGCTACGGCGGCACCGGGGGCGATTAGCTGGCATCGCGCTAATAGCCTTTCCGGCCGGACGGCGGTCGCTCGGCGTGCTCCGCCGCGCGCGCCTTCAACTGACCGATCAACGACTCCATCCGGTCGAGGGAGCGGTTCATGACGGTCCAGAACTCGCGGGCGCGGTCGGTCACGACGGCGCCGTCGGCCGACGGCTGGATGACCCCTTCGCGTTCGAGCAGGTGGAGCGAGTAACGCGTCTTGTGGATCGGGAGGTGGAGCGCCTCGCTCAGCCGGATGATCCCGATCGGCGGGCTCTTGGCCAGCCGTTCCAGGATCTCGACGTTGCGCGCGAGGAGCTCGAGCTCCCCCTCGATGCGGGCGATCAGCTGGGCAGGGCCTTCGGCCGGAACGGCCGGCTCCTCGGCGGGAGCGGAAAACGGCTCTTTTCCGGGCGGCATCTCGGGTTCGGGAGTCGGCTAGCTTTACTTGAACGTTGTCGGCGCTCGGCGGGGGCCGGTCCGACGGCATTCCACCCGGGACCCGGACCCGCGGGACCGCCCGGATCGGCGGTCGGAAGTAATCCGGCAGCGGCCCCGGCCGGAACGCTCAACTCGGGTTCACGAGTTTTTCATCTGCTCGGCCTCGGTAGAGCTCCTCAATGAAGCGTCCCCCCGGGGAGGGCGCCGCGGCCTCCCTCGCTCCCGGTCCGGTCCCCCCGTTCTCGGGGGAGCTGAGGGACGGTACGAAGGTGCGCCTCCGGCGCGCCCTCCCGAGCGACCGGCCCCGGGTCCTCGAGTTCCTCACCCACGTTTCGCGAGATTCCCTCGAGCGCCGGTTCTTCTCGACCGTGACATCGGAGACGGTCGCCTCCGAGATCGTCGAGCCGCACCCGTCGTCCGACCGCGTTTCGCTCCTGCTCGAGATCGCGCCGCCGGAGGGCGGTCCGATCATCGCCCACGGCGAGTACGAGCGCGGCGCGGCGGACCCGACCCGGGCCGAGGTGGTCTTCCTCGTGGCCGACCCATGGCAGGCCCACGGCGCGGCGACCCTGCTGCTGCTGCGCCTCGCTCACCTGGCCGCCTCGATCGGCGTGCAGCAGCTCGAAGCGGTCACGCTCGCGGAGAACCAGCCGATGATCGACGTCTTCCTCGGGTGCGGCTATCCCTGCTCGATCACCTGGCACCTCGGGGAGGGGCTCGTCCTGCTCGACATCGGTCACGAGCCGGAGCCCCCGGGCTTCCCCCGGGGCGACCCGCGCGAGCACCCCTTGCTCTCCTCGTAGCCGACCGGGCGGACCGCCGCCGGCCCTAACCCCAGGACGTTCGCTAGGACGGCCGCGCCGAGAGCGGGGAGGGGCGGACGCGGGAATCGAGCAGTCCGTGGATCATCCCGAGGAACCGCGAAGGCCGGAGCGGGAGCGGCACGAGGTGGAGGTTCGCGTTCCGGCCGAGGAGGGGGTCGCGGCCGCCCACCACGACGAGGGCGACGTCCGGGATCGCCCCGCCGACCCACTGGCGCGCGGTCGCGCAGTGATGTTCGTTGCACGCGGCGACCACCACGGGGTACCGCTTCGCGAGGCTGGACAGCGGCTCCTGGCTGCGGACATCGTCCACGTACTGGGCGCGGACGCCCCCCGATTCGAGGAGGTCCACGATCGAGTGTCCCAAGCTCGGCGTTTCGCCGACGACGAGCACCTCGGGATCCGCCATGCGTCCGGTTCGAGCGCCCCGGCTGGCTATAATCGACCTGTCAGGTCCGGTTGACAAGCTAGCACGGCGCGCGGACCGGGGTCCGGACCGGCCGCCCCGGCCGACAGGCAGATGAGCGGGTGGCGGGTCGGTGCGGCCGAGGCAACCCTTCGTGGAGCCCGTCGCTCCCGACCCCGAGCTGGCGGCCTCCGTACTCCGCCAGGCCCCGACCGGCGTGGCGATCGTCGCCCCGCCGGGAACGGTCGTCTGGGCGAACCCCGCGTACTTCGAGGTGACCGGTCGGGATCCGACGATCGTCGGACAGGACTACCACGAGATCCGGGAGGAGGACGGGACGTGGGGGACGGCGGTCCGGCAGGCCGTCGACGCCGCCCTCGCGCACGGTACCCCGGCTTCGTTTCGCGGGGTCCGGGCCCGCCGCCGGCCCGGGGAGATCTACGTCGACATCGATGTCCGCCGGCTCCCCGGCCGGATCGGGGCCCCCGCCCACGCGGTCCTTCTGATCCGGGACGTGACCGAGCGCGTCGAGGAGGAACTCCGCGCCCGGCTCTTCTACGAATCGTTCCGGAGCTCGACGAACCCGATGCAGTTGACGGACGCTCGCGGGGTGATGGTCGACGTCAACCCCGCCTACGAGCGGATCTACGGCTACACGCGGGCGGAGTGCATCGGGCAAAAGCCGAACCTGGTCCGCAGCAAGCGGACGCCGGCCGAGCTGTACACGCGGATGTGGGCCGACCTGACCGACCCGGCGCGGGGCTACTGGTCGGGCGAGGTCATGAACCGGGACCGCAAGGGGCGCGAACGACCCGTCCTGCTCAGCATCACCGCCCTGCGCAACGGAGCCGGAGAGGTCACCCACTACCTCGGGGTGGTCGTCGATCTCTCCGAGCAACGGAGCTGGGAGCTCCGCGCGGCCCATGCCGACAAGCTCGCGTCGGTCGGGCAGCTCGCCGCCGGCGTCGCCCACGAGATCAACACGCCGCTCGCGAACGTGATGCTCGTCGCCGAGAGCCTCCGGCGTCGTAGCCGAGATTCGTGGGTGCTGGCCCGGGTCGACACGATGACCGAGCAGATCGAGGTCGCTGCCCGGATCGTGCGCAGCCTCCTCGACTTCGCCCGACGCACGGAGCCGCACGTCACCGAGCTCGACCTCGTCGGGGTCGCGAGGGAATCGGTCGCCTTCCTCCGGGGGAAGCAATCCCCGGACGTGGAGATCGCGGAGGAGTACCCGCCCGCGGAGGTTCCGGTCCTCGGCGATCGGGGCCAGCTGATGCAGGTCCTGACCAACGTGCTCAACAACTCCTACGACGCGATGGGGGGGAAGGGTCGGATCCGGATCTCGGTGCGCCGTCAGGGAGGCCGGGCGGAGATCGAGATCGTCGACAACGGCCCCGGGATCGCGTCGGAGGCGCTGCCGCACATCTTCGAGCCGTTCTTCACGACCAAGCCGGAAGGGCTCGGGACCGGCCTCGGGCTCGCGATCTGTCACGGGATCGTCCAATCCCACCACGGGTCGATCACGGCCCGCAACGTCCCGGGCGCGGGGGCGGCGTTCCTCGTCTCCCTACCGATCCACGAGGGGACCCCGCCGCCCCCGACCTCCGACCGCCCCACCCCTCGGGACCCCGCTCCCCCCGATTCCCGCCGCCCGGCCGCGGGGTCCTCGGCGAGCCCCGAGTAAGAAAACCCTAATCCCCCGGAGGGTGGTGGCCGCGCCGTGCGCATCCTGGTGGTCGACGACGATGCCGTCTTCCGGGAGGAGCTCACCGACCTCCTGCGGGACGACGGCCACCTCGTCACCGCGGTCCCCTCCGTCCTGAAGGCGCTCGAATCGCTCGAGCACGAAGAGGTCGAGGTCGTGCTGACCGACCTCAAGATGCCCCGCCAGGGGGGTCTCGAGCTCCTGCGCGAGGTGCGCAACCGCTGGCCGCGGACGTTCGTCGTGATGGTGACCGGCTACGCCACGGTCGAGACGGCGCTCGATGCGATGAAGCTCGGGGCGTTCGACTACCTCCGCAAGCCGTTCCGGATCGAGCAGGTGCGCGAAACGCTCCGCCTCGTCGCCCAGGAGCACGAGTTCGAATCCCCCCAGGAGACGTACCGGGACCCGATCCGGGAGGCCCGGACCCTCGCGACCAGCGGAAAGCACGAGGTCCTCCTCTTCGCCGAGCACCGACCCCCGGACGAGCCCCACCTGCGGGGCGAGCCGCTCGACCCGGAGAACCCGAGCCGGCTCCCGGAGCGGGTGGAGGCGTTCCTCGGCGAGCATCCGAACGCCGCGGTCGTCATCGCGGGCGCGGAGCGGCTCCTCGAGCACCACCGGCTCGAGGACATCGTCGCGATCCTCGACCGTCTGCGCGGAGACCTCGTGGGACACGGTCCGCTGCGGGTCGGCTTCAATCCCCGACGCGTCACGCGGACCGTCGCCGCGGCCCTTGGCGGCGCCGTTTCGGCCGAGGAGACGCACGCGGCCCTCGAGGCGCTGGCGAACCCGATCCGCCGCAAGGTGATCCAGCGGCTGGAGCAGGGTCCCGCGTCGTTCGGGGAGGCGATGCAGGCGGCGGGCCTCGACGACTCCCCCAAGATGGCTTTCCACCTCAGGAAGCTCGTGGAGACGGGGCTCGTCCTCCACGAGGGCGAGACGTATCGGCTCACGACCCGGGGCTCGGCCGGCGCACGGCTCCTTTCCGACGCCACGTTCCTTCCCCCGGCCGGCGCGTCGGGGAACCTCGCGTTCCCGGGCCGACGCCCCCCGGGGTCGCGCGATCGGCGACCCGACGACGCCCGTCGTTGAGGGACCCCGACGACCGGCCTCGGGGGCGATGAGGGGGACGGGCCCGCCGGGATTCGAACCCGGGTTTGAGGCTCCGGAGGCCTCCGTGATATCCAAGCTATACTACGGGCCCGCGCGTTCGGTCGCGCCGGGGCAGTCGGGCGGTGTCTAAGGGGTTTGGGGCCGCCCCGACCGGGCCCGCGGCCCCGAAGAGGGCCCGGCGGTCGGACCGGACGAAACCCCTATCCGTGCGGGCCACCGTGGGGACGGACGGACCCGGAGGACCGTCGATGGCGATCCGTTTCGTGGTGTGGCTTCGTGCGATCGTGATCCTCCTCGCGGTCGAGTTCGTGCTCGGGGTCTGGTTGAACCGGTACGGGACGTTCCCCACCACGCACAACGTGGTCCGGGCCGTGATGTACACCGGCGACCCGGTGCTGTCGGCCCACCTGGCCCTCGCGGTCGTCCTGGTCGTCCTCGCATTCGTCCTCGCGGTCAGCGCCTTCGGCGCGGGCGCCCCGCCGAAGTTCCGCTGGTTCGCGCTCGGGGGGTTCCTGGCGATCCTCGCGGCGTACGAGTCCGGCGTGCAGTTCATCGGCTCCGGGTTCCAGAGCAACGCCGACTCGCTCGCGATGTTCGCCGGCTTCGCGGTCGCGATGGTCTTCTACGGCATCGCGCAGAGGTACCTCGGCCGCCCGGCGAGCGTCGGACCCGGCGCTCCTCCCTCGGCGGACCCGACCTGAGCCCCGATCCCCGGCGGACCGGGGTGCCCGATCAGGAGCGGACCGGGGTCGAGCACCCGTGCCGGCTTCGATGCTCCCAGAACCGTAGGTAGATCCACCGGAGCGGGCGGCCGAGCGTGGGGAACCGTTCGAAGAGCCGCCCCGCGGTGGGACCGAGGGTCATCCCCACGAGCGGGCCGACGATCTCGGGACCGGTGCGGCGCTCCGACCCCACCACGAGGTGGGCGGCGCCGTACCGGACCGGGACCGGAAGGTCGCCGAGGTCGGGGTCGGCGCGGAGCGCGTCGAACGGAACCGGCTCGACGCGTCCGTGGGCGACCCCCTCGACGGTGCCGGCGAAGAGCGAGCACGGCCCGCACGAAGGGTCGTAGTAGAGCCGGGCGTGACGCTCCGGATCGAACGGCATCGGGCTCCCCAGGTTCGCGGGGAGAGAAAGCCGCGCGGGACTAGGCCGGCTTCGGCTTCTTGATCTTGGGGGCGGGGGGGCCCTTCGATTCGGAGTAGCCGCATCGGCCGCACGAGCGCCGGTCCCCGTGCTCCGCGAGGAACGTCCCGGGTCCGCACTTCGGGCAGGACTTGTGCGTGCGTTGGAGGGTGTCGCCCTTCACGTCGTAGAGGCCGATCCGGGCTTTGGCCACGCGGGATCACTCCTTCTTCTCGGCGGGCGGGGTCGTCGCGACCGCCGGCTCCGCCTTCGCGGGCTCGGCCTTCGCGGGCTCGGCCGGCGCCGCCTCGGGCGCGGGGGTCTTCGTCGCCTTCTCCTTGAGGCCGTGACGGACGAGGATGTGCTCGCGGGTGATCTTCTTGAGGGCGTCGACGGTCTCGTAGACGTTCGCGTCCCCGCGGCTGACCGCGGTGCCGAAGCGCGCGCGCATCCGCTCGACGATGACGCGGTCCTTCGGCGCCTTCACGAGCTTCGCGAGCTCGGCGCGCACCTCCTCGCGCTTCGGGGTCGCGGTGGTGGCGTGGGCGACCTCGAACCGGTACTCGTGCCGGTGGAGGAGGGGGTTCGCCCGTTCTTCGAGGATCCTAATCTCCAAGGTCGACCTTCCGACGATCCATCCGACCGATGAGCTGGCGCACGTGCTCCTTGGCGTCCGCATCAACGCGGACAAAGGAGACCCCCGCACCCGGGATGCCGTATATAACGGTGGCCCCGGCGGGAAGCGACTCCACGAGCGCGAGCGAGCCGAGGTCCTCCTCCCCGTCCACCTCGATCAGGCCGCCGCCCTCCCTCACGAGAAGACGCACGGCCGCGCGGAGGCGTTCGGTGAGCATGCCGGGCGGGTTCTTCACCCGCTCGCGCCGGCGCGCGGCGAGCGACGCGAAGGCCCCCGGGTCGATCGCCTCCGAGCGCTGGGTCTTGTAATCGACGATCCCGATGAGCGGAGGGTGCCCGAGCTCGATCGCGCGGGCGGTCACCCGGTCGCCGCACGCCCCGAACGTCGCGAGCGCGAGGAGGCGGCGGTCGGCCTCCGCGCCGGAGAGGACCGGGCCGTACTGCCGCGCGAGCTCCCCGCGCAGCGACTCCGGGACGACCCAGGCGGTGTCGTCACTTGACGCGAAGGGCGTACCGGCCCGCGGCATGGATCCCCATCTTTCGGGCGATCTCCGATCGTTCGGGGTCGATGACGACGAGGTACCCCTGCCACTCTCGGGAGACCTCGCCGGCGCAGCGGGGGCACTTCGCCTGATCGGTGATCGTGCTGCAGCTCTTGCACGCCTTGAGATTGATCATCGGTCCTCAGCTCGCCGGAGCCTTCTCCTTCGGC
The DNA here is from genome assembly GCA_052326305.1 of Thermoplasmata archaeon. Classification (GTDB taxonomy): domain Archaea; phylum Thermoplasmatota; class Thermoplasmata; order Lutacidiplasmatales; family UBA184; genus Lutacidiplasma. The sequence continues at coordinate 95,842 of JBKQPJ010000002.1, read as the reverse complement.
GCCGGCTTGGCGGCCGCCTTCTTCGCGGCGGGGGCGCCGGCCGGCTTCTTCCCGCCCCGTTCGTCCGCCTTGCGGTGGAGCTCGACGATCCACTCGAACCGGCCGAGGGCGGGCTGTCGCATCGTCAGGCCGATGCGGCTGTCCCGCGGAGCGATCTCGGAGAGGGAGAGGGAGACGACCCGGGCCCGCACCTTGTAGCCGACCTTGAGGTCCTTCTTCGTCTCGACCCCGACGAGGCGCTGGTTGTGCTCGTCGATGTTGACGCGGTCGTCCATGATCTGCGAGACGTGCAGGAGTCCGTCGAGCGGACCGAACCGGACGAACGCCCCGAACTTCCGGATCTCGACGACCGAGCCCTCGATGACCTCCTGGATCTCGGGCCGGAACAGGAGCGCCTGGTACTCGACCTCCTGGTAGACCCCGCCGTCGCCGTGGATGATATGGCCCTCCCCGAGCCCGTGCACGTCGCGGATCGCCACGGCGAGGCTCTGGCCGTCCACGAGCTTTCCCTCGAACTGCTGCTGGGCGAGCTCCGTGAGGACGTTGTCCAGCTCGGCTCCCAGTCGCTCGGGAGGGATCCGAACGACATCACGACGATGGTCCAAGTAGTACATTCGGGCCGTCCGAGCGGAGGAAGATATAAGATAGTTGGGGGCGGCCGCCCGCCGTTCGCCGGACGGGCGCGGCGACCGTCCCGCCGTCGTGCGCCCCCCTCGGGAGGCACGGGGTGCGAAGGCGGGCCCGGAGGGGGCCGCACGACCCCTACGCCCGACGAAGACCGAGCGCCCGGTCGGTGATCTCGATCGACGCCGGGCCGGTGATCGTCGGCTCGGCGATCGCGCGGATCGCGTCGACGTTCTCTGGCACGACGATCGACTCCTGGTGGATCGCCTGGAAGAAGTGGAGGGTCGGACCGTCGAGCCGCGCCCCCTCCTCCCAGAGGACGTTCTCCATCATGTCGTTGAAGCCGATCCCCCGGTCCCGGGCGTACTCCATCACCTGGGGGGTTCCCTCGGCCCGCTCCCATCCGGCGAACAGGTGGAACCGGGGGGTGGCACGGAACGCCGCGAGGACCTCCGCCGTCCCCCCCGGAGGCCGACGCAGGCGCACGTGGTTCACGTGGACGTGCATCAGCGTCGTCGGTACCACGACCGCGGTGGTGGTGATCGGCAGGTCCGGGAATATCGTCCGCACGTCCGGCCCGTGATGGGACGGCAGCTGGAACGTGGGCAGGATGCCGTTGATCGGTCCCTTCTTCGTTTCGGCCGGGTCGGAGGCGCGTCGGACGAGCGTAACGTCCCACGCGTCGACCCCCCACCGGGGAAGGAGGACCGAGGCGGCCCGGGCGATCCCCGTGGTATTGCAGGAAACGACGCGGAGCGTGCGCTTCGAACGGCAGGCATCGAAGTTGCCGAGCGCGTTGAACGACGCCTCCGCGACGTCGGCCTTCTCCCCGCCCTGGAAGATCGCCCGAAGGCCCGCGTCGCGGTACAGCTTCGCGTTCTCCCGGCCGATCTTGTCCGGGGTGCAATCGACGACGACGTCCACCTGCCCGAGCAGCTCGTCGAGCCGCCCGGCGACCGGGAGGCCCGCCGCGTCGAAGTCGGCCTTGGAGGCCGCTCCCGCGAGGAAGAGCGGGTATCCCTTCTCGACGGCCCGTCGGGCCTCGAAGCTCGGGCGTGTCTTCGTGACGCCGACGAGCGTCATGTCGGGCTGTTTCGCCACCGCGTCGGCGACCCGTTTCCCGATGGTGCCGAATCCGTTAACGGCCACCCGGATGTTCACGGAGCTCCCCGTCAAGGTCGGAGCCGGGCCGGGGATAAAGGCGTATCCGGGGACGACCCCCCGGAACGCGCGCCACGGGGGCCGCCGGGTCCGGGACGAACCGTTCCGGGAACGCCCCTCGGCCCGTCTCGGGGACCCCCCGAACGCTTTAGCGCTCGGGAGAGGTCGCCGACCGAGACCATGGATTTCCGATTGAGCGACGAGGAGGAGGCGTTCCAGGCCGCGGTCCGGAAGTTCGGCGACCGGGTGCTCCGGCCCAACGAACGGAAGATCGACACTGACGGGCGGATCCCGGACGCGGTCCTCGCGGAGATGGCCCATCTCGGGCTCCTCGCGATGCCGGTCCCGACCGAGTACGGGGGGATGGGGGCGTCGGCCGTGCTCACCGAGCTCGCCGCCGAGGAGATCGGCCGGGGCGACTTCTCGATGGCGACCGCCGTCTTCTTCCTTCTCGAGGCCGGTTGGGGGCACATCCTCGCCCGCCACGGCACGGAAGAGGCCAAGCGCGAGGTCCTCCCGCCCGTTTGCGCCGGCAAGGCGTTCCTCGGGATCGCCACGACGGAACCGACCGGGGGAAGCGACCTCGCGGCGATGCGCACCACCTCGCGCCAGGACGGCGCGGAGTTCGTCCTCCGGGGAGAGAAGAGCTACGTGTCGGGGGTCGAAGAGGCGAAGCGGCTCGGCGGCGGCCATCTCACGCTCACGAAGGCCGCGGAGGGCGGGTTCCGGTTCGTCTACGTTCCGACGCGCCACGACGGGATCGCGACCCAGAAGTTCGACAACCTGGGCCGGATGGGCATCTCCACCGGGGCGCTCACGTACCAGGACGCGCGCGTGCCGGCGAAGTACCTCCTCGGCGCCGACGGCAAGGGATTCGACGTCGCGATGGAGGGGTTCTCCGTCGCGCGCACGTTCGTGAGCGCCGCCTGCATCGGCGCCGCGGAGCGCGCCCTCGAGACCGGGATGGCGTACATCCGAGAACGTTCCGTCTTCGGCCGGCCCCTCGGCAAGTTCGAGGGGATCCAGTTCGAGCTCGTCGACCTGTGGACGCAGGTCGAGGCGGTCAAGTGGCAATGCCGCCGCGCGGCCTGGCTGATCGACACCTACCTCCTGAAGGGCGACCATTCTCACCGGTCCGAGATCGACCGCGTCGTCGCCTCCGTCAAGCTGACCGCCCCGCCGGTCGCCTTCGAGTGCGTGAAGCGGGTGATGATGTGGTTCGGCGCGGCCGGCTACACCAAGGAGGTCGGCCTCGAGCTCGGGTTCCGAGGCGTCATGAGCTACCTCGTGGGCGCGGAGGGCGGGCTGAACATCATGCGGATCATCCTGGGGCGCGAGCTGCTCGGCAAGGAGTTCCTCCCGTACAAGTGACGTCGATGGCGGACGCCCGTCGCCTTCCCGAGCCCGCGATCCGGGAGCGTGAGTTCCACGTGTGGCTCGCCCGGACCCTTCCTTCGGGGCGTTCCGGCCCGCTCCCGCTCGGGGACGACGCGGCCGCCGTGCGCCCGCCCTCGGGAGCCGTCGCGGTCGTGACGATCGACGCGCTGGTCGAGGGGACCCATTTCCATCGCGACTCTCCGGCGGGGCGGGTCGGCCGGGCAGCGACCGCGGTCAGCCTTTCCGACCTGGCGTCGAAGGGCGCGCTCCCCTCGGGCGTGCTCCTCGCGATGATCGTCCCGCCGTCGACCCCCCGGCGATGGGCCGAAGGCGTGGTCCGGGGGGCCGAGGCCGAGGCCGCCGATTTCGGGGCGCACGTCCTCGGCGGGGATACGAAGGCGGGGCCCGCCCGCACGGTCGTGAGCATGGCGATCGGGTGGGGACGCCCGGGGCGACTGGCGCCGCGCGCGGGCGCTCGCCCGGGGGACGTGCTCGTGACCACCGGAACGGTGGGACGGGGGGGGCTCGCGTTCGACCGGCTTCGGAAGGCGGATCGCCCCCGGAGGATCCTCCTCCGAGAGATCCTCGACGTGCGTCCCCGCGTTCGCGAAGGGGCGGCCCTGGCCCGCTGGGCGCACGCGATGCTCGACACCTCGGACGGCCTGGCCGAAAGCTGCCGGCTGATGGCGGAGGCCAGTCGTGTCCGGACGCTCGTCGACGAACAGGCCCTCCCCTACGAACCCGGGCTGACGGGGAGCCAGAGGTCGCTCCCGGGCCGCCGCGCGATCGCCTTCTTCGGAGGGGACTACGAGCTCCTCGCGGCCCTTCCGCCGGGCCGGGTGGACGCCGCGGGGCGCGCGGTCCGGGCGGTCGGCGGCCGCCTTACCCCGATCGGATCGGTCCGACGGGGTCGCGGGGCGATCCTGTCGACCGGCCGCGGCGAGATCGCGATGCCGCCGTGCGGTTGGGACCCGTTCGGTCACCGTCTTCGGCGGGGGCGTGCACCGTAAATCCGCCGTCCCGTGGGTTGGTCTCGCAGGCTTCACGTTACGCTCAAGTAGCCCGCGCCGGGTTCCTGCGGGTCGAGGAGTGGCCATGCCCAAGAACGAGTCCACGGTCAATGCATTCGAGACGGCGAAGAAGCAGGTCGACATCGTCGCGGACCTCATCGGGTTGAACGGCGGGATGCGCGAGGTGCTCAAGCACCCCAAGCGGGAGCTGACCGTCAACTTCCCGGTCCGGATGGACAACGGCGAGCACCGTGTGTACACGGGGTACCGCGTTCAGTACAACATGGCCCGCGGACCCTGCAAGGGCGGGATCCGCTATCATCCGCAGGTGTCGCTCGACGAGGTTCGGGCGCTGGCGGCCTGGATGACCTGGAAGTGCGCGGTCGTCAACATCCCGTACGGAGGCGCCAAAGGCGGGGTGATCTGCGATCCGAAGTCGATGTCGAAGGCGGAGCTCGAACGGATGACCCGCCGGTACGCGAGCGAGATCTCGCTGATCATCGGGCCCGAGATCGACATCCCCGCCCCGGACGTCTACACCGACAGCCAGACCATGGCGTGGATCATGGACACCTACTCGATGCAGGTCGGCTACTCCGTGCCGGGCGTGGTCACGGGAAAGCCGATCAGCCTCGGCGGCAGCGAGGGCCGCGGGGAAGCCACGGGCCGTGGGTGCGCCTACGTCGTGCGCGAGGCCGCGAAGGACGTGGGCCTCCGCGTGAAGGGAGCCACCGTCGCCGTCCAAGGGTTCGGCAACGCGGGCAGCGTCGCCTCCACCCTGCTGCATGACGAGCAAGGCGCCGTGGTCGTCGCGGCCTCCGACTCGCGCGGCGGCGTCTACAAGGCGGACGGGTTCAACCCGCATGCCCTCGAAGAGCACAAGCACAAGACCGGCTCCGTCGTCGGGTTCCCGGGGACGAAGGCGATCACGAACGAGGAGCTCCTCGAGTCGAAGGTCGACATCCTGATCCCCGCGGCGCTCGAGAACCAGATCACGGGGAAGAACGCCGACAAGGTCCAGGCGAAGATCGTCGCCGAGGCCGCGAACGGTCCGACGCTCCCCGAGGCCGACAGCATCCTCTTCCAGAAGAAGATCACCGTGCTGCCGGACATCCTCGCGAACGCGGGCGGCGTCACCGTGAGCTACTTCGAGTGGGCGCAGGACATCCAGCGGTACTTCTGGCCCCTCAACGAGGTGCGCCAGCGGCTCGAGCACGTCATGGTAACGTCGTACGCGGACGTGCACAAGGTCGCGGTGGAGCGCAAGGTCCACAACCGCACGGCCGCCTACGTGCTGGCCATCCAGCGGGTCGTCGACGCGATCCAGACCCGGGGGATCTACCCGTAGGCCCCCGGCCACGATACGCACTCGATGGTCGAGCTCCCGCACTGCCGCCAGGCTTCCTGGGCCGACATCGAGCGCTGGGCCGACCACGTCGCCGGCAAGGTCCGGTCGGCGCGGTCGGTCCCCGAGACGATCGTCGGCCTCACCCGCGGGGGCTGGGTGCCGGCCCGGCTCCTCTGCGACCGGCTCGGGGTAGGCCGCCTCGTCTCGCTCCGCGCCCAGCACTGGGGGGTGACCGCGACCCGGGACGGCGCGGCGACGCTCTCCGAGGGCCTCTCGGGCCCGATCGCTGGGGAATCCGTGCTGGTCGTCGACGACATCACGGACACCGGCGAGAGCCTCCGGCTCGCGGTGGAGCACGTTGCGCAGGCGGGACCGAGACGGGCGGAGAGCGCCACGCTCCTGCACATCGCCGGCGCGACGTTCGTGCCGACCTACTTCGCGGAATCGCTCCGGCGGGACCAGTGGGCGTGGGTCGTGTTCCCCTGGAACTACTGGGAGGACCTCCGGGCGCTCGCCGCCCGGGCCGCCGAGGTCGCCCCGGGCCTCGACGCGGTCCGCGCCACCCTGCGCGAGCGCTGCGGCCTCGACGTCCCCCGCGGGGACCTCGAGCGATTGGCCAGGGAGGGAAAGCCCCCGGCGGGGACGGCGGGCGCTAACCGAGGGTCGGGGGAGGCGCCGGGCCCCGCAGGAGCGACTTGAAGTGCTGCTGGATGACCCCGGCGCCGATCACTAGACCGAGCCCGGTGACGATCAGTCCGGCCAGGAGGGGGATGTCCCCGGCCCCCGTGATCCCCTGGAGGAACCGGACGAGGAAGACGATCCCGTAGCTGACGAGACCGATCCCGACGATCGAGGTCGTCGCGACCAGGAACGAGCGGGGGAACCTCCCCCGGGTGAACATCCGTCGGATCGCCCGGCCCGTCTCCCACCCGAGGGCGCCGAGGATCCACCAGAACAGCCCGGCCTGCAGGAACAGAAGCACCCGGTCGAGGGGCGGGGCGCTGCTCCCCGCATACAGGTTGTACCCGGTGAGGAAGCCGACGCCGACGAGCGCGACGGTGAACAGCCCGAACCCGAACGCCACCGACCCCTGGCGGATGTCCGTCGACGCGCTGCGGATCGCGTCGATGATCGATTCGTCGATGTCGAACGTCCAGAAGATCAGGTAGATCCCGAGCACGATCGCGAGGCCGATGACCCCCCAGAGCAGCACCCCGCCGGCCGCGGCGATCCCGAGGATCAGGAGGACGAGGGCGAACGGGAGCACGGTCTTCGCACGAAGCTTCGGGTCCTTCAGCGCGCGGACGAGCGTGTAGTACGTCGACTCGATCGTCGCGCTCTGCCGGACGAACACCCGCCGGATCCCGTCGATGCGGACGCGGGAAGCGAGGATCGGGTAGAGGAACTCGTCCTCGGCTCCGTCGCTGACGAGGTACGCCGCGCTCGGCTGGACCTGCGCGAGCACCCGGTCGAACTGCTCCGCCACGCGGCGGTCGGAGAGGACGCCCACCTTCGCCGCGCCCGTGAGGACGCAGACCTCGACCTCCTCGCCGGCGCCCCGCAGCTCGTCGAGGAGGCTGATGGCGGCGAAGACGGCGTTCGTGTCGGCGTCCTCGGGGTCGACCGTCGCCAGCCGGACGGCGGCGTCGAGGACGTTCGCGCGACCGACGACCGGACCGGCGACCTGGGCCTTGCGGCCGAGGTCGTCGTCCCGGTCGACGCAGACGACGAGGCGCATGGCCCGTTGACTAGAGCGACTGGAGAGCTTAACAACTTGTAACGACGCGAACCCCTCCGCGGGCGACGTTCCGGCCGGAGGGGTCCCGGCGGTGGCCCGAGCGGCCCGGCTATAGGTTTATACTCGGGGTCCCCAACTCCGCCCCGCCGCATGGTCGAGCTGCCGGACAAGCGAACGTCGTTCATCGACTGGTACCTCGCCGTCGTCGAGGCCGCGGACCTATCGGACAAGCGCTACGGCGTCAAGGGGATGAACGTCTGGACCCCGTACGGCTTCCTGGCCCGCCGCCACCTGGACGGCGTGATCGTCCGGGAGGCCGAGGCGAGCGGGGCGCAGGGCGTCGAGTTCCCCGCGCTGATCCCCGCGACCGAGTTCGCGAAGGAGAAGGAGCACATCAAGGGGTTCGACGCCCAGGTCTACTGGGTCACCAAGGGCGGCCTTTCCGACCTCGACGTGCCGCTGGTCCTCCGTCCGACGAGCGAGACCGCGATGTACCCGATCTTCGCGCTCTGGGTCCGCTCGCACAAGGACCTGCCGCTCGCGGTCTACCAGATCGTCAACACGTTCCGCTACGAGACCAAGACGACGCGCCCGTTCGTCCGGGTGCGCGAGATCCACTTCTTCGAGGAGCATACCTGCCAGGCCGACGAGGAGCGGGCGACCGAGCGCGTCGCGACGAACCTCGCGGCGTTCCGGCGGATGGCGGCCTCGTTCGGCCTGCCGTACCTCGCGATCCGCCGCCCCGACTGGGACAAGTTCGCGGGAGCCCACTACTCGGTGGCGTTCGACATCCCGATCGGGGAGGCCCGGACCCTCCAGATCGGGAGCGTCCACCACTACCGGGAGAACTTCTCCGTTCCGTACGGGATCCGCTACGAGGCGCCGGACGGCTCGCAGCGTCCGGTCCACCAGACGACGTTCGGGCTCTCCGAGCGCCTTCTCGGCGCGATCGTCGCCGTCCACGGCGACTCGAAGGGGGTGGTCTTCCCCACCGAGATCGCCCCCTACGAGGTCGTGGTCGTTCCGATCCCGTCGTCCGACTCCGGGCCGGCGGTCGAGCGCACCGCCGAGGAGGTCGCCGAGCGCCTCCGCCGGGCGGGGCGTCGGGTCCATCTCGACCGGGGCGACGAGCGACCGGGGGCGAAGTACTATCGGTGGGAGCTGAAGGGGGTCCCTCTCCGTCTCGAGGTGGGGAAGCGGGAAGCGGAGGGCCGGCGCGCGACCGCCGTCGATCGGCTCGGCACGAAGAGCATCGTGCGCCTCGACGCCCTCGAGACGGAGGTCGGCGAGCGGCTGGCCGCGTTCGACCGCGCGATCCGGGACGCGGCCGACCTGAAGTTCCGCGAGGCATTCTCGGTCGCCGCCCACCTCGACGAGCTCCCGAAGTCGGACCGGGTGCGGCTCGTTGGCTGGTGCGGGAGCGCGGCGTGCGGCCACGAGGTCGAGACCGCGATCGACGGGGCGCTGCTCGGGACGCCCGAGGAAGGTCTGCCGTTCGCGATCGATCCGCCCACGAGGTGCATCGCGTGCGGCCGGAGCGAATCGGTCCGCTGGGCCGTCGCCGGACGGCCGCTCTAGGCCGGTCGGGCCCGTTACGTCGCCGGGGCCGGCGGATTCGGCAGCACGAGCCACATCCCCGCGAGCCCGAAGAGGAGCAGCGTGATCGTCACGGCGTAGACCCCGTTGTCGATCCACACGCCGTACAGAAGTCCCCACCAAACGTAGAAGGCGACCGCGAGCACGACGAGCGCGGCGAACGCCCAGAACGTCGCCTTCCGGGACGGCGACATCATTTGGATCCGGCCGCGCTCGGGGAGAGGCGACGGCTCCGCTGCGGCCACCACGGCCGCCGACCCGGGGTGCGTTAGATAACCCTTGCGGCCCCGCGGCCCCCCGAGCGCGGCGGGAGCTGCCTCCGGCCGAGCGGGTTTAACTCTCCCGGAGGAGTAGACCGCGTTCGATGCTGGGCCGCGCAGGCGCGGGCTCCCGGACCCGGCCGGCCGCCGACGCGACGCTCCCCCCGCTCTCCGCGGACGAGCACCGCATCCTCGCCTACGCGAGCGCCCTCGGCTCGGAGTTCGAGTTCGGCCTCCTGGTCGAGGCGATGGGGATCGACGAGGAGACCCTCGCCGAGCAGCTGGAGCGGCTCGTCCGGCGCGGGATCCTCCACGAGCGGGCCGGGGGCGAGCGGTTCGCCTTCTCGGAGGAGGGTCTCCGGGGCGGGGTGTACCGTTCCCTGACCGAGAGCCGGTTGCGCGTCCTGCACCGCAAGATCGCCGAGGTGATGGAGCGCCGGGAGCCCAACCCCTCTTCGCAGGTCCTCTCCGAGCTCGGCCGCCACTACTTCCTCGGCAAGGTCCCCGCGAAGTCCTACGAGTTCAACCGGCGCGCGGCGACGATCGCCCGGGCGGCCGGGGACAACGACGTCGCGATCCACCATCTCGAGCGGGCGTCCGTCGACCTCGCGGCGATGGGGGGCGACCGCGGAGCGGAGCAGGCGGAGATCGCGGAAGCGCTGGGGGACCTCTCCTACGCGACGTCCCGGTTCCGCGCGGCCGACCGATACTACGAGGAGGCCCTCGAGAGGGTCGGCGGAGAGCAACCCCGGATACGAGCCCGCCTCGTGCTCGCGCGGGCGGAGGTCGCCCGGGAGAACCTCGACGCGGCGGCCTCGACCGAAGGGGCCCGCCAGGCGTTGCACCTATTCGAAGCCTCCGGCGATTCGATCGGGGTCGCCCAGGCCTACCGGCTGCTCGGACGGACCGCGTTCCAGCAGGGCTCGTACCGCGAGGCCCTCGACCAAAGCATGCGGGCGCTCGAGGCGCTCCCCGACTCGGCCGACCCGATCGTCCTCGGCCAGCTGTCGATCGACCTCGGCAATGCGTTCGCCATGCTCGGGGAGGAGGTGCGGCCCGTCGCGATCGAGTGGTACGAGCGGGCGATCAAGCGGCTCCGGACCGGGCACGGGTCGGTCGACCTCACCCGGGCCCTTCACAACCTCGGGGTCACGGTCGGCGAGGTCCGGCCCCAGGACGGTCTCGAGCTCCTGCAGGAGGCGCGGGAGGCGGCGGAGAAGGCCCACGACGCGCGGGCGCTCGGCCGCGCCCTCCTGTCGGGGGTCGAGATGCGCCTCGCGCTCGGGCAGGTCGAGGAGGCGGAGCGGGACAACGAGCAGGCCGGCCGGCTCCTCGAGCAACTGGCCGATGGTCTCGGAACGGAGCAGGTCCTGATGAATCGGGGGCTGATCGCCGAGAAGGGCGGCCAGTGGGACGACGCCGCGACCGCCTACGAGAGCTCCGCCCGGATGGCCCACTCGAACCACATCCTCGCCGACGAGGCGGAATCCCGGTTCCACCTCGCCCGGCTCCGCTTCAAGACGCGCGACCTGGCGGGCGCCCGGGAGGCGTTCCGCCAGGCGACCGAGCTCGGGGTGACCGAGCTGTCGCCCCGCCTGGCCCACGCCTACGAGCTGCTCCGGCAGGAGCTGGAGACCGCGAGCGCGGCTTCGGAGGCACCGCCCGGCCCCGGAACGACCGCCCCGGGCGGCGGACGAGGGTTATAAGGCGGGACCGGGGTCGCCGGCACCGTGGTCGGCTCGCGACGCCCCGGTTCCACCCCCGCGCACCCGTTCGTAGGCCGCGCCGACCTCTGGAAGGAGATCGACCTGCTCCTGGCGGAGGCCGCCGGGGGGGCGGGGCGGGGAGTGCTGCTCGGCGGGCCGAGCGGGATGGGAAAGAGCGAGGTCCTTCGCGCGACCGCCGGGCGGGCCGGGGCCCGCGATTTCCGGGTGGCCGTGGCCCGAGCGCTGCCGGACGAGATGCCGGCCCCGTTCTCGCTCGTCCGCGACCTCGTCGCCTCCCTCGCCAAGGAGCTCGAACCGATCCCGGTGGACGAGCCGCTCCCCACCGCCAACCTACCGGTGCTGTTCGTCCCCGCGGAGGAGAGGTCCCCGCCGGATCCCCGGCCCGTCGACCGATCGGCCGAGGGGAGCCCCGCGAGCGACGAGCTCGAGCGCATCCTGGCCCCGATCGGCCGGACCGAGGTCGAAGGGCTCGGCGCGAGTCGCGATCGGCTGCACGGCCGCCTCGTCCAGCACTTCCTCGGCCTCGCCCGGGACCGACCGCTCCTGCTCGCGGTCGACGACCTTCCGTTCGCCGACCTCTCGTCGCTCCAGTTCCTCTGGCGGCTCTCGAACGAGCTCGCGAGCGCCCGCATCGCGCTCGTCGCGACGATGGGCGAGGAGGCGGACGTGCCTCCCGGGGTGCGCGAGATCGTCGGGTCGATCCGCCGGTCCGCCTCGCTCCGCTCGATCGCGCTGCGGCCCCTCACGCTCCCCGAGCTCGCCGAGTTCGTCACGTACCTGCACCAGGGAGTCGCCCCGCTGCCGGCCGATGTCGAGCGATGGTACGCGCAGACCGACGGCAACCCCCTGTTCGTCGAGCAGATCGTCCGTTCGACCCTCGAAGGCGGCCCGCGCGATGCGCCGACCGGGGACGGGATCCCAGACCTCGTCACCGTGCTCCTCGCCCGGATCCGCTCCCTCGACGACACGGAGCGCCGAGTGCTCACGTACGCGGCGGTCCTCGGCCGGGAGTTCGATTTCGCCCGGCTGGCGGCCGCGGGAGGGGTGGAGGAGGAACGCCTCTCCGAGGCGCTCGACCGGCTCGTCCTCGCCGGCCTGCTCCGTGAAAAGGGGGAGGAGGTCTACGAGTTCGTCTCCGAAGCGTTGCGGGCGAGCGTCTACGCGGAACTGACCGAGACCCGGCGACGGATACTCCACCACCGGGTCGCGACGGCGCTCGAGGGGCGCGCCGGGACGGGGAACTTCGAGCTGGCTCGTCAGTTCTACCTCGGGCGGGATTACCCGAAGACGGTCGAGTACAACCTCCGGGCCGCCGAGGCCGCCACCCGGTCGTTCGCGTTCGACGCGGCGCTCTCGCACCTCGCCCGGGCCCTGGAAGCGGAGCGGCGCCGGTCCGATCACGACACCCGGCGCGAGATCCGCCTGCTCACCGAGTACGGCCGGCTCCTCCACGAGACCGGCGACCTCGTCCGATCCGAGGAGGTCCTGACCGAGGCGGTCGATCTCGCCCGGACGGAGGGCACGCACGAGCTCGAGCTGGGCCGGGCGCTCCTTGCGCTCGCGTGGAGCCGCCTCGACCGGGGGCTGTACTCGGCGGTGGAGCCCCTGGCGAAGGAGGCGATCGCCCTCCTCGAACGGGTCGGCACCCCGCGCGACCTGCTCTCGGGCCACCGGGTGCTGGGGAACGTCTACTGGCGGGTCGTCGACCTGCCGCAGGCCGTCGTCCATCAGCGGATCGCGCTCGAGATCGCGGAGCGGGAGGGCACTCCGATCGAGCGGGGACATGCGCTCGTCGACATGGCGAACACCCTGCAGCCCCAGGGACGCGAGAGCCTCGAGGTCGCGCTCGGGATGTACGCCCGCGCCGCCGAGCTGTTCGCCACCGCCGACGATCCGAGCGCCCGCGCCCGGGTGCTGATGGACCGGGCGGTCTTCGAGTACGGGGTCGGGATGACCGCCGACGCCTACCGGGACCTCGACGAGGCGCTGGCGGCCGCCGAGCGATCGCGTTCGCCGCTGTGGATCGGCTTCTGCCTGTTGAACCTCGCCGAGTGGAAGGCCGAGGCCGGCGATGCCCCGGCCGGCGCGGCGGCCCTCGAACGTGCCGGCGAGGCGCTCCGTCCGCTCTCGGACCGGCTCGCGCGCCAGCAGATCGCGATGATCCAGGGGATGGTCGAGGAAGCGGCGGGCCGGTTCGAGCAGGGGGAAGCGAGCTACCGGGAATCGCTGGAGCAGGCCCGGGAGGCGCACCTCGCCTCCGAGGCCTCGGAGGTCCTCTTCCGGCTCGCCCAGCTCTCGCTGCGCAAAGGGGACCGGGAGGCCGCCCGGCGCTGGCTCGACGAGGCGTCCGCCAGCGGTGTGGCCCGGTACCGGCCGGACTTCGCGGGCCGGGCGGAGGCGCTCGCCGAGGCGCTCCGGGATCCTCGCTGACCCGCGGGGTTAAGGCCCGACACCCGCTCTCGGACCATGGTCCCCGGAGCGCCGCCGGGCCGGACGGCGTCCGACGGCTCGCCGTACCCGGACCGCGCGCGACCGACGTTCGAGCGCGAGGTCCGGTCCATGTTCTCCCACATCGCCGCGGGCTACGAATGGTTCGACCACGTGGCCTCGCTCGGGCAGGATTACCTCTGGCGGCCCCGGGCGCTCTGGGAGCTCGACCGGTTCCGGGGCGGTCCGGTCCGCCGCGCGCTCGACGTCGGATGCGGCACGGGCGAGCTCGCGCGGGCCGTCGCCCGACGGTACCCCACGGCGCGCGTGGTCGCGACCGACTTCACCCGCCCGATGCTCGAGCGCGCCCGGGTCAACCGCGGGGCCCGGTCGCTGGGCGATCGTCTCGCCTTCGGGGCCGCGACCGCCGCCCGGTTGCCGTTCGCCGACGCCGCCTTCGACCTGGTGACGAACGCCTTCGTGGCGCGGAACCTCCGCGACCTCCCGGGCTGCCTGGAGGAGATGCGCCGGGTGCTGCGCCCGGGCGGGGTGCTCCTCACGCTCGAGATCACCGAGCCGGTCTCCGCGGCGTGGCGGCGTCTGTTCCACGCCTATTTCGACGCGGTCGTGCCGGTCCTCGGGCGCGCCGTCGGGAGCGAGGGGCCGTACCGGTACCTCCCCGAGTCGCTGCGGACCCTCCCCGCGCGCCGCGATCTGGTCGACCTATTGCGGCGCGCCGGCTTCCCCCGGGTGCGCGCGCCGACCCAGTCGGGCGGGATCGTCACGACGTTCCTCGCCGAGGCGAAGCGGGCGGAGGACCAAAGCCGTTAAGCGAGACGGAGCCCGTCGCCGGTCGTGCCCGCCGTGCCGTTCGACTCCTTCCGGTATGCGCACGCTCACTGGAGCGAGATCGCCTGGCTCTCCCAGAACACGAACCATCTCGTCCCCCCGGAGCCGATCCGCGAGGCGCTCGAGCAGGCGATCCGCGAGCGCCGCTACGAGGGGTACCCGCTCGCCGCCGGCGACCCGGAGCTGCTCGAGCTGGTCCGGGCCGACCTCGGGCTGTCGGGGATGAGCCCGTTCGTCACCGGGGGCGGGACCGAGTCGCTCTACATGATCATGCGCGCGCTCCTGCAGCGCGGCGACGAGGTGATCGCCTCCGACCCCAGCTACCTCATCATCCACCGGTTCGTCGATCTCTCCGGGGGCCGCACGAAGACCCTCGACATCTACCAGCCCCCGTACCGGCTCACCGCCGACCGGGTCCAGGAGGCGATCGGCCCCTCCACCCGGATGATCCTCCTGATCGATCCGCTGAACCCGCTCGGATCGGGGTATCCGCGCGAGGAGGTCCGCGCGCTCGCCGAGATCGCCCACGACCGCCACCTCCTCTTGCTGAACGACGTCACCTACCGCGACTTCTCGGAGGGACACGCCCTCGCGGCCGAGTTCGCTCCGGAAGAGACCGTGACGGTCTGGTCGGTCTCGAAGAACTGCGGTCTCGCCGGCATGCGGCTCGGCGGGTTCGTCGCCCCGCGGGAGGTCGCCGCCTCGATCGCCCGGTTCAACACCAACGACCTCGGCGTGAACGTGTTCGCCCAGGTGGCGGCCAAGGCGGCGCTCCGCACGAAGAGCTCCTGGATCGGCGAGGTCGTCCGCCAGACGCGCGCGAACGGCGAACGGATCCGGGCCGTGGTCGGCGGAGTTCCCGGGACCTCCCTCCCGGTCTATCCTTCGCGGGCGAACATGACCGTGATCGACGTCGCCGAGACCGGAGTGAGCCCCGACGCGCTGCAGGAGGAGATGCTCCGGACCCACGGGGTGTTCGTGCGGGCCGGCACGTACCTGTCCCCGGCCCACGGTCGCCGGTTCGTCCGCCTCTCGTTCTCCAACCCTCCGTCCGACATCGAACGGTTCGCCCGGGCGTTCCCCGAAGCGCTGCGGACGCTCGGCGCCCAGGTCCCGGCGCCGAATCCTCACTAGCCCCGGCCCCCGCGGGTCGGGCGGACCCGGGTCCCCGGCACCTGCCCGGGGGTCGGCACGTTTTTGGCCCCGTCGTGCTACGGACATACGATGGCGCGGGTGCGACGCGTATCGGTTCCAGGCCGGAGGTCGTTCGAATACGTCTCCCAGGGGACCGGCCCCGCGACCCTGCTGGTCCACCCGGGCGGCCCGGGCCTCACCTACCACTACCTCCGGCCGCTCCTGCGACTCGCGAACAAGAACCTCCGGGTGGTGCTGTTCAATCCCCGCGGCGTCGGCCATAGCTGGACGCCCCGGCGCACCGCCGACCTCACGATCAAGAACCAGGCGGAGGATGTCGAGGCGATCCGCCGGGCGCTGAAGATCCGCGAGCTGCACCTCCTCGGGTTCTCCGCGGGCGGCTTCGCGGCGCTCGAGTACGCCCACCGCTACGAGCGGAACCTCACCTCGCTGCTCCTCTGCGCCACGGCGGGGAGCGCGGAGGAGGTCCGCGCGGCGAACCGGCTGATGCTCGGCTCGGCGTCGCCCCGCCAGCGGACCCGGCTCCGGGTGCTGACCCGGGCGAAGTCGTTCGACGACCCGGAGTACCGGACCCTCTCGGAGGCGATCGCCCGACCGTTCCAGATGCGGTTCCTGAAGTCCGACCCGCCGGATTGGAAGGCGACGAAGGTCAACCCGGCGGTCTACCGGGCCATGGTGACCCGCACCGGCGACGAGTTCGCGGTCGACGGCACGATGGCGGCGTGGGACGGGCGCAGATACTACTCCAAGATCGAGGTCCCCACCCTGGTCGTCGTCGGGCGGTACGACTACTTCCTCGAGGCCTCCGTCGAGATGAACGAGCGGATCGAGCCGGCCCACCTTAGGGTCCTTCCGAGGTCGAGCCACCTCGCGGTCCTCGAGCAGACGAAGGAGTTCCTCGGGACGGTCCGCGAGTTCCTCGGCGACGTCACGGGCGGCTGATCCCCGGATCGGGGCGCGCGGCAGGCGTATAGACCGGGCCGGCCTAGATCGGAGAGCGTCGACCGTGCCCGAGGGGAAGGATCCAAAGAGCGGCCGGACGTCGCCCGACGAGACCGTACGCCTTCGGGTGACCCCCGGGGCCCACGCCGCGATCGCGGCCGCCCTCGCCGGCCGCCCCGCCGGCTCGGGAGTGCGGCTCTGGGTCGAGCGCGGCGTCCATCCCCACGCGCAGATGATGATCGACCGGGCCTCGCCCCGGGACCTTCCTGTCGAGGTCGACCGGCTCCTCCTGCTCATCGACCGGGCGAGCGTGGCGTTCCTGCGCGATGCGGAGGTGCGCTACCGCACGGACCAGAGCCCGCCGGGGTTCGAGGTCGTCGGGCCGTTCCTCCCGAGCCGGCCGGTCGCGACGGCGCCCGGGGCGGCGCCGGCTCCCGGGGCCTCGCCCCCGGCGACCCCGGGCGCCCGCCCGGCCTTCGAGGAGAAGGTGCGCGACGCCCTCCGGAACATCTTCGATCCCGAGATCCCGATGAACATCGTCGACCTCGGGCTGGTCTACGACATGAGCGTCGACGCCGCGGGGGACCTCACGATCCGGATGACGATGACGAGCCCGGGCTGCCCCTCGATCGAGGAGCTCGTGCGCGAGGTCGAGACGACCGCCCGGGCGGCCTCGGGGGCGCCGAAGGTGCACGTCGAGGTCGTCTGGGAGCCCCCCTGGGGACCTGACCGGATGACGGACTTCGCCCGCCGGCAGTTCGGCTTCGCCTAGGCGTCGACCGGGGCAAACGGTAAATAGCGAGCCCCGAGTGGGCCGCTCCTTGACGGCCGCCGCCGACGTTGCGGCCTCGGGAAAGTTGAGCGTGAACGATCGTTCTTCGCCCCAACTCCCCGGGCCGCTCGAGTTCACCCGGTTCGAGCGGGCCCGCATCCTCGGCGCGCGGGCCCTGCAGATATCGCTCGGCGCCCCGCTCCTGATCGACCTTCCCTCGACCCTCGTCGACCCGGTCGAGATCGCCGAGCTCGAGTTCGCGGCGAACCGCATCCCGATCACGGTGCGCCGCGGGCCGGCGGTCTAGGGCCGGCTCAGACGCCGGCCGAATCGAGCGCGTTCCGGCACGTGCACGTCGGGCTCGGGCCGAGCCGGGGGATCAGCGCGGCGAGGAGCCGCCCCATCCGGTCGGCGTTGCGGTGCAACGTCTCGAGGATCTCGCGGGTGTCGACCGGGCGGTCGGCCCAGACGTCGAAGTCCGTGACCATCGCGAGGCAGAGGTAGCAGAGCGCCCGCTCGCGCGCGAGGGTCACCTCGGGAACCAGGGTCATCCCGATCACGTCCGCGAACCCGCGGAAGAACGTCGATTCCGCCCGCGTGCTGAACCGGGGCCCTTCGACGCACACGTACGTCCTTCCCCCGGAGAACGGCATGCCGAGTTCCCGGCCGACGTCGGAGGCCCGGCGGGTGAGGTCCGGACAGAACGGGTCGGCGAGCGAGACGTGGTACACCCGGCCGCCGTCGTAGAACGTCGTCGGCCGCTGCTTCGTGAGGTCGACGAACTGGCTCGGCAGGACGAAGGTTCCGGGCGCGAGCTCCTCCCGCAGCGACCCGACCGAGCTCACCGTCACGATCGCCTCGGCGCCGAGCGAGCGAAGGGCGTCGATGTTGGCCCGGTAGTTGACCCGGTGGGGCGGGATCGAATGGCCCGCGCCGTGGCGGGCCAGGAACAGCACGCGCATCCCACCGACCTCCCCTTCCTCGATCGGCCCGGACGGGGCGCCCCACGGCGTCGCGACGCGATGGCTCTGGCGCGGCCCGGATCCGAAGATCCCGGTGATGCCCGAGCCACCGATCACCCCGATCGACCGGCGGGCCCCGGGGCTCATCGGCCCTCCGCCGCCGGGCCGCGGGCCCGCACTAGGAGGCGGGCCATCACGACCTCTCCGCGCGTACGCTCGAGCAGGATCCGGGCCTGGTCCTGCTTCGGCTTCAGCTGGACGATCGCCCGCGAGGTGTCGAACCGGAGGAGCGCGTCCGTAAGACGCTCCATGAGCACGAGGTACCGCTCGGCGGCCGGGAGGTCCTCGCGGCCGAGGCGGTCCAACAGGAGGCGCCGGACCTCGCCGACGACGTCCCCGAGGCCGAGGAGGAACGGTTCGGGATCGACACCGAGGTCGGCCGGACCCGGCAGCGGAGCCCCGGCGACGATCGCCCCGAGGAGGCACGCCTCGACCGCTTCCTGGAACGCATCGAGCGCCACCGGCTCCTCCGCCCGCCCTTCGTGCCGGACGGTGCCCGCGAGCTCGGCCAGGGTGCGGCGCACCACGGCGAGCTCCTCCGGCGCGGCCCCGCTCGAGTGGAGGCGGCCGACCGTCGCCTGCGAGAGGCGGCGCAGGCGGCGGGCTCGCTGGTACAGCTCCTCGCGATGCTTCTCCCGTTCGCGAAGATGGGTTTCGATCGCGACCAGGACGGGCTCGGGGATCGGCGGCGGATCCGGCACGGGCTCAGCGGTAGAGGGTGAACCGGTCCTCATCGTTTCCTCCGTCGAGCACGCCGAGGCGGACGCCCGCGTCGAGCCACCCGTGGGCATAGCTGACCGCCGCCAGCGCCCGGTCCAGGTCGCCCGCCACCGAGAAGTGCTCGGCGTCCGCGAGGTACGAGCGGGCCATCGATAGGAAATCGTCCGACGCCCCTCGCAGGAACGATCGCTCCGGGGGGGTCGGGGTCACGCGGGCGATCGCCTCGCGCGTCAGCCGGAGGTACTTCACGAGCAGCGGACCGGGTTCGGCCACGGGAGGTCCCTCACCCCTTCGGGACCTTCTCCCAGTCCTTCAGGAATCGGGCGAGGCCGAGGTCGGTGAGCGGGTGCAGGGGGAGCTTCTCCATCACGGCGAACGGCATCGTGGCGATGTCCGCGCCGACCTTCGCCGCATCCAGCACGTGGATCGGATGCCGAACGCTCGCGACGAGCACCTTCGTCGGGTAGCGGTAGTTCCGGTAGATCGTGACGATCTCCCGGACCAGCTCCATCCCGTCCTGGCCCTGGTCGTCCAGCCGGCCGATGAACGGGCTGACGTACGCGGCCCCGACCTTGGCGGCGAGGAGTGCCTGGTTCGCGCTGAAGACGAGCGTCATGTTGACCCGGGTCCCCTCCTTCGCGAGGGTCCGCGTCGCCTGGAGCCCGGCGGGGGTCATCGGCACCTTGACGTAGATCGACGGATGGATCTCGCGCAGCCGACGCCCCTCGTGCAGCATCCCGTCGACGTCGGTCGCGACGACCTCGGCGGAGACGGACGGAACGCCGAGCGCGCAGATCTCGCGCAGGAGCTCCTCGAACTTGCGCCCCTCCTTGGCCACGAGCGTCGGGTTCGTGGTCACGCCGTCGAGGATGCCGATCTCCCACATCGTGCGGATCTCCTTCACGCTCGCCGTGTCGAGGAACAGCTGCATCGTCGCCCCCCTAGCGCCCCGGCCTACTCAACCTTACCTCGAAGGCGCAAGAGCTCCCAGGCCTCGTCGGTCATACGTCCGAGGGAGAGGGGGAAGGCGTCGGTGGGACCGCCCGGGTCCCCCCGCTCGCCGAAGACATCCGGCACGCCGATCCGCCGGACCGGCACCGGGTAGTTCTCCGCCGTCACCGAAGCGACGAGCGCGCCGATCCCCGTCAGCACGCTGTGCTCCTCCGCCACGAGGATCGCGCCCGTGTCGCGCGCCGCCCGCAGCAGCGCGGGCTCGTCGAACGGTTTCACCGAGGCGAGATCGAGCACCCGCACCGAGACCCCGACCTTCGCGAGCTCCGCCGAGAGGTCGACCGAGCGCGCCACCATCGCCCCGACCGCGACGATCGCGAGGTCCGCCCCATCGCGCAGGACGGGGGCGCGGCCCAGGCGGAACGGCTCGCGGGTGACCGGCGGGAGCCGCTGCCGGGTGAGTCGCACGTACGACGGGCCGGTCTCGGCGGCCACCGCCCCGATCGCCGACTCGGCCGTCGCGGCATCCGCGGGCACGACGACCGTCATCCCGGGCAGCCCCCGCATCAGGCCGATGTCCTCGAGCATCGGGTACGCGTACCCGGGGTCCCCCGGAGGAGGCCCTCCGTGGGTCGCCAGGATCTTCACGTTCGCGCGGGGGCCGACGACCGATCGACGAAGGGTCGCGTACGCCGGACCGACCGCCGCCTCCGCGGCGGCGCTCACGAAGACCGGGCGCCCCTCGGAGGAGAGTCGCACGGCCGTCGACATCATCGTCACCGGCTCCGGGGCGGAGGAGGTGTACCGATCGGGAAAGCGCTCGCCGAAGCCCCGACCGGGGCCGAGACCCGCCGTCTCCGAGTCCAAGAGGAGAAGTTTCGGGTCCGCCGCGCCCAGCGCGACGAGCGCCCGGCCGCAGGCCTCGACGAGACTCTCCGAGGTCGGAGCCCCCGTCATCGGCGGCGCTCGAGGCGGGCCGTTCTATTTGACCGTTGAGGCGCGACGGGTCGTTCGTCGCGCGATCTTCCGCCGGGGCGGCGCGACCTTCGGCCCCTCGAGGGAGCGTAACGTGACGAGGTCCTCCGCGTAGCGGGCGTACCCCCGGTCGTCGAGGGGGGTCTCGAGGTACCCGGGCACCGAGGCCCACCGGCGATCGCGGACGATGTGCCGGAACCCGTCCCGCCCGATCTCCCCGCGGCCGATGTTCTCGTGCCGGTCGAGGTGGGAGCCGGCGGGGGCCTTGGCATCGTTGAGGTGGAAGGCGTACACCCGGCGGCATCCCACCCCCGCTTCGAGCCGGTCGATGAGCGCCCCGTACCCCTCCTCGGTGCGGAAATCGAACCCCGCCGCGAAGAGGTGGCAGGTGTCGAGAGCGACCCCGACCCGGTCCGGGGCGTCGACGGCGTCGAGGACGGCGGCCAGCTCCTCGAAGGTGGAGCCGAGCGTCGTGCCCTGTCCCGCCGCGTTCTCGAGGAGCAGCCGGACCTTCCCTTCCGGGACCTCCGCGATCGCTCCCCGGAGGCTCTCGACGATCGTGCGGACCCCGGCCTCGGACCCCGACCCGAGATGGGCGCCGGGGTGGAAGATCAGCCCGTCGACCGCGAGCAGCTCCGCGCGCCGGATCTCATCGAGGAACGCCTGTCGCGACCGGGCGAGCATCTCGGGCTTCGGGCTCCCGAGGTTGGCGAGGTACCCGTGGTGGACGGCCGTGGCCCGCAGTGGCTCGGCGCGCACGGCCGACCGGAACTCCTCGGCGGAGGTCACCGCGAGGGCGGGGCCGGACCACATCTGCGGGCTCTTCGAGAAGATCTGGAGCGATTCGCAGCCGATGCGCCGCGCCTCGCGCACGGCGACCGCGAGACCGTCCGCGATCCCCAGATGGGCACCGAGGTACATGCTCCTCCGACCGGGCGGGCCGGCTACCCTAGTGGTCCCGGAGGCTGACAGCTTTCCGCGTTTCCCGTAGGCTCGCGCACTTCAGTACCGCGCGGAACGCCAGTGGGCTTAACTTCCGGGTTCGGAATGGGACCGGGTGTTTCCCCACCGCTTTGGCCGTCAGCCAGCGACCGCGACCGACCCGACCTATTTAACTTTGGTTTCGGCCGGGGACCGGCGCCGCCCCGGACTCGGGGCCGCGAAGCTTCATCCGCGACGCCCCCTCGACGGTTCGTAGCCCGGCGTCGCGCGCCCCGCGGCCGGTTCCGATCTGTGAACGCTCCTCCCCACCCCGCTCCGAGCGAGTACCGGTTGCGCCTTCGGGTCGACTATACGGGCCTCGCCTGGTCCGGGACCGTCGGGTTCGACCTCGGACCCGGGGTCTCGGTCTGCACGCTCGACTCGGAGGAGCTTTCGATCGGGCGGGTCCTTCGGGACGGGCACGAGATCGACTTCCGCCTCTCCCCCGGGAGCTCCACCCTCTCGTTCGATCTCCCTCCCGAACGGGCCGCACGGATCGAGATCGAGTTCCGGGGCGCGGTCAGCACCCGCACGCTCGGCGGCTTCTACCGCTCGCGCCACGGCGCCGGCTACGTCCTGACGACCCAGTGCGAGCCGACCGGCGCCCGCGCGATCTTCCCCTGCATCGACCGACCCGACCGCAAGGCGCGCTTCCTCGTCCAGGTCGCCACCGACCCCGGGCTCGAGGTCGTGGCGAACGGCGCCGTCGAGTCGACCCGCTCGGTCGACGGCCTGAAGGAGTGGACCTTCGGGGCGACCCCTCCGATGGCGACGTACCTGTTCTACCTCGGCGTCGGGCGGTTCGACCAGCGCGAGGGCCGCTCTCGGCACGCCGCGATCCGCGTGCTCACCGCCCCGGGACGGGGGGAAGCCGGCCGGTTCGCCCTCGAGGCCGGCGGTCGGATCCTTGACGCCTTCGAGGAGTACTATGCGATCCCGTACCCGCTGCCCAAGCTCGACCTGATCGCGATCGAGGAGCACGCGTTCGGCGCGATGGAGAACTGGGGCGCGATCAGCTTCCAAGGGATCCGGTTGCTCGTCGACCCGACGAGCAGCAGCTTCGCCGCACGGGACGTCTTCGAGACGATCTCGCACGAGGTCGCCCACCAGTGGTTCGGGAACCTCGTGACGATCTCCTGGTGGACGGACATCTGGCTGAACGAGAGCTTTGCCGCCCTGATGGAGACGAAGATCACCGATCGGCTCGACCCCGCGCTCGACGCCCGGGCCGACTTCTTCCTGCGGGTCGCCGGCATGGCGGCCGCGATCGACGGCGACTCGCTCCGATCGACCCACCCGGTCCGGGCCCGCGTGGAGCATCCGTCCGAGATCGGACAGATCTTTGACGACATCAGCTACGGCAAGGGATCGAGCGTCCTCGCGATGCTCGAGGCGTACCTCGGCGAGGAGCGGTTCCGCGCGGGGGTCACGGACTACCTCGGCCGGTTCCGCTACGGGAACGCCGAGACCGAGGACCTGTGGCGATCGCTCGAACGCACCTCGGGCGAACCGGTCGGGGAGATCGCCGGACCGTGGATCGACCGACCGGGGCTCCCGGTCGTCTCCGCCCGAACGGGGCCGGAGGGGATCGAGCTCACCCAGCGACGCTTCACCTACTTCGGGAGCGAGGAAGCGCCTCCCTGGCCGATCCCGATGGTGGTCGACGTCGACGGGCACCGGGAGCGGGTCCGGCTCGACACGGTGCGCCGGACGATCCGCGCCGCCCCGAATGCCACCGTTCATCTGAACCCGGGCGCGTACGGATTCTACCGGGTCCTCTACGACCCCGGGCTTTACGAGCGGTTGCTGCGCGCCCTCCCCGGCCGACCGGCGCCCGATCGCTGGATCGTCCTCGAGGACCTCGCGGCGTTCCTCGCCTCGGGAGATGTCGATTGGGCGACGTACGCCCGGTTCGCCCGGACGCTCGGAGGGTGCACCGACCGGTTGACCGGCGAGTCGATCGGGGGGACGCTCGTCGACCTTTCCCTCGCGTTCCCCCACCTTCCCCACGTGCAGGAGGCGGCCCGGTCCTTCTTCCTCGGGCAGACCGACCGGCTCGGTCCCGCCCGACGCCCGGGAGAGCCCGCCGCGGACGGCATCCTCCGGGAGCGGATCTCCTTCGGCCGGACCCGGATCGACCCCAGCTACGCGCGCACGGTCTCAGGCCGGTTCCACGAATGGGACCGGATCGATCCCGACCTGAGGCTGGCCACGGCGGTCGGGTACGCCCGATCCGGCGGGCTCGCCGGCTACCGCGACCTGAGGAGCGCGCTCGAGCGGACGTCGATCGACGCCGATCGGGCCCGGCTCGTGCGCTCGCTCGGTTGGTCCGCCGAGCCCGAACTGGTCCGCGAAACGCTCGACTTCGCCATCTCGGGCGGCACCAACAGAAGCTTCCTACCGGGATTGATCGTGCAGGCCGCGGCGAATCCCGCCGGCCGATCCGTCGTCTGGCCCTGGTTCGCCGACCGCGTCGAAGCGCTGGTCGACGTCTTTCGCGGCTCGGGGAGCCTCCCGGTGGTCCTCGAGCACGCCGTTCCGTCGATGGCGATCGGTCGGGCGGAGGAGGTCCGGGCGTTCTTCGCCGGCCACCCCCTGCCGGACGGTACCCGGGGCGTCGCGAAGGGGCTCGAGCGGCTCGAGATCCTCGAACGGCTCGGCCGTCACCTGGCCGCCCCCGACCGCGGCCCGAGCGATCGTCCCGGGGTCGGCTAGGCCCTCACGGTTTCGCCCGCCGCCGGGCGGGGGAGGCCGGAGCGGCCGGAGGCTCGGCCGACCAGATGTACCACGTTCCCCGTGCTTGGCTCAGACGCTGGCCGTCGGCCCCGTAGAGATCTCCCTCGACGAACGCGATGTGCCGGCCCCGGCGCTGGATGCGGCCCTGCGCCGTCAGCGTATCGCCCTCCCGCGCGGCGCGGAGGAACTCGACGTACAGCGAGGTCGTCGCGGTCGTCTCCCCGGGGGCGAGCACGGAAACGACGGCGGCCCCCATCGCCGTATCGAGGATCGTCGCGTAGACGCCGCCGTGAACGACCCCGTTGAGGTTGAGGTGCCAGTACTCGACCCGGCCGGTGACGGTGCAGGTCCCGGCGCCGCTCTCGGCGACCTGCACCCGAAACCCGACCTCGTGGTGGAATCCCTTGCGGGACGCCCGATAGATCTCGGGTTTCGGGTCCCGGGGGCGCGGGTCCGGCGTCTCGGCGCGGCGGGTCACACGACGCCGGAGCGGGGGCGGCGGATAAGTACTCTCCGCGGTCGTTCGTTCCTCCCGAATGGCGCGTCCCGTGGTCCGCTCGGCGACATACGTGGCGCCCCCCAACATCGCCCTCGTGAAGTACTGGGGGATGCGGGACCTCGAGTTCGGGCTCCCGTGCAACTCGTCCGTCTCCGTGACGCTGGACCGGCTGCGCTCGAGGACCACGGTGCGGTTCGAGGAGGCGCGGTCCGCCGACGAGATCGTGTTGAACGGGGTCCCGGCGGTCGGCGAACCCCGGCGGGCGGTCGTCGTCTTCCTCGATAGGGTCCGCAACGCCACCGGCCTCTCCCTGCGCGCGCTCGTCCGGTCGGACAACAACTTCCCGACCGCGAGCGGGCTCGCCTCGAGCGCGAGCGGGTTTGCGGCCCTCGCCGGAGCGGCGAGCGCCGCGGCCGGCCTCCGCCTCCCCGGCCGGGCCCTCTCGCAGCTCGCCCGGCTCGGCTCGGGAAGCGCCTCCCGGTCGGTCTTCGGGGGGTTCGTGGAGTGGCGGGCGGGAAGCCGACGTGACGGAGCCGACTGCTACGCCCGGCCGCTCTATCCGCCGGACCACTGGCCCGAGCTGGTCGATGTCGTCGCGCTCGTGGAGGGAGCGCCGGTGAAGGAGGTCCGGTCCGCCGTGGCGATGCAGTCGACGGTGCGGACCAGCCCCGGATTCCCCCGTCGCCTCGCCGCGCTGCCGGCGCGGACCGCGCGCCTCCGCCGCGCGATCGGGGCGCGGGACGCGGCGAAGCTCTTCCCCCTCGTGATGGAGGAGTGCGACAGCTTCCGGGAGGTCTGCGAGACGACCCGCCCCTCGCTCGACTACCTCACGAGCGCCTCTCGGGCCGTGCTGGCCGAGGTCCGGGACCTCAACCGGGCCGCCGGCCGGCCGATCGCGGCGTACACCCACGATGCGGGAGCCCACGTGCACGTGTTCACGCTCCGACGGGACGCCCCCCGGGTCCGTCGCCGCCTCGCCGCCGTCCCGGGGGTCCGGTCCACCCTGCTCGTGCGACCGGGTCCCGGCACCCGACGGGTCGGGACCCGGTCGGCGGACCGGAAAGGCGCGTAGGCGCTCGGGGCCCGATCCGGGCCGACGAAAGAGAGCGCCTAGAGGACGCGGCGGTCGAAATCCTCGGGGGGCAGCTCGACGCCGATCGATCCGAAGAGCGTGGAGACCTCGGCGATGTAGCGTCGCCGGGCCTCCTCGTTGGTCCACCGCTTGAGACCGAACTCGATCGCGCGCCGGCTGGTCTCCGAGTCGGAGTGGCCGAACATGTCGAGCGCTCGGGGGTACCACTTGCGGACCGACTCGTCGGCCTCCGCGCGCGACCCGTAGTAGCTCGACCCGTCGTGCACCATCCGGCGCAGGACGCTCGCCCCGAAGTTGAGGTGCAATTGTTCCTCGCTGAGCATCAGGGGCATCGCCCGGGCGAGCGGCCCGTACGAGCACTCCTGGAACGCGCGCAGCTGGTAGACCCCCACGCGGTCGACGAGGCAGCAGAAGGCGCCGACGTCCGACCAACGCTCGAACTTCATGTTGAACGCGTCCAGCTTGTGCTGTCCCTCGCGCTTGGTGAGGAGCTCGTCGATGAGGCGCTGGCCTTCCGCACCGAAGTCCCGCAGGATCCGACACGCCTGGAGGCCGTGGCGGGCCTCGTCGGCGACGATCCGCGACTCGATCCACCGGTCCTCGAGCGTCGGGGCCTGGTCGAGCCACGGCCGGTGCTGCTGGATCGAGGCGAACTCCGTGTCCGCCTGCACGACCATCAGCTTGACGACGAGGCGACGCATCTCCTCGGGGATCTCCTCCGCCGTCTCGTACTTGCGCACACCGATCGAGGTCCCCCAGAGGATCTCGCGGACCGGCTCGATCGTCCCCCCCTGGCTCAGGCTCTTCGCGGCCGGCGCGACCTTCGCGGGTTCCGACGGAGGCATGGAGGGGGTTCCCATGGGGCGGAGGGTTCAACGTCCCTTAAAGCTGGGCTTGCGCTTTTCGACGAAGGCGGCGAGGCCCTCCTTCGCGTCCTCGGTGACGAAGAGGCGGTTCTGGAATTCCCGCTCGAGGGCGAGCCCGGCGGTCAGGGGCACTTCGATCCCTTCGACGACCGACCGCTTGATGAGGCTGATCGCGCGGACCGGCCCGTGGGCGAGCGCCGCGGCGTACGCCTGGACGTCCTTGGCGAAGCTCTCCCTCGGATAGACGTAGTTCACGAGCCCGATCGAGAGCGCCTCCTCCGGCGTGAGGAGCTTCCCGGTGATCATCATATCCAGGGCCCGTGAGGTGCCGACGAGGCGGGGAAGGCGCTGCGTCCCCCCGGTGCCGGGAAGGACGCCCAGCGTGACCTCGGGGAGCCCGATCTTCCCGGAGTCCTTCGCCATCATCCGCAGGTCGCAGGCCAGCGCGATCTCGAGCCCGCCGCCGACGCAGTGGCCGTTGAGGGCGGCGAGGACGACCTTCGGGGTGCTCGCGAACTTGTCGAGCGTCTCCTGGCAGTGCAGGCAGAACATCGCCTTGAAGTCCGGCTGGCTCTGCTTCAACATCTCGATGTCGGCCCCGGCGCTGAAGAACCCGGGGACCGTGCTCGCGAGCACGACCACCCGTACCTGATCGTCGAAGCGGAGCTCCTCGACCGCCTGGTCGAGCTCCTTCATCATCTCGAGGTCGTAGGTGTTCGCCTTCGGCTTGCCGATCTCGATGTACCCGACGTGGTCGTCCGTCCGGGTGCGCAGGTACTTTCCTTGCATGGTTCCTCGCGGGGCCGCGTGGCGAACGGGACCCCCGAGAGCGGATAACGCCGACGCCGGCGGCGCGCGGCTACGGACCCGTTCGGCGGTCGGAGGAGAGCTCGTCGACCCGGCCGTCGGGATGGCCGACGAAGACCCGCCGGGCGAGCCCCGGGAACAGGCCGGTCTCGACCACGCCGAGGTGCTGCCGGAGCTCCCGGGCCGTGGCGGCGGGGTCCCAGAGCGGGGCCGGAGGGATCAGGTCGAGGAGCTCATTGCCGTTGTCGGTGACGAACGGCGCCCCCCTGGGGTCGAGGCGGACGCTGACCCGGAAACCGTCGGCCGCGAGCTCGCGCTCGAGCAACGGGCGGGCGAACGGAACGACCTCGACCGGGATCGGGGACCGCTCGCCGAGCGCCCGGACGAGCTTCGTCGCGTCGACGACGATCACGACCTCGAGCGAGAGGTGGGCGAGGAGCTTCTCGCGGAAGAGCGCCCCTCCGCCCCCCTTCGTGAGGTCGAACGTCGGGCTCACCTCGTCGGCCCCGTCGAGCATCAGGTCGAACCGGTCGTCCGCCGCGAGCGGGCGGACGGCCAGGCCGAGCTCCCGCGCTCGCTCCTCCGTCGCCCGGGAGCTCGCCACGCAATCGAACCGGACGGACGGGAATGCCGCCGCAATGGCCCCGAGCGCCGCCGTGGCCGTTGTGCCGGTGCCGAGCGCGAGACGCTGGCCCGGGCGCACGCATCGTTCGACCGCGCGGTGAGCGGCGGCCGACTTCGCCCGGTCGGCTCCCTCGGTCATCATCGTCCGCACGCGGACCGCCTATAGAAGCCGTGGGACCGGCGCGCCGACACCGCTATCCCCGCCCGAACTTCCGGGCGTCGGATGAGCCGGGGCGTCCCGGGGTCGAAGGCACCGGTCGTGGTGTCGATCGGCGGCTCGGTGTTGCTGACGGGCGATCACGACCGGGAGTACCTCGAGGAACTCGCCGAGCTCCTTGGACGGCTCGGCCGCCGGACGCCCCTGGCCGTCACGACCGGGGGGGGTCGCACGGCCCGGGAGTACATCGGCCTCGGTCGATCCCTCGGTCTGACCGAGGTCGAGCTTGACGAGCTCGGGATCGAGGTGACCCGACTGCACGCGCACCTGCTCGCCGCCCGGATCGGCCCACCGGCGCCCTCCCATCCGCCCGATACGATCCGGGCGGCGGTGGCGGCGGTGCGGCTCGGCTCGCCGGTGGTCCTCGGGGGCACGGAGCCGGGCCACACGACCGACGGCGTGGCATCGCTGCTCGCCGTCCGGCTCCGGGCCGCTCGGGTGGTGAACGCGACCGACGTGGACGGGGTCTACGAACGGGACCCTCGCACCGACCCGACCGCGCGCCGGATCGGGCGCCTCCGCTGGCCCGAGTTCCGGGCGATGGTCGAGCGCGGGGCCTCCGGAAAGGCCGGCCAGAACTTCCTGTTCGATCGCCTGGGCGCGGACCTCCTCTCGCGAGCCGGGATCCCGCTCGCGGTCGTCGCGGGACGGAACCTTCGGAACCTCGAGAACGCCGTCCTCGGCCGGCGTTTCTCGGGAACGCTCGTCGTCCCCTAGGCCGGTCGGTCGGTGGGGGGCCGTTATCCCTCCCACGCCCTGGGGCCGGCGTGCATCGGATCGTCTTCCTCGGTCCCCCCGGCGTGGGCAAGGGGACCCAGGCGTCCCGGCTCGCCCGGGAGCTCGGGGTTCCCCACCTTTCGACGGGGGACCTCCTGCGGTCGGCCGTCGCCGCGCGCACGCCGCTCGGGCTGGAGGCCGAGGGCCACATTCGGGCCGGTCGGCTGGTTCCGGACCCCCTCGTCCTCGCGATCCTCAAGGAGCGTCTCCAGAACCCGGACTGCGCCGGGGGATTCCTGCTCGACGGGTTCCCGCGGAACGTCGCCCAGGCCAAGGAGCTCGAACGGATCTCCCCGCTCGAGGGCGTCCTAGCGTTCGACCTCCCCTTCGACGTGCTGATCCCCCGGCTCTCGGGCCGCCGGGTCTGCCCGACCTGCCAAGCGGTCTACCATGTCGAGACCCAACGGCCCCAGCGGCCCGGACGATGCGACCGCGACGGGAGCGAGCTGGTCCTGCGTCCCGACGATCGGCCCGAGGCGGTCCGCACGCGGCTCACGGTGTACGTGGAACAGACGGCGCCGCTGCTCGAGCTCTACCGCGCCCGCCACCTGTTGCGAACGGTCGATGCGAGCGGGAGCCCCGACGAGGTCGCCCGCCGAGTCCTCGACACCGTGCGGGGGCACTGACCGCGCGCCCTTCCCCGGGCCCGGTCGGCCCGTGGGGGCCGGGTCGGACCGGGTACCCCACGCGAGCGTTCTCCCAGGGTCCCTGACCACCGCGGAACGTTCGGGCCTCCGCTCGCAGAGTTTATAGGCCGCACCCCGCTCTGCACCCCCATCCCGGCTTAGCTCAGTGGTAGAGCGGGGGACTGTAGGTGAGTCTGCCGGAATCCCCGGCGGCCCCCGTGGAAATCCTCAGGTCGCCTGTTCGAGTCAGGCAGCCGGGACCTGAAGACGTGCCGGTCGCCGTTCCGCCGGTCGACCGGGGGAGCATGCGGTTGTCGGGATTTGAACCCGAGTAGGTAGCTTGGGAAGCTACCGTCCTAACCACTAGACCACAACCGCGCGGCGGTGCCGGAGGCCGGTCGGCTCTTACCGTTTGTGCGGCGGGCCGCTTGGTCAGAGCAGGAGCCCGACCGACTCGCCCGGGATCGAAGGAGCGGCCGCGAGGAGGTCGCCGTTCGACACCAGCCCCTCGGCGGCCTGGGAGACGAACCCCGCCCGCTGGAGGATCCGGCGGGCCCGGGCGTGGTCGCTCGCCGAGAGGGCGACCAGCGGCTGGTTGCCTTCCCGGGCGACGAGGATCGCCACGCTCTGGATGTTGATCCGCTCGCGGGCGAGCACCTCGAGGACCCGCAGGAAGCTTCCGGCCCGATCCTCGAGCCGGACCGCGATCATCTCACGGACCTCGGGATCGTAGCCCGCGGTGGCCAGGAGCCCGACCGCCCGATCCGGGTCGTTGACGATCAGCCGCACCCGCCCCTTGCCCGAGGCGGAATCGACGCTGATCGCGGAGAGATTGATCCGCGCCTTGGCGAGGGCCTTGGAGACGCCCGCGAGGGCCCCGGGGCGGTTCGGAAGGGTCAGGGAGATCTCCCGCAGCACCATAGCGATGCCCGAAAAGAGACGGACGAGGACTATAGACTCGACGCCGGAGGCGAACCCCCCCCGGGGCGCCCGCGGTTCCGCATGTATTTATACACGAACCGGGCCTAATTTCGGCTACCCGGGGGACGCCATCCCGGGGGATCACGGATGGGAGAACCCCGAATCGGAAGGTCCGGCCGACGCTACCGGCGGGCTCGGCGTCTGGACCGGGGTCAGCGCGGGGTCGCGGCGGTCATCGGGACGCTCCTCGCGCTCCTCGTCTTCTTCGCCCTCTTCGGGATCTTCCTGACGCAGTACCTGCCGCTCTGGATGACGGACAACGAGTCCGAGTTCACCTCCCAGGCGAACGCGGCCATGGCGCTGTTCAAGTCGAACGTGGACGCCCAGTCGGCCCTCGACGGACCGACGGTGTACGCGACCACGTTCCCGCTCAGCTCGAGCGGCGTCCCGTTGCTCGCCCAGCCGACCGAGGCGAACCTGATCCTGCTTCCTCCGAGCTGCCCGGGCGGGTTCCTCGCGAGCGGCGCCCCGGTCACGAAGACCTCGTGCGTCTTCGAGACGGAGGCGTTCAGCGGCGGGCCCGGGGTCAAGACGGCTCGGCCCTGGAACGAGTCCACCGCGACCGCCGTCCTCGAGATGCAGCTGCCGAACCGGTACTTCACCTCCCAGACGTTCTTCTTCGAGGACGATGCGGTGATCCAGACCCAGTACGGCGCCCACTCCGTGATGGTCGGCCCTCCGCCCTTCACGATCACCAAGACGGTGACGAACACGACCGTCTCGACCAGCTTCCTCGGCCTGTACGGGAACTCGACGGTCGTGATCGGCCAAGGGTCGGAGGAGGTCTACAGCGAGCTGGTCACCTCGAGCTGGATCAACTCGAACGGCCTGTTCCTCGGCGCGACCGGCAACCCGGTCGTGTTCAACTTCACCTTCCAGATCGGCACCCACAATCTCTGCCCCTGGTACTCCTACGTCACCGGCCTCGTCGCCTCCGCCGGCCTCGCGGCATCGGCGTACCGGATCGGCTCCTCGACCGCGCTCCCCCCGACGAGCACCGTCTGCTCCGACACGACCGGGTACACCTACGACCTGACCCTCAAGGTCCTGAACATCGCCTACGCGAGCGCGCTCGTGAGCTCGATCTCGGTCAGCATGGGCGCGGGGGTCGTCTGACGATGGCGTCGACATCGTTCCGCGTCCGGATCCCTCGGACGGGCGCCTCCGCCCCCTCCGCCAACCCGACGACCGAGAACTTCCTCGAGACGCCCACCGACGTGCCCGGGACGTTCATCACGGCGATGCCTCCGCTCCCCGACCCGACGATGAAGGAGCTCCAGGTCAGCACGGTCAACCCCCCCTACTCCTACTCGCGGGTCACCTACAGCGACCGGACGAAGGACTATCTCTACGAGGTGATCGAACCGCAGCTCTCCACGCACGAGCGTGCGATGGTCGAGCACCTCAAGGTCACGCTCACGAAGATCCTGGGAGGCGACGTCGGGACCCTCTCCGCGGCCGACCGCCGCGCCTACCTGCGCGGCGAGTCCGAAGGGTACTTCCGGTCCCGGGGGGTCGTCCTCAGCCCGCTCTCCCTCGAACGGGTCGTCTACTACGTGCTCCGCGACTTCGTCGGGTACGGCCCGGTCGACGCCCTGATCCTCGATCCCGACGTCGAGGACATCTCGTGCGACGGGGTCGACGTTCCGCTGTTCATCTTCCACTCGAAGTTCGAGTCGGTGAAGACGAACGTCGTGTTCCCCGACGAGGACTCGCTCAACTCGTTCATCGTCATGCTCGGACAGCGCTGCGGCAAGTCCGTCAGCGTCTCCTCGCCGATCCTCGACGGGACGACGCCGGAGGGGCACCGCGTCCAGGCGACGTACTCGCGCGAGATCACGACGCGCGGGGCGAGCTTCACGATCCGCCGGTTCAAGGAGCGGCCGTTCACCCCGGTCGACCTCGTGATCATGGGGAGCGCGAACGAGGAGATGGTCGCCTACTTCTGGCTCGCCGCCGAGCAGGGAGAGTCGGTGATCATCTGCGGTGGGCCGGCCTCCGGCAAGACGGCCACGCTCAACTCCATCGCACTGTTCATCCCCCCGACCGCGAAGATCGTCTCGATCGAGGACACGCGCGAGGTGAACCTCCCGCACGAGAACTGGATCCCGGGCGCGACCCGCAGCGGGACCGGGGACCGGGGACCGGACGGGAAGGCCGCCGGCGAGCTCGACATGTTCGACCTCGTCCGGGCGGCGCTCCGGCAGCGGCCGAACTACATCATCGTCGGGGAGGTCCGGGGCAAGGAGACGTACACGATGTTCCAGGCGATGGCGACCGGTCACACGACCTACTCCACGATGCACG
The DNA here is from genome assembly GCA_052326305.1 of Thermoplasmata archaeon. Lineage (GTDB taxonomy): Archaea > Thermoplasmatota > Thermoplasmata > Lutacidiplasmatales > UBA184 > Lutacidiplasma. The sequence continues at coordinate 62,674 of JBKQPJ010000002.1, read as the reverse complement.
CCGACAGCGTGAAATCGATGGTGAACCGGCTCGAGAACCCGCCGATCAACACGCCCCGTATCCTGCTCTCGGCGCTCAACAACGTCGTCATCCAGATCCAGGCCCGGACCGACAAGGGGGTCGTCCGGCGCCTCAAGCAGGTGCTCGAGATCGTCGGGTTCGAGCCCGAGACGAACGAGCTGATCACGAACACGGTCTACGAGTGGGACCCGGGCACGGATGCGTTCGTCTTCAAGGGCCACTCGTTCCTCTTCGACAAGATCATGGAGGTCAAGAATTTCAGCCCGGACGAGATGGACGCCGAGTTCCAGCGGCGCAGCCGGGTGATCCGCTATCTCGTCGAGCACAAGATCAACGACTACCGCCAGCTCTGGCAGATCGTCGCCCAGTACTACAAGGATCCCGCCGAAGTGATGGCGCGGATCGAGGCGGCCGGCACCCCGGCCCGGGAGGGCTGAGGTGGCCGAGCGCGCGGACCCCCGTCCGGCCAAGGGCGCCCCCCCCACCGCCCCGGTCGCCGTCGTGCGGCCGGTGCGGCTGAAGCGGGGCAACCAGCCGACCCCCACCACCCTGACCGGGTTCCAACGATGGGGGTGGCGGGTCTTCGGGGCGCGCGTCACCGCGAAGCCCGTCGATCCGGCGCTCGACGAGAACCTCGTCAAGGCCCACATGCGGATCCGGGCCGACGAGTACCTCGCGAACGTCCTCGCGACCACCGTCGTCGCCGGGATCGCGACCACGGTGATCGGGGTCGGGTTCGGCATCTTCCTCGCGCTCTCGGGGAGCCTCCTCTTCGGCGCCCTCGTCGGCGTCGCGCTCCCGGTGTTCGGGACGATCGGGACCTACTTCAGCCTCCTCGGGGCCCCCGCGTCCAAGGCCAAGGACCGGGGCCGAAAGATCGACCGGAAGATCAGCCCGGCGATGAGCTTCGTCTCCGCGATGAGCTCGGCGGACGTCAACGTCGACCAGATCTTCAAGGAGCTCGGCCGCCAGAAGATCTACGGAGAGGTCGCCGAGGAAGCCGCGTGGATCACGCGCGACACCGAGCTGCTCGGGGTCGACATCCTCACGGCGATCCGCCGGGGCGCCCAGCAGACGCCGTCCCGCCGGTTCCAGGACTTCCTCCAGGGGGTCGTGACGACCGCGACGAGCGGCGGTCAGCTCAAGCCGTACTTCTTGCTCAAGGCCGAGCAGTTCGAGCGGGAGAACAAGCTCGAGCAGCTTCAGCGGACCGAGACGATGGGCCTGCTGGCCGAAACGTTCGTCACGGTCGTGGTCGCCTTTCCGCTCTTCCTCGTGATCATCATCGCGATCTTCGCGATCATCGGCGGGGGAGGCTCGTTCATGCTCGAGATCATGTGGGGGATCGTCGGCGGGATGATCCCGCTCTCCCAGTTCGGGTTCATCTTCTTCATGTACACGCTGACCCAGGAGATGATGTAGGAATGGCGATCGCGAACGCCCCGGCGTCCGTCCGCAAGGTGAAGTCGATCTCCGCGGAGATCGAGCACCCCCAACCGACGGTCCTGACCCGCGAGCTGATCCTCCTCATCGTCGGAGGGGTCGTCGCCGCCATCTTCTGGGCGATCGGGTTCCTCAACTTCCTCGGCACCGTGAACCTCCAGGTGCGCCCCGGCGAGGGGGCCGGAACGAACCCGGCGCTCGACTTCATGGTCATCGGCCTCCTGTGCTTCATGGCCCCGTACGGCTTCGCCCAGACGGCGAAGCTCCGCCGGATCGCCAAGATCGAGGAGCGTCTGCCGGACTTCCTGCGGGACGTCGCCGAGGCGGGGCGGTTCGGCATGACCCTGCCCGACGCCATCATCGTCGCGAGCACCGGCCGCTACGGCCTTCTGACGGAGGAGATCCGCAAGATGGCGAGCCAGCTCGAGTGGGGCGTCCCCGTGGCGACGGCGCTGAACCTGTTCGAGGAGCGCGTTCCGACCCCCCTCGTCCAGCGGGTCGTCTCGATCGTCACGCGGGCGAACGAGGCGGGAGGGAACGTGGCCGACGTGCTGACGATGGTCGCGCACGACACCCGGGAGAGCCAGCTCGCGCAACAGGCGCGCCAGATCTCGATGCTCACCTACGTGACGGTCATCTACATCGCGTTCTTCGTCTTCCTCGTCACGATCTACATCATGGCGGCGGTGTTCCTGCCGCAGATGATCACCGCAGGGGAGGGCGTGGCCAGCTCCTCGATCTCCTCGGCGGGAGCGGTGACGATCCAGTTCGCGTTCGTCCCGGTCCTCTTCCTCGCGTTCCTGGTCGCCGTCATCGTCCACGCGGTGGGCGACGGGATCATGGCGGGCATCCTCTACAACGGCCGGATCGCGGAAGGGCTCCAGCACGCCACGATCATGCTCGCGGTCGGCTGGCTGATCATGCGCTTTGTCGTCCCGATCCTGGTCGTCTGAGGGGAGAACGATGGCAGCCGATACCGTAGTCACGTCCGCGACCGAGGACGAGGCCGCGCCGAAGTCCCTCCGACGGGGCCGACGCCCGTTCTTCTCGCCGTGGCTCCGCGTCGGCGCGGCGATGCGCAAAGGCTCGAGCGAGCCCCGGCCCGTCAAGCTCGCCCGCCTCGGGGTCTCGGGTCAGGGCGCCGACCGGGACGTGACCCCGCTCCCGCCGATCACCGACCCGGCGGTCAAGCAGATCGACCTCGCGCCGATCCGCCCGGGCTTTTCCTTCGTCCGCGTCGTGTTCGACACCCAGCGCAACGAGTTCCTCTACGAGGTGATCGAGCCGCCGCTCACGCCGATCGAGCACGAGCTCGCCGACCGCCTGCGCACCGTCCTCGTCGCCGCCTTCGAGCCGCTCCCGGACCACGAGATCGCCACGAAGCAGAACGAGCTCCGCCGGATGGTCGACGCGAAGCTCCAGGAGTGGGAGCTCGCCCCCGGCCCGACGACGAAGGGCCGGATCCTCTACTACCTCGAGCGGGACTTCATCGGCTACGGGATCGTCGACGTCCCGATGACCGACACCGAGGTCGAGGACATCTCCTGCGACGGCGTCGGGATCCCGCTCTACATCTACCACCGCAAGCACGGGTCGATCCGCTCGAACCTCAAGTTTCTGAGCTCGAAGGAGCTCGACGACTACGTCATCTGGCTCGCCCAGCGCTCGGGCAAGCACATCTCCGTCGCGAGCCCGGTGCTCGACGCCACCGTCCCCGACGGCTCCCGGCTGCAGGCGACGCTCGGGATGCACGTCACGAAGCGGGGGAGCACGTTCACCGTCCGGCGGTTCCGCGACAACCCGTTCACGCCGGTCGACCTGCTCAAGTTCAAGACGATGAGCCCCGAGATGATGGCGTACCTCTGGCTCGCCATCGAGAACGGGCAGTCGATGATGGTCTGCGGGGGGACGGCGAGCGGCAAGACGACGACCCTCAACGCGACGCTCCTGTTCATCCCGCCGCAGATGAAGATCGTCTCGATCGAGGACACCCGCGAGCTCAACCTGCCCCACGAGAACTGGGTGCCGTCGCTCACCCGCGCCGGTTTCGGGGCGAAGAACGTCATGACCGGGAAGGCCCCGGGCGAGATCGACATGTTCGACCTCCTCGCGGCGGCGCTGCGCCAGCGCCCCCAGTACCTGATGGTCGGAGAGGTCCGGGGCGCCGAGGCGTTCATCGTCTTCCAGGCGATGGCGACCGGGAAGACCTGCTACACGACGTTCCACGCCGAGAGCGTCAGCGCGATGGTCCACCGGATGGAGAACCCGCCGATCACGCTCCCCCGGTCGCTCGTCTCGGCGCTCAACCTCGTCCTGCTCCAGCGGCAGGTGAAGGTCGGCCAGAAGATGACCCGGCGCGTTCAGTCGCTCACCGAGATCGTCGGGCTCGACCCCGAGACGAACGAGCTGATCACCAACTCGGTCTACTCCTGGAACCCCGCCGACGACACCTTCCTCTTCTCGGGCCACTCGTACATCTACGAGCGGGTCGCGCTGATGAAGAACCTCTCGATGAAGGAGATGGAGCGGGAGGTCCGCAACCGCGTCGAGATCCTCGACTACATGATGGCGATGGACGCCCGCGCCACGCGCCAGAACCCCTATACGCACCGCGACGTCGGAAAGCTCGTCTCCTTCTACTACAAGGAGCCGGCCAAGGCGCTCGCGGAGACGCGGGACGAGCTCGCCCACCTGAAGACTCCGGCGCGCTAGTGCTATTCGAGGGGGCGGGCTCGCCCGCCGGAATGAACCGACCGTTCGCCCGGATCCCGCTCGCCCCGGGCCGCGCGGTGGTCCTGTGGCGCGCCGACGCCCTCGCGGAGCTCGCGCGGCGCGTGCCCCGCGCGGACGTCGTCGTGACGAGCCCGCCGTACAACCGCGGCGTGCCGTACGCGAGCTACGCCGACACCCGTCCGCGGGCCGAGTACCTCGGCTGGATCGGCCGCCTCGGGTCGACGGTCGCCGAGGTCCTCGCGCCGGAGGGCTCGTTCTTCCTGAACGTCGCGGGGTCGCCGAAGGACCCGTGGATCGCCTGGGACGTCGCCCGCGAGGTCCGCCGGTCGCTCGTGCTGCAGAACGTCCTCCACTGGGTGAAATCGATCGCCATCGACCGGCGCGCGGCGGGGCGCTCGGCCGGGCTGACGCACGACCTCGCGCTCGGCCACTACAAGCCCCTCGTCTCCGACCGGTTCGTCCACGGCGCTCACGAGTACATCTTCCACTTCACCCGGACCGGGACGGTCCCGATCGACCGGCTCGCGGTCGGTGTCCCGTACCAGGACAAGTCGAACGTCGGCCGCTGGCGCCGCCCGGCGGCCGACCGGCGGTGCCGGGGGAACACGTGGTTCCTACCCTACTCGACGATCCAGCGTCGGGACGTCGACCGGCCCCACCCCGCCCCGTTCCCTCCCGAGCTGCCCGAGTGGTGCGTGCGGCTCCACGGGCTCTCCCGCGTCGCGACGGTCGTCGACCCGTTCGTCGGGATCGGCTCGAGCGCGGTCGCGGCGGCGCGCCTTGGCGTCGACTTCGTCGGATTCGACCTCGATGCCGGGTACCTGTCCACGGCCGCCGACCGGGTGCGGGCGGAGATCGCCCGGCCCCGCGCCGCCGCGCGGACCCCTACGACCCTTCGTCCTTCGGGGAAGCGCTCTCGCTCCCGTCGGGCGGGGGCGACCACTGGCGCATCGGCGTCCGCTTGACGCCCGCGGCCACGGCGAAGGCGTTCTTCGTCCCTTCCTTCGCCCGCTTGCCCGCGCTCACCATCGCGTCCCGGGCCGCTCCGGCGGCGCGGGCCGTGCCGGAGCCGATCGCCGTACCGGCGCTCGCGATCCGGCCGGGGAAGCGCCGGATCTCCTCGTCGACCGACTTCCCGAGGTTCGAGAGGCCGTCCTGGATGTCCATCGCGAGATACTTGGCCTCCTTGCCCGTCGCCCGGCCGAACCGCTCGATCTTCTGGTCGAGGTCGCCGACCTCGTGAGCGAAGTCCCGGCCAAGGCCGGCCGTCGCCTTACGGATCTCGCGGAGGTGCTGTCGGAACTGGGCCTGTTCCTGGGTCTCGGGCATCGCTTTCGCTCCCTCGGGGGGCTAGCGCGCGAACGTAAGATAAAGGTTCAGCGGGACCGGCAGGGGCCTACCCGCCCATGCGCCGGTCCGCCCGACCCTTCCGGCGCCGGCCCGGCGAGGGAACGGTCGGCGCGGGGGCCGGCGTCGGGGCGGAGACATGGCGCTCGACCTCGCTGCCGTGGGCCCATCGGACGAGCAGCTCCACCCCGAGATGGGTCGGTTCCGTGACGACGAGCTCTCCGCCGAGCGTGCGGGCGATCGACCGCGCCGCCGCCTCGTACTCGGGGTGCGCCGACTTGAGGAGGATCATCGTGCTGCGCAGCGGGCTCACGGTCGCGAGCTCCCGCGCCCGGACGAGGGCGTGCTCGAGGGCCTCGTCGAGCTGCCCCGAGCGCACGCTCCCGTCCTCGGCCGTATACGACTCCGGCAGCCCGTCGGTGATCAGGTAGAGCTCCCGGCGGCTGGCCCGCGAAGACTGCAGGAGCAGATGGGCCGCCCGGATCGCCTCGGCGGTGTTCGTGAACGACCCCGCCCGGCACTCCCAGAGCTCGACCAGGTCGAGCACCGTGACGGTGTTGTCGAACGCCAACAGGTCGATCGTCGCATCCGGGTGGCGTCGACGCACGGCGACGTAGAGGGCGAGGAGGGCCTTCTTCGCCGCGTCGAGCTTCCCGCCCTCCGACATGCTTCCCGAGCGGTCGAAGGCGAGCACGACGTGGACCCGCTCGGACGTGATCTCGCGATAGACGTAGCTGGTCGCCTCCTCGATGTGGCGCGAGCCCGTGAGGCGGGCCTCGAGGAGCGAGCCGGGCACGTCGAGGTGGGCGATCTCGTCGGGCTGGCGGAGGCGGGCCTTCTCGTACACCCCGGTCGCGCCGCCGCCCTTCAGCGACAGCCGGACATCGCCCGGCAGGCGTCGGCTCTCCTCCTCGAGGAGAAGCCGCGCGAATCGCTCCACCAGGCCGTAGGTAACGGCGAGGTCGCCGCCGCGATCGGCCACGAACCCCCGCTCCTTGAGCTCCCGCTCGAAGCGCCGCTCCTCCGCGTCGCGCAGCCGGTGCTCGGTCTCCGCCTCGGCACGGCGCTTGGCCTCCGCCCGCTCCTCCTCGAGCCGTCGGCGCTGGGCCTCGGTCGCCCGCCGTCGCTCCTCGGCCTCGCGCTGGAGCTCGCGTTCCCGGCCCTGGAGGGTCTTCGAGACGCGGTCGGTCAGCTCCTCGCGCTGGGGGGCGGAAAGGCGGGCGAGCGTCTCCCCGAGCGGGGAGGCGCCCAGGGAGCGGCCTGCGGCGCTCGGGTAGGCGATCGTCAGCGACCGGCCCTCGGAGGCGGCCGGAGCCGCCGGGGCCCGCCGGCCGAACAGGCGTCGGAGCCACGCCACGAACCGCGCGAACGCCGCGCGCAGGCGCGCGAGCAGCCCGGGAGGCGGCGGCGGCCGGTTCCACGAGGCATCCGGGGCGAGGAGCGCGGTCTCGAAGTCGCCGGAGAGGTCGGTCGGAAGGCGCGACCAGTCGACCGAACGGGCGTGGGCGAGGCGCGCCTCGAGCTCGGCGATCTGGCGGGCGACCTCCGCGTCGCTCCGACGCTCGAACTCCGAGAGCTCCCCGGCCCGCCGCTCGTAGTCGCCCATCAGCCGGCCGACGCGCCGGGTCCCCAGGCGGCGCAGGCGCTCCCGCAGGCGCTCGAGCCGCCGCTTCAGCTCGGCGTCGTCCTTGGCGCGGTCCCGCAGGAGGTCGCGGGCGCCGTCGATCCCCCGTTCCGCGAGCGCCCGGATGAGCGCCGCGCGATCGAGCGTGTCGACCAGATCCTCGGAAACGACGTCGTCCGCGAACTCGGCGCAGTCCGGCAGCGCGAAGTCGGCGCTAGAGGGGGGCGTCGTCGTTGTCTTCCTCCGAGCAGGAAAACAGCGAGAACTCCTCGAGCAACCGGTAGACGCTCAGCGCGGCGTCGGCCGGTGCGATGCGGGCCCCCGGATGCTCCCGCTCCGTCACGAAGCGGGAGAAACCGCGGAACCGGGGGAACAGGGGTCCGTCGGTCGACAGGCCGGCGGCGAGCGTCGCGTCGTCCTTGAGACGCCGCCCCTCGCTGACGAGCTCCTCGGCCTCGCCCTTGTTCTCCTTCAGGACGGACCGGTAGAACCGGCACCAGTAGACCCCGGAGCTCCGCTTGAGCGCGGGGGCGAGGTACTGTTCGATGAACTCCTGGACCCGCTTCTCATTCTGACGGAACGAGTCGCCGCTGCGGGCCCGGATGCGGCCCCGCATCGCGTGGAGCAATCCGGACTTGAGGTCGGCGCTCGAGGGGATCGGACGCCCGCCCAGGAGGGCGATCGCCGAAGTGCGCTCGGCCACATCGACCAGGGTCCGGTTCGAACCGACCTCCCCGATGTCCGGGTTCTCGTCGCTCATCCGGAGGCGCCAGGCCTCGACGACCCGAACCCCGGCATCGACGAGGATCTCGGGGAGGAAGGTCCCGGCCTCGTCCGACCGGCCGAGCTCGACGATCCGCCGGTTGCTGGCGTGGCGGTCGTTGAAACCGATGTGCAGGCTCGTGAGACGGTCCGAGAGCGGATCGTTGATGTTGTCGAGGTCGGAGAGGTTCGAGGTCCCGATCGCGACGAACGATCCGGGGAAGCTCTCGCGGGACTTCGAAGGGGTGACCGTCCCCTCCTGCAGCGCCTGCAAAAGGACGTTCTGCGTGCCGAGCGGGAGCTTGCCGATCTCGTCGACGAGGAGGAATCCGCGGTTCGCTTGCAGGAGCTTCCCGGGCTCGAGCACGAGAGGGCTCATCGGGTCCCCGACCTCCTCGAGCTTGCGGAGGTTGATGTTGCCGGTCAGGTGGTCCGGGAAGACCTCGGAGCTCCCCTGGACCCGGGCGAAGCCATACCCCTCCCGCAGGCGGACGTACTCCGCGGGGACCTTGGTCGCGTCGACCGTGGCGGGATCGAACCGGCCCAGATCGCCCCCCGCCGCGAAGCGGCGGCGGCAAATCGGGCACGGAGGGAAGCGGGAGGCGGCGGCCCGGTCGACGAGGCTGAGCGGGGAGTCGAGCACCGGACACCCGTTGACGACCCAGACCTCCTTGGGGAACAGCTCCCAGAGGTCCTTGGCGAGGCTCGTCTTGCCCGCGCCCGACGGACCGAAGAAGAGGATGTGGGCCCCGGCGACCAGGGCGGCGACGAGGTCGTCGTACGTCCCCTCCGGCAGGATCGTCCGAGGGAACAGCGCGCGGAGCGCCTCGGGGTGGCTGTACCCCTGATGGCGGAGACCCTCGATCGTCCGAAGGATGGTGTGGCGGAACCGTTCGGCGGGCGATTCGACCGACGGGTACGCGGTCCGTACCTCCGCGGCGGTCGCGCGCGTCCCCAGCGCCGGCGGCTCCCGAGGTGCGGCCACGGGCCGCGCAGTTGGGTTCAGGATATGTAGTTTCCGACAGGGCCCCTGCGGGCGGAGAGGCCGCGGGGCCGCGGCGCTCCCCTCGGCGGGCGAGATGGCCCCCGCGGTTCGCGCTATAGTTAAGTAGCCTACCTCGCTCCGCGCCCCGCGACCGATGGCCGACAAGGAGAGCACCTCCTCCCGCAAGCCGGCACTTGCCCGGGGCGTCAAGGACAAGTGGCGGGCGAAGCATTGGATCAAGGTCCGGGCGCCGGGGCTCTTTCAGCACGTCGAGCTCGGGGAGACGGTGGCGAGCGAGCCCGAGCAGGTCGTCGGCCGGACGATCGAAGCGACCCTGCCCGAGCTGTCGGGGACCCCCGACGCGGGAAAGGCGCACGTCAAGCTTCGATTCCAGATCGAGCGGCTCTCGGGCGACGGGGTCGCCGAGGCCCGGTTCATCGGCCACGACCTCACCACCGACTACGTGCGTCGCCTCGCGCGACGCAAGCGTTCCAAGATCGACATCGCCGTCACCGTGACGACCAAGGACGGCGTACGCTTCATCCTGAAACCGGTCGCGGTCGGCGAGCAGCGGCTGCAGACGCGGCTGCGGGCCGAGCTGCGCCACCGGATCGTCGATATCCTGACCGCGCACGCGCTCGAGCGCTCGGCCCCGCAGTTCGTCAGCGACATGTTGCAGGGGGAGCTCTCCAAGGCGCTGTCCCACGGAGTGAAGTCGCTCTACCCTCTCAAAAAGATCGAGATCCGCCGATCGGAGGTCCTGGGAACGATTTCCGACGAGCTCCCCGCGCCGGAACCCGAGGCGATCGCCCACGCTCCGGAGGCCCCTGCGGAACTGGCGGAGGGCGGCGGACCCGCGGCCTAGGGGCCGGAGGCCGAAGATGGCCTTTCCGTTCTCTGTCGGAGTGGCTCAGCCCGGTAGAGCACGGGACTCATAGCGGGACGCCGAGGGCGTCCCGGGAGAGATCCTGGGGCCGGGGGTTCAAATCCCCCCTCCGACACATTTCGCCGATTTCTCGCCGAGAAACAGCAATGGTTGACTACTCACCTGTAGGGAATTTGAACCAGTTAGTTGCCCACCGGAAAGGGGTGGCGTTCGGGCGCTCCGGCAGGTACTTCTCCTGCGTCACTAGGGCAATGACCGTCGGTGGACAACTACATCCCGGCGAAGACCGGATTCGAAAAATCAGCGAACCGGGCAGCGCGAGGCCACCTAGCCCGCCAAGAGGACTTCGGCGAGTTTGACGACCTCTCCGAGGACCTTGGTCACGTCGGCCGGCTTGTCGACGACCGCGATAAGGAGAGCCTTCTCGCCCCGCCCGACGATGACCGTCGTCGAATCTCTACCCTCGATGATGATTTGCTTAGGGGGCATTCGGTTGAACTCCGTGTTGGCGGTCGCGGACGCTCCGAAGATTGTCGCGCACATGATGGCGAACGTCTCGGTGTAGATCCCCGCCGGTACGTCCGCGAAGAGAACCGACCCGTTGCGGGAGACCAGCGCCGTGGCCATCCCCTCGATGCGGGTGTTGAGGTCTTTGATCACCGTGCCGACGTTTCCCGTTGCCATCATTTGTCCAGATCTCCTCTCGACACCCTCACGAAGGGCGGGGCACGAAAGCGACGTGCGGTAAACCGGCCTGGGTGTCGCCAGTCACGACGTAGCTCGAGAACAGGGGTCGAACACCGCGGATGATGAGCCCTACCTCGTCCCGATGGAGCGCGAACTCGGTGTCGGCCAATCTGCGCACGCCCGCGGAGCACCCAAGGCCGGGTCCGAGCAGGCCGATCCCAAGGTTTCCGATGGCGCGCGTCCGCTTCACGCCGTAGAAGAACATCTGCATGGCCTTGTCCACTCCCAATAGCGTTTCAAAGACTTCGAAGGCGGTGACTTCGAGGAATGTCTTCTTGCGACCACCTTGGACCACCCGCTCTGCCTCCACCATCTTCGCGATGGCTGCTTTCCTTTCTTTCGGAGTGGTCGAGCGGCGGTCCGGGAGGCCTCGCTTGCTGTTCAGGTTCACGACGTACGGCGGGCCCTCGTCCTCACCAATGTAATCGATTATCCGGACTCGACTATCAAAACGCCGGCGCGTCACATAGCGCGTCATTCGCGCCCGAAAGTCGTGAGGGGAGTCGCGAGCCGGCAGTATAGCAATGATCCCCCGGGACTGGTAGAGGAAATTGAGAAACGTCGGGAAGAGCAGGAGATCAAGGTCCTCTAGCCCAACGGTCTCATCCATACCGAAGAGCGCCATGCTGCCGCGTTTGAAACCTCCCTCAAGCAGCCGGTCGAAGTCGGCTATCCCGGTCGAGTAGCGACCTTCCGGATTGGGAGTCGGTTTCCAGCCGTTTGCTCTTGGGGCGGCCTTCGCGGGTCCGGGCATGGAGGAAAGATGGTCGAAAGGGGTTCTTAGAATGATGCCCGGCGAAGGACGGTTTTCTGACGGTAGAATCGGTTCATTTTCCGGTACGGGTTGCGCGGGAGACGGTACGCTCTGCGTGTTTTCCCGGCGCGCTGAATAGGATTCCGGTTATTGCCCCGTTCAGGGAGATCGTTGGAATTGTGACCGAGCAGCCCTCACGAGGACCTCCTGGAACGGACGAAAGAAACCTGCCTTCGGATAGTCGCACTTTCTCAATCTCAAGTCGTCACGTAACCCTGCTTTCTCTGCGGCGGACAGGTGGGGGATTTGAACAATTCAGTAGTCCCCCCCTCCGACACTTTTCGCCGAGTTCTCGCTGAGGATCGGTTGCGTTCGAACGTGGGACCGTGGGGATTTGAACCAGCTTTGGCCCGGAGAGATCACCGACCCCGGACGTAGATCCGGGATCGATGATCCACGCGTTCCACCAGAATGGTCCGAGTGGCCCGGGCAAGTGCGGCGAGCAGGCGGTAGTCTCCGATCCGGAGCTTATGATCGTCGGATCCCACCAGCCGCTCGAAGTAGCGTTCCGGGCTCGAGGCCGCAATCTCCAATCGTTTGATGATCCTGCGGGCGACGGCCTGGTCGAGGCTCTGGAGATCGCGGACAGCGGTTTCCGACCAGGCGATCGTCCAGCGCGTCAGAGACCCAGCCGCGTCTTCACCTGCTCGTGGTCAAGCATCCGTCCAGCCTGGATGTCCAGCCGAGCGTTGAGCAATCCCACCCGGAATCCGTCGGTGTATCTTCCCTCGTCGTCCCCCGCCGGCACCAGCGCCAAGAGCTTGTTCAGCAGTTCGTCGTAGGTCTCCCGCCGGGAGCTCTTCAGCGCGGCCAGGCGTTCGCGCGTTCCCGGCGCGATCTGGATTGTGGTTATCATTCGCCATGTGATAGCATATAGACCGCATATAGATTTCTATTTGGTCAGGCGAGGAGCGGGGAGGCGGAGAGCGTGCCCACGGCCCGACGACGGGCGGTAACGGATTCGAACTACTCTGCAATGTTCCCCCGACACCTTTCATGCCCCGTCGGCACACCCGCCCCCAGGGATCCCGCCGACGATGACGACGATCCGAACGATCCCCGTCCACCAGATTGTCCAGCAGCTGTTTCCCCGGCTCCCCCGCGAGGGAGACGAGGTCGCCAAGGCGATCGGAAGGGCGATCGACGGCGCGCTCTCCCAGGTCGGGCACCAGTTCCGGCAGGGGCGCCGGCCCACGTCGGCCGCCATGCAGTCGCTCGCGGCCTCGCTCTTGGACGGCGAGATCGAGTCGGCGGGCGAGAAGTTATCGGCCGAGGCCCGCGAAAAGGTCCTCACCGAGGTCCGCGGCGTGCTCCAGGCGTACCGCGCGAGCGAGATCTTCGGCCTCCCGCGCCCCAAGACGCGGGTGATCCTGATCGACGGTGAGGTCGGGGTGTACGCCCAACCCGACTACTGGGACGGAGCTCGCCGGGTCTTCGAGATGAAGAGCTACCTCGCGATCCCTCCGCCGCCCGACGTCGCCCTCCAGCTCCGCCTCTTCCAGCTGGCCTTTCCCGGCCTCGACTTGGTCCTGATCTGCATCGATCGGCACTCCGTGCCGGTGTCGACCCGGACGTGGCCCGTCCCCCCGCCGACCTCCGAGGAGGCCGCGGCCGCGCTCGCGGAGGCGTTCCGGCTCGGGCAGGAGCTCGGGGAGGCGAAGGTGCTCGAGTACATCGAGGGACCGTTCGTGCCCTACCGCCGGACCCCGAGCGATCGGTAGCGGCCGTTCGATCGGGCGCGGGGCTCACCGCAGCGCTCTCCTCGTGACGATCTCCCCTCGGCGTGTCGTTCTCCGGAGCGATCGGCCTGGGGGCCCGGGGGACGGACCCCCCGCGCGGCGGCCCGCCGCGCTCACCCGCCGTGCGCTCCCAAGCTGGGGCGGCCGGTCGGGCGGCCATCCGAGAGGACCCACCGTTCGTAGGCCGCGAAGTCGAAATCTCGGCCCAGGAACCGGCGGACGAGCTCGGCGGCCGGGCGTCGGCTGCCGGGAGCGAGGATCTCGCTCACGTACCGTTCGGCGGTCGCGCGGTCGGTCAACGAACCGCTCCGCACGAACGGCGTCAGGAGGTCGCGGGCGATGACGGCCGACCAGAGGTACGTGTAGTAGCAGGCCGAGTAGCCGGTCAGGTGGCCCCACGCGGCCTGAGGATGGTAGCCGGGATCGAGCGACACCGGGCACCGCCGGTCCCAGAGCTCCCGGAACACCGCGGTCGTGTCGATCCCCGCCGGGTCCCGGCGGTAGAGGTCGAGCGAGATGGCGGCGAGCGCCACCTGCCGGAGCTGGCGCTCCGCCCGCCCGACCGCTTCCGCCGCGGCGAGGCGCCGCAGGAGCTCGGGCGGGATCGGCTCCGCGGTGTCCGGGTTGCGCGCGAACCGCGCGAGCGTCGCCGGGTCGCGGGCCCACTCCTCGAACAACTGCGAGGGGGCTTCGACGAAGTCGAGCTCGATGTAGCCCATCGACGTGTACAACCAGGGACCGTGGCCCGAGAACAGGTTGTGGAGCAGGTGGCCGAACTCGTGGAAGAACGTGATCACGTCGCGGTACTCCATGCGGGCGGAGTCGACGGGCGTCCCCGGATCGAGGAAGTTGCACACGAGGGCGGCCTGCGGCAGGTCCCCCCCCGCCAGGCCGGTCCGTACGTCGAACTGGGCGGCGTGACTGTACTTGTCCGGACGCGGGACGAGGTCGAGGTAGCAGCGCCCGAGGGGGGCGCCGTTCCGCTCCACATCGTACGCTTCCACGCTGGGATGCCACAGGTCGATCGGACCGCACCGCCGGAACGCGAGGCCGAACAGCTCTGCGCAAAGCTGGAACAACCCGTCGCGAACGGCCGGGTAGGGCAGGTAGGAGCGCAGCACCCGCGGATCGACCCCGAACTCCTCGCCTCGGATGCGGGTGTCGTAGAACCCGTCGCCCCAGAAGCTGGCATCCCACGGGTCGAGCGTGCGGGCCCCGGGCTCGCTTCGCCGCTTCCGTTCGAGGAACCGCAGGTGGTCGCGCCGCGCGGGCCCGTCGAGCAGGGAACCGAGCCGGTCCAAGAATTCCGCCACGGCCGTCGGGCGTTCCATCATCTTGTCCTCGATGGCGTACTCTGCGTAGTCGGCGTACCGGAGCAGGCGGGCGAGCTCGCGGCGTTCCCCGAGGAGCCGGTCGAGGACCTCAAGGTTCTCCGGGAAGCCGACGTTCAGGACCTCGGCGAGCAGCCGCCGGCGCACGTCGGCGTCCTCGCAGCTCGCCATGACGGGGCCGACATCGGGGTACCTCGTCGTGAGGCGGATCGTCCCGCCCGCCCCGGCGGGATGGGCCGCCACGTAGTCGGCGGGGAGCCCCTTCAGACGTGCGGGGTCGTCGATCTCGATCGACCGCTCCCCCTTCGCGATGTTGCTGCTGAACTGGTTCGCCGTCTGGTCGATCCGGTTCGTCAGCGCGACCAGGCGCTCGCGCCGCTCGGGCGCCTGCTCGACCCCGGCGCGCCGCATCTCCCGGAGCATCTTCTCGAGGGCGAACCGGGTGTCGGGTTCCGACTCCGGGACCTCGACGGAGCGTAGGGCGCGGAAGAGCCGGTCGTTCAGCCTCAGCTCGTTGAAGAAGCGGTCCGCCGCCTCCGAAACCCCGCGGGCGACCCGGCGGACCTGGGGGTCGGGGTGGACCTGGAAGAGGAACGACCCGTGATTTCCGACGTTGCGCGCGGCGACCAAGGCGCGGTCGAGCGGCGCCAGGAAGCCCGCCACGGTAGGGGGGTCCGACCGGGAGAGGAGCTCGTCGACCCGCCGCTTCGCGTCGTCGAGGGCCCCTTCGGCCTCTCGGCGAAGCCGGTCCGCGGGGAGGGAGAACGGGAGCCGGCCCAGCGTGGCGGTGCGGCCCGGCGCGGCATCCACCAACGGTGGCCCCCGGCCCGGGGACCCGTCCGCCCCTATATCCTCGACGCGGGGGCTCGTCCGGCCCCTAGCCGGGAAGGAGACGGGTCGGGACCGACGCTCCCTCGACGAGGGCGTCGAGGAGGCCGACCGGAGGGCACCCGAACCGCAGGAGGGCGTCGTGGAAGGCGCGCAGATTGCCTCCGAACTTCGGTCCCAGGAGGCGGCGGCGCACGTCGAGGATCGCGAGCTTCCCGAGCGTGTAGCAGAAGTACTCGGGATCGAACGTCCCCCGCGTCGCCTCCCGCTCGGCCGGCAACCGGTCGAGGTACCCCTCCTGCTCGAACAGGTGGGTCGCGTCGGCGACCGTCCAGCCCTGGGTGTGCATCCGGATGGAGGCGAGCAGGCGGCAGTCCCGCAGGAGCGCATCGAGCAGCTCCGTGACCTCGGCCGCCACGCTGCCGGCGCCCAGCCCGGCCTCGATGGCGAGCTGCTCGCAGTAGTGCGCCCATCCTTCGACGTACGATGGCGAGACGTAGATCTTCCGGGCCATCGACCCGGCGTTCGCCCGGAAGTGCATCGCCTGCAGGTAGTGGCCCGGGTAGACCTCGTGCACGGTCGTGTTCCGCAGCATCGGCCGGTGCATTGAGCGGAGCCACTCCAATTGCTGCTCGGGGGTCCAGGCTGGATCGACGAGCGTGACGTAGTAGATCCCCTCGGAGGACTGCGCGTCGAACGGGCCGGGCGAGTCCATGCTCGCGGTCGTCGTCGCGCGACCCCAGACCGGGGTCTCCTCGACCCGGCAGGCGACCGGCCCCGGGATCGAGACGAGATCCTTCGACTCGACGAACCGTCGGCTCTCCTCGACGTAGCCGCGGGCGGTGTCGAGCAGTTCGGAGGCTGCCGGGTGGTCGTGCTGCAGGTGGGATAGGAGCGCCGAGATCGGGAGGTGCTCGCTCCGCGCGATCTCCGCGAGCCGTGCCTGGTTGCGGGCGAGGTCGGCGGACCCGGCCCGTTCGAGGTCGGCGAACGGCGCCTCGATCCCCTCCCGCACGAACAGGAGACGCTGGAACCTCACGGGGCCGAGCGCGAAATCGGGGACCGCGCGCGGGAGCTCCTCCTCCCGGAGCCACCCGAGGAACTCGGCGAGGGCGGCCTCGGCCGCCTCGCGGGGCCCGGTGACCGCCGATCCCAGGCCCGCGGCGGTGGCGAACGCCTCGGCGTCGCGGAAGTGCGCCGGCAGCCCGCCGCCGATCGCCCCCGCGAGCTCCACGAACGGGCGGGGGAGCGGGCCGGTCAGCCGGCGGCGGCCGATCGCCAGGATCCGGGGGACCCCCTCGAGGAGGTGCACGATCGACTCGACCCGCGGGGCTGCCGGGGCGTACTCCCGGGCCAGGTACGGGCTCAGGGAGAGCACGCCCAGGTACGTCATGGGGTTGCGTTCGAGCTTCTGGGACTCCCGGATGTCAAAGATCGACCCCTCCAACACGAGCCGAAGGAGGAAGCGGTCGACCTGCCGATCCGGGCTCAGCGCGGTGGGATCGATCTCCGCGAGGCGGTCCCGAAGGTCGCCCGCCCGGGCGCTCCAGCGGCCGGTCCCCTCGGGGGAGTAGTCGGGAAGGCGTCCGTCGTACTCGTGGCGGCCGAGGCTCACGGCGAACGCCGGCTGGAAGTCGAACAGACCGTCGGCAATCTCCCCTTCGAGGGCATCGATCTCCGAACCGATCGCCATGCTCGGGAGCCGGGAATGTTCCGGGTTCAAAAGCTGTGATGCCGACGCGCAGGCCGGGAAGGTCACTCGACCCAGGTCATCCGGCAGTTCGGGCAGGTGCCGTTCTGCAGGGGGGTGCGACAGACAAAGCAGGTCCCGAAGGCGGACGGGCTGCGCCGTACGGGAGGGGCGGTCTCGGAAGGCGCCGGGGGGAGCGGGGGCGGGGCCGCCGCGGCGGGTTCGGGCGCTTTGGGCGGCGATGGCTCGGGGGGGAGGGGGGGTGGTGAGGGAGCGACCACCGGCTCGGCCGGGGGGGGCGGGGTCGCAGCGGCCGGCTCGGTCGGCGCGGGCGCCGCCGGCTCCTCCCGCGGCGCGCTCGCCTCGGTGGGTGGTGTCTCGGGTCGGCGGCGGCGGAAGAACATTGTCGGTACCGCGGAACCTCGTCGCTTCATTAGTCCTTTACCGTCGGCGGCGCACCGTTTTCTCCCGCGCGGCGATGGCGCCCCGTGGCCGAATCCCCGACCGACCGTCTGGCGCGCCTCGGATGGACGCTGCCCGGTCCGCCGCGCCCGGCGGGAACGTACGCCCCCGTCGTCCGTTCCGGTGCGCTCGCCTGGGTCTCGGGCCAGATCGTGACGGAGCACGGCGCCGTCGTGCGCCCGGGGTACGTCGATCGCGACGTTTCGCTCGAGCAGGCCCAGGAGATCGCCCGTCAGGCGACCCTCCAGGCCCTGAGCGCCCTCGCGCAGACGCTCGGGTCGATCGACCGGATCCGACGGGCGATCCGGGTCGGCGTGTTCGTGGCCGTGTCGCCCGGCTTCCACCGAGAACATGAGGTCGCGAACGGAGCGACCCAACTGCTCGTCGACGTGTTCGGCGAGGACGGGCGGCCGGCTCGGTCGACCGTCGGGGTGGCCGGACTCCCGCTCGGCGCCCCGGTGGAAGTCGAGCTCCTGATCGAGACGGCGTAGGAGACCTGTGGATCCGACGGCCTGGGCGGGGGTGTTCCGCGAAGGGCGCGAGCTCTACACTCGCAACCTCGAGCCGGGTCGACGGGTCTACGGGGAGGTGCTCGCGACCTCGGCCGGCGTGGAGTACCGTCAGTGGGACCCGTTCCGCTCGAAGCTCGCGGCCCTGCTCTTGAAGGGGGGCCCGGCGAACCTCCTCGACCCGGCCGGCGCGGCCCTCTACCTCGGCGGGGCGCACGGGACGACCGCCAGCCACCTCTCCGACCTCTGGCCCGAATCGAGGATCTTCGTGGTCGAGAAGAGCCCCTCGTCGTTCGCCCCGTTGCTGGCGCTCGCCCGGCGTCGCTCGAACCTCCTGCCGATCCTCGCCGACGCCCAACTCCCGGAGCGGTACCGCGCCGACCTCACCGAGGTCGATTTCCTGTACCAGGACGTGGCGCAACGGGACCAGGCGCGGATCTTCGTCGACAACGCGCAGGCGACCCTGGCCCCCGGGGGCCGGGGGATCCTGATGCTGAAGGTGCGTTCGGTGACCCAGCGACGGCCGTCGGCCGTCGTCGTCCGGGAGGCTCGGGGGGAGCTCGTACGCGGCGGCCTGCGGGTCACCTCGGAGAGCTCGCTCGCTCCGTTCTCCCGCGACCACGTGGCGCTCGTGATCCGTCGCTGAACGCTCTTTCCAGGGTTCGCCGGGCGATGGGCCCGAAAATACCCGCGCCCGATCGTTCGCTCGGGGGGCGAGGTGCAGCGGACACCGGGCGTAGGGGATGCGAAGGAGCGACGCCCGACCGCGATCCTCGTGACGGTCGGCGCCGCTATTCTCCTCGCCCTCCCCCTCGCGAGCCTCACCGCCGCCGGCGCCCCGTCCCCCTCGATCCGAACGAACCCGGACGCCACCGCGGCGTCCCTCAATCTCACGATCGACCCCGCCGACTGGTGGATGACGGGAGGCACGTCCGCGCCGGCCACCGCGACGTGGACCGACGTCGCTCCCGGGTGCGTCGTCACCCCGCTCTGGTATCGTTGGTCCGTGGCCCCGGGCGGCTCGGAAGGGTCCGTCGCCCCTACGAACCGATCGACGACCAACTTCACTTCCGTGGGGGTGGAGAGCGGAACGACCGAGATCACGGCCGCCGGGGCCGCCGATCTGGAGTGCGGGACGAACCGGACGGCGGCGTTCCGAACGGCCACCTCTACGTTCCATGTCGATGCACCGCTCGTCGTCGAGGAGCTCCGGACGGTCGCTCCCGCGCCACCCTCCCCAGGCGAGTTGGAGGTGGAGGGAACGCTGGCGGGCGGAGACCCGCCTTTCACCGTGACGGTGGCCTGGGGCGACGGGACCGACACGGGGGCCGTCGTCGCGGGCGACGGCAACTTCTCCGTCGTCGGCGCGCCAGGACCCGGCCCGATCGATCCCGTGGCGTTCGCGACCGACTCGGCGGGGCTGGTCGCCCGAGCGGCGGTGGAAGAGAACTCGACGGGAAGCCGCGGGTTCGCGATCAGCCTCCTTCCGTCGAGCTACATCGCCGACGTCGGCCTCCCGGTCACCTTTCACCTCGAGAGCACCGCGCCGCTCGGCAACTACTCGCTGATCACGGTGTGCGAAGACGCGCTCGCGGGATCGCACGCCCCGGCGGCCGTCCCGGGGAGCGGGTTCTCGTGCGCCTTCGCCGCCCCCGGCATCGCCAACGTTTCGGTCCTGGCGACCGAGGACACGTTCCCGTTCTCGACGGCGACGGCCCGACTCCTCGAGCCGGTCGTACCCCGGCTCTCCGTCGGGGTCGCTCCCAGCTCGACGGACGCAGAGGTCGGTCGCGAATCGTACGTGGCGTTGACCCTTCTCGGGGGCGTCCCGCCGTTCCACGTTCGCTGGGGGTTCGTGGGGAGCGGCCGCACCGCGAGCGCCTCGCTCGCCCTGGACGGGAGGTTTCTGGCGGCCCTCTCCCCGGTCCTCGCCGGCTCGGAGGAGGTGGTCGTCGAGGCGACCGACGCCCTCGGGGAACCCGCCGCGAACGAAAGCGCCTCGATCGACGTGCAGAGCCCTCTGGCCGGAGAGGTCTCGGCGACGGGAACCGCCGCGATGGGCGGGACGGGGATCGCCCTGTCGGCGACGGTCGTCGCCGGCGTTCCCCCCTTTGACTGGACCGTCGTCCGTACCGGGCCGCTCGCCGACGAGACATCGGCCGGGGGCCTCCTGGCCGTGCCGGGGCCGTTCGCCTGGAGCGGTACGGTCCGGGCCGAGGGCCCCCAGACGGCGACCCTCATCGTGGTCGACGCGGCGGGGGCGATCTGGGAGGGCAACGAGACGGTCGCCCCGTTGGAACGCCTCGCGGTCGAGCTGCGAGCGTCCCCGGACGGCCCGGGGCGGTGGGCCGGCGAGGTCGATATCTCCGGCGGGGCCGCCCCGTTCCTCGCCTGGGTGAACGGATCCGACGGGGAGTCGTGGAACCGCTCGGGCCTCGAGGACGGCCGCTGGAACTTCAGCGCCCGCGCGCTCGCGGAGGGGAACGTCTCGGTCACGGTGACGGTGATCGACCGGCTGGGCGTGACGGCCCATGGCTCGGTGTCGGTGAACGTGGCGGCCGGCGAAGAGCCGCCTTCGTCCCCGCCGGGAGCCCTGGTGGGGGCCGCGATCCTCCTCCTCCTGCTCGGCGGGGCCGTCACATTCTGGTGGTGGCGCCGCTCGAAACCGGCCGGGAGCGCTCCGGCGGTCGACCCGGTCGAGGCCCTCCGGGCGATCGTCGCGCCGGCCGACGGGGCCGACCGGGCCGTGGTCGAGCTGCTGGCCGAGGAGCAGGGGATCCCGCTCGCCACCGTCCGGAGCGCGATCGACCGGCTGATCGCGGAGGGGACGATCCGCGCGGAGCGGGGTCCGGACGGCGAGGAAGTGCTCGCCTGGAGGACCCTGCCATGACCGGTCCCGCCCTGGCGAGGGTGTGGACGATCGCGCTGGCCGTGATGATGCTGGGGGCGGGAGGCGCGATCTTCCCGGCGACCCTCCCGGCGGTGGGTCCGGACGCGCCCCCTCACTCGGGGGGGTCGGGCGCGGTCTCGAACTTCACGGCCGCGATCAATCGGCTCGTCGATCTCGTCGGTCTCGCAGGGAGCGGCATCTTGGCCCTGGTGTGGGCGAGGGTGGCGCTGAGCTGGTTCTCCAACGACGTCACGAAGAAGATCCAGGCCAAGGATCGGGCCCGCGACGCCCTGATCGGATCGCTCCTGTTCACCGCCGCGGTCACAGGGCTCGTCTGGGGGCTCGCGCACTGGGTCGTCACCGGTACCTAGGGGGCGGGGATGCTCGCTCTCAACCTCGGGAACATCGTCCAGGTCATCCTGTTCCTCCTCTTTGCGGATCTGACGGCGCTGGTGGCCGCCGTGATCGGGCCCACCTACGACCAGCTGCTGGTGCCCGAACTGTCCCCGGCCTCCCTCTATCCTCCCCTCTACGGGAACGCCGCCGGCCCGGGAAACTTCCTCGCTCCGGCCGCCCACTTCTCCGAGTTCCTCGTGGCGAGCGTCGTGGATCCCGCGATGGCCCTCGTCGGCCTGGGGGTCGCGGTCCTGTATCTCGCCCGGACCCTCTCGAGTCGGTGGAGCTCGCTGTTCGACGGCCTCCTGCCCCGGCTCGTGCTCGCGGTCGTGGGAGCGAACTTCGCCGTCCCCATCGGAGGCGCCCTGCTCGGTCTCGCGGGCTCGCTCTATCCGGTCGTATCGGGGTGGGACGGAGGCTCCTGGCAGCATTGGGTGAACCTCGCCGGGTTCGGCGAGGTGGCGTTCTCCTGGGACAACGGGGTCCTGGCGTTCGTCCTCTCGCTCGTCGAGTTCGCGATCGTCTTTGCCCTCGTTCTCGCCATCGGGGTGAGGGACGCCCTGCTCGCGGTCCTTCTGGTGCTGCTTCCCGTCTTCACGCTCGTCTGGCCGTTCCGACCGCTCTCCCCCTTGGCCCGCCGTGCCTGGCTCTGGTTCGTCGAGCTCGCGTTTCTCCCGTGCGTCCTGGTCGTTCCGCTCGAGCTCGCCGTCCACAGCCCCAACCCCGTGATCCTGGTCGGGTATCTCGGGGTCGCCCTCGCCTCCCCGGCCCTCCTCTCTATCGCCGGGACGAACGTCGCGTGGCTGGGGTTCCCCTCCCCGGCCGGCACCGTCGGTCCCGCGGTCCAGCGCTCGGTCGGCACCGCGCCGAGCGCTCCGGCCCGGTTCGCCGCCCCCGCGCTCCCCTCCCCGACGTCCCCGAGCGCCGGAGCGGCCGGACGAGCCGCCGCCGGAGGCCTACGCGCCGCGGGGACCGCCTCTGCGCCGATGGCCGCGCCGCTCGTCTTCGCCGAGCTGGTGGGACACGGCGCCGCGCATCTCACCCGGCACATGACGGGGGGAGGCGGCCGGAGCGGAGGGCCTCCCCGCGTCCCCCCGCTCCGGCCGGGAGGACCGGTATGAGATGGCGGCGGGCGACGGGCCCCCCCGGGTGGAGCTGCCCGAACGACTCGACCGAAAGCTCCGGCTCGGACCGTTCCCCTCGGGCCGCGACGCGCTCAAGTTCGTCACGTACGCCGCGGTCGGAGCGCTGCTCGTACCGTTCCTCGGCGTGGCCGTTTGGATCCCCTTCGTCCTCGCCGGGCTCGTCGTCTCGATCTGGCGCCCGGAGGGGGAGGCGGTCGACGAGCGGGTTTCCCGGTACGTCCGGTGGCGGTGGGGCGGTCTGCGCCGGAGCCGTCCGATGACCGCGCCCCGCCCGCCGGCTCCCGGTCGGCGTTCGATCGTCCGGCTCCCGACCTCCTTCGCGGCGGTCGTGCGCACCGGGGGCCTTCCGCTCGCCTACCTGCCGCCCTCCGAGCTCGCGCGGCGCTTCGAGCAGTACCGGGACCTGCTCCGCGCCTCCGAAGGGACCTTTCTCCTGCACTCCACGCGGGCCCCGATCCATCCCATCCCCTTCCTTCCCGCCGAACCGGCGCCGGCGGGGGCGGAAGGCACGGCCCGCGCGGGGTATCGGGAGCTCGTGGAGGTGATTGTCCGCCGGCGCTTCGTTCGCCACGTCTTCTTCGCCCTCGCGACGCGCGATCTCGGCCCGGAGGGGATCCAACGCCTCGAGACGGAGCTCGCCTCCCTGATCGAACGGCTCCGGGCGCTGGGCCTCCGACCCCTCCGGTTGCGGGACCAGGCGCTGCGGGACGCCGTCCGGCGCCTCGGGCTGGCCGAGGAGAAGGCCGGCCGATGAGGGGAGCCGACCCGTACCGGCCGTCGCTGGGCTTTGATGCCTTTGGGGCGGCCGTCGGCCTTTCCGTCATCAGCGGGGCGCTCGCGATCGTCGTGCCGTTCCTGGCCGTTCTGACCGGCACGCTCGCGGCCCTTTCAGTGGCCTCCTGGGCGGCGAGCCGTTACGGGACTCCCGTCGGCCGGCATCTCTTCCGCCACCGGTTCGGCGGGTGGGCAGCCCTCGCTGTCGGGGGAACCGCGGCCCTGTACCTCGACCCGCCCGTGCCGTTCGCCCCGTTCCGGTCGCTCGGGCTCGCGCTGGCCCTCGTCCTGCTGTGGAGGGAGGAGCGGCCCGGACGGCGCTCGATCCGCTCGGAGGGTTCGTGAGGACGAAGGAGACGGCACCCCCCCTGGTCGAGGGAAACTCGTGGGTCCTCGTCGGTCGCCGCTACCTCGCCCCGCTCCTGATCCGGCAGTTCCCTCCCGAGGTCCCGTTCGGCTTCCTGGGACGGGTACTGCCGACGCACGCCGAGGTCGAACTCACGCTCGAGGCCCATCGGCTCTCGACCGCCCGAGCCCTGGGAATCGCGCACGAAGCGAGCGCCGTCGCCGAAGCGGAACTGACCGTCGGAGGGGGCGGCGCTTCCACCGCCGAGCTCGAGCTCGAGCGCTCGGCCGCCGACTCGCTCGGCCGCGAGGTCGCCCGCCGGGCGCAGGAGCTCTGGAGGGTCGGTCTGCGGTGCGTCGCCTACGGATCGTCCCGCCCCCGGGCCGAGGCGGAGCGGCTCCGTCTCGCCGAGCGGCTCGCCGAGTTCGGGTTCCGCACCCGCATCCCGCGGTTCGAGGCGGGCGCGGCCTTGGCACCGACCGAGCTCCTGGGGGGCGAACCGCGGCCGGCGGGATACTGGCAGACGTTGCCGACCGACGGGGTCGCCGCCCTGTTTCCCTTCGTGGACGAGACGGTCCTCGAGCCGACCGGCATCCTGGTGGGCCTGTCGCTCGCGAACGCGAGCCCGGTCTTCCTCGACCGGTGGGGCCACGCGAGCCATTCCTGGGCGATCTTCGGCACCACGGGGGCCGGAAAGTCGTTCGCCGCGGCGCTCACGCTCCTGAGGACCCGGTGGCTCCGCCTCGAAACGGAGCTCGTCCTCCTCGACCCGCTCGGCGAGTATGCCTCGTTCGTTCGGGGGCTAGGCGGGGTGGTGATCCGGCCGGCCGGGGGAGGTTCGGACCGGATGAATCCGCTCGATCCGGTGACGACGGCGGGAGATCGCCGCGAGAAGGCCGCTCGGGTCGGCACGATGCTCCGAGCCCTCTTCCCCAGCCTCCGGGACGAGGAGTCCGCCGGCCTCGACGCCGCCGTCAGCCGGTTGTACGGGGACGACCGGCCCGTGCCCACGTTCGACGACCTGATCGCCGAGGTCGACCGCTCGGGTCCGGCGAACGGTCGGCTCCCCACGCTCCTCGAGGTGTTCCGGGGCGGATCGCTCGCCCGGGTCAACGGCCCGACGACCTTCGCGACCGACGCGCGGACGGTGGCGTTCGACTTCTCGGGTATCCCGGAGGATCAGCTGGCGTTCCATCTCACCTACGTGCTCGACTGGGTGTACGGGCGCCTCCGGTCCCGGCCCGGGCCGAAGCTGGTCCTGCTCGACGAGGCCCACCTGCTGGCCCGCCACGAGGCGACCGCGGAGTTCCTCGACCGGCTCGTGCGTCACATGCGCCACTTCGAGGCGGGTCTCCTGCTGCTCACCCAGAACCCGGACGATTTCCTGACGCGGCCGAGCGGCCGATCGCTCCTGCGGAACCTCTACGCGACCGCCTTCCTCCGTCTGCCCGAGGTCTCCGCCCCGACGAGGGAGTTCTTCGACCTCAGCCCGGCCGAAGGGGAATGGCTCCCGAAGGCCCGCCTACCCCGCGAGGCCGGCTACTCCGAGGCGCTCTGGCGGGTGGGGGACTGGCACCTGCCGCTCGCGGTCGTCGCGTCGACCCCGGAGTTCGAGTTCCTGAGCGCGACGCTCGGCTCCGGGACCCGCGGACCACCCTGAACCACGTCCCGATCGAGGGTCTACGGTCACACTTCCGGGCGACAGTGGTTCTCAAGATCCGGGTCCCGCGGCGGGTGCCCAGGGCCGGCCCGCCGGCCGCCGGGCCGGTGTACTGTATTTCCCAAAAAGGGTAATAAGTCGGATTGACCTCCCTAGCTCGTGGAGCCCGACCTGGACCCCCGCCTCGTCGCCCTCTTCGGCAGCGAGACTCGGGTCCGCACCCTGGCGGTCCTGGCCAGCGCCCACGCTCCCATGACCGCCTACCGGATCGGCAAGGTGGGCGGGGTCTCGATGCCGAAGGTGTACCGGGAGGTCGCCCGGCTCGAGATGGCGGGTCTCATCGAGGCGCATCAGGCCGGATGGGTCCTCCTCGACCGGGACGTTCGCGCCCTGCTGCGAAAGCGGATCCGGATCTCCTGGGCCCCCGACTGGCTGGCCGAGCGGACCCGACGCCTGCCGGGAGAACGGGCTCTCTTCGAGCGTCTGCGAAAGACCCCTCACGCTCGTCCCTCGCCCGGCTGGCAGCCGAGAGATCCGAAGCGGTTCCAGCGGTCGGCGTTCAAGGACGAGATCCTCCGGAACATGGGTCTGAGGACGTCCTCCCATGGTGACCAAGGCTGAGTTCGACCGGATCCTCCACCGGATCTCGGACCCGACGGCTCGAATACAGACGATCGGTGCCCTACTGGCGCGGGACTCGGGTCTCGGACCTCGGCTCGTGATCGCCGGCGGCTCGGCGGTCTCGATCTACTCGCACGGCCGGTTCGTCTCCGGGGACGTCGACATTGTCGGCGAGAAGGGGCGGATCGTTCCGGTCCTAGAGGGGTGGGGGTTCACTCCCCTCGAGGACCCCGACGGGCGCGTCTACTGGACGAGGGCGGACCTCGAGCTCGTGGTAGACATAATCCACCGCTCCCCTGAATCCGGGTCGGGTCGGTCGGGGCGACCCCGTACGTTCGTCACGGACCACGGACCGGTTCGAGCCTCTGCCGTCGAGGATCTGATCGTCCGGCGACTCGTCTTCTGGAGCCGGGACGGAAACCCCGAGCTATTGGACCAGGCCGTCGTTCTGTTTGGCACGAACCGGGAAGAGATCGACATAGAGTACCTCGAGGGCGAGGTCCGCTGGGAGCGGGTTGAGAGAGCCTACCGGGAGCTCCGACGGCTGGCGGGACCGGGCCTCCGCGAATAGTGGCCCGACGACCGGCTCGCGGCCCCGCGGTTCGGTCGGGGGCGTACCCTCCACCAAGCCATCGGTTCCCCCTCGCGTTTCAGTTCCCCTCCAAGGCGGGTTTTATACCCCACGGGGGACCGGTCCGGCCCGTGGCCGGAGAGGCGACGTCGGACGGCCCCCCGCATCGCCGTACCAGTTGGAGCCTGAAGTCGATCGTCGAGGACGTGGCCGGCCGTCCCATCGAGGAGCTCCAGGATCCCGGTCGACCGGTCCACCCGTATCTGCGGGCGAAGGCGGACGGGGCCGGAGCTCCCCCGCCGGCGAACGGGGGAGAAGAGCCGTACGACCCCGTCGATAATCTCTACCCTCCGCTGGTGGGACGGACGGGGCGCGAGTATCACGGTCCGGATCACGAGCACCACGCCGAGACCCTCGAGCGCCACCGGGTCGAGCCCGCCCCGAACGGCCATCGGGCCCGGGAACCCGGGCCTTCGCACCGCCCGGAGCGCCTGTACCTCCATTACCTGCTCCTTCACGTCGATCGGTTGAGCGACTCGGGCCTGCGTTACCTCCGCCAGGCCGTGGAGGAGGAGATCGCCCACCGCGAGCGCCCCCCCAACGCCGCCGCTCCGCCCCCGCTGCCCGCGGTCCCACCGACCTCGACGAACTAGGGATCGACGAACCCTCGTCGCATGGCCGCCGCGACGAGGTCGGTGTAGGTGGGCCCGTCCCACTCCACCCCGACGGCGTTCCGTCCGCACTCGGCCGCGGCCCAGAGGGTCGTGCCCGTGCCGGCGAACGGGTCGAGGACGGTATCGCCCACGACCGAGAACATTCGCACGAGGCGCCGAGCCAGCTCGGCAGGGAAGGCCCCGGTGCGGCGTCCCGGCCCCGCCTGCCGGGTCCCGCGGACATCGACCCACAACTGGCTGAACCAACGGTCCCGCTCGGTACGGGAGAACCGGCTCGCGGCCCGCCGGGGATCATGGGTGGGGAACCGGCGAAGATCCCCTTTCCGGAACAGGAGGACGAACTCGCAGTCGAGCGTCACGTAGGCGTTCGGGGGAAGGAATCCCGAACCGAGGAACGCGTTCGGCCGGTTGGTCGGCTTCTTCCAGAGGAGGTAGGGAAGGGGCCGGAACCCCACGCGTTCGGCGGAAACGAGCGTCTCGGCATGGTTCGGCCAGAGGCGGAACCCCTCCTTCGAGCGCCGGAGGGCATCGCCCACCACGACGGCGAGGAGCCCGCCGTCGGCCAGGACCCGGTAGGACTCCTTCCACGCGTCCTCGAGCACCCGGAGCATCGCGGGATACCCCTCGGCGCCGAGCGCGTGGAACAGCGCGTCCCACTGGGGTATCATCGGGTACGGCGGCGAGGTCACCACGAGCTCGACCGAGGAGTCCTCGACCCCTTCCAGACGCCGGGCGTCCCCGCGGAGGAGGCGCACCCGGCCGGGCGTCTCCCGGCGCACGGCCGGCAAGAGGGGAGGAGTGGTTTATACGACTCCCCCCTCCGCGGGACGATGCGGCTCGAGCGACCCATCCTCCAGGTCGCCCTCGACTTCGAGAACCTCTCCCGGGCCCTCGCCGCGGCGCGGGAAGCGGTCGAAGGGGGGGCTGACTGGATCGAGGCCGGGACCCCGCTCATCAAGAGCGAGGGGCTCACGGCGGTCCGCGAGCTGAAGAAGGCGTTCCCCGGCCACACGGTCGTCGCCGACATGAAGATCATGGACACGGGCGCCTTCGAGGTCGAGATCGCCGCCAAGGCGGGGGCGAACCTCGTGACGGTGCTCGGCGCGGCGGACGACGATACCATCGCCGAGGCGGTCCGGGGCGGCGAGCTCTATGGAGCGGAGATCGTGGTCGACCTTCTGGGGGTCGCGGACCCGGTCGCTCGGAGCCGCCGGGCCGCCGAGCTGGGCGCCGCGGCCGTCTGCTGGCATGTCGGGATCGACATGCAGATGCGCGCCGACGCTCCGTTCGCCCGGCTCGCGGAGCTCGCGAAGGCGTCGCCGATCCCGGTCGCGGTCGCGGGGGGCCTGACGAGCGAATCGGTCGCGGGGGCGGTGCGCGCCGGCGCGCAGATCCTCATCGTCGGGGGCGCGATCACGAAGAGCCCCCAGATCACGGAGGCGACCCGCCGGATCCACCAGGCGATCGTGACCCAGAAGGAGGTCGCGAGCGAGATGTTCCGGCGCTACGCCGGGGACGAGGTTCGAACCGCCTTGGAGAAGGTGTCGAGCCCGAACGTGACGGACGCGATGCAACGGCAAGGGGCGATGCACGGTCTGGTGCCCCATCTCAAGACCCCGACCACCCGCATGGTCGGGCCGGCGGTGACCGTCCTCACCCGGGACGGCGATTGGGCGAAGCCCGTCGAGGCGATCGACAAAGCGGGCCCGGGCGACGTGATCGTGATCGACGCGGGAGGAGGCACGACCGCCATCTGGGGAGAGCTCGCGAGCTGGTCCGCGCGTGGTCGCCAGGTCGCCGGAGTGGTAATCGACGGGGCGATCCGCGACCTCGATGCGATCCTCGAGATGGGGTTCCCGGCCTTCAGTCGCTTCGTCAGCTCGAACGCGGGCGAGCCGAAGGGCCTCGGCGAGATCGGGACCGAGATCACCGTCGGAGGGCAGCGGGTCCGCCCCGGGGACTGGATCGTCGGCGACCTGAGCGGCCTCGTCGTCGTGCCCCGTGAACGGGCCGCCGAGATCGCCAACCGCTCCCTCGACGTCCTCGAGCACGAGAACCGCGTGCGCGAAGAGATCCAGCGGGGATCCACGCTCGCAACCGTCCAGAAGCTCGAGCGCTGGGAGCGGGTCGGATAGCGCCTTCGGCGATCGGGGGCCGATCGCTTAACGCGGCCGCAGGGACCAGCGGGTCACGAGGGCCATCAGCACCACGACGATCGCGGTGACGGCGACCAGGAGAGCGAGGTACAAGTGCGGGCTGTACGGGTAGTACGCCGCTGAGCCGAACGAGTCCTCCCGCATCACATCGACGCCCAGCGAGATCGGGTTCCAGGCCGCGACCGTCTTCAGCCACCCGGGGAACAGGCTCGTCGGGAACAGCGCATTCGAGGAGAACAGCACCGGCAGATTCACCAGGTTCACGAGCGCGAAGTACGAATCGATCTGCTCCGTGAGGAACCCGATCGCGATGAAGACCGACGAGAAGAGCGCCGTGATGCACGCCATGGCGAGGACGACCTCCGCGGCGCCGAGCACGCCGGCATGGCCGGCGAGGGTCAGTCCGTGGAGACCTTTGATCTGGGCGAACGCCAGCGCGATCGCGAACACGACCCCGCCGAAGACCACGCCCCGGATGACCCCCGCCGTGACCCGAGAGACGAAGATCACCTCGCGCGGGATCGGAGCGGCGGTCTCCTTCTTCAACGTCCCGAACCGGCGGGCGAAGATCACGTTGGCCCCGGCGAACAGGCCGGTGAACAGCATGATGAAGCCGACCATGCCGACCGAGAAGTAGGAGAAATAGTCCGGGGCGCCGAGAAAGACCGCTCCGGCCGCTTGCGCCGGAACGAGCTTCCCCAGATTGAGGGACTGTCCGAACAGGAGCAGGTAGAAGAACGGTAGGAGGACGGAGGAAACGATGCCGATGGGGGCCCGGATCCATTTCAGCAACTCGCGGTGGGTCAGTGCGAGGAACTCCCGGATTGTCATCGACCGCCCCCCCGGAACCGCTGCACTCGGACGGCCCAGTCGGTCGCCGACGGGCCTTCGTCCTCACGGTAGGCGCGTCCGGTGAATTCGAGGAAGACCTCGTCGAGCGAGGGCCGCTTCACGGAAACGGTGGCGAGCCCCACGCCAGCGTCGAGGGCCGCTTTCACCGCGCCGGGGACGATGCTTTCGCCCTGAAGGGCCTTCAAGCGGTAGGCACCGTTCGTCCGGCTGACGCCGAGCACCCCGGGAACCTTCACGAAGATTGCGGTGGAATCCGCGTCGTCCCGGCTCGGGACGATCGTCACCACATCTCCCCCGACCTTCTCCTTCAGCTCGGAGGGGGTCCCGATAGCCCGGATTTTTCCGTGATCGATGATCGCAATCCGGTCGCAGAGTGTGTCGGCCTCGTCGAGGTAATGGGTCGTGAGGAAGAACGTGTGCCCACCCTCTTTCCGGAGGGTTCGGATCGTATCGGCGATCCCGGCCCGGGCCTGGGGGTCGAGCCCGAGCGTCGGCTCATCGAGGAAGAGGACTGCTGGGGTGTGGACGAGGCTGGCGGCGATCTCAAGGCGCCGTCGCATCCCGCCGGAGTAGGTCCTCACCAGACGGTCCGCGGCGTCGCCGAGCTGGAGCATGTCGAGGAGCTGCTGGACCCGCGGTCCGGTCTCACCGACGGGGACCCCGTACAGCGCCGCCGCGAGCTTGAGGTTCTCTCGGCCAGTGAGGTCGTCGTCGGCCGTCGACTCCTGGAAGATAACCCCCGTCCGTCGCCGGACCTCGGAGGGGTTTGCGATCACGTCGATGCCGTCGACCCGGCACTGCCCGCTGGTGGGTCGAAGTCCGGTCGTCAACATCGCAACGGTCGTGGTCTTCCCGGCACCGTTCGGCCCCAGGAAGCCGAACACCTCACCTTCGTGGACCTGGAACGAGACGTCGTCGACGGCCCTCAGCGACTCCCCGAAGACCTTCGTGAGGCCCACGGCCTCGATCGTATCGACCATCGTTCTCTTTCCGGACCCGACGCGATCTCGTCGAACCGTGGACCGAGCGCACCCAGCATTTCACGATGCCGCCCCCCTCCTCGCGCATTGTACGGTCCGTAAAGATCGGGATCTTGGCCGATTCCGAACCGGTCGGTAACGGTCCTGACGCGGCTCAGTCATCAAGAGCGGGTACCTCGACATCGGTCAGGAGGGTCCGGAGCACCTCCGAGCGGACGCGAACCCGGGTACGGGCGGAAAGGGCCCAGAGCTGCTGGCGGCGCGTGGGGCCATCCCACCGGAACTTCCAGGTCACCGGGTACTCGACCTCCCAAAGGACCAGCCCCTCCGGTTCGGCAAGGGGGAGCGGCAGACGCTCTCGGCCCCCAACCGCCGCTTCGAGTCGAGCCAACGAGATACGACCCGTGTCGTACTCGCGCAGAGCGCTCACGATCTTCCGGACCATACCCCAAACAAACGAGGGGGCTCGGACTTCCGTGACCAGGAATTTGTCCCGAGCGATGACGATCACCGACTCGACCGTCCGGACGCACGGAGTCTCCGGCGGTATTCCGCGGCCGAAGGACCGCACGTCGACCTCACCGGCGAACAATGCCGCGGCCCGAGATCGACGGTCCGGGTCGCTTCCCGCCCGCGGTTCGAAGTACCGGTAGAGCCTCCGAGTCGCCTTCCGAACGCGAAAGTCCTCCGGGATGGGCGTAGCGGCCGAACAGAAGACTTCGGGAGCTATGCCATTCAGGACTCGAAGCAGGATCGGACCGTCGAGTTCCGACTCGAACGACAGAGCGTTTCCGCGCGCACTCACCCCACGATCGGTCCGGCTGGCGACCTGAAGGGGAACCGCTCCCGAGGTCGGTAGTATCCCACGCCGAATCAGCCCTTTGCGAAGCTCCCCCTCGACCGTTCGAAGCCCGGGTTGTCGTGCCCAGCCAGCGAACCCCGCCCCGTCGTATCCGAATCGGATCAACCATCGCGTCACGGCGAGACCTCGCCTGGAGATCGGGCAGCTGTCGGGTCGGATCGCGCCCCGCGAAGACCCGTGCGAGCGACTGTCATACAGCCCGATATATTGGAATATATAGATAACGTAGGAATAGTTGAAGACCCCCGTAAACTTCGCCAGGATCGAAGGGGGTCAGTGTTGAAGCGACCCACGGAAGGACAGCTATGAGCGGAAACACGACGGGAGCACAGACTGGGAGCGGAACGGGCGATTCGGGGAGTTCCGGAACGACCGGACCCATGATCAAACGAAGCGGAGGCTCGAACATGCCCGCGCTGGTCACCATGGGGGTCGTGATCGTGATACTCATCGTGGTCGTCGCCGGGTTCGCGGCGGGGTGGTTCAAGACCTCCTCCACCACGGCAACGGGAGTTAACTGTAGCTTGCCAGCGGTCAGCGATCTGGTAGGTACTGGATCGACGTTGGTGGCCCCTCTGATGGACCAGTGGGAGACCTCCTACTGGACAGGGGCGGTCGTCAACTACAACGCGCTCGGAAGTTCGGCAGGAATTACGGCCATCACGGGAAAGACGGTGGACTACGGCGCGACCGACGCGCCGTTGGACGCCGCCCAGGAGCCCGCAGGGTCCGGCTTCCTGACGATACCGGAGTCCGCGGGCGGAGTCGTCCCCATCTACAATCTCCCCGGAATTGGGCAGCTTGATTTCAACGGCTCGGTTCTCGCGGATATCTTCGATGGGAGCATCACGAACTGGAACAACACCCCTCTGCAGACGTTGAACCCCCACGTCACTCTCCCGGATGTCACGATCACCCCGGTGCACCGGTCGGATGGGAGCGGCACGACGTTCATCTTTACGAGCTTCCTCACCGCCGACAACAAGGTGTGGGCCCACACGTACGGGAAGGGGACGGCCTGGCCGACGAACATCAGCGGCGAGATCGGCGAAGGCCACAACTCGGGCGTCTCCGCCTACGTAGTGGAGAACGCCGACACCGTCGGCTATGTCGATCTGAACTACGCGCTGAACGCGGGCAGCGGGATCGGGATCGGCGAGGTGCAGAACCCGAAGGGGAACTTCATCTACGCGACGGTCGCCAACACGGCATCTGCGCTGGCGGACTCGAACGTGGTCCTGCCGTCGGGAACGAGCAGCTGGTACGATGTGTCCCTGCTGAACGCCCCCGGCGCGAACGACTACCCGATCACGTCGCTCACGTACGTCATCGTCTATCAGAACCTCAGCGTGGCGTACCCAACGATCACCCTGACGCACGCCGAGAACCTCGTCGACTTCCTGCACTGGATCCTCACGACGGGCCAGAGCTACGCTGCGCCGCTCTACTACGTACCACTGCCGGCCGCCATCGTCGCCCACGACAACACCACCCTCGCCTCGATCACGTTCGACGGTGCGAGCATTCCGGTCTGCGTACCCCACGTGACGTAATCGGGCAATCTGGGCCAGCCCTACCCGAAGCGAGGATCGATCCGATCCGATGACCTCGACAACCCCTTCCCCCATTTCCCCCTGGAAGGCCCGAGGGCGAAGGCTTCGCCTCTGGATTAAGGAAAGACTCCCGGACCACCTGTTCTTCATCGGCGTCGGCGCCGCGGGTCTCTGCGTCCTGGCCCTGGCGATCGTGGTCGCAGGGATCCTCACCTACGATTCCTTACCCGCGATCCACTACGCAGGATTGCCGTTCCTCTACGGTCCGACCTGGAATCCCGGCGCTACGGTCCAGGTCTACGGGGTCCTGCCGTTCGTGGACGGAACCCTCCTCACCAGTGCGGTAGGACTCTTCCTCGCGGTCCCCCTCGCCCTCGGAGCTGCGATCTTTCTTACCACCCACGCGCCTCAGTGGATGCGCCGACCGGTGGGTACCGCGATCGAGCTACTGGCCGCCGTGCCCTCCGTGGTCTACGGATTCTGGGGAATCTGGGTCTTGGCCCCGTACATGCGATATCACGTGGAACCGAACCTGCGTCTCTACCTAGGGTGGTCCGGGGCCTTCAGCGGGAACCCGATCGGCACCGACGTGCTGACCGCGAGCGTCATTCTTGCTGTTATGATAATCCCCACGATCGTGGCCGTCAGCCGGGACGCGTTGTTGGCCGTTCCGGCCTCCCAGCGCGAGGCGGCGTTGAGCTTGGGCGCGACGGAGTGGGAAATGACGCGCCTTTCTATGGTGCCCTACGCCCGTTCCGGGATTGTCGGGGGCATCATTCTCGGGCTTGGGAGGGCGATCGGGGAGACGATGGCCGTGACGATGACCATCGGAAATTTCGACCAGATCCCGAAGTCCCTCTTTTCCCAAGGTCAAACGATCGCGAGCCTCATCGCGAACGAGCTCCTGAACAACACCGGCCCCCTCCAGTATTCCGCGATCCTCGAGGCCGGGCTCGTGCTCCTGGGCATCGCGCTACTGGTCAACACGATCGCGCGACTGCTCGTGTGGAAAGTACTTCGGAGCCCGGGAGGGAACATCGAATGAGCTTCGCGCCGCATCTTCGGATCGATCGAGGGGATCCGCAGGTCGCCCGACCCAAGTTCGACCGCGTGTCCCGAAGGAAGCTCTTCAGCGGAGCGATCATGGTGCTCTCGGGCCTGACGATCATCGTCGTGCTCATCCCGCTCGTGAGCGTCATCTACGAGGCAGTTATTCGGGGAGGATCCGTTCTGCTGAACCCCAGGTTCTTCACTGCGCTCCCGCCCAACGGCTGTTCCTCGATTTCGTGCTCAACGGTAGGAATCGGCCCCGACATCGAGGGCACGTTCATCCTGATGGTCCTCGCTGGGACGCTCTCAACGTTGATCGGCGTCTTTGCGGCGGTCTTCGCCTCCGAGTACTCCACCCGAGGTCTGGGCCGGGCGATCAGTTTCACCGCGGATGTCATGACCGGGATCCCTTCGATCATCGCCGGAGTCGTCGTGTACAGCTACTTTGCGCTCTACTATCCCTCGCTCGCCTTTTCAACGGAAACCGGGGTTCTCGCTCTCTCGATCATCATGATCCCCGTCATCGTTCGCACGACGGAGGAGTCCCTTCGCACCGTCCCGAACACGATTCGGGAAGCGGCGCTCGCTCTCGGCATTCCCAAGTGGCGAACGACGACGCGCATTGTTCTCGGTACGGCCCTCCCGGGGGTCCTCACGGGGGTCCTGCTCGCCCTGATGAGGGCGGCCGGCGACGCGGCCCCCTTGCTCTTCACCGCGTTCGGGTCCCGCCTGTACTTCCAGGGGTTGAACCATCCTATCGCCGCGCTCCCGCTCATCATCTTCAATGATGCGGAGAGCGCCTACCCCAACCAGATCTCGGTCGCCTGGGGGGCCGTCCTCCTCTTGCTCGTACTGGTCCTGGCCGCCAACGTCCTGTCTCGAATCAGTATTCAGCGGATGGTACGGCGAATGGAAGGGCGGTGAGATGCCATGAATCCGATCAAGATGAAGGTGGACCGGTTGACCGCGTACTATGGCGGGAAACCGGCGATCACCGATATCTCACTCGAGTTTCCCGAGCGGGCGGTCACGGCGATTATCGGCCCCTCGGGTTGCGGTAAATCCACGTTCATCCGTTGCCTGAACCGCCTTCACGAAACCGTGCCCCGCACGAAGGTGACGGGCCAGGTCTTCCTCGACGGGCTCGACGTCTACAAGCAGGACCCGATCCGGGTTCGGCGCAGGATCGGAATGGTCTTTCAGAAACCCAACCCCTTCGTCACGATGTCGATCTACGACAACGTCGGTGCCGCGCTCCGATTCGCCGGTCGTCACTCGAAGTCGGTGACCGATCAGGCCGTGCTCCGGAGCCTCCAGCAGGCAGCCCTCTGGGAGGAGGTGAAGGACCGTGTCGACGCCCCGGCCACCTCGCTCTCCGGTGGCCAGCAGCAGCGACTATGCATCGCCCGTGCGTTGGCGGCGAATCCGGAGGTCCTACTGATGGACGAGCCGTGCTCGGCCCTCGATCCGATCGCCACCTCGAAGATTGAGGACCTCGTCGGCCAGATCAAGCAACAGTACACGGTGGTGATCGTGACGCACAACATGCAGCAGGCGGCAAGGGTCGCCGATTACACAGCGTTCTTCTACCTGGGGAAGATGGTCGAGTTCGGCCCCACTGAGGAACTGTTCGAGCGGCCGAAGGATAAGCTGACCGAGGCCTACATCACGGGAAGGTTTGGATGAACGACGATCCGTTGGCGAACACAGGCCGCCCCCGGGGCTATGACCTCCAGGTACGGCACCTCAAGGAGCGGGCGGCCCACATGGGGGAGTGGGCGCTGGCGATGGTCCACGACGGCTGGCGCGCGTACGATGCGCGGGCGCTCGACGAAGCTCAGTTGGTGCTCGACCGGAACTCGGAGCTTGACCGACTCGATGAGGATATGGAGCATGCGACCATCGCCTTCCTCGTTCTGCGCCAGCCCGCGGCGGTCGACCTTCGGACGGCGGCCGCTCTGCTGAAGACCACCACCCACATGGACCGAATCGGCCGTCTCGGGCTAGACATGGCCCGCCAGACCGACCCGAACGCTGGAAAGGAATCGGCGGAACTTAGGTCGCTCCTCCAGAAGATGGACGATGTCGTCGAGTCGATGGTACGCCAGTCCTTGAACGCCCTGGTGAACGACGAGATCGAGCTCGCGCGCCAGCTCTTCATTCGGGACGATAGCGTGGACCAGATGCACCGGCAGGCGAATCGAATGATTATCGACGAGCTGTCCCAGACCCCTGCCTCCGCCCCCCGGCTCGCGAGCGACCTGTTGATAGCCCGGCACTTCGAACGGATCGCGGACAATGCCTGTAAGATCGGGGAGAAGACCATCTATGCGCTCACCGGCCAGCGGAGGTCCGAGTTCCTCCCCCGACACACGATCCGGCCCTATTCGGCCGAAAAGCCCAACGCTCGGTAGTCCTACGCCTAAGTCCGGGACCGTGACACGAAAGCTCATTACCCCCGCGCCGACTGTAGGGCCGGAGCCGGCCGAGCGCGCTCCCGTAGTCTAGTCCGGTCAAGGATTCGGGGCCTTCGACCCCGTAACGCGGGTTCGAATCCCGCCGGGAGCACCTCGGCCGAGACATGTACCTAGGTAATTCCGAGCCATCCCACACATGTACATAGTCTATAGTTTCAACGCTTATAGTTCCGTAATGGTTTCTAGAGTCGGGCCCCCTTCCATGGAAGGCCGAAAGCTCCAACTCGCCGGCAAATCGACGTTCCTGATCTCCCTCCCCAAGCGATGGGTTACGGGGGCTGGATTGAAGGCTGGGGACACCCTGTTTGTCGAAACCGAGACCGATGGGTCCGTGTCGATCCGATCGCGATCGACCGACCGGCCGGCGATCCGCCGAAAGATCTTCCTCGACAAAGGAGAGGAGGCGCGGGAGCCCCTCCTCCGCAAGCTCATCGGCGCCTACGTCTCGGGCTTCGGTCTCATCGAGATTCGATTCTCACCGGACCGCTCCCCGTTCGTGCGCCGCGTCAGCCGGGAGTTCTGCCACCTCGTCATCGGCCCTGAGGTCATCGAAGAGTCCCGCAACTCCATCGTGATCCAGGACCTCTCGGATCCCTCCGAGCTCAGCTCGGAGAAATGCCTTCGCCGGATGCAACTCACCGTTCGCGCGATGCTCGATGATGCCTTCCTAGCCCTCAAGACGGGCGACGAGGCGCTCGCGCGGGACGTCGAGGCGCGTGGTCAAGACGTGAATCGGCTCTACTGGATGGTCGCTAAGCAGTACCACCTTGCCCACGCTCCGAACCCGAGTTCGGGAGATCGCGCGTCGGCGGCAACGCTCCACGGTCACCGTCTGATTGCCAAACTGCTCGACCGAATCGGTGACCACGCACGCCGGATCGCCCGCACCTTTCCGGTCATCGGGAAGGGAAAGGCGCTGGACCCGAAGCTCCTGAAGGAATTCGAGGACGCCCGCGTCTCCGCGCTGGCCATCCTCGATCGCGCTTTCCACGCTCTCGTCACGCGGGACATCGATGAGGCGAATCTGGCGATCGATGCCCGTGCGGACCATCAGAAGCTCATCGACGCGCTCTCCCATCGGGTCTCCGCACGTCGCGGGGAGGAGCTCCTCTCTCTCGGGACGGTCGTGGACAGCCTCGGAAGGGCGGCGGCCTACGCCTCCGAAATCGCCGAGGAGGCGATCGATCTCGCGGTCCTCGTGAATCCCGGTACCGTCTAAGTTTCAGCTCGTTTCCTTCCAAGTCTCGGGACTGACCGCCGTTGGCACCGGCGCCGTGACTTTAGCTTTCGGCAGGGGCGCCTCGGCCAGCGCCGGCTTCGCGTCCGGAATCCGTTGGCCGAGAAGCGCGGCGGCCAGCTCCTCCGTGTTCCTCAAGCCGAGCACCGCGCGCACCACCTCGGCATCCACCCGATAGGACCGATGCGCGACCCCATGCTCTAGCGCCAGATCGGCTAGTTCCAAGAGGCGTCGCGGAATTCCCATCGCCGCCCGATTGAGTTCCTTGATCGCCTCCATGTCGAAAGGAAAGACGGGATCGAGGTCTTCGACCACCCTCTTCGCCATCAACTTCTTTGCGACCACCAAGGCGGCCTGGTCGTCGGTGAGACCGAGGAGCAGGAAGGTCCGGTTGATGCGAGAGGCCAGTCCCGGATGGTTCACCGTGAGCCAGGCAATATAGCTCGAGTAGCAGCTGAACATCACGAGCACGCCCGGACGGACTACATCAGTGATCTCCTGTAGCACCTGAACGAACGTGTCCACTTCGCGCGACTCCACGAGATTGTGGATGTCGTTGAGCAGCAGCAGCGAGGGGGCCTGCTCGTTGAGCGCGTTTCCGAGCGCCCGACCCACCGCCTTCGGGTCATACTGCTCATCCTTCATCTTCACCAAGGCGCCAACCCCCTTCATCCAGGCCGGGGAGGAGAAGGTCTTGGCCAAGCTCAGAGTCGTGGCAGCCTTTTGGAACTCGGTCGCCAGTCCCCGTAGGACCCAGGGAGTCTTCGTGGTCAAATCGAAGTAGACGGTGAACGCCTTTCGCTCCCGTCCTTCGGCGGCGGCGAGGAGCAGCCGTTCCGTCTTGCCGGCGCCGAGAACTCCGATCACCGCGATAATCGAGCGATTCTCCTTATCGAAAACCTCGTCCTTGATCGTGCGCAGCGTATTGTCGACGTCCTGGTTGACGTGGAAGATGCCCACATCCTCGAGATTCTCGCTCGCGAGGTCGCGGAACGGGTTCCCGGTGAGGCCATACCGCTCGTAAGTCTGAGTCGGCACGTCACCCCACCTCCTCTAAAGGACCCGGCTGCGCAGGTCGATAGCAATCCGTTTGCCGTCGAACTCATAATAGATGTTGCGGTCAAAGAATTTGCCGTCGGTCCACTTGGGGATTCGCAGGAATCGCACAACCCCCTCCGCGCCGTCCCGGGCGTGGAACTGAATGAATCCGTCCGCGAGGTGGATCACGATCGCCTCGGCGCGCGGGTCGAACATGCCCCGATCGGTCGTAAGAACCGCCGTACAGCGGCGTCCTCGGCATACAGCGTGCAATCGCCGGAGGAGGTGGGCGAGATCATGGGACGATAGGCCGAGGGTCAAGAATGAGAATGAATCCACCGCCAGCAGGCCCCCCTCGGGGGCGAGCTCGTCCAGGTTCGCGACCGAGTCCATCTCGAGGATACGGGCGTGGTGCGCGGAGCCGTTGGCGGCCGCCGGGCCGGACTTCAGTGTTTCTTGAACTTCTCCGCGATCCTTCGATGTCACGAAAGTGACCGGGCGTCCGAGACCCAACGCCGACCCCCCCAAGTGACGGACGAAGTAACTGTTCGTGAGGTCCGCGCCACTCTCCACGATGACGACCCGCCCCTCGCCAATCTCCGGGATGATGGTGTTGAGGCCGGGTATGTCGATAGGAATCCCCACGGTCCGGCATGGGGCGGATGACGCATAACGATGGTATCGGTATTGTATGATGGTTGCCGGACGCCTCCTGCTATCTATGCATTTTATGGTCGGCACGTCTATCTTCCGAGGAGGGCTCCGTGAACCGTGCGGAGGGGCCTGCGCGGGCGTCGAGGGCTCGCCGAGATCGTCGGGACGCTGATGCTGGTCCTGATCGTCGTTGCGGCGGCGATCGGGTTCTCGCTGTTCTTGGCCTCGGAGCAACAGAGGCTTCAGAGCGAGGAGGCCGCGAAACAGCTGAAGAATCTCGAGGGACTCAGGGTCGTTTCCATTACTGAGAACCTGTTCAACTTTAGCGTCGGTTACTACGTCTCTATCGATTTCGCAAGCCTCGACATCAACAAGATGTCTATCTCTGGAATCACGATTAACGATGGGGCCGTTGAGGCTTTCAGCGTTCTTGGGCCACGTGGACTCGGATCACTCCAGTGTTTCCTCTTGAGCACTGGGAACCCCGGGTGTCTATCGTTTGTCGTCCCGGCATTATCGCAGGTTGAAATCGGAATTCCGTACACAGCGGTCGAGGCACCGGGCAACTCTTTCACATTGAGCGACTCAGAAACCGCACAGGTAAGTTTCTTCACGACACTTGGGAACGAGTTCACCGAGGTCTTCATCCCTCCGGTCGCAGAACCGTCACTGGCCTATGTCGGGAACTCACCGATACTCGATGGCACGAACTCATACGAACCCCCGAGTACCACGACCGTTGTCAATGCCACGATTGTTGAATGGAATTGGTCGGTTCATAGAATCGTCAATTCTAAACCGATGATTGGGGATCCTGTCAACGGGATCTACTACGGCCAGGAAGCCGAGCTCCCTTCACCGTTTACGGTCGGGGCGACCTACAATATCACCTTGATTGTGACAAATTCGTTCGGTTTGGCCGGCACGGCGACCGAAGTTTACACGGCTCCGGGCAAATACGTTGCACCGGTGACCAACACCGTCACCTTCACCGAAACCGGACTTCCATCGGGAAGGAGTTGGTCTGTCGGTCTTGGCGGATTGGATGTATCCACAACAAAGTCGTCCATCGCGTTTGCTGCACCGAACGGCACATACAATTACTCAATCGCAGACGTCTCCGGCTGGAATCTAACAACGGGCACCCCTTACCGGGGGAACATCACGGTGGCCAGCGCGCCACTGGGGAAGCTGCTACCTTTTGTGCAGGTGAAGGACAACGTGACGTTTTCGGAGAGCGGCCTCACCTCTGGCTTAACGTTCGAGGTCACCCTCGGAGGCGTCTCCCATCACTTGACGACGAATGGCTTTACCGATAGCCTTTACTTCACGATTCCCAACGGAACGTATCACTACTCGATTACTAACATCACGGGCTGGGAACAATCGAGCCTTCCGCCTAGTGGGAGAATTGCGATATACAAATCGGCAGTGACTGCGACTC
This sequence comes from Thermoplasmata archaeon, assembly GCA_052326305.1. Lineage (GTDB taxonomy): Archaea > Thermoplasmatota > Thermoplasmata > Lutacidiplasmatales > UBA184 > Lutacidiplasma. The sequence goes on along the minus strand of JBKQPJ010000002.1, from coordinate 21,373 downwards.
CGCTCATCTACATGTTGGTTCCGTAGATAGATGGCTCTATTGATACCACTCCGCCTAGAGACGGAAGGCTCCCCCAAGCTCTTGGCCAAATGACAATCTGGCCTACGATCGATTGCCGCAGTCATTTATTCAGAGAGAAGGTCTCGTGTGAAGCTGACGGCGAGCTCCCCTTTCTTGAAGCCGGGCCGAATCGTCTTCGAATGACTCTAGCGAGGGCACTCAGAGCGGGCGCGATAATCTCGTAAGTCATAGAGAGACGTTCGGCAGACAACCCATTAGGGCCCGGCAAATCGGAGCACAGCATTCCCTGTCACGTTAACTATCCCGACACGTCGATCCAAAACTCCTAGGCTGCCGTCACGAAATGAGGATCGTGAATGCAATCGTCGTCACCAATGCCAACCCGAGTGAGTGGAGAAGGCCGTACCGTGCCTTTCCTTCGGTAAACGCGCCGATGATGGCGCCGGTGCCCAGCGCATTGATCAACATCAACTGATAGAATCGGTCGTGAAGGCCCGAGACGGTCAACCTTGGGACCGCGGAGGCGTTGGTCGTCCCCGTGGACGCGAGGGGGTTTCCCCCCCCTCCCAGGAACCCGATGTTCAGGCTTCCCAGGGTGGGCGCGATATAGAGCAGAGCGAAGAGCACGGCCATGAGCACGGCGAAAGCGATGTAGATCACCGCGACCGGCAAGGTCAGCTCATTCTCACGTTCTTCCTCGATCTTGACGAAATCATCCATGTCCTTCGCCGCGCGATAGACGACCAATGAGGTCTCACCGCCCACACCTGACGCGTCCGCGATCAGGCCGGCATATCGCCGGATGAGTGGACTGGGAATCGGTTTTACCATATCCCGGAGAACCGTCTCGAACGCACGGCCGATCCGGATGGCGTCTGCCGCGATCCGCAGATGTCGGCGCATGATGTTCGAGCTCGTCTTGGACAATTCGACGATCGCCTTTGCCGGGTCGAGACCCCCGCGCATGGCGTCGGCCATCTCGAACAGGAACTGGGCGAACGCACGCTCGTAGGCCCTCGTCGCGGACAGCTCTCGACGTGCGTCGATCGCAAATGCGAGCAGGCCGATGAAGATGGCCGCCACCAGAACGTAGTCAAGCGCCATGGGGGGAAGGTTGGGCGTACTGCTGACCCAGTCCAGACCTACGAGGAGGAAGACGAACGCGGCGGCCGCAGGTACGTAGAGGATGAGATAGGATCGTTGCACTGGATGAGTGATGAAGTACTTTCGGAACGCGAATCGGGTCGTCTGCTTCAGGTAGAGGATCCACGCCCCAAACCCCGCGGCGGCGATGGCGGCGGCCACACCCATGTAGAGGAGGAGCGTCTGGAACCGAATGGGAGGCGCGGGCGGAGCGGGAGGTATCGTAGTGTTGACAGTGAACCTCCAGCGGTAGGTGAAGTTGTTGTGCGCCTCATCCGTCAGGGATAGGGTGACGTTGTTGAGGCCCTCATGGAGCGGAAACAGACCGGACACCGAGTAGTTGATCGACCCAGGGGTGATCGTGACCCCGGTAAACCCGGTGACATCCTGGCTGTTCACGACTAGGTCGACTCCCGAATACGGGATGTTCTCGAGCGTGTCGTAGTAGGTCACTTTGATGTTCGGTAGCGTTGTGGAGATGGTGGAGTTCGGTCGCGGGTACACGGAACTGATGACGAATATCCCCTTTGTTCCGTTGGTAGGGAAGTGTCCGATAGCAGCCAGGTCCGGTAATGGAGCGGAGACTGGGCCGGCGGCGCCCGGAGGGACGAGTGTGAGCGCCAGGAGCGAGAGGACCGCGACCCCGGTGAGCGTCCGCCTCCACATGCAAATCACTCCGCCCGGGCGTACGCCACGGAGATCATCAGAATGGTCATGATCACGGCCAAGGGGACCATTCCGAAGGTCAGGAGCACGAGGAGTTGGTCCGCATCGAGACCGGCCGCAGTCTGCCCGAAGGAATTGATCAGGAATGCGCCGACGGCGATCATCAGGACGCCGACCAAGACCAGCGCGACGTACATATCGAGAAACGTCGCGAGACGCTCGATGAACTGCTTTTGGATGAGCCGCTTCAGTTGGAGCACCGCATCGGATTTCGAGCGTAGGTACTCATCGAGGTTTCCCCCCTGGTGGATCATGTTGGCGAGATCCCAGAACGCCTCCCGGACCGACGGAGATGGAGACTCCTTGGCCGTCTCCGCCAACGCCGTGATAAGGTCCTTGCCCTGAATGTCCGTCTTGTAGATGACCCGCTTGAACTCACCGGTAAGCGCGGGATCATGGTCTCGCTGCGCCATCCGGCGAATGAGCCGGATCGGGGACGCCCCGGTGCTGGCCAGCACCGAAAGTTCGCTCAGGGTGAACGGAAGTTCTCGGTCCAGCTGATCTTTGCGGTTCGCGATGCGGGTCGATATCAAGAACCGAAAACCACCGTACACGCTCCCCGCGGTAACCCCGGTGATGACGAGCACGTACGCCCACCACAGCCCAGGATGGAGGAGCACGTGGAAGAGAAGCAGCGATACCCCGGCCCCGCCAGTCGCGGCTATCGCCGTGGAAACGGTCGAGAGCGACTTGTACATCCCCGGCGTAACGTTGATGCCCGCCTGCTTCAGTTGAGACGAAAGAACCTCTTCCTCACCGGCGCGGTCGATCCGCTCCCCCAGCAGCGTGTAACAAAGGCTCTCGTACTTCGCTAGGACCGACTTCCTCTTGGGGGTCGTAGGAATCGTACCGCTATCGGTGGCGCTCGCGATCGATGCAGCGGGGGGCGCCGAGGCGTTCGCGCTGCCGGCCATCGTAGATCACTGCCTGACCTTCTTCTCGAGCCGACCGAGGGCCTCCCCCGGGTCTACATAGTATGCTGCAATCGCTTGACTTACATCCTTGAAATAGGTCACTTGGAGTCGGTCCATCAACGTGAGATAGCGTTCCTTGCGACGGAGTTCCGCTTCGAGGGCGTCCATGGTGCGGCCGGTCTTCTCTTGGACGTGCTCGAGAACGAAGCTTCGGCCCAGGTACGTGAACTGGTCGCTCAGGGGTTCCCACTTGAAGATGTCGTTGGTCAGCAGTTCGTTCGTGGCCGCGTCCACACCAAGGATCTCGGTGACTCCCATGATGCGGCGGACGCGGGATCCCTTCACTGCGACCTGGGCTGGAAAAGCGACGGCGTCCAACGCCTGGAAGAGGACGCGGGGAATGTTCATCGGCTCGTTCTCGACGCGGTGGATCAGTTCGGCAATCGACCCGGCGTGAATCGTCGACATCGAGGCATGACCTACGGAAATCGCCTGAAAGAGGGTGAATGCCTCCGTTCCCCGCACCTCCCCTACGATGACGTACTCGGGCCGCTGTCGGAGCGCCGCTACGAGCAGGTCGAATAGGGTGACCGTACCGGGTGACTTCGACCCCCCCTGGGACGAGAGCCCCGACACGCCCGAGGCGCCGCCGGAGGACGCGCCCGCGCCGTAGCCCGCCCGCGCCACCGACTGGATCCAGTTCTGGTGATCGATCTGGATCTCGGGCGTGTCTTCGATGGAGACGATCTTGTCCTCGGGCCGGATGAACATTGAAATGGCGTTCAGGAACGTCGTCTTTCCGGCCGCCGTTCCTCCCGATATCAGGAGCGAGCAGTGCGCCTCTATCAGAGTCCAGAAATAGGCTAGTTGGAAAGCGGAAACCGACCCGAACCTCAGGAGGTCGATCGGCGACACCGGATCGACCGAGAACTTGCGTACGCTGAATGTCGAGCCTTTCCGAGTCACCTCCGTGCCCAACGTGAGGTTGATGCGGCTCCCGTCCTGAAGCGTGGCGTCGAGGATCGGTTGATAGATCGATACGTGCTTCCCGGCGATCTGCGCGAGACGGAAGATGTACTTGTTGAGCTCGATCTCTCCATCATAGGCAATGTTCGTTCGAACCGAGCCGAAAACGCGATGGAAGACGTACAGCGGAATGCCCGGACCGAGACAGCTAATGTCCTCCAAGAAGGGGTCGCGGAGCAACGCATCGGTCCTGCCCATTCCGACGAATTCACGCCGAAGGAAGTAGAGTATCACCGGCTGGCGGCGGGCGGGAACGTCGATGTCGTAGAGATCCATGGCAGCCAAGAACTTCTTCTTCAAGTAGGCTGCGAGAACGGGAGACTCCTCCAACCGCTGGCCGTCGGTCACAGGAATCTCCTCCTGGGCCATCATCGCCTCCATCTTCTGGCGAATCTGGGCCACGAGGGCGACGTCGTCGGGGTTGAGGCGCGGTTCCTTCACGGTGTACTCGAATTCGCCTACCTGCGAGTTGAAACGAATCTGAACGAAGGCATAGGGCGGGTTGACCGGATAAGTGACGTTCACCAGCCGTCGATCGCCTTGGAGCTGCCTTCGCATGTATCCCAGTTCGGCCTGGATGAGCATCTTTTCCGGCCGGACATCGTGCCGCTGGAGTAGGGTTTCGAGCTTGGCTGCCTCGCGCCGGAGGGTCTCCCGATCCTTGGGCTTGATCTCTCCTTTCGACCGGCGCAACGATATCTGCGTGGCCATCTGGCCCGCCGATGGGCCGGAAGCTGCCGACCGGCCGGTATTATCCCCCATCCGACCGGGAAGCCATCCTCGACGTCATCTACCCTTGGCCATCGATTAAGTGACCGGCAAGAAGTTGCCGTAGTCTACGTAGGCCTCTATTCCTCCCACTCCCACAGCTAGACCCACTCTAGCACCCCTACTTTCCAACGACCCACGGCTTCTATTTCGGCCCGGCATTTGAACTCTCCAGACCCTGAAGCTGTTGCAGCGAGGACTTCGGTGGGCCGAAGGACAGTTGCACGAAAAAACAACCAAGGGGGAAAAAGAAGAAATGAGCGGAAAGAGTCTAGCTTGGAGAGAACGGCGCCTTGGGTACCGGCGCCACAAGCGCAATGAGAAGGCAGTTTCGCCCGTCGTGGCGACGCTGATCCTGATCCTCATCGCGGTTGCGGCCGCCGCGGCACTGTACCTTTGGCTCACGGGATGGCAAGGGAGCGTCACGAGCAGCATCGGTAAGCCGTCGATCCCTAGCGACCTCAAGTTCTCGATTGGTGGCAGCACGACCGTCTACCCGTTGAGCCAGCTGGCCATCAAGTGGTACGAGCAAAACAACACGAACAACAACATCACCGACCAGCAGGGTGGATCGGTCGCGGGCGTCGAGGCTTGGTGCTTGGGTCACGTTGACGTGGCCGCTGCCTCCTCGTCCTTCACCACCTCTCAGCTCATCGGTGATGGATGTTCAGCCTCTCTGGCGGACAACGCGGTCCAGACGGTCGTCGCAGTGGACGGACTCGTTGGGATCGTGTCGACCAAGAACCCGGGAGTCTGGACTCACGCCACGGCAGCCCCTGCCGGAAAGGTCCCGTCCGCGGATATCTCGTTCAACGCGACCACGATGTACGCCCTGTACGCCGCCGCGTCGAGCAAGACCCCCGTGACCAACACCCTTGCCTACCCTGGCCAGGCTGGCCCAGCGTACACGCTTCCCAACTGGCTCTGCGGAACCACCGCCGTGAGCCCAGCGGATACCTTGTACAAGACCTGCCTGCTGGAAGGCGTTGCCAACGGCGGAAACCATGGCTTTACCTTCGGCGTGATCCCCTTCCCCGCGGGCTGTAACGTCGCCCTCGCCCTTCCCGTGGTCGGCGGATGCGTCTGGGGAACTCTGAACACCAACACCACCGCCACCTACGACCGCGCCGACAGCGGCGGAACGGAGCAGGGATTCTCGCAGAAGTACCTCGCGATCCCTAAGGACGGCTCCAGCAACTCGTGCGGTACGGACAACCAGCTCGAGAGCTGCAACATCATCGCCACGCACCACGAAGTCGGGAACGTCCTCGTCGCAGCCGGCGTCGCTGCTGACCCGAACGGAATCGGGTTCAACTCCTACGGTCAGGCCTCGGCGAACCCCGGAGTGATCATCGGTGGGTACCAGGGATTGGCTGCAGTTGGCCAAACCCAGCAGACCACGCCGATTCTCCCGACCATCCCGAACGTGCTCGGAACCTACAAGGGCACCGTCACCGGCGCTGCCTCGTATCAGCCCTGGCGGGTCCTCGAATACGTCACGAACGGCGTCCCGCCCGTAGGGTCGATTGAGTCGAACTACATCCAGTTCGTCCTCGGCTCCTCGGTCAACCAGGCGCTCGGGGTACAGACAGGGTACATCAGCCTGTACGCGGCGTAGGACCGAAGTTCGGAGCTCGCGAAACCACTTCCACCCCGAGGGGAGACCCTCGGGGATCTCTCTTTTTTCGCCGCTCAAGGGTGGGATTGAGCTCGAGAGATTCCCAAAAGGGACCAGACCTTGTGTCAAGGCGATAGGGCCTGCCTAAACAAAGGGATGCGACACAATCGACAGTATAGACGGAAGAGTGGGTGGTCACGGGGGCCTCCTTTTGTTTGTGGAGAGCGGCGACCCCTCAAGTTCGCCCAATAGAGCGCGCTAGTGGCTGGGGGCGGTTCTGCCGGCCTCTCATCGCCGGGTGATCAAATCACCTGCATGTCGACCTCCAGCTTCTCAGAGTGGGTCTCGGGGGGAGCGTCGCCCACCGCTCGGTCCCCCCCTCGCTGCGGTGCGGCCTTCCCCGCGGTGTAGAATGGAAGCCGCAGTCGAGAACGACCGCACCCCGATGCTTCCAAACCCGGCGTGACTCTCCGTGGCCTGAAATCGGTCTTAGACCTCAGGGGACCAAGGAAGAGTGGAGGCAATCGGACGGAGGGGAGGCTTAATCACGTCAGGGCCGTCGATGGTACCACCTGACCATCGCCACCCCCCCCACTTCGTTCTCAGAGGTTTCGATCACGATCCTGCATCGATCGGAATCCTGCTCAAGGAGATTCAGTCGCGTTTCCATCTACGTCTCGAAAGCACGAATACCAACCCGGCGACGACCGCGACCAAGGCCACGGCAGCGAGGCCGTACCAAAGCCCGGCCGGGGTCCCAGAGGAGCCCCCAGCGCCGCTTGTGAACGAGACCATTATCGTCAGTGGACTGCCGGCGACACTTACTGTCCCGCTCGTGACGTTCGAGCTGTATCCGGCGACCGAGCCGATCGAATACGAGTAAGTTCCGTTGGTCTCACCGAAGGCGATCCAGGAGGATATGGCGTTATCCTGCGTGTGGTTCAGGGTCACGCTCCAGACCGTCTCATCCGGCAGCCCCGTTTCTTGGAACCTCACCGAGATCGAGAGCGAGCGGAACTTGATCTGGACTGTCGTGTTCGCTCCATCGATCGTCACGAATCCCGGGTGAATCTTCGAGTATCCTGGAACGTTCGGGATCTGATAATAGAACGTCCCATTCGGCTCCTCGAATACGATCGTGTAGAGGGTACCGGTCAGGGTGGTTCCATTCATCGCGACCGTCCACGAGTTTCCGCCAGTGAGGCCGGTCTCGGTGAATGTGACGTTGAATCCCGTTGCAAAGTTAGCGGTCAAGGTCCCGTTCCCGCTCACGTCGAGGAACGTATCGGATCGTGTGGTCGACGTCAGCGACCCGGCCGTGCTGTTCCAGGATACGAATGCTTGGCCCCAACAGGAGACGGCGGTTATCGCATGAACGCCGGCAGCCATGCTTGTGTTCGTGGCCCCGGAGCGGTAGTTCCGCAGACCAACTCGAACCACGCAGGTCGAGGGGTGAATCGCGAAGGCGAGGGTGTAGACCGTCTGCGAGCTAGTCCCCGCCGAGGTCGGAGCCGCCCCAACATCTCCGGGGAAATGAATGGCAGATTTGGGGGACGACAGAGGAGGCAAAGGCACGCCATGTCCCACATTCCCAAGGACAGCGGGAGCTGAAGCAGAGGAAGGCGTTCCTGAAGAACTGATTAAGAGCGCAAGGAAGAGAATAGGGAGTCCTGCGGCCAAGATACCTGGGCGCCGTAGCCGGATCGATCTGACCAGCCGCCTAGTGACCCCTAGGCCTTCCTTCCCGGTAGTCAAGACCAACTCACCGCCACGCCGTTCGGCTTCAATCTCGCTCCACCGTATCGGCGCCATGATATGTCGGCGAAGCAGTCGAGCCCGAGTATAAATCGATGAACGCGTTAAGAACATCACGAAGTGATTCTGTCACTTCGTAGTACGACTCGAATCACCATAGTTCGACGACGGCTCGGGGGCGTTCAAGCCGGATGACCCGCCCGCTCCTCGTCGCGAACTCGCCCATCGACGCTCCCAAAAGGGCGGATACCCTGCCTCCGACGCGGGGCCCAAGATGAGATACACGGCCTACGTGATCCTAATCGCAACCTTGATGGGCGTTGAATTCGCCATTCTTGCGGCCGCCATCCTCCCTCCCGAGTCCCCCCGGGGGGAGGCTGGTCGCTGTCTTTGGACTCGCGATGCTCTTTGCGTTCGGCAGGAGTGTGGCGTGGGCCCATCGTGCTGTGACGGGGTTTAACGGATGCCCTTTCCCCGGCCTCTGGGGGGTCCTCGGGTTCAACATCGGGCCGGACGAGGATGGGACGCACGAGGAAGAGGCCACTCAGTCGGAATCGTGCGTAGACCTACGCTGGTTCAATCGGTCCCCACCCTCGACCGTATCTACTCCACTGACGGAGTCGACCCCCGGCCCTGAGCGAGGAAATCTGCAGGTCACTGGGCGTCGCTCCAGGAAGTGCGGCTCGATGACCGGGGGAGCCAGTTCAAAGTTCTGTCGAGTGTGCGGAGTCCCCCTCGTGGGGTAGCCGGATCTCGATCCCCGGGGAGGCAGTTCGCCACCATCTCGTCTCCATCAGGGCACGGGGATCCTCCTTGGTCGCCAGGAGGAACCATCCTTGAGGGGAGCCATACACGCCACGAGGAAACCCTGGGTCGCGTCCCCTTGCGGAGGGAGAGGAGAGGCTTCGCGAAAGCCTCACCGCAGCTTCGGCACCGAGCGATCCCCCGCTACAACTCAGGGGCGCGTCGCCAACGGCACACCTCTTCCGAAAGTTCGATCTCGTCGCTCCCTGGTCGATGCGTCCGTTAGGAAGACCGTATCCGCACCAGGAACGTGTCGATCAAGGCAGGTAGGTTGGCATGCCGGCAGTCCGGGCCGACAGACTTGGTCGAGCTCCGTCATGGACAATCGCTCGCGTTGCGGTCGCGTCCGTCGTCTCGGTTGGAACCATGGTGCTTGTCGTCGTCCTCGTCGCCTCTCTACCCTCGCCGTCGGGGGGAGGGATGTTCGGGGTGGGTCCATCCGGATCCGCGACAATCGTGTCGTTCCGGCTCGACCGGGTTCTGACGCCCGCAGGGCCGGGCCTCGCGCTCGACCTGAGGAACTCCGGGTAGCTGCCGATTGTCGGCCTGTCCGCATCGATGGGAAGTCCTACGAAGTTCGAGTTGACGTTCGCCAACGTGAGCGCGATATCTCCACTGGCTCTTGGACAAACCGCATCAGCCTCGGGAATCCTCATTGGGGGTGCGGTCACTTGCAGTTCGACCTACACCTGGGATATTTCCGGGTCTCTATCGTCCGGATCGACGTTCGAACTCGGGGCGAGCGCCCCACTGTCCTGTGCTTCCGAGTGATCCACCATTTTCGCTCCCCCCCATCCGCCCCGGCGACTCCGCTTCCATGCCAGTTGTCCGAGCCAGGCGCCAATCGTTGTCGAACGGGGCTAGGGTGAGGGCTGTGACCCCGCGGGTCAGGCCCCGGGGTCCCAGGCCCCCGAGCGGCGCGTCCTACGGATCAGACCGTCGGGCTTTGAACCCTGAGCGACGAGGTCCGTACTGGGTCCTACGATGGAAGGACCGGGGACGAGCCCGGGAATGACTTACTGGTCCCAAGACCAGGAGTGACGGCGCATCCCCCACGATGCCCACCGAGCTCCCATCAGTCCCGCCAAGATGATAATCGAGACAAGGATCACAATCACACTTTGGAAGAGGGTGAATCCGTGGGCCCAGAACCCCACGTAAAGCAGCGTGAAACTGAGCCACGTCACCGGCCCCAGTATGGAGGCCACAACGCGCGCTCGAGTCAGAAGATCGCTGCCCCTCGGATGGGGGCGTAGGGTCGAAGAATCGCTGACCGTACTGGTCGTATTGCCCACCCGCACCGATTTCGGCGGGGACGGATATCCCCTTCGTCAACTCCGCTCTACTGGAGCACCTGACTCCGCGCTTGCTCAATGCCTGACGGAACATCTGTTGCATCTCGGTGAAGTGGAGGCGATGCTTTGGCAGATGGACGTCGAGCCACCCAGTGCGATGTGGATCGCCCGGCGCGTGCTCCACGGGAAGTGGCCTCCTCCGCGGTCCGCCCTGGTCGGGGGTCGAATGTTGAACGAAGAGAGGGGCACTCGACCCACTTCACCACCGAGCCGCGGGAAGAGCCAGTGGGGCCCCAAGATCGGGGCCGTAGGGCGGAGGCAAGCGCGGGGCGGAGGGACTCGAGTCGACGCCGACCAGGTCGAGCTCAACTTCGATTCGGCCTCAAACCCGCCACCCGAATGGCATAACTCCGTCCTAAGATCTCCCGAGGTTTATCAACCAAGTCACCAAATCGGGAGTGATGTCCGGGATCGCGACCATGCTCGGAGCGCCCGGTGAGCGGATTCACGGTCGGACCCAGCTCGAATGCTACGCGCTTGCCGTAGTGGCGATTCTGATGGTCTCCGGCGCACTCGTCCCGGGGGAGGTTCAATCGAGGTCAACTGCGGGGACTGCGAACCTCGCGATCACCCATTCGACCACAAATTCAGCGGCGTCCCCCCCCGGAACGTCTTGGGACAATGTCTCCAGCAAGGTCGGCCCGGCACCGAGCAATCGATCGGCGTCCCAGGCCGCTTTCTCGCCCAATTTGAACTCGACGATCCTGTTCGGAGGGTACAATGGAGCGGGAGGGAACTACCCGCTGGGCGACACCTGGGAGTACACGCATGCGGGTTGGACCGAGCTCTCCGCGTCGGGTGGCCCCTCGCCCCGGTGGGGCGGTGAGATGGCCTACGATCCCGCGATCCAGTCGCTCGTGCTCTTCGGTGGGCGTGACGACACGACCTTCTTCAATGACACTTGGACGTACAACTCGACCGGATGGCATCAGCTTCCGACATCGGTCGCCCCTTCACCCCGTTACTACTTCGGGCTTGTGTTCGACCCGGCCTTGGGAGATCTCGTTCTGTTTGGCGGGGGCATCGGTAACATTCCCGCAGGCACCTTTACGGGATTTGTGTTCTACAATGACACTTGGACTTTCGACGGCGCTCACTGGGTAAACATCACGGCATCATCCGGGTCCGCTCCGCCGGGACGCCTGATGCGTTCCCAGATGGCGTTCGACGCCGTGGACGGATACGTCGTGCTTGCGGGAGGGTTCACTTTCGTCTCCCCGGGCAGCGGCGGACCCTGCCCCTTCGTGACCTTCGAAACGAGTTGGGCGGCGACCTGGACGTTCGGCGCGGCTGGCTGGTCGGAGCTGCTGGGGCCGAGCACCTCCCCGCCGCCAGGAATCGGGACGCTCTGGTTCGACTCCCAAGCGAACGAGACACTCTACTACGAGGGGATGCAGAACGGGTCGGCTGGGCACTGTCAGGTCTCCGGGGACGAAGTCTGGGGTTACGTGGCCGGAGGATGGACGCTGGTCACCGAGGCGAACATCACAGCTCCGGAGGCGCGCTTCCTCGCGCTGTTCTTTGATGACCCGGCGACCCACCAACAGATCCTTTTTGGGGGCGAGCTGGTCGCATCGGCGAGCGAGGAGTTCGGTTCTTACGGTCACGACACTTGGTCGTACGCCCCGACGTGGATCACTTTTGAGACCGACGGGCAACTTCCCTCAGGTTACAAGTGGCAAGTGAGTGTCGCGGATTCGGTTAGAAAGTCATCGGGCGCGTCTCTTCTGTTCGTAGTTCCCCCCGGAACGTACAACTACGATTTCGGAGTGGTCAATGCGGCCCACACGCTGATCCCAGTGGCGGAGGGACAGGTGGCGTTGGTCCGGTCACCGCAAGTGATCCTGCTATCGATTCCGAGCGGTCTTCCGGCCAGCCCGGGCTCAGGTCCCCTCCTCTCGCCCGCGCTAGTCGCGGCCATTCTTGGTGGAGTCGTCGGTGTACTGGTCGCCGGAGCGTGGACGATCGGGGCCACGGTGCGGTCTCGCCGTCTCGAGCAAGAAGAAGGAGGTCGGCTTCTTCGCTCGCTCGAACAACAGGCCCGGGCCAAGAAGTGAGTCGCCCCCGACTCGAATCCGAGTCCGTATCTAGCCCCGAGACGTTCGGGTTCGGAGGTCCTCCACCGATCCGTGGCGTTCGCGGTCGAGCAGTTCCTCATTGGTCTCGCGGTAGGTGCCGCCGTGGTCCTGGGGGCCCGGGCCGCGCTTGGGTTCGTCCGAGCCAGGGGCTCGGCGAACGCCGGGACGCTCGATCCTCCTCCCGGTGTGTATCCGGACTCATGGGCCGGGCCATCGTTTGGCGACCAGGGTCGCGACCTGCCGTCCGGCTCGGCGAACCGCCCTCCCCCGCGACCCATACGGTCCCCTTCGACCCCCCCAGCTTCTGCCTCGGGGATCCGCTTGGAGTCCGAGGTTGCGGTAGCGCCGGTGGAGCAAGTGCGACTTTCTCGCCGGATCCTCGTCCACCTGTTCGAGTTCGGCCGAATCGGACCCGATGGAATCGGTAGACCGGACGCCACACAACGCGGCATCGGGGCGGCCCTCGGTGCCGAACAAAGCGCGCTCTCGAAAGTGCTTCGTCGGCTGGCGGCCGGGGGAGCGGTCGAGGTCGCCCGCCGCCATGTGTACGGGGAGGATCGCCGGGTGAACGTGTACTCGCTAACGACTCGCGGGGAGGCGCTCGCGCGAGAGTTCTGGTTGACTCAGTCACCGCGCGCTCGCCCACGGGCGTCCGCGCGACCAACCGTTTCCGCGGAACATCGCAACACCTCCGAGGACAGAGCCTCCGAACTGACCGTCAAGTGACCGCGGCTAAGGCCCTCTGACCCGATCGGCGGCCCTCTTTCGGGCGGGCGGCGGGTCGTGCCTGGAATCTATCGACGCCCGAACGGGTTCACCGCCAGCCTCGCGCCGGACTGAGTGAAATCATATTGACAGCGCAGAATTGTACCGCGGGGCGTTCCTGGCCTCGGGACGCGCCATGTTCCGTCTCGTCAGCGGAGCTTATCGTCGCCGGAGGGAGGGGAGGCGAACCTCTCGACCTTCGATGCCCGATCTGAAGGAGGGAGGCGCTCGGCATACCCGGAGCGCTGATGCTTCCGAGACCAGTGTCATTGAGGTCTGACACCTGAAGAAGGCCTACGGCAAGCTTCGGGCAGTAGATGACATAAGTTTCTCTGTCCACCGAGGGGAGGTCTTCTCATTTCTTGGCCCGAACGGCGCAGGGAAATCCACGACCGTCGAGATCCTGGAAGGACTTCGTCGCCCGTCGGGCGGGGATGTCCGGGTCCTTGGCATCGACCCGTGGTCCGACCTTGATGACTTGCGAGGAAGAATGGGCGTGATCCCGCAGGACTTCCACTTCTTCCCGAAGCTCACCTCGCGCGAAGCACTGCAGCTGTACGCGAGTCTCTTCGCCGTGAAGGTCGACATCGACGAGCTTCTCGCTCGGGTCGAGCTCTCCGACAAAGCGGACGACCATTACGACACTCTCTCGGGAGGGCAGCACCAGAAGGTCGGTGTAGCTCTCGCACTCGTCAACGACCCGGAGCTTTGCTTCCTGGACGAACCGACTACCGGGCTCGATCCCCGGGCCCGGCGATCGATATGGGGCGTGATCCGACGATTGCGGGGCGAGGGACGGACGGTCTTCCTGACGACTCACTACCTGGAAGAGGCGCAGCAGCTCTCGGACCGGATCGCCATCATCAATCGGGGTCAGATTATCACCATCGGGTCTCCGGAAGAGATCATCAAACAGTACGGCCGACCCGAACGATTCCAAGTTGTCGGTGAACCGGCGCTCGCGGAGCACCTCACAGCTCTGGGGCTTCGGGCCGAGCGCGTGGACCACGGTGTCGAGGTAGAGCTTGGGTCCAAGGCAGAGGCGCTCCGGATCCTCCAAGCGGTCGAGGCGAGCGGGCTACGGTGGGATAGCTTCTCCACACGTTCCGACACCCTCGAGGATGTTTTCATCAAACTTGTCGGCCGGCTCGAGGATGGCTCACTTCCGGCGACGGTTCGCTCGGAGGTCCGGGCATGAACTTCCGACGAGTCGGGGCTTACTTCCCTGCATTCGCGAAAGGATACATCCGGAACCCACTCGGCTTGTTCATGTCACTGATCTTCCCCGTCATATTGATTTTGATCTTCGGTGCGGTCTTTTCGAACTCCGGCAGCACTCAGGTCCCGCTGACAGTCCAGAACTTGGACGACAACTCTCCGGCGAGCGTTGCGTTCCTTCAGGCCCTGAATGGGACGGGGGCGGTCTCGATCACCATGGTCTCGTCCAGCGTGGGCAATCTGTCGACCTACCTCGCGCACCAAGATCTGGCCGCCGGACTAGTGATCCCGGCGGGCTTCGGAGCAGACCTCGTGAGCCACACTCCGGTCCGTCTTCTCGTCTTTACGAATCCGTCCTCGGGATCCGAGGCGGGCATTGTCCAAGGAGCCGTCCTGGGGGTCGCGAACGGGGAGAACCTGCGTCTCGCCGGAGGCACGGCGGTGGTCACGCCCCTGAATCTCAACGTCGGGAGTCGGATCTACAAGTACATCGACTAGCTCGTCCCCGGTCTCATCGGATTCTCCGTGCTGGTAAGCCCAATGTTCTCGATGGTGAACATCAGCTCCACATGGAAGCGCGACAAGCTGTTCCGCCAGCTTTCGCTGACTCCGCTCTCGCGCGCGGAGTGGCTCACCGCGACCTTCCTCTGGTACGTCCTCCTCGCCTTCGTTTCCACCGCACTACTGCTAGGGGTGGGACGTCTTCTGTTCGGTGCTCACGTAACGCTGACACCACTCGCCTTGCCGTTCCTGGTCGTCGGTCCCATTCTCTTCGTATCGCTTGGCCTGCTCGCCGGCTCGGTGTCGAGCACGCCCGAGAGCGCGGGAGTCGTCGGTAACATCATCACGTTCCCGATGATGTTCCTTTCAGGGACGTTCTTCCCGGTCTCGCTATTCCCGTCTTGGCTCGTCCCGGTGGCCCACCTCCTTCCTCTGTACTACGTCATCGATGGCCTCAACGCAGCGATGGTGTTCGGCAATCCGACCTCTGCCAGCACCGATCTCGCGGTGGTCTTCGTGCTGGCGATCGTCGTCTCTATCGTCGCGACGCGCGTGTTCAGCTGGAGAGAGAAGTAAGGCCCAGAGCGTCCGCCCGGGTCCCGATGCGTCCCTCTCTCCTCGTGCCGTCACTCACCGAAGCGAAGCCGAACCGAACTAGACGACAGTGATCAGGTTCGTCGGCCGTCCCTTGACCGGATACCCTGCCGTCAGCACGACCGGGCCGGGGCCGGGAATCCCGAGGCGACGTACGAGCCGAGCCGCGGCCACCCCCAGCGCTGCGAGCTCCTCGTGCTCGGGTTCCGAGTAGGCGCTCACTCCGGCGACAAGCGCGAGCCGTCGTCGGACCCCGGGGTTCCGTGAAAGGGCGACCACGGGGCAGGCCGGGCGCAGCGCCGCGACGAGGCGGGCCGTGCGCCCTGAATGCGTCGGTGTCACGATGGCCCGGGCCCCGACGCTCTCCGCAAGGTGAACCGCAGCCGCGGCGACCGACGCATCCGGTTCCGCCGAAGTTCGTTCGGCGCGCGCCTCACGGATGTGGTGAGGATCGGACTCCGGCTCGGTCGCCTCGGTGATCCGCGCCAGCCAGCGCACCGCCTCAATCGGGAACTTCCCGATGGCGCTCTCCTCGCTCAGCATGACGGCATCCGTGCCGTCGAGGACGGCGTTCGCCACGTCGGTCGCCTCGGCGCGAGTAGGCCGAGGGGACTGGACCATGCTGAGCAGCATCTGGGTCGCGACGATTACGAACCGGCCCGCGGCGTTGGCGCAGCGCACGAGTCGTTTCTGTTCGAGAGCCAGACGGTCGAGGGGTACCTCGATTCCGAGGTCGCCCCGAGCGACGATGATTCCGTCCGACGCACGAAGGATTCCCTCAATTCCTGCGAGGGCCGAGAGTCGTTCGATCTTGGCGATAAGCCCGATTGAACGGCCGACGGGAGAGCGGTCGAGCCAACGACGCGCTTCCCGGAGGTCCCGTGCGTCGCGGACGAACGATAGCGCGACGAAATCGACCCCCTCAGAAAGCGCAACTTCCGCATGTCGTCGATCTGGCTCTCCGAAGACGGATACCCGGAGGTGGGCCCGCGGAAGGAAGATGCCCGCATGGGACCTCACCAGGCCACCGCTCACGACACGGGTCTCGATCGACTCGTTGCTGGATTGCACGACCGATAGGGAAACGCTGCCATCCCCCACGAGAATGGGGTCGCCGCGACGTGCGGCGCGAACAAACGAGGGAACTTCAACCCCCGTCCGGTGCTCGTCCCCGGGATCGGAGCGCAGGTCGAGGGTCCAGTGGTGTCCGGGGACGAGGCGCAGGGGAGGATCTGCGATCTCCCCGAGGCGCACTTTGGGTCCGGGCACGTCTGCGACGATGGCGACCTCTCGACCTGCCTTGTCGGCGGCCCGGTGCATCCGACGCAGCGTCGCCCGATGTTCCCGGTCGGTACCGTGCGAGAAGTTGAGTCGGAATGCGTCGACTCCTGCGTCCAGAAGACCGACGAGTTGGTCGACCCGATCTGTGGCGGGGCCGATCGTCGCCAGGATCTTGGTCCGCCGCATGGCGGGCCCAAGGAAACCGGCTTCTTAGGATGGTCCCTCTCTCGACCTTCCGCCAGGGGCAGGATGCATGGGGCGGGTTGGTCCGTTTCAGAGGAAACACTCGGCCCAATGACGATTGAGCCCGGGGGATAGTGTTGTTTCATAAGGGGTGCTTTGCCGTGGGGGAGGGGCACGACAATAGCGCAACGCCCGCCACGAAAGAGCCAACCCGGAAGACCGTGTAGCTAATCCTGAACACGAGGATGTAAGGCGCGGAGTTGGACGGATGATGCACGAACCTGCGAGCGAAGCGGGTCGTCGGTCCTTCCTGGGTCCGACTGTCCGGAGATCACTTCGCTCCGGCCGCATGGTTCTGATCATCGGGACTGCATGGGCTGTCATCCTTGGTGTGTTGACCGTGATAGGGAGCGAATCCGGATTCGCCGCCAGCTTTCCGCTCATCCTGCCCATCTTCGGGTCGATGGCGGCCGTCGGTGCGCTCACCGTCTTTACCAGTGACCGGACGAAAGGGGTCCTCGAGTACCTCATGGCGTACGGGGTCTCCCCGCGCCGGCTCTTCACGAACTTCCTCGTTGCCGCGCTCGCGTCGATCTCCATCGTGCTCGTCCTCGCTGTCGTGGCGAGCGTTGGCGTGTACGTCTTCTTGGGAAACAGGCTCTCGACCCGCCTCCTCCTCCTGCTGGTGGTCTACGCGATCCCTATGAGCTACGTGTCGGGAGCGTTCGCCACCACTCTGGGAATGTACTGGTCGGCGCTATCCTCGCCGCGTGAGGGGATGAACAGCACGATCGGGATTGCCCCGTTGCTTGGCATTCTTCCCCCAGTGGCAACCCTGGTTCTCATCGGGGTCTTTGGGGCGACATTCGGGATCACCACCCATGGATTCCTGCTTGTGGCCGGAGCCGCGCTAACCCTAGTTGCACTGATCGTCCTCTATCTGCTGGCGAACATCGGCCACCTGCTACGTCGGGAGCGGCTCCTGTCGAACGCATAGATGGGGGAGACGTGGTTTCTTTGACACCGCCGGTCGCCGGGAGCGAAGCGTCCCCTGGAACTCCATCGATCTCGTGCCGCGCCGTATGCGCAGGCTACCTCGGGTCGGAGGTCCTCAAGGACATCTCCTTCGAGATTACGGCGCCTTCGGTCTACGTCGTTCTCGGCCCGAACGGGGCGGGAAAGACCACGCTCTTTCGAACGCTCGCGGGAATCCTCTCCCCGAGCTGGGGCAATGTGGTCATTGGCCGGGTCCCCGGGGACGGCCAAACCGCTCGTGACCGGATGCACTACCTTTCCCACCTGGACGGGTTGCCGGAAGGGTTCACCGTTAGGGAGGCGCTCGATTTCTATGCGAGGGCGGAGCTCGCGACCGGGGTCGACATTGACCGCGTGCTTGACAAGCTCCAGATCCGCGACCTGAGCGCGCGCTACCTGGGGCAGCTGAGCTCGGGTCAGAAGAAGCGGGTCTCCATCGCGAGGGTCTTCCTCCGGGAGCGAGACATCTACCTCTTGGACGAACCAACAGCGAACCTGGATCCAAAGGTGGCGAAGGAGATCCGCAGCCTCATCTTGGAACTCAGCCGCGACAAAGTAGTGTTGTATTCCTCGCACAACCTGTACGAGGCGCGGGAGATTGGCCGCTACGTGATCGTGATCAAAGAAGGTCGA
Source organism: Thermoplasmata archaeon (assembly GCA_052326305.1). Lineage (GTDB taxonomy): Archaea > Thermoplasmatota > Thermoplasmata > Lutacidiplasmatales > UBA184 > Lutacidiplasma. The sequence goes on along the minus strand of JBKQPJ010000002.1, from coordinate 2,955 downwards.
CTCGCCCTCTTCGACCGTATCGAGAATCTGCGCGCGTCAAAGTTCCGGCTGGGCGTTCGGTTGCTGAATCCCTCGGAGTCACTGGAGGGGTGGACGATGGAGGGCGAGTATTTCGTACGGGAGCTTGGCGGACCAGAGGACGTCCAGGGTATCCTCCACGACCTCGATGCTCGCGGAGTGAGGCTTCGCGAGACGCGCGAGATGGACAATCCCCTCGAGGACATCTTCGACTAACCCGGACGAGTGTAGCCCGTCTCCTCGAGCTGTCTAGAGCGTGGTAGTGTAAGGGGATGCTCCTTCGATTGAGAGCCTCGGGGCCCCGGCATCGGTAGATGATCGTAAACATCGTTCAGCGTCCCCTTCGGACCCGAATCGGTGCGGGAGGGTGGGGAGGGGGCAGCGTTACCGGTCCACTTCGAGCTCACTTCGTTACCGAAGGCCGTCCGCGGAAACGCCGAGCCACGGCAAAGCCCGCTCCCAGTATCGTAGCCATCAGTGCCCCCAGAAGCGCGTACCCCTCGAATCCTGGTAATCCAAATAGAGACGGCCATGAGGGGTTGCTCGCTCCGGTCGCTGCGTGGGTACCATCCGAAATGACGCTCACGTTTCCGGCGAGCGAGTTGGTGACGAAGACCTCCCCAGTTCCGGCATCGGACACAACTCCCCAAGGACCATCGCCTACGAGGATCGTGGTGATGGGTGAGTTGTTCAGGGCAGAGATGACGGTCACGTTGTAGTAACTATTCGCGACGAAGAACTCGCGAGCCCCGTCGTCGTATGCTACGCCCTCGGGAGAATTTCCGACAGGGATCGTAGCGGTGACGGTGTCCGAAAGATCCGAGATCACGGCCAATCCATGCAAGGCCCAACTGGTGACTAGAACCTCGCTTTGGGCGGGGTCATACGCGCTCTGCGCCAGCCCGTAGCTGACCGACGCTGATGAAGTGACGGTGTTGGTACTGTCGGAAATCACGCTGACGTTCCTCGAGAACTCATTGGGGACGAATACTTGGCCGGTTCCGCTGTCGTAGGCGCCGCCCGTCGGACCGACGCCGACAACGAGGGAATTCAAGGTGTACAGTTGGATCGAAGCCACCACGGTATCTGAAACATCGGAAATCACGCTTACATTCGACGGGGTAACATTCCACGGGGGTGTTGCGACATACATCTCGCTAGTCCCTCGATCAAACACAATGCCGGAGAGATACGGTTCGAGGGGAATGGTTGCGATCACGGAGTTGGTTGCGTCCGAGATAACGCTCACCGTTCCAGAGTAGAAGTTCGTGGCAAAGACCTCCCCTCGCGCGCTGTCGTACGCCAGTTGAACTGGCCCAACGCCGACTCGCACCTTGGCGACGACCGTGTTCGAAGTGTCATTGATGACGCTGACGTTGCCGGCGTGATTGCCGTGGTGAGGCTGGTTAATGGATGTGTTCGACACTGCCACGAAGATCTCTCCCTTTCCGCTGTCGTACGCGAGACCGTAGGGAATCCCACCGACGGGGATGTTGGCGACCAGATGGGGAGTTGGCAACAGAAGAGTTTCAATGACGGAACGTTGGAAGTGAGAACCTGGGGCCAGCGTCCCGCTCACAGTTCCAGCGGTCAGCACCAGCGTCAGGCCGAAGACAAGGACATTGGTGGCGCCGGATGAGCGTCTACCGAAGGAAGCTCGCCCGTCCGAAGGCAGCATGTCGCGATCCCCCCGTTCTCTGTACAGGACTCGATTGGGTAAAGGGGTTACACAAGTCTGCTCTCAAGAGCGGAGGTCGTCGGAATAGGACGGGCCGTCTACGGGTCCGAGGACTCCGGAACCCTCCTTCACGAGACGTGCACAATCTGCTCAAGCCTGAGTCCAACGGGGGCGTGGGGCTCTGCCCCGCCAATCACTCTGTGGTGGAGGTCCGTGTACGTTGCAGAGTCCCGGGCGGCTCGACCGAAGAGTTGAACCCCCTGAAAATGAGCCACCCTGCCAGCGCCATCTCTTGAACAGCAATCGGCACAGCGAGGTCGAACTGGAACGTACCAAACAATCCGGAGAATGCCGCGCCGACGACGAGCGCCGCGCCGACGAGTCCCCACAAGGACAGCCACAGCGGTACGAGTCGCGTTCGTGCTAGGAGATAGTAGACCAGCGCCGCGCCGACGCCGAAGACCAGAGGATCCAACACGAAAGTCCAAGTACTAACTCCCTGCAGGACGGCGCCGGCGGTTTGGTAGGACGGATCCGGCGGCGCGCCAGCATTCACATACTTCTGGCTGAGGGTAACGAGCAGGAGCGTGCCCACGGCGCCCACGACCATGACTACAGCTTCGACGATTCTGATTCCCAGATAACCGATAGCGATTCCCTCGTCATGTCGCCGGAGGATGGGAAACAGGAAGGCGGGAATCAGGACCACGGCAATGGCCGCCAGCAACTGGAACAACGCGCCGACCTTCACCTGGTTTGCATGTCCGGCTACACCCGTGAGGTAATCGGAGGCCGAAGCCGGGGCGCTGAGCGCGCTCCCTATCAGAGACGCTACGGTCGCGATGATGAAGAGTGCGCCCACGAGGACTGCGAGCTTCTTCACCGCGTCCATGCCGGCTCCTAATCCGGCGCTGACTGGGGGGGCGCGAGAATAAGCACCCCGTCAACTCGACTTCATATCGAGACTTCTCTCTACTCGTGGCCGGACCGCGCGCAACCTCCCCCCTTGCTACTGCGTCAATCCTTGGGGCACAATGGGGGTTGAACCCCGTTTCGGAGTCGGGATCGATGGATCAGTTTGGGCCCAATCAAGGGTCACTCGGGAGGTTTGGAACGTCTCGCTGCGAGCGAGCGTCTAGTGCCGCGTCTAGTGGGAGAGTTCGGGGTTCCTGACTTCTAGCGCAAGTACTTTCCCGGAGGAGGTGATGCCTCCTCCCCATGCTGCGCGTCCGCGAGCTCTCCGACGAGGAAGGCCATGC
>JBKQPJ010000001.1:0-29969 GCA_052326305.1 Thermoplasmata archaeon | reverse complement strand
CAGAACACTACGGCTGGCGGCGTGGCGATGGTGGAACTTCGTTTCCGGGACGGGATCAGTGCGGGAGAAATCCCGTCGGACTTTCCTGTAGCCGCGCGGGCGAGCCAAGTCACTGACCTTGTCCGTGGATTGACCGTGCGTGCGAAAATGGGCACGGCGCGGAAGACGCTTCTCAGGGACGCAGAGGAAGCGGCCGACTTGGTACTTCTGCCGCGGGAGACTAGCCTCGGGCCGAGCGGAAGTGCCCGGAAAGCCCGTACGCGGCGAGCGTAAGGGGTCTGAAACGGGCCCTATCTGTGCGGTCGGGCTACCTGGTCCTCAGCCTCGACCGTATTCTACGGGTGGGGTTTTGTAAGGGAACACCCGTCAAGCGAATCCGGTCCTCTCTAGTTTGGGAATCCCACCCGCCGGTAGCCCCATACTGTTTGATCGACTACCATTCTTGAGTGCCAGGATTTGCTGATAGAATCGGTCGGAATGGCATGGACCCAGGCTCTCATTGGCCATCCTCCAGAGGCCTTAGGGCCCCGCTTCCGGGACCCGGGGGAGCGCGGAGTGCCTACGCGCCCGAGACGGTCAGTTCGACCATCCGGACGGGAGAGCGCGGCCGGTCGTTGCCGTCGCGCGGCACCGCGGCGATCTTGTCGATGACGTCCTGGCCGCCGCGGGTGTGCCCGAAGACGGCGTGCTTTCCGTCGAGCCAGGGCGTCGCCGCGAGCGTGATGAAGAACTGGCTTCCCCCCGTGTTCGGGCCGGCGTTCGCCATCGACAGCACACCGGGGCCGTCGTGGCGCAGGGTCGGCGAGAACTCGTCCGGGATCGTGTACCCCGGGCCCCCCGTGCCGTCGCCGCGCGGGCAGCCGCCCTGAATCATGAACCCGGGGATGACGCGATGGAACGAGAGGCCGGTGTAGAACCCCTTCTTCGTCAGGGTCAGGAAGTTCTCGACGGTCTTCGGAGCACGGTCCCGGAACAGCTCGATCCGCACGTCGCCGAGGGTCGTTCGAACGGTCACGGTGGGGTTCGGCATGCGGGCGGGACCTCGGGCCCGCCTAAAAGGGCGGCGGCCGACCGCCGTCCGAACCTCCGGCTTATCTGGGGGAAGTGCGATTCTTGCCTCGACCGGCGGCGTTGGCCGCCCGGCCCTCATGAACCGATCGGTCGTCTACCTCGGAGTCGGCGTGATCCTCACCGGCATCGCCCTCGTCTCGTTCCCGATCGCCGTGACGGGAGCGGAGGTGTTCGATATCGAGCAGGAGGCCGGCCTGCTCGTCGCTCCGGTCGGCCTCGTCGTCGTGATGCTCGGCGCCAGCTTCTACGATCCCACGCGCACGACGGTCGGTGGCGCCTTCGGGAACCCAGAGGAGCTGCGGCCGCGATCCGCGGGTCCGCATCCCGCCCCTCGAGCGCCGCCGCTCGCGTATCACCCGCACGACTCGGCCACGTGCCGATACTGCCGGACGTACATCGACTATGACCTGGCGAACTGTCCCCGATGCGCCCGGTCCCGGGAATGTCGTACCTGCGGGCGGCCGCTCGGGCGCGTCCTCGACCGCGCGACGTGCCCTCTCTGTGCCCGGCCCGAGGCGCTGTGCAACTGTCCCCGCCTCTCCTCGCCCGTCGGGGCTCCCGTCGGCCATCGCCCGATCCGGGGGTGGTGACGCCGTGCGCGATGTCGAGCTGCCCCGAGGGGTCGCGGTGCCCGACCCCGGTCCGGTTCAGGTGCACTTCGACGGCGCGTGCCAGACGGTCCGGCGCCGACGGATCGCGGCGTACGGCTTCACGGTCGAGGGCGGAGGACTTTCCCACGCAGAGGGCGGGCTCGCGGTCCCGCCGGATCACGAACGGGCCACGAACAACGTGGCGGAGTATGTGGGCGCGATCCGGGCGCTCGAGTGGCTGGTCAGCGTTCCGTACCGGGCCGATGTCGTGGTCCAGGGGGATAGCGAGCTCGTGATCCGCCAGATGAACGGGGAGTACGAGGTCCGTGCCGACCACCTGAGACCCTACCACGACCGCCTCCGACAGCTGGCGGGCCTCTTCCGCCGGGTCGAGTTCCGGTGGGTCCGACGCGAGGAGAACCGACGGGCCGACGAGCTCTCGAAGGAGGGGATCGGGTCCGTGGGGGCGCCGGCGCGACCGGTGACCGATCGACCCCGCGAGCCCGACGACGACGATGAGGCGGAAGATCCGCCCGGCTAGTTCCAGCGGACCGTGTAGACGAGGGTGCGGCCCTCGATCGCCGCCCGCGCCCGGGCGGGGTCGACGTAGGTGGCGAACGCGGCGGCCGCCTCGGGGGAGAGCCGGGGCCGTGTCCCGTACCCGCGCGGGTGGGCCACGCCGAGCACTTGGGGCACGCCCCGGAGTTCATCGACACTCGTTTCGCGACGAGCGGCGGGGTGGTTCGGTTTCATTCCTGCCCCGCGAGACCGCGGCGCGACGGGAACGACGGAAGGAGGCAGGGCAGGGCGGCGAGCGACGTCGAGGGTTCGTGGGGGAGGCCGACCCAAACCGGGGCGGCGGCCAGAAGGGCTCTCTCGTCGGGTATGTCCGACATGCCTACCGCCGTCTGTCAGACGGCCGTCGTACATAAACCCGAAGTTCCAGTGGAAATGGGGGGGTCCTACCCTAAACCTTCGGGGGAGCGGGGTGGCGGACAACGGGCAGACCCCCCGAAGGGACCCCGAACGGTCCTCATAAACCCACGGGAGCTTCGGCCGCCCGATAATGGGAGGCGCCGAGGGTCCGCGGGACGGAGCGGCCGCGTTCCTCGAGGTCGCGGAGCGGGAGCTGCTCGATCTGTCGATCGAGAACCAGCGCGCCGACTGGGTCTACGCCACATTCATCACGTCGGATTCGGAGGCGCTGGCGTCGAAGGCGTACTCCCGCCTGATCGACCGCACCCTCCGCCTCGCGAAGGAGTCCTCGGCGTTCCGCCCCGAACGGCTCGCCCCCGACGAGGCGAGGAAGGTGAAGCTGCTGCGGCTCAGCCTTCCGCTGCTAGCTCCCTCCGACCCGAAGGAGTCGGCGGAGCTCACGCGTCTCGTCGCGTCGATGTCCGGGATGTACGCGAAGGGACGGCACACCCTCGCCGGCGCGACCGAGTCGATCGACCTCCAGGGACTTTCCCGGGTGCTCACCGAGAGCCGGGACCCGGCCGTGCTCGAGGACGCGTGGACCGGTTGGCATCGGGTCGGCCGGGCGATGCGGCCCGAGTTCGAACGGTACGTCGCGCTCGCGAACCGCGGGTGCCGGGAGCTCGGGTTCGCCGACCTCGGCGTCCGGTGGCGCTCGCAGTACGACATGGATCCCGCGATGTTCTCGAAGGAGGTCGACCGCCTCTGGTCCGACGTCCGCCCGTTCTACCTCGCGCTCCACGCGTACGTCCGGCGCCGCCTCCGGGAGTCGTACGGGCCCGATCGGGTCCCGGATCGCGGGCCGATCCCCGCCCACCTCCTCGGCAACATGTGGGCCCAGTCCTGGGAAGGGATCTATCCACTGCTGGCCCCGCCGTCCGCCGGCCCGGGGTTCGACCTCACCCGCCTGCTCACCGACCGCGGGACGAGCCCGACCGACATGGTGCGGTACGCCGAGGCGTTCTTCGTCTCCCTCGGCCTGCCACCGCTTCCCGCGACGTTCTGGGAGCGCTCGATGCTCGTTCGCCCCCGGGACCGCGAGGTCGTCTGCCACGCGAGCGCGTGGGACCTCGACTTCGTCGACGACCTCCGGATCAAGATGTGCATCGAGATCACGGGCGAGGACTTCACCACGATCCATCACGAGCTCGGGCACAACTACTACCAGCGGGCGTACAGCCACCTTCCGTTCCTCTTCCGCGACAGCGCGCACGACGGGTTCCACGAGGCGATCGGCGACACGATCGCCCTCTCGATCACCCCGGAGTACCTCGGGCGCATCGGCCTCCTCGCCGCCGCCCCGCCGGAGACCGGCGACCTCGGCCTCCTCCTCGAGAGGGCGCTCGAGAAGGTCGCCTTCCTGCCGTTCGGACTCGCGGTCGACAAATGGCGCTGGGACGTCTTCTCGGGGGCCGTCCCCCCCGCGGAGTACAACCGCACCTGGTGGGAGGTCCGCCGTCAGTACCAGGGGGTCGCGCCTCCGGGGCCCCGCGGCGAGGAGGAGTTCGACCCCGGCGCGAAGTTTCACGTGCCCGCGAACGTCTCGTACATGCGCTACTTCCTGGCGCATATCCTCCAATTCCAGTTCCACCGGGCCCTCGCGCGGGCGAGCGGCGCGAAAGGGCCGCTGCACCGCGCCTCGATCTACGGGTCGGCCGAGGCCGGCCGGCGCCTGCGGGCGACCCTCGAGATGGGACAGAGCCGCGAGTGGCCCGACGCCCTCGAGGCCCTGACCGGGGATCGTCGGATGGACTCGTCGGCCCTCCTCGAGTATTTCGAGCCCCTGCGCCGTTGGCTGGACGAGCAGAACCGGGGCGTCCCCGTCGGCTGGTAGCGCGGATCCGGCCGGGGACCGAGGGCCCGACATTCTTACGGTCGCCGACGCATCCCGGTTCCGATGCTCCTGCACGCCGGCGAAAGCATACTCCGCAGCGCCTACGCGGTCCTCGAGTCCGGGCGCGACAATCCGCCGCACCGAGGTCCGGGAGTGCTGTATCTCACGAACCGCCGAGTCGTGTTCGAATCCCCCGTCTCGCGGGGGATCGTCCGGGACCTCGTCGGGGGCCGTGACTCCCGCTTGGTCCTCGATGTCCCGCTCTCGGACCTGCGGAACGTCTCGGTCCGTCACGGGCGGATCCGCGGCGTCCGCCTCGTCCTCGACCTCTTTCACGATCGGCCCGCCTTCGACGTGCTCGACCCCGAAGCGTGGGTCGCGTCGATATCGCAGGCGCGCCGGGACCTTCCGCCCCCCGGGGGACCCGGGACCCCTTCGGTCCATCTGATCGAGCGGCAGGTCGTCAAGATCCGGTGCCGTTACTGCGGCACGCTCGGCAACGAGGGGGACTCCCGCTGCCCGTTCTGCGGCGCCCCGCTCTGAGCGACGGGCGTTCTGGTCTAGTTCTCGACCGGGAACCGCGGGATCTCCCGGGCCGAAGCGGTGAGGAACGTGACGCCCGGCGCGCCGCCGTCGCCGGCGGGACGCATCGCCTCCACGGCGTGGTAGAGCAGCTCGTACGCCGCGTCCTCGGCCTCGGAGGGGTCCCCGCCGGCCTCCCCTTCCCGCACGTAGACGCGGAGCGCCGACGGTTCCACCCCGAGGAGGACCGTCCCGGTCCCGTCGCGGCGGGCCCAGACGAGGAGCCGCTCCCGACGGAGGTCGAACGCGCCGACCCAGCGCAGGTTTCCGAACCAGCGTCCCGCCAGGCGGGCGACGAGGGCCGCCGCGGTCGCCCCCGGGGGCAACTCGACGCGGGCGATCGCGCGCCGGTCGGTCGTCGCGCCGATCGACGCCGTCGGTCCGACGACGAGCGACCGATAGCCTCCGTCGACCCGCTCGACGAGTCCCTCGCGCTCGAGCCGGTGGAGCGCGCGCGACAGCGATTCGGGGTGGGCGCGCAGGACGCGGCGCAGACCGCTGAAGGCGACCCGACCGTGCGATCCCTCGAGGGTCTCGAGGACCCGGTCGTCGAGCCGGGGAAGCTCGGCGGCGCTGGCCGTCTCCCGGGCCGACGTCATGCCCGAAGAAGGCGACCGTCGCCATTTAGCGGGGCGCTTACACCGTCGTTATCGGCGGCCGCCCGCCCGGGTCCCCGGTGCGTGTGACCGGTCCGACCCCCACCCGGTCAATATCCCCCGCCGCCCGGTGCTCCCTCGAGACCCTTCGGGTCTTGAGGAACAACGATGAAGGAATCGAGCGACGGGGGCCCCGAACGCCGGACGCGCTACGGCCCCTGGGTCTGGACGGCGTACCGAGCCTACAACGAGCTGTTGCGAGAGAAGGTCAAGAAGCGCTTCGAGGAGCAGGAAGGACCCTGGATGGAGAAGGTCGCCGACCTCCTCGTCCAGATCGTCAACGCGCGCTGGGAGGGCGGCCCGAAGCGGTCGAAGGACCTCGAGCCGTTGTTCGCCAAGCTCGACCGCCTCCTCTCGGAGTGAGCAAGGTGCCGATCCCGCTCCAGCCGTTCCCGGTACCGCCCCACGGGCCCCAACCGACCCCCCCGGGCCTCGGGCCGGGGACCGTCCGATGACCCTCGCGGAGATCGAGACGCGGATCACGGGCGCGGTCGCGGCGATCGCGCCCAGCGTCGCGGTCGTCGAAAGCCTCCGGGTGGGTCGCCCCCATTCCCGACACCCGTTCGCCGCGCCGGCGGAGGCGAGCGCCGTCGTGATCGACCCGTCGGGGCTGCTCGTCACCAACCAGCACGTCGTCGAAGGGGCGACCCGGCTCAAGGTGCGCCTCGCCGACGGCCGGGAGCTCGCCGGCGAGGTCGTCGGGGGCGACGAGGTCACGGACGTCGCGCTCGTCTCGGTCGCCGCCTCCGATCTTCCGACGGCGCGGGTCGGGGCGTCGGAATCCCTCCAGGTCGGCCAGGTCGTCCTCGCGATCGGCAACGCCCTCGGGCTCCCGGGAGGCCCGACCGTCTCGATGGGCGTCGTGAGCGCGCTCGGCCGCCCGCTCCCCGGCTCGGACTTCATCTTCGAAGGCCTCATCCAGACCGACGCGGCGATCAACCCCGGGAACAGCGGCGGCCCGCTCGTCGACCTGTCCGGGGCCGTCGTCGGGATCAACGCGGCGATGGTCCCGTTCGCGCAGGGGGTCGGCTTCGCGATCCCGTTCCACGCGGTCCGTCGGATCGCCGACGAGCTGCGGCACCGCGGCCGCGTCGTGCGTCCGTGGATCGGCGTGACCGTGGCCGACCTGCGACCGGACCTCGCTCGGGCCCACGGCCTCGAACCCCGCTCCGGCCTGCTCGTCGCGGAGGTCGTCGCCCGCTCCCCCGCGCATCGGGCCGGCCTCCGTAGCGGGGACGTCATCACCCGGGTCGGGCCGTTCGAGGTCCGGTCGATCCGCGAGCTCCTGGAATCCCTCTCGGGATTCCCCGTCGGGTCCGACGTGCAGCTCGCCTTCCGTCGACGGGGCGAACCGCTCGCGGCGAGCGTGCCGCTCCAGGAACGCCCCGAGGCGATCGCGGCCCGGGCGTAGCCCTCAGCTCCTCCGGGACCTGCCGGACCCCCTATATCCCGGGGACCCCTTCCCGCTCCCTACGATGCTCGCCGACGCGTACGGCCGGGAGGTCACCGACCTTCGGATCAGTGTCACGAAGCGGTGCAACTTCGGCTGCGTCTACTGCCACGACGAGGGCCTCGGGCCGATCGCGCGGCCCCGCACGGCCCACGGGGAGGAGATCACCCTCGACGAGGTGGAGCGCCTCGTCGCGGTCGCCCGGGAGTTCGGGATCCGCTCCGTGAAGCTCACCGGCGGCGAGCCGCTCGTCCGGGACGACCTCGAGGAGATCGTCGGCCGCATCGTTCGCCACGTCGCGGACGTATCGCTGACGACGAACGGCTCGATGCTCGAGCACCGCGCCGTGACCCTGCGCGATGCGGGCCTGAAACGGATCAACGTCTCGGTCGACTCGCTCGACCCGGAGGAGTTCCGGTCGATCCGGCGCGGCGCCCTCGCCCCGGTCCTCCGGGGGATCCGGGAGGCGCTGCGGGTCGGGCTCACTCCGGTGAAGCTCAACCTCGTCGTCTTCCGCGCGACGGTCGCGAACATCCCGAGGATGATCGCCTACGTCGGCGAGACGGAAGGGCTCAAGCTCCAGCTGATCCAGTTCATGCCGGAGCTCGTCCCCGAGCGGGAGTGGGCCGTCGACCTGGGGGAGGTCCGACGCTGGCTCGAGTCGCATGCCTCCCAGGTACTCGTTCGCGAGATGCACCACCGGCGGATCTACCTGTTCGACCGCGCGGAGGTCGAGCTCGTCGACCCGGTGCGGAACGCCGAGTTCTGCGCGAACTGCCACCGCGTCCGGGTCACCCACCGCGGGGAGCTCAAGGGGTGCCTCAACCGCAACGACGACCTCGTTCCGACGCGCGGGCTCAGCGATTCCGCCCTGCGCGCCGCCTTCCGCCGCGTGATCACGACCCGGGTCCCGTTCTACGGCGCGTACGTGCCCCTCGGCGCGCGGGAGCCCCGGGGGGTCCCGTTGATCCGGATCGGGGCCGCCCCCCCCGGGCTCCCGGAAATCGAATAAACCCTCGCGGGTACGGAGCGGTGTGAAGCCGTCTCCGGTCGACTTTGAGCTCGCCCGATCTCCCAGCTTCCGCGTCGCCTCGATCGCCTGGAAGGGTCCCTGGAACGAGCGGCGGATCCAGGCCCAGTTCGAGAAGGTCGAGAAGTGGGCGAAGCGCGAAGGGCTGAGGACGGGCCGCTGGATCTTCCGCGAGCCGGGAACGCGCCGCTGGGAGGCGTCCATCGAGGTCAAGGGCACCGGGCGGGGCTCGGGGCCCGTCCGCATCCATACCCTGCGCGCCGCCACGGTCGCCCGCGCCGTCTTTGATCCCGCGGCCGTCGCCCCGCGGGTCATCTACCACGGGCTGAGCGACTGGCTCCGCTGGCGCAAGCGGGAGAAGGCGATCCGGGCCGTCGTCTCGACCCGGGAGGTGTACGCCGGCAACCCCTGGCGGGACCCCGCGGCGTGGGCGCGCACCGAGATCCAGTTCCTCGTCCGCAAGTAGTCGGCGACCTCGCTCCGAGCGGTCGGCTCAAGAACCCCCCCGGCTCCCGGTGGCTCGATGTCCGCAGCGACCCCCCCCGCCGCCTCGGAGACGATCGTCCTCGGCGGCGGCTGCTTCTGGTGCACCGAGGCCGTCCTCTCCGATCTGAACGGCGTGACCCGGGTGCTCCCCGGGTACTCGGGAGGGACCGTGCCCGACCCGACGTACGAGGCGGTCTGCACCGGCCGCACCGGGCACGCCGAGGTCGTCGAGGTCGTGTTCGAACCGGCCACGCTCTCGCGCCACGACCTTTTCGTCGTCTTCTTTACGACCCACGACCCGACGACGCCCGACCGCCAGGGGAACGACATCGGGACCCAGTACCGCTCGGTCGTCTTCTACCGGACCCCCGAGCAGAAGGCCACGGCCGAGGCGGTGATCCGGGAGCTCGAGGCGGCGCGAGTCTGGAAGCGGAAGGTCGTCACCGCGATCGTGCCGTTCGAGGCGTTCTACCCGGCCGAGGAGTACCACCGCGACTACTTCCGGCGGAACCCCGAGCGATCGTACTGCCAGATCGTGATCGCCCCGAAGGTCTCCAAGTTCCGCAAGGAGCACTCGGCCCAGCTTCGCTTCCGATAGCCGTCCCGCCGGCCCTCAGGCCGCGAGGACCGCGAAGTACGCGGCGAAGGCGAGCATGATCCCCGCGGAGAGCAGGACGATGCCCCGGGTCACCCGGGGGCGGTGACGGGCCCCCCGGTGGATCGCGTAGGGGAAGGCGACGATCCAGATCGCGACCGCCCCGAAGAGGGCGACCAGCAGGACCGGTCCCCCCAGCCGGGCGAACGCGAGGCCCGCGGTGAGCCACCAGACGACCTGGTACGGGTTCGTGAGGCCGAGGGCGATCGCCTGCGAGAACGTCCGCACGTCGCCGGCGGGGACCGCTTCGGACGCCCCGCGGCGCCGGAGGATCCGGAGCCCGAAGTACGTCAGCGCGATCGCTCCCACGGCGTCGACCGGACGGACGATCGCGGCGAGGTCGAACGTCGCGCTGAGCGAGAGGACGAGCACGCCGAGCACGAGGTCGGCGCTCATCGCGCCGAGGCCGGTCACCACGCCTCCCCGGAACGACCGCGCGGACATCGCGGCGATGAGCGCATTCATCGGCCCGGGCGGCACGGTGAGGGAGAAGCCGAGCGCGAGGCCGAACCCCACGCTCTCGAGGAGGTTCATCGTCGCCGCACGGCGATGCTCGGAGGGGGGGCCCGCACGGGCACCGGCTCACGGGGAGGTGCGCGGGCTCGTGGGGGCGGCCGGCGACGGCGGCACCCAGACGTAGGCCATCACGCCGCCGAGGATGACGAGGAAGAACCCGACGACGAACCCGGCGAGGGAGTAGAAGATGCTGAGGACCGCGAGGGCGAGCGCCGCGAACGCGAGCCAGTTCTTCTGGGACGGGGCGAACGCGATGAGGAATCCGACGACGATCGTCGCCCCCCCGGTCGCCGCTCCGACGGTGGGGTCGCCCACACCGGTGCCCACGAGGACGAGCCCGCCGAGCAGGGAGAGGATACCGCCACCGATGATCAGGAGCGCAGGAAGGACCGGACGCGACACGACCTCGACCCGCCCCTCCGAATCGGGGGGGGTCTATTACGGTACCCGCCCGCCGGCCGGCCGACGCGCGCCGGGGGCGGTCGGTCGAGGCAAACCTATTTTGAGCTATCCGTTCCTACGAACCGCCGATGGCGCCCGCTCCCCCCCTCGATACGGTCGGCCCCCGACCCAGCGAACTGGTCCTCTACCGTTGCCTCGTCTGCGGATTTCAGTCGCTGAAAGGCGATGAGATCGGCGAACACCTGATGCAGCACACCGAGGCCGCGAAGTACACGTTCGCGACCGTCGTAAAGTAGGCCGCCGGGACCCGCCGCGGGTCGATTCACTGCGACGGCGACGGCGCCGTCTCCTGGAGCCGTCGGGACATCTCCTGGAGGATCGTGCGGAGGACCGACGGGTTCTCCGAGGCGAATCCCCAGAACTCCCAGCGGGAGAGGACGACCACGCGGGTGGGTCCGAGCGTCACGACGTCGGCCGACCGGGTCCGGTCGTCGAACAGCGCGAGCTCGCCGAAGAAGTCCCCGGGCCCGAGGCGAGCGAGCGTCTTGCCCGAGCGTCGTACCTGCACCTGGCCCTCCAGGATCAGGTAGAATCCGATCCCCTTCTCGCCATGCTTCACCACGAACGTCTCGGGGGGGATGTCGCGCACCTTCGCAAAACGAGCGATCCGCTTGATCTGACGCTCGGAGAGCCCGGCGAAGAGGGGGGCGGCAGCGAACCCGGCGACGATCCCCTTCAGCTCTTCCTTTGCGGACGCCGACACATCGGGCGGAATCGGCCCCGGGGATAAAGAGTTGCGCCCGCGGACCGGGGGCCGACGGCGGCCGTGGGCTGGGGGCCGCCGCGGTCCGTCCGGAGCGCCCGTCCGTGACAGGTCGTCGCACGAACGCCCGCCGTCCCGGACTCCTTATGAGGGGACGCACTACTCTAGACCCGAGACCTCGTCCGCCGAGGAGAACGATGACGTCGACCACCTCTCGGTATGCCCGGATCCACGTGCCGGAAGAGCAGCCGGAGGAGCGCACCGGCGACTTTCGCGAGGTGCTGCACTCCTACTCCCGCGAGGAGGCGGTGCTCGAGGCGCAGCGGTGCCTCCAGTGCGCGCTGCCGTTCTGCGTGGAGGCGTGCCCCATCACCCAGGACGCCCGCGGGTACATCGGCCTCATCGCCGACGGCGAGTTCGATGCCGCGGCCCGGCTGACGCTGGTCGCGAACCCGCTCGGTTCGACCCTCTGCAAGGTCTGCTACCATTACTGCGAGGACGCCTGCGTGATGAAGGGACGGGGAACGCCGATCGCCATCCGACACCTGAAGCGCGCGGCGCTCGAGTTCGGCGATTCTCACAAGATGTACGTTCCGAGCGCCCCGAAGCACCAGCGGGTCGCGATCATCGGGGCGGGTCCGGCGGGACTCATGGCCGCCTGGGAGCTCGGGATCCGCGGGTACTCCGTCACGGTCCTCGAAAAGCAGGTCGCGGTCGGAGGACAGGCCGGGGCGATCCCCCGGTACCGGATGCCCAACCACGAGCTCCTCATCGACCTGCAGCGGTTCCGCAACTTCGACATCACGTTCGTGGAGGGCAGGGTCGCCGGGGTCGACTTCACGCCGGAGAGCCTCCTCGCAGAGGGGTACCGCGCGGTCTTTGTCGCGATCGGCGCGTCGGCGGCCCGGACCCCGGGGGTCCCCGGCGAGACCCTCCCCGGGGTCATGCCGGCCCTCGACTACCTGTACGACGTCAACCAGGGCCGGCCGGTCGTGCTCGGAGAGAAGATCGTCGTCATCGGCGGCGGGGACGTCGCCGTGGACGCGGTCCGCACCTCCCGGCGCCTCGCTCCGAACTCCCAGGTCACGATGGCCTACCGGCGGACCCGCGCCGAGTCCCCGGCCGGGGAGGAGGAGATCCGAGAGACCGAGCCCGAGGGGGTCGAATTCCGCTGGCTGCTCTCCCCGCAGCGCTTCCTCGGCACCAACCACGTGACCGGGATCGTCTTCGACAAGATGGAGCTCGGTCCGCCGGACGAGTCCGGCCGCCGGGCGATCCGCCCGATCGAGGGAGCGACGGAGACGATCGAGTGCGACACCGTGATCGTCGCCGTCGGCGAGAAGGCCGATCTGACCGGGTTCCCTGCGGAGCTCAAGCTCACGATCGGAACGAAGGGATGGCCGGAGGGCTCCCGCCCGGATACGATGACGGCCGTCGACGGGGTCTTCGCGGCCGGGGGCCGTTCCGTCGTCCACGCCATGGCGGCGGGCACCCGCGCGGCCGAGGGAATCGACGCCTACCTGGCCCGGAAGGACGGCCGGGCCCCCACGCCCCGCCCGGACCCGTTCGGCGAGGGCAGCGCGCCCCCGTGGATCCCGAAGGGCTACTCGGGACCGGTCTGGCGGCCCTGACGCACCGGCGGACCGCGATCGGCCGGCGGGGGTCGGTCCGTCAGAGGATCGGCGCCGAGTACGATCCCGAGATGAGCACGGTCGTGCTGGTCGTCGCGGTCACCTCGAAGAGGTAGAACCCGATCGTCGCGGTGAACGTGAACGATCCCGATGCGGCGATCGTCGAGACGACGACCCCGGTCGCCCCGATCAGCGTGAAGTTCACGGCACCGCCGCCGTTCGTCGACCAGGAGCCCGAGACGACGACGCCGGCGGGGAAGCTCATCAACTGATCGGCCGGCAGGTCGCCGCTCGACGTGAGCTGCCAGCTGAAACGATGCGAGATCGGGATGGTGAACAGCGCGACGATCACGATCGCCAGCACGACGATCGCCGCGATCGCGATCCAGAGCGGGGTGCGGTTCGTCGGGGGAGGCGGAGACAAGGGAGCGCCGAACGCCGGGAAAGGCGCTCCCCCCGCCGCGGCGGATCCCGGCGTTCCGGGGGCGTACGGCAAGGGAGCGCTCGGTACGATCGTCGGAGTTGGGGCTCCGCACCGCTGGCAGAACCTCGAGCCCGGAAGGACCGGTTGACCGCAGCGATTGCAGAAGCCGGCGATCACGTCCTATCGTGCGATGACCCGGTATTCAAGAGTAACCCCCCAGTCCCCCGATTCGGCCCGGCGCGCGGTTCCGGATCGGGACAGCTTCGCGGTCCCACCCGTGGCTCGCCTCGCTCGATATCCACGGGACCGGCGGCTCCCCGTTCGGGGCTTATACTGGACGGGTCGTGCGTCCCGGCGGGCAGGCGATGAGGCGCTCCGTCGGAGATCGCGTGCGCGCCGCGGTGCGCTCGGCCGTCCGCGACCAGGGAGCCGCCGTCTCGGTCAGCCGCCTCGAGCAGCGGATCCGCGAACAGGAACCGCTCCTCTACGCCGAGTGGCGTCGGGTCAGCCCCGAGGCCGCGGCCCGGGTCGCCTTCCTCGGCGCGGCGCTCGCGGCCGAACGACCCCGGAAGCCGGGGCCCGCGCGCGCCGACGGCGAGGTGCTCCTCTGGCCGATCGGGGTTCGTCAGCGACGGGACCTCCTCGCCGACCGGGGCGTCGGACGGGGGACGCCGCCCGATCCGACGGAGAACGGGTTCTACCTGCACAACTACAGCCCGAGCGATGTGACCGACGTCGTCGTCTCGATCGCGGGGCTCTGGCAGGAGTACATCCCGAGGATCGACGCGGGCGGGACGGTCGAGATCGAGTGGTCCGAGGAACGGGTCCACCCGAGCGATGCGGAGCTCCCCCCCGCCGAGGCGCGCGGGTATCCGGACCCGTTCAACCCGAAGGGGGACCGGCAGGAGAGCCGATGCGAGCTCCGGGTCGAGTTCGTCGGGAGCGCCCGCCGACGCCTCCTCGAAGGGCTCCTCTACTTCTGGCCGGGCGCCTCGCCGACGTTCTTCCAGCAGACGGGCTCGCCCGAGGCGCCGGACCGTGCCCGCCCGATCCGCTGATCCCGGCCGAGGGGCAGGGGCTATCACGCGCGCTCCCTCTTCCCCGACCGTGACGCCGACGGACGGGCCGACGGAGGCGCACTCCGACCTGACACCCGAGGAGCGCCGATGGCTTCACGACAAGTTCGAGCGCCTGTCGACGGAGGAGGGGGAGCTCTCCGCGAGCCGGACCTCGTACTTCGCCGCGATCGGGACCGTCCTTCTCACGGGACTCGTCGTGTCCCTCGCGGACCTCCTGAACGAGCGGACGCTGCTGGTCACGGTCGTGACGTTCCTTGCCGCGCTCGGGATCCTGGTCTCGGTCGTCTGGGCGGTCCTCCTCCACCGGACGAACGACGCCCAGTCGCTGTGGCGGGAGGCGGCCCGCCGTCTCGAGGGGACCTACCCGCCGGTGCTCCCTTCCGTCCAGGTCCCGGTGCACCTAAGGTCCGGAGAGACGATCGACCTCGACCTCTCGCGACCGTACCGGGCCCACGCCGAGCGGTTCTCCCGCGACCGCCGAATCTCGTGGATGGACCGGATCGATCCCTCGGCGATGACGGAGATATTGCCGGTGACGTTCATCGGGATCTGGGCGACCGTGCTGGTCGCGTCGTGGGCGTGGTTCTTGGCGGGACGATGACGGGCCGGATCGCTCGGATGGGGCGCCTATAGGTCGAGCCGGGCGTGAACGCGCCCTCGGCGGATCGCCTTCAAAAGAGCGACGTGGTCGCGTTCGGTCTGGTCCGCGTACGCCTCCGCGAACCGCCCCACGGCCCGGTCGAAGAGGTCCCGCTCGCCGAGGTACCCGGCGATCTCGGCGGGGTCCCCGGTCCGCGCGTGGGCCCGGGCGAGCGCGGCCCCGCACAGCTCTCCGTGGCCGAGGAGGGCATCGGCGCCGAGCTGCGCGACCTCCGAGGAGAACTTCATGTCGCGGAGCTGGCGGACGTAGAGGTCCCGCCCGCGCATCCGGCCCCAGCCGAGGAGGATGTCGCTCGCTTCCTGAATCAAGTGCTGGCCGGTGACCACGCGCTGGGCCGGGCTGAGGAAGGGGCTGGCTCCGGCGTACGGCTCCAGCACGGAGGGGAACGCTTGCTTGAGCTGGAGGATGAGCGGGTCCTCGACGTCGCGGTCTCCCATCAGAAGCATGACGGAGCAGGAGGTCCCTACGCTGCCGACGCCGACGACCTTCTGCGCGACATCGACCAGCCCGTACCGCTCGAGAAGCATCCTTCGTTCGTCGGGAAGCGACGCGACGTACCGTTCGTAGAACGACCTCGCCGCCTCCTCCTCGGCGGCCTCCGGGTAGTGGACGATCAGCGGCGGCTCGTCCCGGATCCGGTAGCGGCTGCCGATCGCCTCGACCAGCCGGGGGAAGGCGTGAACCCCCGTGCGGGCGCGGGCCCGCTTCACGGCCCCGCCGATCACCTTGCGGCCCTCCCGACGCACCAGCCTCGGGGCGCTGTCGAGGTCGAGGTGCGAGTACCACGTGTCGAGGTAGCGCATCCGCGCGAAGGTGCCCATCAGCTGCCGGTACGACCGGACCGCCGTCCGCACGACCCGGCGGACCTCGCTCCGGGAGCATCGGTTCTGGCGGCCGAGGAGGACGAGGCTGGTGGTAAGGCGCTTGACGTCCCACTCCCACGGTCCGGGGAGCGTCTCGTCGAAATCGTTCACGTCGAAGACCCGGTCCCGCTCGGGGGTCGCAAAGATCCCGAAGTTGCTCAGGTGGGCATCGCCCGCCAGCTGGACGCGGATCCCGGTGGTCGGAGTGGCCGAGAGGTCGCGCGCCATCACGGCGGCCGACCCCCGCAGGAAAGCGAACGGGGAGGTCGCCATCCGGCCGTAGCGGATCGGCACGAGGCTGGGGATCCGCCGGCGATCCAGCTCCGACAGCACATCGATCGGGTCGGGTCGGTCGTCGGAGGCCGACCAGTCGCCGTGGCTCGACCGCGGCACGCGCGAGCGTATCGCCTTCCCGGCCGCGTACCGCCGGGCCCGGGTGGGTGCGGCGGGTCGCGGGCTCGTGCGCGCCCGGATCCCTTTCAATCTCCCACGCTCGTCCCCCGGGAAGTCTACGGCGGTAGAAAGCCGACGCGCCTTCGTGCCTTCCGGGAGCGTGACCTCCGGCGCGACCCCCGTCCTCGGCCCCGTCTCCTCCCCACTCCAGCGCCCCGTTCGGGCTGGCCCGTTATCAGCCTCCGCCGCCATTCCGGGCCCGTGCCGCGCCGCCCCCGGCTGAGCGCGCCGATCTCCTTCGACCGGGTCGCCCCGATCTACGACTCGACCCGGGCGCTTCCGGCCGAGCTCCAGGGCGAGGTCGTCGATCACCTCGCCTCCCATCTGCGGGGGGGCCGCACGCTCGATGTCGGGGCGGGCACGGGGCGCTTCTCGATCCCCCTGCAGCGAGAGAAGGGGCTCGAGATCGTCGCCGTGGACGTCTCCGCGAGAATGCTCGCCGTCGGGCGAGGCCGGGGCCTCCGGGACGCTATCCTCGGCGATGCCCGGTGCCTGCCGTTCCGGGACAAGGCGTTCGACCGTGCGACCAGCAACCACCTCCTCCATCTGATCGCCGAATGGCCCCTCGCCGTACGGGAGATCGTCCGGGTCACGCGGGTCGAGTACCTCTCGGTGATCAAACAGGAGAAGTGGACCCCGGATCCGGCCGAGGAGTACGTCGCCCTCGCCAAGGCGAGCGGTCTCGAGATCGGCCCGCCGGGGCTGCCCGAGCGCCGGCTCGGGGACCGCGTGCCCCCGGACCGCACGGAGCCGGTCGGAGGTTGTCAGCTCACCGAACCGGCCCGTGACGTGATCGACCGGATCCGGGACCGGATATCGCGGAACCAGTGGGACGTTCCCGCGCCGCTCCACGGACGCATCGTCCGCACGCTCCGCGCCCGCCACCGGGGCGAGGAGGTCAGTTCCGTGACGACGGTCGAGCTGGCGATCTGGACGGTCGACCGACTCGCCTCGGTCCTGGTCGAGAAGACGCCCTCGGCCTGACCGCGGGCGCCACCCTCCCGGGCTCTCAACGAGCGGACGGGGCGGCAGAGCTCCACGGTACCTCGTTTCCCCCGGGGAACCGCCGAAAGAGGCCGGCGGCGGAGTCTCCGGTCCGCAGGGTCGCGGAGGCCCCGGGACGGGGCTCGAGATCGACTCGTGCTCCGTGGGGGTGAGTCACCCTTATCGCCGAATCGCCCTTTTCCTGCCCGACGAGGCGTCGATCGGAAGGACGCCGCTCGACCCGGCCCGGGACCGACGAACTTCGGGATAGGTGGCGAGGATGGCAGGACGGGGGTCGGGGGAGATCGGACCCGACCTCGAAGATGCGTTCGCCGGCCAGGGTCCGGTCGGCGGCCGATCCCTATTGACCCGCGAGGCGCTCTCCGACCTGACCTCCCACCGATCGACCCCGGTCGAGGCGACCGTGGTCGTCGGGGACCTGCGGCTCTCGACGTTCCTTCTCAAGGAGTCGGTGCGGCCGGACCTGTTCGCCCGCTTCATCGTCGGGTTCACGGAGGCGACCCGTAGCCTGGTCCAGGCCCGCGAAGGATGGTTCGACAAGTTCACGGGGGACGGGTTCATCGTCTTCTGGATCGGCGATCCTCAGCCGAAGTTCCTTCTCGACACCGTGCCCGGGTTCTGCCAGGAGGTGCGCGGGGCGGCGTCCAAGCTGGTCGAAGGCCTCCGGCGGAACTCGCGCAACTTCCCCGCGGGCGTCGGCCTCTCCCTCGGGATCGACGCCGGTCCGTGCGAGCTCGTTTGGGTCGGGGGCAGCCTGACCCTCGTCGGGAGCCCGATCGTAGGCGCCACCCGGATGGCGAGCTCCGCCTCGGCCGGAGAGACGCTGGCGAACGTTCACGTCGGCGGGGCGCTCGAGCGAGCGGGGGAGGCCCTCGCCGACACCCGGGTCGGGCTCGAGCGTGTGACGGCGAGGACGAAGGAGTACCCCGAAGGCCAGGAGGCGTATCGCCTCGTCTTCCCTCAGCCCGCGCCGCTCCGCCCGAACGCGTAGACCGGGGGCGACCGGGGCCGTTCGGAGCGCGATGACCGGATCCACCTCCCGCGCCGCTCTCTCGCGCCGGGTCCGCGCGCTACGACAGCGGTTGGTGACGTCCGCGGTCCCCTCGAGGTTCGACCTCCGAGCCTATCTCAGTTCCCCACTTCCGGTCCTCGGAGTCCGGGCCGGCGAGCTGGCGGCGATCGCCCGGGAGGTCCTTCGAGGGCCCCCGAGCCCCGGACGACGCGATATCGAGCGGCTCGCCTCCCTGCTCTGGCGCGGAACGACGTACGAGGAGCGGGCCCTCGCGATCGTGCTTCTCGACCGCCAGCCGCACCTCCTCGCCGACTCGACATGGAGGCTGATGGATCGCTGGGTTCGCCGGGCGACCGGTTGGGGGTTGTGCGACGCCCTGGCCGGGGGCCCGATCGCCCGGATGGTCGCGACGGACCCGTCCCGTCTTCCCGAGATCCTCCGATGGGCGCGATCTCCCGATATCTGGCGTCGCCGGGCCTCGCTGTACTCCCTCCACCATCTCGTCCGGCGCGGGAGGCTCACCGAACCGCTCCGGGTCATCGACGTGCTCGTCGAGGACCCCGAGTTCTGGGTGCAGCGCGCGGTGGGGACCTGGCTGCGGGAGTGCGGGAAGCGGGACGAGGCGAGGATCCGGACGTACCTACGGCGGAACGCGGCCCGTCTCCCCCCCGTGGCTCTCACCGTGGCGACGGAGCGCGTCCCGGCCGCCTTGCGGGCCCAGCTCCGGGCGATCGCCCGTCGGGCTCGACAGGAGCGGAGCGGCCATCGGAAGGGCACCCCCCGACGCTCGCGCCCGGCCCACCCCTAGGTCGCCCTCGGACCACGGAGGATCACGAGGGAGAACTGCCGTCGGCGGGCGGACGTTCCCGACCGGACGGGACGGCCCCTCGGGAGCCGGCGACCTTCCGGTCCGGCGTTTCGGCCCCCCGGAGCTCCTGGCGGGCAAGTCTTATCGTGGCGGTCGTCGTAAACGGATGGCGGCAGGGGAATCCTTGGCGAGCGGGGAGCATCGACGGGATCCCGGACGCTCGGAAGAGAGGGCGGTCCGGAAGCTCGTGAAAGCCGGCTGCGGCCCGGAGGAGTTGCGCCTGGTCCTCTCGGGCCTGGGCCGGCAGTTCCCGACCGTCGAAGGATTGACCCAGAAGCTGGCCGAGATCGCCGAGTTCGCCACCGCGATCGGCGGTCCGGCGGCGCGGGATTATTTCCGGGCGTTGGGCGAAACGAAGGCGGTCGCGGAGCTCACGGACGAACGGGTCCTCGCCTTCGCCCGATCGGTCGATCCCCACACCGCGGAGTGGTACTTCTGGGCGATCTGGGGTACGAAGGCCGTCCCGGAGCTCACGAACGAGCGGGTCCTCCGGTCGGTGGCGTTCTTCCGATCCATCGACAGCCCGGCCACGGTGGAGTACTTCGTGGCGATCCGGGAGACGAAGGCGGCTCGGGAACTCACGAACGAGCGCGTCCTCGCCTTCGCCGAGTCCATCGGCAGCGACGCGGCGGTGGAGTACTTCGGCGCATTCTGGGAAACGAGGGCGGTCGCGGAGCTGACGGACGAACGGCTCCTCACCTTCGCGCGCTCGGTCGGCAACGACGCCGCCAAGGAGTACTTCACCGCGCTCCGCGAAACGAAGGCGGTGACCGAGCTCACCGACGAAAGAGTTCTCGCCTTCGCCGAATCCCTCGGGGGCCGGGCCGCCGAGGATTACTTCCGGGCGATCCGCCAGACGAACTCCCCCGCCGCGCTGACCGCCGAGAGCGTTCTCCTCTTCGCCGAATCGATCGGACGGGGACCGGCCCGGGTGTACTTCCGGGTCCTCGGGAGCACCAAGGCGGTCCCGGAGCTCACCGGGGCGGGCGTCCTCCGGGCGTCCGGCGTCATTCGGTCCATCGGCCCCGACGCGGCGCTCGACTACTTCCTCGCGATCGGGCAAACGAAGGTCGTGCCCCCCGCTTCGGCCCCCGCCGAGGGCGGGGCGGCTCCGACGGAGGCCGTGACGGTCCCGATGCTGACCCTGCTCGACCTCCCCACCTACGATCGGCTACGATCGTTGGCGCTGCTCGGCCTCAGCGCCGTTTTCTGGTGGTCCGCGTGGCAGTTCACGAGCTTCTCGCTCGGCGCGTTCCACGGCGTCGGGGGCCTCAGCACCCTCGCCGGCCTCTGGCTCGGTCTCTTGGTCGGGGCGTACCTGCTGCTCGGGGTCATCGCCGAGCGGTCGAGCCAGGAGTTCCTCCGGCGTCGCCGGCGTCTCTTGAACGAGCACGGGATCCCCTGGCACGATTGCCTGGCCAGTGACCGAAGCTGCGAGCTCTGCTGGAGCGCGCGCGACACCCACGAGGATCGTCGCTACGATTACGGAGCCTTCTGCCGCTGCCCCGTCTGCGCGGGGCTCGCGTCCCGGTCGGCGGCCGGGTGAGGCTCCTCGCGGCGCCCGGCTCAGGAGTTAATATCTCCGCCCGGCTCACTCCCGCCCCGAGAAACGGAGATGGACGACGCGTGCTACCTCTGTCGAAGGACGCAGGTGGATCTCGACCGGCTCAACGAGGAGATCCGGACGCGGGTGTACCTTTCGTACTTCAGTAACGCCCGGGGCCAGCTGGACGAACAGCGGCGGAGGATCACGTTCCTGCAACGGTTGAAGGACGAGGAGAGCGGCGACCCGCACTTCCGCATCAGCGCCCGGCAGGTCTTCGGCGATCCGATGGCGTACAAGAAGTTGATGCCGTGGATCGAGACGCTCATGGAGATCGCGAACGCGATCGAGATGAAGCCGGACGACGCGGGGACGATCGGTGCGCTGGTCGACCGGCTGCTCGCCGAGCAGCATGGGATCGCCCTCAAGATGGAGGAGGGATTGAACCGGATCCGGGGAGGGTTCGCCGCCAGTGGCCATTCCCCGCTCTCCCTCGAGGTCGTGACCCATTCCTTTCCCGTCGAGTGGTCCGTCGACGGGGATCCGTTCGCCTGGCGGGCGAATCCCTCGAGCGATCGGGAACCCCTCCGCCGCCTTCCGGGGGCGTCGAAGAGCACGGTCGAGGTCCAGCTACACGTCTGCTCGGCCTGCCAGAAGATCACGGCGAAACCCTAGACCGGCGCTCCCGCGGAACGCGGGGGACGGGTCGCGGGGGACCGTGGCCACCGACGAGTCTCGGGCCACCCCCCCATCGGTTTGAACACCGCCGAGGCCGACCGAGGCCGTGACGGGAGCGATCGGTGCGGACCGGACGCGGCAAGAGCTCCGCCGCTCCCGGCCCGGAGCGGGCGACGATCGGGGCGCCGACGGGGCCCGGGGCGATGTCGGGGCCCCCCACGAGGAACCGTCATAACCTCCCTTCCCACGACCGAACATCCCCTTGGCAGGGGATAGGTGGGTTGTGGTAGTCTGCATCCCCGAGACTGGTGCACTGTGCAATCCGGGAGACATTGCCTGGGTCATCACGGCCACGGCGCTCGTGATGATCATGACCCCGGGGCTGGGGTTCTTCTACGGCGGGCTGGTCCGGCGGAAGAACCTCGTCTCGACGATCGTCCAGTGCATGGCCATCTTCGCCGTCGTGAGCTTGGCGTGGGCCCTCTGGGGCTACACGCTGGCGTTCGGTCCGTCCGTGCTCTGGGGGTTCGTCGGGAACTTCCAGTTCTTCGGCCTCAACGGGGTGGGGGCGGCCGCGGACCCGACGTACTCGTCCACGATCCCCGCCCTCCTCTTCTTCGCGTTCCAGCTGAAGTTCGCGGCGATCACGCCGGCCCTGATCATCGGGGCGTTCGCCGGACGGATCCGCTTCAAGCCGCTCCTCATCTTCATCCTCGCGTGGGTGACGTTCATCTATTTCCCGGTCGCCCACTGGATCTGGGGGGGCGGCGGCTGGCTGAACGCGATGGGGGTCGAGGATTTCGCGGGGGGCATGGTGGTCCATACCACCGCGGGGGTCAGCGCGCTGGCCGCGGCGCTCGTCATTGGCCGGGGCGTGGACTTCGGCAAGGAGAGTCGTCCGAACAACGTGCCCTACGTGATCCTCGGAACGGCCATCCTCTGGTTCGGCTGGTTCGGGTTCAACGCGGGCAGCGCCCTTTCGGCCGATGACATCGCGGTGAACGCGCTGGTCGTCACGAACCTCGCGGCGGCCGCGGCCGGCGTGAGCTGGATGCTGGTCGACTGGTTCCGCAAGGGGAAGCCCTCCGCCGTGGGGATGTGCGTCGGATTCGTCTGCGGTCTGGCCGCCGTGACGCCGGCCTCGGGGTTCGTCGGGCCCGCGTTCGCCATGGTGATCGGGGTCGTGGCCGGCGTCGGCTGCAACTTTGTCGTCACCTGGAGGGCCCGGACGAAGCTGGACGACTCCCTCGATGTGTTCGCCTGCCACGGCGTCGGCGGGATGTGGGGGACGGTCGCGACCGGGCTCTTCGCCTCGACCGCCGTCAACGCCCTGGGCCACAGCCAGAACGGCCTGGTCTACGGGAACCCCCACTTCGCGCTGGTCCAGATGTTCGCCGTCGCCGTCGTGGCCAGCTTCGCCTTCGTCGGGACGTACATCATCCTGCACGTGATCAACTACTTCTCCCCGCTGCGCGCGAGCGCCGAGGAGGAGAAGGCGGGCCTCGACGAGGTCCACTTCGGAGAGGAAGCGTACTACCCCGCCTCGGAGTGAGGAGCTCCGGGGCGAACCCCCGGCGCGGTCCTTCGTCTCCTCCCGGGCCGTCGTGCCTCCGGGGGATGGGACCGATGCCGGACGCCGACCGAGGGGGGGTCTATCTCGTTCGAGAGAGGGCCGACGTGTCTCCCACCGGTCGGGCGCCCGGAGGGGCGGTCGACGGGAGCATCGGGGGCCTGCTTCGGTGACGTCCCTCGACCCTACTCGCCGTAGACAACCTCCCCGTGGAGCTCCCAGTCCAGCCCGCTGAGCTCGACCTCCTTCGGAACGCGAACGTCCATGATCCGATCGATCACGAACAGGATCAGGTAGGTCACGACGAACGCGTAGGCCGCCGCAAAGGCGACGGCGGCGAGCTCCTTCCCGAAGAACGCGGACCCCCCGAAGATCAGACCGTTGTGCCCCAAGGAGTTGACCTCCACCGAGCCGAACACGCCGAGGAGAGCGATGCCCAGGATCCCCCCGACCCCGTGCACCCCCCAGACGTCGAGGGCATCGTCCCAGTGGCGACGGTTCTTGAACGCGATCGCGAGGTAGCAGACGACCCCGGCCGCCAGCCCACAGACCATCGCGGCGGCGGGCGAGACGTATCCCGCGGCCGGCGTGATCACGACGAGGCCGGCGAGGCCCCCGGTCAGGAACCCGAGGAACTTCGGCTTGCCTTCGAGGGCCCAGTCCATCATCATCCAGACGAAGCTGGCGATCCCTCCCGCGATGGCCGTGTTCACGAACGCCACGACGGCGACGCTGTTCACCGCGAAGGCGTTCCCGGCGGTGAATCCGAACCACCCGAACCACAGGATCGCCATCCCGATCCCGGCCATGTACAGGTTCTGGGGCTTGTCGCGGACGTACCGGCTCCCGAGGTAGAGCACGCACGCCAGGGCGCTCATCCCGGCGATGGCGTGGACGACGATCCCGCCCCCGAAATCCAGCACGCCCCACCGCTCGAGGAGGCCCCCGCCCCACACCATGTGCGCGAGCGGGTAGTAGATGAACAGCTGCCAGCCGACCAGGAAGACGAGGTACGCCCCGAACTTGACCCGGTTCGTGAACGCCCCGGTGATCAGGGGGGGCGTGATGATCACCACCATCATCTCGTAGGCGAAGAAGACGTAGAGCGGGATCCCGGAGGCCACCGGGGACGCCGTCCCCGAGGAGACGTTCAGGAGGAACGCCTCGTGGAGGGTGCCGATGATCCCGTGGAAATCCCCGCTGAAGCAGAGGGAGTACCCGACGGAGACCCACAGGAGCGTGGTCACCCCGAGGGCCGCGAAGCTCTGCATCATGACGGAGATCGAGTTCTTCCGGCCGACGAGGCCCGCGTAGAAGAACGCGAGTCCCGGGGTCATGAACATCACGAGCGCGGTCGCGACGAGCATGAACAGCGTGTCCGTCTCGTTGAAAACCGCCATCGATTTCTTCCTCGGAAAAACCGCTCAGTCCCGGGGTCTTCTTTACTCTGCGGCTAGACAATCCGTGGCGAGCCATTCGCTGGCACGGGGATAGCTCATCCCGGCGTCGTGCGAGCCGAACGGGCGGCCACGAACGCCAGGTTCTGGTGGAAGAACGGGGCGAACTTCCACGCGTCGTACGGGGCGGGCGGCGGGGTCTGGGAGATCTCGGCCTCCGAGGAACCTTCCGCCCGGGCCTCGCGGGCCAGCCGCTGGAGGCAGCCGACGTATCCCTCCATGAGCCCTAGCTCCCGAGGGCCCCCGAGCGGGCCGTGCCCGGGAACGGCCTGATCGGCGTGCAGGGCGCGGACCCGGCCAAGGATGCGGACGAGCGCCTCGGGGTCCCCGTCCCAGAGGCAGGGATGGAATCCGACCGACAGGAGGTCGCCGAGGAACACGATCCCCTCGGCCGGCAGGTGCACCAGCACGTCGCTCGGCGAGTGCCCGCCCCCAAAGGAGAGCACGCGGGCCTCCCGGCGGGAGCCGTGGATCACGAACTCCTCCGAGATCGTAAGGTCGGGGGGCACCACCGCCCAGCCGGCCGGCGTGGCGAGGATCCCTTCGTACCAGCCCTCGTAGACCGCGAGATCCGCGGGCGTCGCGGGGATCCGGCCGGACCGGAGGCCCTCGAGCTCCCCGGCCGCCTCCGCCCGGTCGCTCTCGAGCGCGCCGGCCGCGCGCTCGAGGACGAGCTCCCGGACCTTGTGGGTGGAGACGATGTGCCGGGACGCGACCGCGCCGTTCCCGCGGACGTGATCGCCGTGGTAGTGGCTGTTCACGAGGTAATCGACCGGCCTTCCCGTCAAGCGTCGGGCCGCGATCCCGAGCGCCTCGCCCGCCTGGGGGGTGAGCATCGCATCGAACACGAGGCTGACGCCGCCGAGATCGACGATCCCGGCATTGCAGAGACCGAAGCCCTCGGCGGTCGCCACGGCCGCGTGGACCCCGGGGGCGATCTCCTGGATCCGGAAGTGCTGCCTCGCCCCGGCCATGGCCGCCGGACCGAGGCGCGCTCGGGGATATTCTCTGCGGCCGCCCTCCGGGGGCGGCGAACGCCCCGGGATCCCGTGCACCTCGTCCGCGCGCGCTCGAACCGCACGCCGGTGGGGCCGGGCGCGACGACGAAACGGTTAATGCCCGAGCGCCCACATTTTCGCATGACGGTCTCGAGCCCGTCGCCTCATGGTCGCCGATACGGACGCGGACGACATCCAACGGGACCGCGAACGCCGGCAGGCGGCGGAACGACGTCGGATCGACGGGGAGCGGGAGCGGCGACGGGCCGAGCTGGTGCGGCTCCGCGCCTTCGAGTCGGGCCGGCCTCAACCCGACGCGGCGCGGCCGATGGTCGCCGGCCGACGGGAGACGCCGCGCCCGGTCCCGCCCGAGGGAACGGACCGGCTCGTGTCGAAGCCGATCGGAGCCCCGATCCGCTCGGACGCGGTCCGCGAGTTCCTCGCGGTCGATCCCGCCGAGGGGTTCGACCTCCCGGCGCTCAACGTCGTTCCGCTGTCGGGGCTCGTCGGAGAGGTCGCTGACGACCCGCAGCTGCTCGGCGAGGTCTCCCGACGGGTGCGGGCGCTCCTGGCCCGGGTGAAGCAGGAGGTCGATGACCCGCTCAGTGCCGGGGCGTTCCTGCGGGAGCAGGTGCTCGCCTGGTATCGCCAGAGCGCGGGGGACCCCGCGTGGTCCGGTCGAATGGCGCTCCGCTGGGCGGGGATCTTCGCGGACTCCCGCGTGAGCGGCGGAAGGCTCCACCCGTGGTTGAACCGACGTCTCTGGTCGGTCCGGGAAGAGGCGACCGACGCGGGTCGGCTCCCCGGGAAGATCCGCCGGGGATTCCTGCGCGATCGGCGGGCCGAGCAGACAATCTCCCGGACCCCTTCGCAGCAGATCCAGGCCGAGGTCGCCCAGGCCCTCCTCGACGACCTGGGGACGCGCGCTCGCGATCCCGAAGTGCCGCTTCCGCTCGTCCGGCTCAGCGAGCTCGCGGTTCGTCGGCAGGTCACGACCGTCAACGACTCCCTCGGTCTTCTCTTCAGCTCCCCGGAGAGCGGACCGTTCGTTCTCCTCCATCCGAACCGGTATCCCGACTGCGAGGAGCTCGTGATCCGTCCCCCCACGCCGGGCGCGGCCGGGGCGGCCCTCGCCTACAGCCTCGCCCCCGGTCGACCCAGCCGACGGAACCCGGTGCGGCTCAACCTCTCGGCCGACGGGGTCGAGGTCGCCGGGGCCGCGGGCGGAGCCGCTCCCGGCGCCTCCGATCCGGAGGGCGAGATCGACGCCGCGACGATATGGGAATCCGATCCCGTCGGTCCGCGGACCTGGCTCCGCGTCGTCGAGGAGCGCCGGCGCGAGCGTCGCCGCCTCGACCCCCCGCCGAAGGACTTCCGGTCGAGGGCCGCCTTCCCGGCCCTCAAGGAGCTCATCCTCGAACACGCCGAGTTCCGCAAGGCGCTCCTCGCCGCGAAGTGGCGGGGCCGCCCGAGCGGGCTCCCGCTCCTCGTGGCGCTGCTCCAGAAGGGGCGTCTCGTCCCCGAGGTGTCGACCGACCACGAGTACCTGGAGGCGGAGCTCGCCGAGTGGGCCCAGGAAGGTTCCTCCGGGCCTCCCGTCGAGGGGGCCTGGTCGCTGGCGGGATGGACGGTCCGCCGGGAAGGAGCCCCGGGGAGCGCGCTCGCGTACCGGGCCGAGCGGACGGCCGGTCGGGGCGGGGCCCGTACCTAGGCCGCGATCTCCTGCGGGAGTCGGTAGGCGATCTCCCCGAGCCGGTCGAGCAGCGCGCGGTACTCCTCGAACGGGTACTCCGGTTCCCAACCTCCGGCGGGCGCCCTCCACCGCCGGCGGATGCGGATGCCTTCCCGTTCCTCGGTGCCGACCTCGCTGTAGAACCACACCGGGTCGGCGGCGTCGACCCGACGGGCGCGGGCCCCTCCCAAGGTGCGCAGGGTCTCGGGAAGCTGCTCCGCGAGCAGTCGTGTCCCGAACGCGCTGCGGGCCTCGGGATCCCACGACGCGGGCGGGCCTGAGGGCGCGTCCAGCCGGCGGGCGGCCGCGGCCGAGAATCGGTCGCATTTGGTCAGCACGAAGAGGGGGAACAGCTTTCGGTCGTGGCGGTCGCGTTCCGCGGAGAGGAAGCGGAGGAGCAGGTCGAGCGCCCGGGCGAGCCGCAGGTCCTCGGGGAAAGGTCCGTCGGCCGGCTCGCCGAGGTCGTCCGGTATGGTGGAGGCATCGATGATCGGGAGGACGATCCGGCTGCGCAGAAGACGGCGCGTCGATCCGTCGAGCACGGCGTCCTGGTCGCCCAGCTCGGCGACCTCCTCGGTCGACAGACCGCCGATCTCCACCCGGAACGGTCGGAAGTCGACCTCGGGGGTCGCGCCGCGCGGGAGCACGCGGCGCAGGCCGGTCCGCTTGAAGCCGATCAGGAACGTGAGGGGGGAGCGGCCCCAGTCGACCTCGCTCTCGGGGAACCGTCCGTCGCCGAGCTCCCCGTAGATCCCTTCGAGGCGGCGGATCGATTCGCGGTCGGCATGGAACCGGAACTCGTCCGCCTTCTCGCCTCCGAGACGGACCTCGGCCGTGTACAGTAGGCCGAGGAACGTCGAGAGGCCGGAGCCGGGGTTGCCCACGACCAGCGCGGAGCTCACGATCCACCGTTTCCTGCCGCACGTCCGGGGACGGGACCCGGCGCGGATCCCGTCGGGACGGCGGCGGCCTAGACGAACGCCTCCGCGATCCGTGTGTACACGGGAGTCCTTCCCCGGACCGGGGGAAGCGCGACGCGGTCGATGCTCGCGTCGAGCAGCGTCCAGGTGCCGTCCGCTCGGACGCCGCGCGTGGAGATCGCGAGACGGAAGTGGTTCATCGCGCTGAGGGTGGGGGCATCGCTGATCGCCGCGAACATCGGGATCTCGCTGCCCGCGTGGAACAGCTCCACGAGCTTGTACAGGAGCTCGTTGCGGTACTGGTGCGTGCTGCCCCGGCAGAGGATCAGCGTGCGTGCCTGGCCGTCCGCGAGCAGCCGGCTCGCGAGCGTGTCGACCGCCGGCTTCGTGATCAGCCGCCGCAGGCCGATGCCGAGCGGCTCCGCCACCTCCCCCGGACGGCGCAGCGGCACCGAGATCGGGTCGATCCTGCCGCTCGCCTTCGGGAAGTGGTGGTCGAAGTCGAGCACCGCCACCTCCGCGTCCGCGAAGGTGAGGCGTCCGGAGCGGATCGGCGCCGCGGGCAGCACGACCGTGTGGTTCGCGATCGTCGGCCGGTTGTACTCGTCGGCGACCCCGCGGCCGAGGATCGAGAGGAGGACCTCGTCGTTGGCGGGCGCCGGATGGATCATCCGGGCGTCGATCACCGTCGACCCGCTCGCCGTCTTCTCGACCCGCACGGGGGTGAAATGGTTCTCGAGATAGCGCATGTAGAGCGGGCCGTTCAGCCCGGAGGACTCCGCCTTGGTGCCGTACCCCCGCTCCGGGCTCGCCCCGTAGATCCAGTGCTCGAGCGAGACCGTCTTCTCCTCGTCCATCGTGAGCGTCCTCCTTCCCTTCGTGCTCCCCGCGCCCGGCGGCTCACGCCGTGGCGACCGCCGGGGGGGTCTGGAGGGTCGCCTGTTCGACGATCTCGTCGGGGACCCTGTTCGCGACATCGCGGAAGTGCTCGATGAACGCGACGTAATCCTCGTAGGAGAAGTCCGGGTCGGCACCGCCGTCGGCCGAGAACCCCTTTCGGACGATGCGGGGAGCGCCGACCGGTTGCATGCCGGCCTCGGCGGTCTCGGTCCGCACCCAGCTGAAGAAGTACGCGGTCTGGTCGAAGTTGACGCCCGCGACCTTGCCGCCGCGGATCTGGGAGAGCGTCTGCGGCATGAAGACACGGAGCAGCGCCTCGGCGTACTCCTTGCGCTTGCGCTTCTGGTCGCCCGGGGGCACGCCGCGGTGGAGCCCGAGCTTCACGAGCACCTCGTCGCGGACCGAGTCGAACTTCGACAGGACGATCGCCGGGTAGATCACCGGGTTGCCCACGCTCAGGCCCTGGGTCTTCATCCGGCTGAACTCCTGCTTCTTGTACGTCTGCAGCGACACGAGGAGGGACGCGACCTCGCTGTCATACTTCAGCATCTGGCGGAAGACCGGGGAGTCGATCTCGGTGGTCATCTTGCTGCAGTCAACGAGGATCACGACGACGTGGCTCTTCAGCAGCTGCTGGATGATCGGGCTCGCGGCGACGCCCGTCTCGATGAACTCCTGGACGTCCTCGCCCGAAACGTCGTACGCGGCGAACTGGAGCTTCGCGAACGGATTGACCCAGTTCTTCTCCTTGAGCGCGTTCGGCAGGCGTCCCGACAGCGGCTTTCTGTAGCCGAAGACGAAGCCGATCTCGGTCATCTCGTCCTTGAGGGTCGCGCCCGGGAACCGGGCGTCCTTCATTCCCTCGTAGACCTGGCTCATCAGTCGCAACGACTGCAGCGGCGCGTGGAACCGGAACGAGTCCAGAACCCGTGTGCCGTACTTCACCTGGGCCGCGTAGAGCAGTCCCAGGAACGTCGTCTTGCCGCAGGCTCGGTCCCCCAATATCGCTGCCGGACACATGTTTCCCCCACCTCGTGCTTGCTTCACCCGACAGGCTCAGGGGCTCGCCTCGGGGTCCGTCTCGGTCCCCCACGGGGGCCGGGTCGTACCGGGCGTTCGCCCTTCGCCTATCGAATCGTGAGACCGGCCGTCGGAGCGCTCCGAC